>NZ_JBBYAF010000003.1:0-193973 GCF_038405515.1 Rossellomorea oryzaecorticis | reverse complement strand
CCTTTTGTGCCTGGCTCAAATCACCCCTTTTGTGCCTGGCTCAAATCACCCCTTTTGTGCCTGGCTCAAATCACCCCTTTTGTGCCTGGCTCAAACCACCCCTTTTGTGCCTGGCTCAAATCAGTCCTTTTGAGCCTGGCTCAACATATGCCAGGCATCCACCCCCTTCAATTCCCTAGTTGCCAATGTTGAATGAAGTATAATGTGTACTCACGGTAATGAAGGAAGAGCTCCATCAATATACGCCTTTCCTTCCGCCACGATTTCGACGTTCCCTTCAATGTCAACCGATGTGACGGACCCGTTTTCCCACTCACAGGTCACGTTCATCATCCCGCCAGGCTGTTTGATCAAGGCTGAAATACCACCTTTATTTTTCCAGGAAAGATACACACCGAGTGAAGCGGTCCCAGAACCACATCCCCGTTCCCAGACCATGCTGTCGAGTTCCGGGACATAGATGAGTGGAAGAAGCTCCCCGGTTTGAGGCTTGAAAATCATCACTCCCACAAGCTTCCCTTCATATCCCGCACCGACCGTCAACGCCAACGTTTCTGCATACTGACGTATGGCTGTATCAACCTCATCGATTTCCATTATGAGATGAACCGCCTCTGCATAGTGGATCTCAGTACATGCAAACGGACGTCCCTCAATCTTCTTCCGTTTCTCGATGCGTTCCGGCAGCGGCATCGCCAACCGGCAGATGAAGCGGTTCATTTCCCGTCTGACCTGACACCGGACCAGCAACTCCGTCCCCGAAGCCTCCACATTCACGACCATTTGGCGGCCGTCAACTATATCCCTCTCCGCAGCGATGAACGCTGCCAACGACATGCAAGCATTCCCGCAGAATTCCCCTCCGGCCATCCATAAGGATGAATCCGCACAAGCATCACCGGGCTTCTTAATGAATCCCACCTGCTCTGCATGCACACAGTCATAAGACATAAGCTTAGAGGCGATATGACCGTAATCTTCAAAAGCGTGTGCTGTCTTCACAAGGACGGTCATGTTCTCAGTCGGGTTGAATTTAACAAAATCGACTTCCTGCTTCATTGACATCCCTCTGAATTCATTGGTTAATTCGTAATCATTACGATTTACAACCCAAAAAAAATGTAATCTGGATAAAACCTACATTCCATTGCTTGCGAGAATTCGCTTTCAGTAAGTGGGAGGCGATCAGATGCCCTTTGATAGTCCCACTTCTTTTCCCAGATGGAACCTGCCTTCCTCACATAGACTCGAACGCGCATAAAACGTAATGATTACGATTTACCTGTTTTATACTATTCTCTTACCAAGTATCTGTCAATCTCTTCTTTATTTGGATAAATCGCTTTTTGCAGGGAAAACGGGTAGATTGACAGACTTGACCAATTCTAAATAGAGCAGATGTCACATGCTTCACCCTCAACTTCTTCCCTATAAGAAGACCAAGTATTTTTCGTAAAACGTAATGATTATGATTTACAAATTGTAATCATTTCGGTAAACTGCTAGATAATCATTGAAAAGGAGACTGACTCATGAAAAAATAATCACTCTGATACTAATCAGTTCTTTAGACATGTTAACCGCATGTCTAAATAAACCGGCTTCCAACTCTTCCGAAAAGGAGGAATTATACTCATTACCATCCGTTCTTGATTCGCTAGCGGAGACCGTGTTTTGATCTTCCTTATTTGTCGATGTCATAGTTGGTTTAACACTTTCATCAGAGTTAGAGCAAGCTCCTGACAATACTACTAGCACAGTTAAAAAAAATACCAATAGTCATTTTCATTATCGACACTTCCTTTTATTGCGATTGAACCCCGATTTGGCATCCCATTAAATTGGTACCCCACTTCTTCTAAAAGGCAGCTTCCTTTCTTACCTGACTTTCATACGATACACCTGTGATCGAATTAAGAACGTTCACCTGCAAGTGATTCAATGAATTCACCTACACGATTAAATGTTTGATCTGGTTGAACACTAAAATCCTGTGTCTGGTAATTCGGCAGCCACTGGACTCCGACCGTCCATACGTTTGCTTGTTTACCAGCTTTAATATCAGCATCACTATCGCCTATAAATAGAGCTTCGTCATTGGTTACGTTAAGCAATGACAATGCCTGTTTCAATCCCTCGGGATGAGGTTTCGGAATTGACACGTCATCACCGGTAATGATGACGTCAAATAGTTCATTCATTTCGAGATGATCCAGTGAAATGACAAGACTTTTTCTTGCCTTACCTGTTACAATCCCTAGTTTGTATCCTTGTTTTTTTAATGAATGAAGCAAGTCGTTCATTTCTTCATTGGCCTTGACCAAATCTGCATGCTTTTCTTTGTATTTCTGATAATACATATCAATTGCTTGATCAAAGTTGGAATTCTTCAGATTTTCTTTAATAATGCCTGTTTCTGATGGCCCAAACATGGACTTGATTTCATCGGAAGTAACTTCGATGTCATCAAATTCCTTGAATACAGATTGAAATGCATAGAAGCAAACCGGTAACGTATCAGCCAGTGTTCCGTCAAAGTCAAAAATAATCGCTTTCATCATATCCCGCCTTAAAATAAGATTTTCTACTGTGGATTATTCATTGAAATAATATTATTGTAAAATAAAAGAAATAAAGGTTATAGTTTCCTTTTATATAATTATAGTATCACAAACTGATAGGGGAGATTAGGATTAGAACTATGAGTAAGGTAGTAGACGTTTTTATAAGAGAAGTTACAAAAGAGTGTGAGCATCTATGCAGTTTGGTCAGCATTCACCCATTTGCTTCAGGAGTAGAAAATTGTGTTCTGATCGGTCAGACGCTTGAATGGGGCAAAGTGGTGATCAGAGTACCATGGGATACAATGAGCAGGGATCAGACAAAAAGAAGTGCTTCGAGAGCAGGACTTGAGAAAGAATATAAATTAACGACGTTTTGCTATCAGCATCACCTGCCCGCTCCTACAATCTATCTCTTCCATAAAGGGGAAGAAGTCGATTTCATGATTCAAGAGTATGTCTCTGGTGATCGCAATAATGAAGCCCCCTTAAAGGAGATGGGGAGGTTTGTAAAAGAGCTGCATCAAATAGAAGTTCCACCTGTTTTCCTGCGTGATGCACACGAAGCGATAACAGAACGACTGATCAAAAATGTAAAAAAGTTTAAATTGATTTTCAATTCATCACTTTCACTTCCACATGAGGAAGAACTAAAGGGAATATTCAAATCTTATCCTTCTAAATCCAGATTATTACATATGGATATCCGCCCTGAAAACATCCTATTCAGAAACCAGAGGGTTGCTGGTATCTTTGATTGGACAAATTCCTTGGCGGGCGATCCGGTACTGGAATTGATGAGAATTAAAGAATATGGTTTCTTAAGCAGCGAATTTATAGAAGGATATCACGAGTTTGACAAGGAAATTCAACGAGTGCCTGAAATGGCAAGGTGGCTTTACCAATTTGATACGAGCCTTATGCTGACTCTTCTTTTTAGAGAGTTGGGTGAGAATGAACAGGAGAGACGTACTTTAGTGAGCCTTAACACTCTTTATAAAAAGATTAAAAAGGCTTTATAAGAGTAAGTCGTCCGTTTTGGAAGAGAAAAATACAAATAACATCGAAAACAGCAGGCTAATTCGCAAATGAATTAGACCTGCTTAAGAAATTAATAAAGATCTACAAATCAGGACCTGATGGCTCCGGGTTTTTAAGGATATGCTAACTTCTTCCGTTAAGACTCCCTTGAAAAAACAGTAATCATTGAAATAGATTATTACAATTTTTAATCATAAACTCAATATAGTCTAATGCATCTTTTCGTCTCTTGAAAACAGATTTATATAAAGACTTTTTGTTTCCATTCCGTAACCTCAGAGACTCATTAATAATCTTATGCCACCTTTGAGGAACCACCTTTAATGCATATTCACCCGCCCCAACTTTAGATGTAATATCCTTTTCATTAAAAGTATAATAAAGACGAGAAACTCCTAAAACCCCCCACTCAACCATGTGTATACTAAATAGTAAACCTATGTAATTAAATGAAGGGAATTTCTTACAACCAATCCACCAGCCAAACCAATAAGTATTAAGATTATTTTTCATATTATTAATTAAGATATTCCAATCTATTGAATAGAAGTGTTCTTCTATGTTTTGCCCCTTAATTGTAATTCCATATTTCTTTAATTGATAAGCATCTATTGAGTTTTTACAGAACTCTTTATATCCATTAAATTTTCCATCATTAAAATATACACCTGAAATACTGCCTGAATTTAAAGAAACCAAATCATTTTCAGTTATATAAAAACCGTCTAAACTTGCTTTTGGGTATTTTCTTTGCATATTCTTATGAATCTCTTTTAGAATATTTACATCTATGTCGGTTAACTTCCGGTTAATTACTGCAATAAAATCTATATCACTAACCCCATACTTAAATGCACCTAATGATGCAGAACCATAAAGATAGTAACCCTCAAGTAAATTGGGTGCTTTCAATTCAAGGGAATCAAAGTATGTACCTAACAATTCATTGATTTTTTTAGGAATATGCCCCATTTCATCTTCTCCCATATAAATTTCCAAATCTCTAGTGTATCCATAATATCTTTAGATTTAATATGTAAAGGGTTAAATATATTATGCCCATGATCATGATAAAAGAGTTTGGCTCGCTTATATTTTAACATAAATTTCCTATTGGTTGGTTGTATTCCCAAATGCAGCATTACGGTTGCTAGTTTGATAACGAATTAATGAGGACCATCTCATATTAGAAGGACCGGTCATAATTTGTGTGTCTTAATAAACAAGGGACGGCCCTCTCTTCCTTTTCTATTTTAAAAAAGAGAGGGCCGTCCCTATTCGTTTTACGTTTTATACCGTTGCTACTTCCACTTTCTCTTCTTCAGGTTCATCCACAACTGCAGCCCCGACGATATCGCCGATCACGTTGGAAGCCGTCCCGCCCATTCCAATGAGGGCATCGACACCGGCAATGAGTGCTACGATCTCGAGTGGTAAACCGAACATCGTCAACACTGCTGATAAAGTGACGAGCCCCGCAGCAGGAACCCCTGAGGTTCCGATGGAGAGAAGAGTCCCTACCAGAACGATCATCAGAAGATCCGTGACCGAAAGCTGTAAGTTTGTCACGTTTGCCGCAAATACGATGGACACACCCATCCGTAATGCCCCTCCGTCTGAATTGAAGATGGCCCCGAGCGGAAGGGCAAAATTCGCCGTCTTCTCAGAGATCCCTGCCTTCTTTGCCGATTGTATGGCAACCGGCAAGGACGCAATGCTGCTTGAGGTGAAAAAGGCGGTACTATACGCTTCTTTCGTACTCTTGAAGAAGCTGAGCACCGGCTGCCCTGACGACTTCAAAAACCCTGTATAAACGACTAACCAAAGCAGGATGATCCCCACATAAAAGACTCCTACGAACCCCGCAAGAGATTGAATCGTTTCCCATCCCTGCTGACCGAATGTGGCTGCACTTATGGCAAACACACCAAACGGCGCGTAAGCAAGGACCCCTTTTAGAAGGATATAGAACATTTCGTTGAAGGCAGCAAACACCTTATCAAGAAGGTTCCCATACTCCTTCATCGTTTTGTCTGCAGAAAACTTCATCCATGAAATCGCGATCCCCATGATCACGGCAAGAAACATGATCGCGAGGGTGTCTCCCCCTGCGAAAGCCTGAAACAGGTTATCCGGGATGATTTGAAGTAAAACATCCGAGAAGTGTGGTGTTTTCGGCTCTTCCACCTGAGCATCAGGCAATGATAAATTCACCCCAGGATTGAACAAAAAGGCCAGTCCAAGACCGATGAACACAGCAGCAGCCGTCGTCGCCGTATAATAGAGAATCAGCTTCCATCCCATCCGGCCTAACTGCGTGACACTCATCTTGTTCACCGCCTGCACCACCGTAAGAAAAATAACCGGAATCGCAATCAAACTAAGAAGATGAATCAGCACGGTTCCGAATGGCTTCAGGATCTCAGCATCCGCTTTAAAAATCAAACCGACGGCAATCCCTAGAAGGAAGCCGACAGACATCTTCAAAACAAATGGCACTTTCATATATTGCTTCCATATGTATTTCATTTTCATCTACGCCTTTACTAGTTTATTAGAGACTTATTATATCACTTAATATAGGTGAAGGGCGGATCTTTTGGTTAATCGGGGGAGTTAGGGACGGCTCTTATTCTACTATTAAGGTGAGTCCGTCCGTCCAGCAACAAAATAGAGCGGGAACCGTCCACACTCTGCTTAACAGTAAACAATCCTCGAATTGGGAACTGATTCCCCGTAAACCAAAGTTTCTCCGCCTCGTAGGTATAGCCCAAAATCAAAGATTTTTCGACAAGTTGGTTGATAAATTGGAAAAGTGGATTGTTAATGCGAAAAATGGATCGTATTTTTCAAAAGTGGACTGAAAAAGGCACAAATTGGCTGAATCAGATGATTGGCAGCTATAAGAACTGTCTCCGCGGCTCACATCTCCCCTTAGACCAGGGTTCCATTACGAATTATGCTCACTTTTCAGGATTTATGCTGAATTATTTGGATTTATGCTGAAAAAAATGAGGTTATGCTGACTTTTAGAGATTTATGCTGAATTATTTCATTATATGCTGACTTTTACAAATATAACCAATTATCCCCGACAAAGGATGACCCTTGTATTTCCAATTGGGAAGCGACTCTCCAATGCTTTAAAATAAGTCCCCCTTCTACTTAAAACAAAGAAAGATCAGTCACCCAGATAAAGAATGCCCAATACAAAAAAACCGAATAATGGACCTTTTCAGGGATTTCCATTATTCGGGAAACAGTTCATTCTTTATTTGACGCAATCAGATCTGCTACAAGGATATAACGCTCTGGTGATGCCCCGATAAAATTAAACGGGTAGCATGTGGAAACAGTCAGGGTCGCCCTTGGTTTTGGGACAATGACTGTCCTGTCCTCCTTGTCAACGATGCGTACTTTTTTTACTTTGTACGTAAATTCCCCCGCAGATGTTTGCACAACAAGCAGGTCGCCAATCCCCACCTCACCCATCTGACGAAAGACAGTATCACGATGACCTGACAGGACTGTATTATCTTCCTCACCAGGCAGAACACTGCCGGCGAAATGTCCCACTCCTTTATCCAACTCATCTTCATGTGTCCCGTGAAAGATCGGCAGCTTTGCCTCAAGCTTCGGGATGATGAGCTCACCAATATTTTCTCCCTTTTCAGGGCGCTCGGCATAAAGGGGGACCTCCTCTTGTTCCTTCTCTTGTTCCTTCTCTTTCGACTCAGGCTTTGTTGTATAATCTTCAGCATTTACTTGTCCTGTTTTATAGAGCAGATACCCTTTTAAGAAGGTATAAGCATTCGTCCCGGCAAACCATGCTCCAAATACAATGAAACTAACAGACAACAAAAGGGGTACCAGACGCTTGCTGCGTTTGATCTTTCTCATTTGAGTTTAATGTCCTCTGACGCTAAAGCGCCTGAATAAGAGAGCACCCACTAAAACAAATGCAAATCCCACCAAAGTATTGCCGACATAGTCAGAAGCTGTCTTTGGAAGCTTGCCGCCTTTAACTGTTTTAACTAATGGCTTCGATCCATTTGGAGTATCAGCCGTTACAATTTCCTTTGCTTGCTTAATATCCTTTCCGGTCTCCTGAATGAGATCAGAACCAAACATGTCTGCCGTCAGCAGCAGATCAGCAAGAAACTCCCCTTGCTTATTGTATAGTTCCATTAACAGATCATACCCATTTGCAGTGTCCATTGTCATCAGAGTTTCAAAAGATATGACTTGCTTTTCATCATCTTTCACAAGGTAATACTTAGTATCTAACTGGAAGAGATCAAGCATGTCATTAAAGATATCGAAAAGCTCTGCGATTTGTTCAGCTGTCAGTTCTTCAGCGGTATCAAATTCTTCAAACACCATCATTCTTTCGCTTAGCTCGATTAATTGATCCAGGAAAGCAGGATCTTCAATAGCAAGAGTTTCAAAATGAGCAAACAGCTTCTCAAGTTCCTCATCCGTCAGGCCGATTTCCGTGAAGAGTCCATACACTTCGTCTAAATTTGCTTCACCGTTTACATAGATATCAACAGCGAGCTCAAGATCTTCAATATATTCATAGTTTTCAATGGAATCGTCATTTTCTTTTAAAAATTGCTCCAGCGCTTCCTTTGAGTCAAAACCAAAATCATTTAATAGCTGCATAAGGTTCTCTTCATCAATCGGAGTCCCTTCCCAACCGTTCAAATAAAAATCGACATATTCTTGGAGTTCTTCAGAAAAAATGATCCATGTGCCTTCCAACACATCCTGTCCCTCTTCTATATCTCCATATTCAACTAAAAGTTGATTCAACTCATCACGACTCAGGTCGAATTCCTGTAGTACCAGCTGAATAGATTCTTCCGAAAGTGGCGTACCTAAATCTTCCACAGACTCATAATCTTCCAAATACCATTCTTTACTTTCAAGAAAATCGATATAATCCTGCTTGTCCCACCCAATATTCTTTAAGAACTCTTCAAAATCTGGTTCATTAGGCTCGACGGCGTACGTCATTCCCGGTAAAAATCCCAAGCCCAAAACCAATACCAAAACTAGCGAAAGTAAACGCTTCATCACTTATCCCCCAATAGGTTTATGTATTTAATATCTAGAATAGTATAATCTGATAGGGGGAATTTGGAAATAGGTATTTTTTTCTATAAAATCATAAAAGAGCTGCCTTAAAAAAAAGCAGCTCTTTTACTATGAAAAACTAATTAATTTTTGCATATATAGATTACTGAGATTTAGGACCGGCCCCCTTGCAGGCTATAGCTTTACCGCACTCGGGTACTGGCCGAAACGGTTATTAAAGATTTTTCGACAAGTTGGTTGATAACTTGGAAAAGTGGATCGTATTTTTCAAAAGTGGACTGTAAATTGGAAAAGTGGATCGTATTTTTTAAAAGTGGACTGAAAAAAGCACAAATTGGCTTGAATCAGATGATTGGCAGCTATAAGAACTGTCTCCGCGGCTCACATCTCCCCTTAGACCCGGGGTTCCATTACGAATTATGCTCACTTTTCAGGATTTATGCTGAATTATTTGGGCTTATGCTGAAAAAAATGAGTTTATGCTGACTTTTTGAGTTTTATGCTGAATTATTTCATTTTATGCTTATTTTTACAAAAATACCCAAATCCGAACGGAGACGGCTCCCCTTTTAGACCGCAGCTGGTAATGATTTTGCTAATGAAAATAAAAAGTAGAGCGGGAACCGTCCCCACTCTACTTCGAAATCCACGGGGACAGGTACCCCGGCCCCAAAAGCCACCGTACCTGTCCCCGTGGTCTACAGTGGTCTATACGTGGTCTACCCTAACTCAACAAACTCCCCCTCATCCACCCCCGCTCCCGAAAAGGCCCGATCGGCAGTTGAATCAAGGTGGTCCGACCCTGTGACTCCAGTTTATAAATCCGATCCGTCAACGTTGTATCAAACCCAAGCAGCGGATGTCCGCCAAACCCCACGGCAGACGATAGCAAAAGCAAACGCTGTACAAGCATCCCGGCTTCCATCTGCATGATCCTATACCCTCTGTATCCCAACGTGTCTTTATCGTACTCTTTGTTCCCGATGATATGAAGGCACAGCGGCACCTGAAGCAAATTCACGTTATCAAGTGACAGACCTGATTGCAGCTGCAGGCGGTAATCCCCTGTGTCGATCTCCCGCAATAAATGGCGTCTGCCGTCATATTCGTATGCGCCATTTGGTATGCCTTCTACATTATACAAACAGCCGAGAATCGAAACACGGGGTTCTCTGTCGTTATAAACATCGTCTATGTCACTTCGAAAAGAGTATGACTGGGTTGCTCCCTTCAATAAAGACGCCAGCGCCTCCTGACTGACCTTACCCATCGCAAAATCCATTTCCGGCGAGTAGCGGTTTTTGCATGCCGAAGCAAAATCATACGCCAGGGTCTCGACTTCAGGAAGATGTATTTCTTTTCCTCTTCTTTCCCCCGATCGGCTTCCGAGTTTCCGGAAATCACCTGTACAATCTATTTTAGAAGCTTCATTCACCGCCAGTAACATAGGAAACTCTCTAATCTTTTCAGACCGTTCACAGTGTTCTGCAAAAATGGCGGGCAGCTCCCCGCATAATTCCTCAGCGGTGCATTCACCTTCCGCCCCCCTCCCGGTTCCAGTCCAATTCGTTACAGCAGCCGAAAGCGGGATAACGGAATAAACATTCTCCTCTTCCTCATCCAGTCCAAGCAAATGGTTGACCGCTGAATCCAGAAACTGAACATACACCCCTGACTCGAATCCAAACCGCTTGGCCGTTTCCAGCAGCTGGCCCATCAGGACGCCGGCATCCAGGCCCTGCAGACGATAGGAAAAGTTATTGTATTTAAAAAAGTTTTTCCAAAAACGTGTGGAGACAAAGGCTGTGCCGAAACAGGAGGAGATGTCGCAGCGATTGCCGAGTGCCCGTTCTACGTACGAATCGAAATTCCCTTCCCGGAGTAAATCGAGGCGGTGGCGGGCGGCATCATAATGGTAGATTCCATTGGGTAAATCGTCCAATTTTAAATAGATATATAGTTCATTCGGATAGAGCGCCCCTCCGGATGGAGCAAACCGCCGGTAGGAGTGGATGGGGTAAGACTCCTCTTCCCCGGGATCATCCCCATCCACCGACTGGCTTACTCCGGTGATGCCGTACACATACCAGAGAAAATGACCGATCCTTTCTAAATCAGGCTTTAATGGCGGCCGGCTCCCGGTGAGTGACAGCGGTACTTCAAGAGACAATGGCACAACGGGCAGTCCCCGGTACAGCTTATAGGGAAGTGGCGCATCCTCCCAGTCCGCTTCCCAGTTCGGCTGATTGGCGCGCTCGATATTAAATTGCAGATTGTGCAGAAATTCTTCCAGACTCATCCTCCTCCTCACCTCCCCAGTATCCTAAGGAAACGGATGCGGTTTTTGATTGAGCTCCTCGAATGTCAACGGCCGGTCGGCATAGCCCAGTTCCGCAGGGACGTTAAGGACCCGGTCAAGTCCTGTCAGGCGGGTGAGATGGTGCCCGAATGTCATCGGCAGCATGCCGGGAATCAAGACTTTCACGCAGTGCAGGCCGTTCTTCTCAAGTTCCGGCGCGGTCTGGTCGACGACAATGACATCAAGATTCCGGCTTCGAAGTGCTGCAAGAATATCTTTCAGGTCATCCGTAAGATCGGTGTGTTCGGACGTCCTTTTGAACTCTTCCCGAAAACTCCGCAAAGGCCGGCTGTCATTCAGTAAAAACCCTAATCGTTCCTCGGCCTGCGGCAATCCATACAGCATGCCATGATCATCCATCTGCGTTACGAGTGAATCGTCGTACAGCATTTTTTCGTATTTCGCCTTGTTCTTCTCCAATTTTTCATCAAGATTCAGCATCATCCCGGCAATCTCCTGAATCGCGCTTTTTGCCGCTCTTACAGGATC
This sequence comes from Rossellomorea oryzaecorticis, assembly GCF_038405515.1. GTDB lineage: Bacteria > Bacillota > Bacilli > Bacillales > Bacillaceae_B > Rossellomorea > Rossellomorea oryzaecorticis_A. Next base: position 182,423 of record NZ_JBBYAF010000003.1, on the reverse strand, counting down.
CAGATGGGCACCAGCCGCAAGGATCAGATTCAATCCTTCATCCTTCCTGTTTTTTGCCATCGCGAAGACACTTGGAATTCCGTGCTCCATCGTGGAATTATACAAATAGAGATCATACCCTGCGACCGTCCGCATCCGCTCTATCATCAACTCCAGTTCCTCGTCATCAGCTGCAGAAGGATCAAGACGCGGCAGGTTGAGCTCTGCATACCAGGTCAACAAGAACGAATCCCGTTCCACGACCTCCATGATTCCGTAAAAAATCGCTTCCTCCCTGCTTCCTCCAAGTGCACAGCCATTGGACGTTTCATAGACAAATCCGGATGAGCCGCAGCCCAGACTGTAATAGCTAAGGAGTTCAGGGACGAGAATCGGCCGTTCTTCGATGAGTGAATAACCCCACACCCAGTCAATCGCCCTGTCCCCATCGAACTTCGCAAATGGAAATCCTGGCATGGCGTACTGTTCATCGGTGTGCACGCCGACCTTCACTGGATCAAGGGCATGATCCTTCACATTCCGGTAGCTCTCATGGACGACTGTCCGCTTTCCGCGCGGCTGCAGACCGCAGTGACGCTCCAACCCTTCAAGAATGGCAGTTAGCTCGCTGTCCGAGTAGACTTGTGTCCGTCCGGCCGTCCCTTCATCCCCGGAGAACATCGGCATATTCACACTCGCATCCGCAAATGGCGTCACCAGGTCATACATTTTACTGTTAAAAAGTCCGGTCCGGTTATCCAGATAGTCTTTTACCAGAACTTTTTTCAGCTCGCCCAGGGGAGTACAGCGGAAACTTCCCTTATCGATTTTCGGGCTCGGCTGAAGGGAAACCCGGGCTAATTCAGGCGAATCGTCCGGAATCCGGCTGCAAACCCCGCATAACGAATCGGGGACGAAGGGGTGCCAGGAGCTGTTCAAGGCTTTCAATTCGGTTAAACATACCTGCCCTTCCGAGTGTGCCTTTTCTCCCTGTAGGAACCTGTCAGCTTCTGCCGCGATGATGTGAGCCATGTGCCCTAAACCGGTATTCGACGCCCACGGGTCCCTCGTTATCCCACCGTCTTCAGCCAGTTTCCCCTGTACCTCCCGCATCTCATGACGTTCCTTTCCTCCAAGGAGCCGCCGCAGATCCGCGCATTGAGAGCATCCCGGGGTGTTTGGATCAACGAGAGGCCCGATGACACCTTCCCCGAACGAAACAAAGCCCCTCAGCCACGGTACCTCAGCCTCCCTCATCACTTCTTCTGCCTGTTGATGAACAGCCGGATTCCACGCATCATCCAGTGCCAGCACCAAGTCCGTCCGTACAGGGAATCTTTTTTCAAAACTGCTCTGCCTGAACACGGGATACCGGGCTGATATTTGCGCACATACACGGTCCGCAAGTATCCCTTCTCCCACAATCACCACGAAAGAACTCATTGCATTTCCTCCTCTCGCAGCATCACAGCAAACACGCCTTCGAGCTCCTGTTTAAACACGGGTTCCATATCCAGTTCATACACCGTTAACTGCTTCTGATTCCTTTTCAAGGTTTCAATTGCTTCTTTCAGGCCTTCAGGCTGAATCCTGTCTTCACAGCCAGAAATGGTGATTCTCTCCGCACTACCTTCCTCTATCACTGCGGCAACGGGATTTGCGTCGAACGCATCCGTATCGTTCTGAGCATAAAAAAGTGCGTGCTGCAGAGAGTTTCGCAGCGCCATCGTAAGGGTCAATCCTGCATTTCCATACCACCCATTTCCCCCCCGCACATAGACAACAGGAAAACCGGCCACATCTTCACCCATTCCGACTTCCGGCTCACCTTGCATCGTGGTCAGTGACTTTATATAAAAATGGCATCTTTCATCCTCAACCGCATCTAATTGAAGACGGGAAATGGTACAATTTCGAACCGACTCTCTTTTTCTAAGCCCTTCCGTCAAACACTTCTGAAGACCGCGCCCCACACATTCCGCAAACGTCGCCCCCGCTCCGACGGCCATACATTCATCTGCCCCATGAGGAATAATCGAACGTCCCAACCTTGAAGCGTATTCCTCTATTCCTCTTAACCCGGCTTCCCGTCGTGCCTCTTCATGGGTCAAGCCGCTGCAAATGAACTCATCCAGCAGCTCAGCCAGTCCCTCAGACAATACATCGACCGGCTGGACGCGGCATTGAGCAAGCGGCAGCTGCAACGTATCTCCTTCCTCCCACACATGAAAAATCCCGGTCTCTTTTGACGTCAGCAGACTGAAGAAATACAGCATTTTTTCCCTGTCTATTCTTTCTGAACCCTGTTCCAGCCGCGTTTCAAGATTGTGAACAGCTTCAGCTGCTGCATTTCCTTTCTCCAGCGGATGTGGTAAAAAGGAATGCCAGCTTCCTTCAAGTGTTTCTGTATCGAGCAAAAAGATCCGATTTCTCTGATTAGCCTTTGTCACTCCTGTTACCTCTTTAAACAATTCAAAGACAATCATATTCGCAAGCATCGCTCCAGGGATTGCCGAGTCAGCAGGGTACTGATTTTCTTTTCTTAATGCACTAGCGTGTATGCGGCTCCATGCAGATTCCCAGCCAGACTCGGAATCAGGATGGATGATCGGCCCGGCAATGCCTTTCTGCTTGTGGCAAATTGCAGGAACAAACAGCTTCTTATCCTTCCTGCAAATGGCTTGAAGCAGCTCCAATTCCTCTAGGTTTTCTTGTTGAGTCATATATAAAATCGAATCGAAAGGCTTCACGGTCTCCCGCCATCCGTCTTCACTGAATCCGACTTCCTGGAGATCAACCTCCGGATCTGTTTCACGGGCTTGGTCGACCAGCTTCAACAGCCTTCCTCTATTAGTAGGCAACTCATCGGTAATGAGCACCTGCAGCTTTGCCATTCCAGATTCAATCAGAGATGAAACCATTGAAGTCAGAAAAGGACCCGATCCCACTGCCAGGACATTTGAATGGCGGTAGGCTTCAAACCTCGATGCCCCCGAATCTGCCAAACTATCCACAAACTCGATTTGGGACGCGAATTTTTTCACTGCATGTTGGGGCAGCTGGTGCGGCAGGTCCCTGCTTACATCCCGCACAAATCCATTCGCGTGCAGAACCTCCGCGATTTCCATCACCCTGTTTTTATAAGGACCAGGCAGTCCGTTCGTCAAATAATCAAGCGAGTACTCCCCATTGAACATCGGCAGCAGCTTCTCAACCCACTGATCGATCCCGCTTCCTTCCATCCGGAAAGAGCATTGGTTATTCCTAAAATAAACACCGCTGTTCGGCTCTGGGAGGTAAAACGTATCCCTCTTTACTTTTAAGCGCATAGAAGGGTCCAATTTTTCCATATCGCTCCTCCTTCCCCCGCTACCTTTAAATTGTTTGGTGACCGTCATTACCATCTTATGAATCTCAATTTGTCCTTTATGTATAAAGAAAAGCGCAAGCGCCTTGTTCAGCCCCGACAAACGCTTCAGGTCCAACCGGTGCAGTCGCTCTTTGACTTCATTGGGTGGACCGAAACGTCTCGAGGGGCTAGGCGCTGGAGCTGGCCATTTCTCCAATTAGAGATCTGCTTTCCTATAATAAATAAAGACCCCTGTACTGAATCATACAGGGGTCCCTCTGAACACTATATTCTAAAAGCTGCTTAACGCCCGCAGCGGCCGCATCTGCCGCAGCCACCGCATCTGCCGCATCCGCCACAGCGTCCGCATCTGCCACAGCCTCCGCAACGGAAACATCCACCGCAGCCAAAACAGCTGAAGAAGCATGAAAAACCAAATCCAAAACAGCCTCCGAATCCCAGGAACAGCCGCTCGTCATTTGGATCATACATATGTTGATCCCAGGAAACAGGCTGTGTTGCCTGGAAATCACCTACATTCAGACCTTGAAGTTCATGGTGAAAATTATTCATCATCTTCACTACCTCCCAAATAAATTACCCAATGGCTCTCATCTAAGGAACAAAACAATTGAACTTTTTTCTATAATCCTGGTAAATGCTCACTATAAATGTGAACACTCCCAAACAATTTATGTCATCTTGATAGGTATTGTTACTGATGTAAAAGCCTAATTTAGCGGGACACCATTTAACATAGAACACAAAAACACTCCTGAGATTAAACTCTTTTATATGATAGCCGGTAATTCTTTTACTTCAGCTATGAACCTTAATCTAGGGACCGTTCCCATCCTACTGACCATCCCCTTTTGTGACTAAACCATAAATCAGCAGTAAAATTATTGTGGTTGGAACACGTTGTTTCATATCAGCCATTGTCGTTATAATTTTCTTAACAGAGGAAATAGTTTAACGATTTTCCGTTTAGTCACCCTGTACTGAGGGGAAACAATGTCAATACAAGGAGTGTGGTAGTCTTGGAATTCATAAGTAAGCGCTTTTTCTTGTATCTTTCTTACAATAAGGCATTGGATCGAATGGCCAAACGCTGGGGAACGAAATTCGGGGCTAACAAGATTATTGGAGGCCAAACCTTTTCACAGGCCATTCCATTGATCACTCAATTGAACGAGGAAGGATTCCAGGTGACAGTCGATCACCTTGGTGAATTTGTTGATTGTGTGGATGATGCACGTGAACATGTTCGCGAGTGTATCGAGAGTATAAAGGCAATTGCTCATCATCAGCTGGACTCTGAAATGTCTGTGAAACTGACATCCCTGGGATTGGACATCAGCCGCGACCTTGTCTTGGAACATATGGAATTGATTTTATCCAAGGCAAAGCAGTATGGAATCACGGTGACCCTCGATATGGAGGATTCATCCAGGTGTCCTGCCATCCTCGATGTTTACAAAACGCTTCGGAAGAAGTACGAAAACGTGGGGACGGTCATCCAGTCCTATCTCTATCGATCGGATCAGGATGTCGACGACCTCCATCCGTTCTCTCCATATTTGCGGCTTGTAAAGGGTGCATATAAAGAAGCAAGCAGAGATGCTTTCCCGGAAAAGCAAAAAGTGGATGAGAATCTGAAACATCTTATTAAAAAGCAACTTTTGAACGGTCATTATACCGCCGTGGCAAGCCATGACGAAGCGATGATCGATTACACCATCGGTTTAGTGAAAGAACACAACATCCCGAAAGACCGCTTCGAGTTTCAGATGCTTTATGGAATGAGAAATCAACTGCAGTCCGATCTCGTGAAAAAAGGATATAACGTCCGTATTTACCTGCCTTACGGGGAGGATTGGTACGGGTATTTCATGAGACGGCTGGCGGAACGGCCTGCAAATATCGCATTTGCCTTGAAGGGAATTTTAAGCAAGTAGTTTTATAAGTTTGTAGATAATACAATTTAAGGAAGGAACGTGAAAAGAATGAGTAACGGAGTTTTCAATATCCCAACACCTAAAAATGAGCCTGGTAATACATACGCCCCAGGTACAAAAGAAAGAGAAACATTAAAGGCAGAATTAAAGCGCCAATCCGATACCGTAGTCGATATCCCTGTGATCATCAACGGAGAAAATATCAAAACGGATACAGTGAAGCAAGTGGTCATGCCGCATGATCATCAACATGTACTGGCTAACTTCTCGCTAGCTGGTGAAAAAGAGCTGCGTGATGCTGTCGAAGCTGCGTTGGCTGCAAAAGAATCATGGGCCAACATGCCATGGCAGCACCGTGCATCCATTTTCCTGAAAGCGGCTGATTTGATCTCCGGCCCGTACCGTGATGTCATCAATGCGGCCACGATGTTAGGTCAATCCAAAACAGCTTATCAAACTGAAATTGATGCTGCACAAGAATTAGCAGACTTCCTGCGCTTTGGCGTCGATTATGCGAACCAAATCTATCAAATGCAGCCGGACAGCATGAAAAATATCTGGAACCGTTTGGAATACCGTCCATTGGATGGTTTCGTATTGGCGATCTCCCCATTCAACTTCACAGCCATCGGAGGGAACCTGCCATCTGCTCCTGCCATCATGGGGAACGTAGTCGTTTGGAAACCGGCGTCAACTTCTGTACTATCAAACTACTACTTCATGCGTATTTTAGAAGAAGCAGGATTGCCTAAAGGGGTCATCAACTTCGTCCCTTCCCGCGGCTCACAAGTATCGGAAGTAGTATTGACGGACCCTCGTATGTCCGGATTCCACTTTACCGGATCAACAAGTGTGTTCCAGACCATCTGGAAAAACGTTGGGGAAAACATCATGAACTACAAATCATACCCTCGTCTGGTCGGGGAAACGGGCGGAAAAGACTTTGTATTCGCCCACGAAACGGCGCAGGCTGACAAAGTGGTCGCTGCACTTGTCCGCGGAGCCTTTGAATATCAGGGTCAAAAATGTTCGGCAGCCTCCCGTGCTTACATCCCTGCAAGCATGTGGGAAGAAGTGAAAGCTGGTGTAGTTGAAGAAACGGCTAAGCTTAAAGTTGGGGATGTCCGCGACTTCAGGAACTTCATGGGGGCAGTCATCGATAAACCGGCTTTTGATTCCATCACAAGCTACATCGACTATGCGGCAGATTCCGAGGAAGCAGAAATCATTGCCGGCGGCACGTATGATGATTCTAAAGGCTATTTCGTTCAACCGACAATCATTGTGACAACAAATCCGAATTTTAAAACAATGACAGAAGAAATCTTCGGACCAGTATTAACGATTTATGTATATGAAAATGATCAACTGGAAGACACATTGACGGCAGTCGATACAGCGTCCATGTATGCATTGACAGGCGCGATCTTCGCACAAGACCGTGAAGCCATCATGCACCTTGAGCGCCGCCTATCCGGTGCAGCGGGTAACTTCTATATCAATGACAAACCAACAGGTGCCGTAATCAACCAGCAGCCATTCGGCGGTTCCCGCGGTTCTGGTACAAACGATAAAGCAGGTTCTGTATTCAACATGATTCGCTGGACTAGTCCTCGTATCATCAAAGAAAACTTTGCTCCGACTACAGAAATTGCCTATCCATTTATGGATGAAGAATAAGAATAAGCTTCTTATGACAAAAGCTCTCCCATCATGGGGGGGCTTTTTCTTTTCATTCAAAAATTTAACGCTATAATAGGGGTAATAACTCTCGTGGAAAGGTAAGATCCCTATGGAATTAAAAGACTTAATCCTCCAAGCAGAAGACATCCATAAAGCAACGGAATTGATCAGTTCAAAATTAGGCAACCCCGTGATCATCGAAAACAAAAATTTTGAATTGATTTCTTACAGTTCCTCTTTCGATAAATTCGATCAAACACAGCAAAAGACGATCCTCACGAAAAAATGTCCGATCTTCATCATCGACCGGCTGAAAAAAGAAGGCATCGTCCACCGACTCGAGAAACAATCGAATCCGATCCGGGTTCAACCCATGGAAGAGCTGGGGTTCCACCAGCGTGTCGTCATTGCCGCAAAGTATCTTGGGAATACGATAGGGTATATCTGGGTCCAGGAATCCGGCCGTCTTCTCCAAAGTGAAGAACTTGCTTTCCTTGAAGACATCTCCCCTCACCTTGGAAACCTGATCAATGACATTTACGCAAAGGCAAACTTCAGAAAAGACAAAAAAGAAGAGGTATTGTGGCATCTCCTGCAGCATGAATACGGAAGCGAAAGCCAGCTGCGCCATGATGCATCCCTCGTCAAACTGACATTGCCGGAACGCTTCACTGTAGCCGTTTATTCAATCACATCACCACAATATAAACCGATGCTCGACCATCTTGAGAAGCTCGTTCAAGAATTCACCTTCAATACAACCATTTATACGTTGAAAACCGAATACCAAGTGATCCTCGTACTCTACGGCAAAGAGGATAAACCATTTTCTTCGCTGGAATTAGCCAGGGATTTGGTCAGAAAGGTCAAAGAACAAACAGGCGAAGAACAATTTTATAACTTCTTGATCGGGGTCGGAAAAGAATACACCACCTTATATCAAATGAGGAAAAGCTTCCTGGAAGCGTCAGAGGTCATCGAGACCGCAAACTTCATCAGCCCGCGCCCTGAATCGATGCCGCGGGAATTCGCACAATTGGGCATTTACCGGTACCTGCCTGCCCTCTATGAAAAAAACACCTCAAAGGACTATTACAGCGATGACTTATTGTCCTTGATCAAGAATGATGTCAAGAAACAGACAGACCTGCTCAGAACTCTTGAAGTCTATTTGAAGAATGACGGAAAGGGCAAACAGACCGCCAATGAATTGTTCATCCATCCGAACACCTTAAATTATCGAATCAAAAAAATACAAGAGCTTACGACCATTGATTTCAATAACTTCAATATGAAAGTATACCTGTATACTGAATTACTGCTGTTGAATAATGTGGAAGCATATTATCAGCGTTATAAAGAGGCTTTGAAGGGGATTGGTTAACCGGGGACGGTTCTCATCCTGCTCTATTTTGGGCAGAGTGAGAACCGTCCCCATTCTTATGGGCTTCAAATGGGCTTCAAATAGGCTTCTTCAGGCAGCCAACCGGCCTCTTTTTCCCTTTGTTTCCCAAAGATTTTTCGACAAGTTGTCGATAAATCGGAAAAGTGGCTTGTATTTTCGGAAAGTGGATCGTATTTTCAAAAAGTGGCACGCAAATTAGGAAAGTGGCTTGTATTTTTAAAGAAATGGCTTGAAACGTTTGACTGGAAGCCATCAAAACCGCCTCCGCGGCTTGCATCAGTCCTAAGAACCGGGTTCCATTTTGATTTATGCTGACTTTTCAGGATTTATGCTGAATTTCTACGATTTATGCTGAAAAAAATGAGTTTATGCTGACTTTTCAAGATTTATGCTGACTAATTTCGTTTTATGCTGAAATTAACAAAAATAACCAAATCTCCGGCCCGGGCCCCGTTTTAAATGCCTCACTCAAAAATAAGAGCCTTAAAACCAAAATGGTTTAAGGCTCTATTTCCCTCAGAGATCCATTGCCCTGCTATTTTCAATCAAGCCGGCTTCTTTTTTGGATGATGTTTTAAATATATAAATACCTTGGTGATGACAATCGCCATAATTAAAATACCCAGATAATTGAGAAAGAGATAAAAGAAATTCATTCCTTTATCCAGCTTGATAAATTCCCATGCAGCCATGACAGGTTTGAAAAAGAAAGCGAAGAAAGCACACGTTAATACACCATAAAGGAATACATTCTTATTGTGATTGATACACCACTGATATACCAGCATGAAGGTGACAGGGACAAGGGATGCATCCAAGGCAAAGTTGAGGGGCAAAACCGGTATCACCTGAAACGGATAATATACATGGCCTGTCCTGGTTGCAATCGCATCCGAATAAGTAAACCATGTATGTATATTGAACCCGTAAAATCCAATGTGAAAAGCCTTTGTTCGATCTATTTTAAAATAAGTGAGAACAAGAGGTGCAACGAGCATCAAAATAATGACCCAGAATGGGCCTGTATCAAATCCTGAAAAGTCTTTCCAGTAGTCCACCCACAAGGTGTTTAACTTTTCTTCTACATCCAGTAACTCTTTTAGCCGCTTTCCCTGCTCCTTAGTAATCAACATATACCCACTCCAGCAACCTCTTTTTCGCTAGTATTGCTATAAAGCGGGAACAATATTCAGATCCGTCTCCGTGCTTCTTAAAAGCAAAAACCAGAGCGGGAACGGTCCCCACTCTACTCAAACCTTTATCTTCCGCCCCTTCCACTTCACCGAATGAAAAACATTCACCCGGATGAAGGAATACAGGTAAATCCCTGCAAAAAACAAAAACAATACCGGGTAAAAAGGAAACACCGCCCATCTGAAATCACCGACCCTGCGGGCAAACCACGCCGTTTGAAGCGCATAGAGGACATACAATGCTCCACTAAGAATCATCATGGCTGGGTCCCGTTCAATTACAGAAGTGATCAATGCCCCCGCAGTGGTTAAGCTGCCGGAAATCCAGATGATGACCATCAGCATGACGGCTGGATGGGTAGACTTGGAACCGACGGCGAAACTTTTGCACCAGCCTTCGATCAGGCTTCCCAAGCCTTCCGGGTACATGCGCAGGGAGATGATCCCTTTGCCGCCGAGGCAGCGGACCGGGAGATCTTTATCAAGAAACGCTTCCCCCAGGGCGAGATCATCCATGATGGCCCCTTCGATCCCTTTATGCCCTCCCGACAAAAAATAATCTTCCCGGTTGCATAGAATGCACGGGCCGAACGAGCCGGCGGTCTTAAACCGCGATCCCCAGATCGTAAACAGGTTCATCCCTACCACAACAATGATGTTAAAGACAACGGAGAGGTGTTCATACAAGCGCTCAACTGTATGAAATGGCTGTAACGCGACGATGCCCCTGGCTCCTTTTTCCTGGTAGAAATGCAGCAGACTTCTTATTCCATCCACACTCGAGAACCGAGTATCTGCATCCAAAAACAACAGCCAGCTCCCTTTTGCATGCTCGGCACCGAGCCAGCAGGCGGATGACTTTCCTGCTCCCTTATTCTTCAGGACCGTCGCCCCGCAGCTTTCCGCAACAGCAGCCGTTTTATCCGATGAATCGTCGTCCACAACCAGTATTTCGAATTGCTTGAAACGCTGCTCCTGCAAAGATTGCAGTAAAGGTGAGATCCTGCCTTCTTCATTCCTGGCAGGGATGATGATGGACAGAAACGGGAGACCGGCCGTCTTTCTGGAGGTGAAACCGGGAACCGGCAAAGACCAGAACATGATGATGCCGATCATCACTGCCAGAAAACCAATAGCGAGATTAATCACTTCTGATGCTGTCATACAACCTGCCTCCTTTCTCTATATGTGAGCTACAATCCCAATCACCCTTTAACTATATGTCCACACACAACTCAATCAGCCTTTATCCACATGTGAACACACAATCCGATTAGCCTTTATCCACATGTGAACACACAACCCGATCAGCCTTTATCCACATATCAACGCACAACCCGATTAACCTTTATCTTCGTGCCACTACTCCACCAAATCAACCGTTATTTCACCGAATAATCATAGGGCTCCCCTGTATCATCCTGTACCAGTTCCTGTGCGGCGATCCTCGCCGATAACAGCACGATCGGGACACCGGCACCGGGATGGGTGCTGCTTCCGGTAAAGTACAAATTTTCACAATGTGTTGCCTTGCTTTGCGGACGATAGTGGTTGCTTTGGTCCAGGCTCGGCTGCAGCCCGAACGTCGCACCGTTATAGGCATTGAATTTCGACTCAAAGTCCCGTGGTGTGGTACACGTTTCTGTCACAATCTCATTTTCAATGTTTTCAAAGCCGCGGATTTTCTTCAGTTCATTTAAAATGTAGCTCCGGTAATAAGAAATGGTGTCCTCGTCCCACTCATACTTTGCAGATGCTACATTCGAGACGGGCATCAGGATATACAATCCATCTTTCCCCTCGGGTGCAAGGGAAGGATCCATTTTTGAAGCGATGTACACATAGAAGGATGCATCCGTCAGTTTCTTTCCGTCAAAAATGTCCTCCAGATTCTGATTCAGGTTTTCATTGAAAATAAAATTATGTACATGCTCGATTTCTTCATATTTCCGGTCCATACCGAGATATAACAGAAAACACGAACAGGAGTATTTCATGTTGTCGATCTTTTTATCAGTGTATTTCCCTTTGGCCGTCTTGTCTTTCACCAGATGTTTCATCGCATATGGGAAGTCTGCGTTACAGACGACATAGTCCGAAGCCATTTTTTCGCCGTCCACGATGATTCCGTCCGCCTTGCGACTTTCAATGTTTATTTCCTGCACATCCTTACCGTAGTGAATCGTTCCTCCAAGTTCCTTGAAGAGCCTCTCCATGCCAAGGGCCATCGTATACATGCCGCCTTTGATGAACCATACTCCATATAAAAATTGAATCATGGGGATCATGGTGTAAAAAGATGGACTTTTAAGAGGGGAAATGCCTATGTACAGCGTTTGAAAACTGATCAGCTGCTTCAGCCGTTCGTTCTTGATATATTTCCCTATAAACGTATCGGCAGTGTCGTACGGCTTCAGTTTCAACGCTTTTTTCAACATGGGAAGGTTATAGAAATCAGACCTCTTGCGGAACGGTCTTTGAAGGATGTGATGCTTTGCGATGACAAAGCGTTTATAAATTTCATGCAGATATTGAAAAAAACCTTCCGTGTCCTCTTCGCTGATCGATTCAATCGTCTTTGTGAGCTCGGTAAGGTCCGAGGAGATGTCAAAAGGCTTGTCGGGAATATCACTGAAATAAGCTCGATAAATCGGGTCCAATTTTTGCATGGGAATATACTCATCAGGGTCGCGGCCGCATAATTCAAAGATTTCCCGATACAGATCCGGCATCATGACGATACTCGGCCCCAAATCAAATGAGTAGCCATCCAGTTCAATCCGGTTCATTTTGCCCCCGGGCCTTGATCCTTTTTCATAGATTTCCACCTCGTACCCCGCGTGCTGCAATCTTATGGCACTGGCAAGCCCTGCGACACCTGCACCGATGACAATAACTTTCTTACTCATGTACATCCCTCCGATAGTTCCAAAACCCTTGTTCTTTAATCTCTACACGTACCATTGTGTCCAATCTTTTCCGCTTACAACAGCCACTTCCTCAACTTCTTCAATGCCTTCATATTCCGCTCCGAATACGGCGGGAACTTCCCCCGGAAACGAATGAAATGATGCGCGCTGTAATCTGTTTTTTCATAACTGAACGCCAGAAAACCAGTCTTTCCGTGATAAGCACCGTAGCCGCTTCTTCCTTTTCCTCCGAACGCGATATGCGGACTCGCGGCATGATGGATCACTTGATTGACGCTGATGGTCGGTGACTGCATGTGGTCCTTGAACAGCTGGATCCCATTCTTATCTTTACTGAACATATATCCGGTAAGCGCATCCCGCTGGATCATTCCACTGGATAATAACGTATTTAAATCCGTATACGGAATGACGGGAAGGACCGGGCCGAAGATCTCCTCTTCTAAAATCGGACTTCCCGGGTCCATATCCGTTACCACGGTCGGAGCGATGAACCGATCGTCGCGATCATGCGTTCCCCCATGCCGGACATCACCCTGCCTGATAAACTCGAGCACCTTCTGAAAATGGGCATCGGTACAAATCCGGCCATAATCACCGTTCGTCTGCGGCCGGTCCCCGTAGAAAGCGGAGATCACAGCGGAAAGTTCATTCAGCGTTTTTTCAAAAATGGACTCATGGACAAACAAGGTGTCCGGTGCAATACAGGTTTGTCCGGCATTAAGAAATTTCCCCCAGACGATGTCCCGGATAGCCGCTTCTGAAAAGCCTTTTTCATCAATGATGCAGGGGTTCTTCCCGCCGAGCTCCAGTATCACCGGGGTGAGCTGCCCAGCTGCCTGCTCGGCCACGAGTTTTCCGGTCTCCCCGCTTCCTGTGAAAAAAATCAGGTCAAAACGTGATGAAGTCAACAGGCTCGCAGTCCTTGCATCCCCTGTCACAACGGTTACTTGTTCAGGGGTAAAGGCAGCATTCATGACTTCTTCCAGCAGCCCGGCCGTTGCCGGTGCATGCTCGGATGGTTTGATCACGCATCGGTTTCCGGCGGCTATTGCACCGATTGCCGGCATCAAAGAAAGCTGGAGCGGATAGTTCCACGAACCGATGATCAGGACACTCCCATGTGGATGCCTGTTTCTGTTGACCGTTTCCACATATCCCATTTTCAAATGCCGGGACCGCACCGGCCGCATCCATTTTGCCAGATGCCTGCATACATAATCGATTTCGTTCAATAAGACGGCGATTTCAGATGAAAACGACTCGAATGCCGGTTTTCCCAAATCGGAATGAAGGGCCTCCATAAATGCCTCTTCATGCTTCAATAAAATGGTCTTCAGCTTCAACAGCTGTTCTTTACGCGTTTTAAGTGAGGGGCTTCCTGTTGAATACAGATCCTCCCTCTGCCTTACCGGTAATGCCTGCAGAAAAGCCTCCTCAGGCATGAGTTGCATCCCTCTCCACAATCTTCTTCCCTACAAGCTGGCCGCTCAAGGTAACCATCGGCATGCCGCCGCCCGGGTTCACCGTCCCGCCGACAAAATAGAGATTATCATAGCGTTCACTCTGTTTCGGATGCTTGAATCCTTTATTCTTCTTTTTGTCCGACACGGTCCCATAAATCGCGCCGCGGTCGGAGCCGTACGTCCTTCTGATATCTTCCGGTGTCCACATATCCTTTGTGACGATATTTTCGCGTAGGCCCTCAAGGCCCATTTTTTCCAATTTGATCAGGGTCCGCTCCGCGAATTGTTCATAGTCCTGCTGCGTATACGGGTTTTTATCCTGGATAAACGGAATATGAGGCAGCACTTTTATATTTTCATGTCCTGGAGGAGCCTGTGTCGGATCGGTCTTATTGACGTTCACCAGATAAATGACCGGGTCGTCCGGCAGTTCTCGGCGATGGAAGATCGACTGCATTTGCTCCTTCATGTTTTCTGCGAAAAAGAAATTATGATGGCGCAGCTGCGGATAGCTCTTTTTCACACCGAGATGCATCACAAGCCCGGAACTGGCCGGCTCGAATTTCTTTTTTAATTTTTTAATATAATGACTGTCTTCATCCAGCAGCCGTTCATAAACCGGGATGACTTCCATGTTGGAAACAAAATAATCTGCCGTCAGAGTTGTCCCGTCTTCCAGCACGGCCCCTGTGATCTCGCCGTCCTTCTTTTCAAGTTTGACGATTGGCCTGCCCAGGTGGAAGTTGACGCCCACTTCTTCCGCCAGTTTCACGAGGCCGTCCGCGAGCTTGTTCAAACCGCCGGGCACATACCAGACACCCTGGTCATGCTGCATGTAAATCATCATATTCAACACGGCCGGTGCATCGTATGGGGACGAACCGACGTACTTGATAAAATAGGAGAGCATATCGCGGAACTGCTCATTGCTGATCCGTTTGTCAATCGCGCCGTGAACCGTCGAAAACAGATCAAAGTTCTTAATCGCACTGAACAGACCCGTATGCTTCATGATTTCCCTCGTCCGATCGACACCATGCTGAAAATAGGTTTTATCCGTCATGTCATAAAGCGTTTTTGAATAGTCCAGCAGATTCTGATATTCACGGATATCCTTTTCACTTAAGGACGGATTCTTCTCCTCCATATCCTTCAATTCTTCATATAAGTCTATGACATTTCCATCAGGAAAAAAGGAGCGCCACTGATGATCCAGCTTCTCAATCTGGACGTAGTCCTTCATCGATTTTCCGCTGGCTGCAAACAATTTTTCAAAAATCTGCGGCATCGTCAAGATGGACGGGCCGAGATCAAAGCCGAAACCATTTTGATCCAGCCGGTTCAGCTTTCCGCCAATGTGATTATTTTTTTCATATAAGGAGACGTCGTATCCGGCCTGCGCAAGTGAAATCGCAGCCGACAGTCCACCGAGTCCGCCTCCGATAATGAGTACGGTTTTATTTTTCAACTGCTCATGCATCTCCTTCCGGCAAATCAGTTTTTTCTTATTAAATGGCCTGTAATCTTAGCACTTATTTTACCCTTGGTTAACCTCCATAAAAACTTTGGATGTGCTGCAGAACACATTTTACAAAGGTGGTGATTCAATGTTTGTATGATACGGCCGCTGCTTTGATTTCCCCTGCAATCAACTGCCAAGCCTCTTCCGCTCTTTCTTTTGGACCCAGATGGGTAAAAGCATGCGAACAGCCGTCGAATCTTTCATCGTGGACGCTTACCCCTGCTGCTTTTAATTTCTCAGCATAACATTCGGCTTCCGGTCTGAATGCGTCGAACTCGGCTATGAGGATGAGGGCTGGTGCTAAACGGCCGCTCACCTCAGCACGAACGGGGGAAGCATGAGGGTGCATGGCTTGTTCTTTTTCGGGTACATAACACATGTTTAAAAAATGGGCCACTTGAGGATAGCGGGACCGCCACTTATCCGGTTCCGGTTTATCGCCGTGCGGAGTGACAAAATCCAGCATCGGGCAGGACAGCACCTGGAGCAGCGGCTGATCGTCCCCTTTCTCTTCAAGGTAGAGACAGAGGGCGGCTGCGATATTCCCCCCTGAACTTTGTCCGCCAACCATGATTTTTTCCTCATCAATATTCAACTCACCGGCCCTCCCCTTCAGCCATTGAAGAATGTCATAGGCCTGTTTTATCGGTTTCGGAAAAGGGTACTCCGGTGCTTTCGCATAATCCACATTAAGAACAACACATTCCGCTTCATTGGCCAGGAAGCGGCAATAAGGATCATCCATCTCCTTTTCATTCATGATGAACGCTCCGCCATGGAAGTTGATATAGACAGGGAACTTTTTCTGCTGTGCTCCCAACGGATAATACAAGGAAATATGAGTCGGCTGAACAGATGTTTCAACCAACACATCTTTTTTCATCTCTACCTCTTGCCGCGGAAGCATAGGTGTTTTTTTCGCCTGATTCGGCAGGAGGCGCAGTACTTTTGCAACAATAGCAGTGAACATTGGTGTGACCTCACTTTTAAAGTTAATTCTTCCATTTACTATGTATTCCACGAAAAGATGCGTAACCCTGCTTTAGGGTACGCACTATTCATTCTTCGGATAGCAGATCCCCGCTGCTAGTCAGGAAATCCAAAAAGAATGGAAGCTGCCTACAGCCTCCTCCTCTTAGTGTTAATTCCCACAAAAAATAGGCTCTCCTTAATAAGAAAGCCCACTCCATCCTCACATCAATTTAATTGGTGAATGTAAATCATCAAAATCCCGATAAGATCGATGGGAAACGATTTTCTTCCCATTTGAATAGCCATCGAGTTGTAAAACCAGGTCATCCCTGGTCTCTAAGTAAAACTGATAGTGGTTCGTATTCAGTCTGTAAAAAGTGTAACTGTTGCCGAGTAAATGCTTCCTAGTGACCTGCGTATCAGGGTGCTGCTGGATAAACTCAGCCAATTCCGGGACTGTAGAATTTGGAATATCAGCGATAGAATAAAACCTTTCCGTGATATTGTCTTTTAGCGTATGCATGGCATGCAGCGCCATGTCTTTCAATTCACTTCCATGTAAATCCATAAGACCACTCCTCATTTCTTGTTATTAAGAAGGGTCTCCAATATCACATAATACATTCCTGATTAAGGAGTCCGGCCTGTTTCCGATGGCACCAGAAATATAAATTTTCATAGTGAAAATTGAGCATATTACCGGTAGGGGGTGATAGGATGGATGACAAAAAGAAAACTTCCAGAGACATCAACAAATACAGTACATCAGATATTGGAAATAAAAACGATCGGCACAATGATAATGCCAAGGCGGCAGCAGCTCTTAAACAAGATTATCCAAGGATCAATACCGATAATCTTTGATTGCAGAGGCTCCGCTAGTTGGGACCTGCCCCCTGTTACGCTAAAGCTGCACCTGGCTCGGGGACTGGCCCCTATTTGACCCAAAGATTTTTGACAAGTTGGTCGATAAATGAAAAAAGTGGCTTGTATTTCTAAAAAGTGGCCCGTAAATCCGGAAAGTGGCTTGTAATTTAAAAAGCAGAGGAATTTGGGTGACCCGGGACGTGCCTAATCCCTTTTCTCGGTGAATCCAGCCGTTTCAGGGAAGCTTTTTGATAAAGAGGCTCTTTTTTTCATGTTTTAAAAAAAGCAGGGTGGCCCCCACTTTATTAAATCATTTTTTAAACTAACCTAAGAAAAACTGCTGGCCGAACTTCAACTTTAGTCTAAATTCAATCACATTCCTAGCGTTCAAAATGTTCCCCTTCGTTCGGGAGACTGCCCTCCGGGGGTGTCCAAACGCTTTGACAGATATTCTTTTCATCTGCCACTGAGTAAGTATACATCCAGCCTTTTTCGTTTTCGAACTCAACCCTTAAATGATAAGGGTTGTATTGCCTGCCTTTATTACGGCTAATTTCCCACTCTTCATCGGGGTATTTTCCCTCAAGATAATGATTTAGGTGTTCCGTCTTCTTGGATACCTGATAATCAATCCAATAGGGTCGAATGGCAAAGAATGAAAGCAATAGTACAGTGATTGAGGATGCAGCAATGATACTCAATCTTCTTATCATTTTTGGTAATAGAAATACGATGACAAAAAGAATAAGGATAAAAGCAGCAGATATTAAAATTTCTATTACGGTTATTGGATGCACACTGATAGCCTCCTAATCCATAAATTTCTTTGAATAAAGAAATTGTCGTGATTCTTGCTGGCAGGACCACCGGTTAGTGAAGACGAGTTACCGGGCAATATGTATAGATGACCATATAAACTCTCTTCACCTTAAAATAGAATCCTTATTTTGTTTAATCATGAACAATTTTCTCAGAGAAAATAGCAATTAAATCACCGCATTGCTTAAAATATATACATAATACCAAATACCCGCGGCGATAATGAAAATCAGACATAAAATCGTGCCCGTCACTTTATAATGCTGTCTCAACCAAAATCCAAAGCTGAATACAAAATAAAATACACTAATGTTAATCACAAAATGATAAACGGTACTTTCTGGATACGAAGACCATATCAATGGAGAAAAAAGAGGTTTTGATAACATTTCAAACGTAATAGCCGTACTTCTCATGCTTATCTCCACACCATATGTACTTACATTCAAAAAAAAATTTCCCAACAGAAAGAGAACTGAAAGTAAGATGATCCATAAAATCAGATTGGTTGTTAGCAGGATTGATTTTTTTAAAGGGCTCTTCTCTGCCTTTATCGTTTTTCTCAGAAACACTGATTTCAGCCCCTTTTTTAATAAATATTCTATTTTCTTTGAATAGTTTACCATAAAATTTGTAAAATACTAGGAATATAGAAAGAACCGGCCCTGGCCGACCTGGGACAATGACCCTGTCCTCTTGTCCCGGACTGAAGAAAAGGATTGGTTTGTGACAGTGAATGAGTTTTCAGTTGGAGAATGAGTGAGCATTCACCACCATCCCCTAGTAATTGTATAGCTAACAAGGATGAATTGGTTTCCATGTTGAATACCGCGAAATTTGACGAAATATGAAAGCCACAGCTCTTTTTCTAATTTTTCAATTTATGGTTTAATAGATAGTTGTGCTAAGTACTTAGAATTATCTATTAAAGTAGTAAAGGATTGATGCAAATGGACAGGTCCGTTTTTAGGATCTCGGTAGGAATTGCAGTGATTTTCGTCCTGATAGGGGTATTGATACCTGAACAATTGGGATCTGCAATGGAAGTAGCAAAAGGATTTGTACTTGAGAAATTCGGCTGGTTTTATCAGCTGGTCGCCACCTTTTTCCTTATATTTGCCGTGTTTATGATTTTCAGTAAATATGGAAAAATCAAATTAGGAAAAGAAGATTCACAACCCGAATTCAGCCGACCGACTTGGTTTGCGATGTTATTTTCGGCCGGGATGGGAATCGGTTTGTTATTTTACGGTGTCTCTGAACCCATCTCTCATTTTTCCTCGCCACCTGCAGGAGAAGGCGGGACGGCGCAATCGGGAATTATGGGAATGCGATATACCTGGCTTCATTGGGGACTGCATGCCTGGGCGATTTATGCCATCGTCGCATTGGCACTGGCCTATCAGAAGTTTAACAGAGGAGCCCCTGGTTTGATGAGTGCGACTCTTCATCCTGTAATTGGTGAAAAGGTGAAAGGCCCAATCGGTAAGACAATTGATGTTGTGGCCGTGTTTGCCACATTATTTGGCGTGGCGGCATCATTAGGATTGGGGTCTCAACAGATCAATGCCGGACTGGAATATCTGATTGGAATTCCGAACAACTTTTTCGTCCAGTTCCTGATCATGATGATCATCACTGTACTTTTCATTGTTTCAGCAACTACAGGCATTTCGAAAGGTATCAAGTTATTAAGTAATATCAATATGTCGTTGGCAGTCATATTGTTTATTGCCATGCTCATACTTGGTCCCACACTATTCTTGATGAATATGTTCACCACCACCATGGGCAGCTATTTACAAAATGTCGTTCAAATGGGCTTGCGCTTGTCTCCTTTCAATGCGGATGAAGCAGCTTGGACCCAAGGCTGGACTGTGTTCTATTGGGCTTGGTGGATTTCCTGGACTCCGTTTGTGGGAATGTTCATTGCACGTGTGTCCAAAGGACGTACCATCCGTGAGTTCACGGTCGCGGTCTTACTTGTGCCATCGGTTGTCTGTGCCTTATGGTTCACAGTATTCGGCGGAACGGGAATCAACCTCGAGATGGTGAAGGGCCTGGATGTTTCAGGACAAAGTCTGGAAACAGCCCTGTTCTTTGTTTATCAAAATCTTCCGTTCGGCGCGATTCTGTCGGTGTTGACTGTGGCACTCATCACGACTTTCTTCGTCACATCAGCCGACTCCGCAACCTTTGTTCTTGGAATGCTCACAACAGGCGGGAAATTGAACCCTCCTAACGGTGTGAAAGTGGTATGGGGATTGATCCTGGTCGCAGCCACACTTGTTCTGATGGCATCCGGCGGCCTGGCAGGACTTCAGACGGCAATCATCGTAAGTGCACTTCCGCTTACATTCGTCGTGCTGGTCATGTGCTATGGACTGGTCAAGGAGCTTGGAAAAGAATATGACATCCAAAAGAATCATTGGAAAACGGATAAAAAGGATAAATCACAAAAGGTTGGCTAAGGAAATGGCCTGTCCCGGAAATGGGGCAGGTCTTTTTTTGCACGAAAATTCTTTCGTTTTTAAAAAGACGGGGGAGGCTATGTTAGCTGTCGGCTTCCCTCTACAGTTGCCCAATAAAAATGAAGCGCGGAGCCGTCCCCGCGCATCAGACAACTAACATTGACAAACCATTAAAAGATTCCCGTCCGGATCTTTAAAATTGAACCAGTTGCCTTCAATGTCTGTTGTGAATTCTACATTCTTGCTTTTCATATACTCATAGGCTTCCTCGATATGATTTGTGTTGAAATGGAAAGGCGGTGCTTTATAGATCGTTTCCTCTGAAAAGATTTTGCTGTCAAGTACGATATCCGTTCCGTTCATAGGCAGTATGTACAAATGACCGAATAAAACCTCTCCATCTGCCGGTAACCCCAATATGTCACAATACCAGTCGCGCGCTCTTTCAATGTCACTCACAGGAATGAAGGTGGTTCCGATTTGATTTAGTATTGGTTTTGACATTATCATTTCTCCTCTCCCCCATTTGTTTTTAAAACATAAATCTCTTTTTTCACTCACTACCAATTATTTCAAAATAGTGCAGCTTACTCAAGTGATTCTTTCATAAACTTCTAGTTAATTAAACTGAAATTACGCTCATAGGTCATCGCCCCGATATTATTAATTATGCACTCCACAATTCAGATTTCCACTCGTCAAAACTATCTGCACCTTAAATGAGTTATCTATTCATCCTCCGCCGGGAGTTCAACCTTCGGGACCGGCCCTTACCGAAAGTTCAGTGGGCGATTGCCATCCTTATTTCTCGGACCGTGCCCCACTCTCCCCTGTCCCTATGTCCCAAAGATTTTTCGACAAGTTGCTTGAAAAAGGGGAAAATTGGATCGTATTTTCCAAAAGTGGATCGTAAATGCGAAATGTGGATCGTATTTTCCAAAAGTGGCACGTAAATGCGGAAAGTGGATTGTATTTTTAATTTGGGCAACCGGCGGCGGTACTTCTACTTACTTTCCAAGCTGAATCCAGTCGCACAGTGAACCTTATTGAAGACAATGCCGCTATTTTTCTTGTAAAAAGACAAAAATAGAATGAGAACCGCTCGCACTCTACTATTTTCGTAAAATCCAACGATACAGTATTCCCACTTCTTACCATTAGGTCTATAATACTATATTGTAACAGGAATATTTTCACATCAAAGAAACAGGCGGGATTTTTAAAATTTTTACACGCTTTTAAGAATACCAGGCCCTGCTGCTCAGTAAAATGAACTTTGTGGCAATCCATAAGTAAAGGAGGATGCACTAAGCCTCAGGTCTTAGATGAAGATTGGCCTGGAGGAGGCTGTGAATCAGTCAGTAATCCAGTATCTTTAAAAAGAAGGAAAAATAATACATCAGTATTAGGGGGGAAACACATGCAAGCTTTAATTAACTGGGGGTTTCGCAATAAGGCAGCCATGGGCCTTTTGGTCGTCATCACATTGATTATCGGTATCATCAGCTATTTCCGTCTGCCTATGGAATTCTTGCCTGAAGCGGACAATCCACAAGTTACGGTCGTCACCCTCGCACAGGGTTATGACGCCGGTTCCATGACAACGGCCATTACTGAACCTGTGGAGCAGGCGGTCACATCCATTTCAGGAAAAACATCGATCCTATCCACTACAGGTGAGGGATATTCCCAGGTCACACTCAACTTTGATTCTAAAACCGACATGAAAGAAGCCAAGAATAAAGTCGAGGATGCGATCAAAGGAATCCGCCTTCCTGAAGGAGTGGGACAACCGCAGATCTCGCAGCTGAATACTTCAATGATCCCGATCGGCCAGGTATCGGTGACGTTCGATGACGGATTGACGAAACAGAACCTTGATCTCGCCAACGATGAGTTCAAACCGTTGTTTGAGAAGCAATCCGGCCTGTCACAAGTAGGCTTCGCTGGAGTAAACAGCCCGCGTATCCAAATCAATCTTGACCACGACAAGCTGGAAGAGTTACATATCCCGGTCAACGCGGTGATGGGCGTGCTCCAGGGGCAGGATGTTTCCGCCTCTGCCGGCACCACCACGATCGATGGTCAGAAGAGTACCATCAACGTCACGGACAATCTGACTTCCGTGGAGGCCCTGAAGAATCTGCCCGTTCCGATGCAAGTCCCGAATGCTCCTGCGGTCAAATTGAAAGACATCGCAACCGTTGAAAAAGGGAAGCCTGAAGACATCATCACCCGGGTAAACGGGAAAGAAGCCCTGGCCGTCGTCCTGTTCAAAGAAAGTGACGCCAGTGCCGTAACTGCCGGGGAACAAGTGAAAGACACGGTAGATAAAATCAACAAGGACTATGAAGGGGTCGAAGCAACCGCCCTGTTCACAACGGGGGAAATGGTCGAGAACTCGGTGAACACCATGGTGCGGGAAGTAGCCCTTGGCGCATTGTTCGCGACGCTTGTCATTCTTTTTTTCCTAAGAAAATTCAAGCCGACGCTCGTGACCGCCGTCTCGATTCCATTATCACTCTGCATCACGCTTTTCCTTCTCTGGTTATCCGGAGTCACATTGAACATCCTTACGCTCGGCGGAGTCGCGGTCGCGGTCGGTCGTCTGGTCGATGACAGCATCGTCGTCGTCGAAAATATCTTCCGGCGCAGCCAGAATGAGAAGATCACGAAACAGAATGTGGTGCAATCCACCATGGAGGTTTCCCGTGCCATCACGTCGTCCACTCTCATCACCGTGGCCGTATTCCTGCCGATGGGACTCGTCAACGGCTCGTTAAAAGCATTCCTGCTTCCATTCGGATTGACGGTTACGTATTCGCTGCTTGCTTCTTTGCTTGTAGCCTTGACCGTCGTACCATTGTTGAGCCGCGGCATGCTGAAAAATACAACCTTGCCAAGCCACCGCACACCTCACCGCTATGTGAACGTGCTGCGATGGTCACTCAATCATAAATTCGTTCCAATCTTATTGGCCATTCTTGTGTTTGGCGGTTCGATTGCCCTTTACATCACACTGCCAAAAGCAGCAACGAATGCGAATGATGCTTCCTTTGTCTCTGTCACGATGGAGTTCCCGAGTGATACGCCGGCAGACACCATGAAGCAGCGTATGACAGACTTCGAAGAAAAAATTTCTGGGTTTGAAGGGTACGACCATCTGATTACACAGTACGGCTCAAGTGAAGAAAATGCCCAATACGGAGCCGTGAGTGATTCAGACACCGTGTTCTATACCGTCATCATGAAAGAAGATGGGGATGCTGAAGCCTTCATTGAGAATGTAAATGAAACGAAAAAAGAAGAAAAGGATGTGACCATCACCGCGTCACCATCGTCCATCTTTGGGGGATCATCCAACTCAAGCATTACGTATGACGTGGTCGGAAATGACACCGATGAACTTTTGACTACTTCCGAAACGCTTATGGATAGAATCAAAGATGTGGATGGGGTCAAAAAAATCTCGAGCAACCAGGAGAAAACGTCGCCTGTCTTCACAGTGAACGTCAATACGGAGAAAGCGAACGCCCAGCAAACGGCCATGCAAATCCGTTCCCTGCTGAACCCGCAGCCGATCGGGGCCATCACCCTGGATGACGAACCAACCCCTGTGTTCCTGGACTCCGGTGTCAATCCGGATACCTTGTCCGATTTGAAGGACTTGACGATCGCCACAAGTTCAGGCATCCAGCCGCTTACCGAAGTAGCTTCCATCACGGAAGAAGAGAAACCAAGCACCGTGCTCCATAAAGATGGTGACTTATATGTCCGGATCACGGCAGAAGTGGAACCGGAAGAACTCTCGGTCATTTCCAAAAACATCGCTGCAAAGATCAAGGATATCGATCTTCCGAAGGGCGTTTCCCTGGATACCGGCGGTGCAGCCGCCCAGCAGGCAGATGACTTCAAAGACCTTGGGATGACCATGCTTGCCTCCATCCTGATTGTATACCTGATCATGGTCCTGACCTTTAAGACCTTGAGAGCGCCACTGGCCATCTTGATCACGCTGCCGCTCGCCTCAATCGGAGCAGTCCTCGGACTGCTCATCGCCCGGGTGCCTGCAGACGCGACCGCTCTCATCGGAGCGCTGATGCTGATCGGTATCGTGGTCACGAACGCAATCGTCCTGATCGACCGCGTCAAACAGAACGAAGAAACGATGATCATCCGCGACGCGATTCTCGAAGCCTGCGGAACCCGGCTCCGTCCTGTCGTCATGACCGCGGTTGCCACCATCTGTGCCATGCTTCCGCTTCTATTCGGTCATGCAGAAGAAGGAAGTCTTGTATCCAAATCGCTTGCAGTGGTCGTCATCGGGGGACTTGCCGGCGCCACTGTTCTGACGCTCGTCGTCGTCCCGGTGTTCTACGAATTGCTGTACTTCAGGAAATCGAAGCGACAACGTGCTCAGCAATTGGAGAGAGAAGAAAAAATAGCTCAGTAGGAATATAGATTAGGTTGAAGGCCGCCGGGTGTTTTCGGCGGCCTGATTTATTGGCTGGGCTTGGTTGATTATGTTAAGCGGGGACGATTCTTTCCCTGCTTTTCACTGTGGAACCGGAGTGCCTCTAACAATGCTCATCCAAAGATTTTTCGACAAGTTGGTTGATAAATTGGAAAAGTGGATCGTATTATTCAAATGTGGACTGTAAATGCGGAAAGTGGATCGTATTTTTCAAATGTGGACCGTAAAGCTGGAATGTGGATCGTAATTATCAACGTGAAGGAATTCTGGGAACTCGAGACGGTGATTCTCCTGCTGCTCACAGTGGAATCCAGCCGCAGAGTAAAGATTTTTGATGATGGTGGCTCTTTTTTACTTATTGTTAGTGAAAAGCAGAGCGGGAACCGTCCCCACTCTAACCGCTCTACTCCTAATAAGAATGTTCGAATCCCTCTTATTAATGAATAAACCCTTGTGAACAAGGTAATAAAATGAATAGGTATATAAAAAGGCGGGGAATTCATGACAACGGTAATTGGTTACGCAGAATCATTCTCTTCATATTATTTAGTCATTATTTTAATTGTAATTGGTCTTTATTTGCGCCTTCGGTATTACACTGCTTATAAAGATAGAAATTTAGACAGAGATGCTCAAGCAGCAAAATTTGGTGGTTATGGCTGCTTAATCTTATCCGGGGTTGTATTAATTGCACATTTTATTATTTCTTGATTCTTCCATACCTTCTAATAGAAGTATTTACTTCCATTTCTATTTTTGCCTCTGCAAATGCTTCTTCCCAGTTGCCCTTCACATTTTTCCAATACTTATACTCATGTCTTCTTAACTTTTCACCAAACCCGAAGACATCGGCTTGATATTCATCTTGCATTTTCTTTATAAATTCCAAAGTATCATTTTTTATTTTTTTATTTAGTTCATTTTCCATTTTTTTAATCTTCTTTTCACTAATTAATCCTTTAAAGCCATCCTCGGCTAAGTGTCCTTCTACTAGTACTTCCACTTTGAATTCAGGCTTATCATTTTTTATACGGGTATGAATGATTGATCGCATTCCTTTTACCTCAAATGTAGAGGATGGTTCATTTTCATTCTTTTTATCCGAAGAGGATATGTGAGCTCCTTTTTTAAAAGTTCCTTCAACTACACGGAGTAATTTTACTTCTTCCCCTGTTAGAAAGCCAATTAACTTTCCTTCTCTCATTATGGCTCCACCACTCATATCTACATGATTTCCTCTCACATATACTATCGGCAATAATAAGTCAGCACCACTCTCATGCTCACTCGAAAATTGTCCGACTGTAAATGTAATAGGGATTAAAGCAGTCTTATTTACCGCCTCTTGAGTTAAATCAGATATATATTGCCCGGAAATAGGAATTAAAGGATGTTTAGTTTCTAGTGCATCTTTCGCTTTTCCTTTCACGATAATCAATTTCGTTCTCCTTCTCATTTCATGATCTCTAAAGAATAAGTCCAGGGAGTCAACGATCCCTTCTTCCATAGCCAGTTCTTCACCAATCAATATAATTTGCAAATGACCGTAGTAACTTGGCCTGGCTACCTCTGTTGCATTATCCCTTACACATTGAAATAGAGATGGACAAGTAGTAGATAAATTCCAAACAGGTTCTGTTCCCGGTATAGGTTTTTCAGTAAGCGCATTTGGTTCTGCAATTTGGATTGTCATATCATACCGGTCTTCTTCATTATTTGATTCAGGCTTATCAAGAGCAACCGAAAGAATCATGGTCCTCTGCTGAATTTCAACTGAATCCCAGCAGCCTGTTATGAAGGATGTAAGAATAATAACAACTGTCACTTTCAAGAACTTATTCCCGGTCATAATAGTTTCATCCCTTTTTTCAATCCATAAATACTCCATAAAATCAATGGAAGTCCAAATGATAAACCTATACCTGCATAGCTGGTTTTTTCAGCAATATAACTTACTTGAAGAACATTTTCAGGTAACACAGCCATTAAAAAAACAATTGGAAATAACAGTAGAGATACTGTCCGGTGTTCTTCCAGCTTTAATAAACCAGATGTGAGAAGACTGGCGCCATACAAAAAAATAACCACAGTAGTAACTGAAAATGGTATCCAAACAAACATCATAATCGATTCTAATCGTTCAATAAATGTACCTGGAACCTCTATGTTCTTAACAAGAGCAATCGTTGGATATTCGAGAATCACCACTTCTTTATGACCCAGTACAGAAATACTTAAAACCATAATAAATGTATAAAATAGAGTCACAACAATGATTCCAACTGATAGAATTCTCTTCACTTTTCCTTTATCCATTAAGAACGGCAGCAGAAAAAATAATAGTTCAAACCCTAAGAATGAAAAGAGTATCTTGGGAATGCTTTTCATTACTGGTACAACCCCATCCCCCAAAACCGGCAGATTCCTTCCAAAATCTGCGTCTTTTAATGTGAGGAGTAATACTACAATTAATATAAAAATAATACCTGGCTGTAATGATTCGTTAAATCGGGCAATAGGATTAATGCCATGAACAACCAAATAAGTACTCATAATCAATATGCCCAGTAATATAACTTCCACAGGTGTCTGGTCCAACAAAAACATTTTTGTTGCATCAGCGGAAATACGTACCACCATTGAGACAAAAGTTAAAAAATACAGAATGAAACAAACCATTATGATTATATTGATATATCGTCCCACTAATTTCGGGCCATAATCCACCAAACTTTGATACTGAAATTTCTTTCCTAGTGAAATGATGAGAAATGATGAAAATAGTGAAATGATTCCTGAGATGATAATCCCTATCCACCCGTCAACCCCAGCTTCTTCTGCCACAGGCCCTGGATATGAGAGTATCCCTACGCCAACCATTACAGATACAATCGTAACCGCTAGTTGGGCGGTTGTAATCTTATCTTTAATCATCACTTTTTTTACCACCCTTTTTTCCTTTGTTTTAAATCCATTCGTTTCTTATCATAATTATGAAGAACTTCTGGTCGATTCTGTAAGAGTGGCAATGGCCCTCTTACCACAAAATCCATCCAATCCTTTATTCGATATGGAGCAATAGGGGAAAAGTAATTAATACCAAATGATTTTATTGTGAGTAAGTGCGCCAGGATTGCCAGCAGCCCCAGTATCACACCTAATAAGCCTACCGTTCCAGCAAGGAGCATCAAAGGGAATCTAAGCAATCTAAATGAAATAGCTACGTTGTAATGAGGGATAAGAAAAGATGATACTGCTGTTAAGGCAACGACGATGACCATCATCGGGCTTACAATTCCCGCTTGAACCGCTGCTTCACCAATAACTAATCCGCCGACAATGCCTACGGTCTGTCCAATAACCTTTGGCAGTTGCAAACCGGCTTCACGCAGCATCTCTAACGTAAATTCCATCATTAGAGCTTCTAATAAGCTTGGAAAAGGAACGTTCGCACGTGTGCCGGCAATAGAAATTGCAAATTTAGTAGGAATCAGTCCGGGATGAAACGAAATTAAAGCAATATATAAGGATGGGAGAATGAGTGCAATTAATGCAGCTGAATACCTTACAAAGCGAATAGAAGAGCCTACAATCCATCTCTCATAATAATCACCCGGGGATTGAAACAACATAGAAAGTACTACTGGAACGAGAAGAACAATTGGAGTACCGTTGACCAAAATGGCTATTCGTCCCTCCAACAAAGAAGCAATGACTTTATCAGGTCTTTCTGTATATTGAACCTGAGGGAATGGTGTATACCAGCTGTCTTCAATCCATTGCTCTACAATTCCACTATCCAATACCCCATCTATCTTTATCGAATCCATTCTCTTTCTTACTTTTTCAAGCACCTTCTCATCCACAATTCCATCGATATAAGCAATGGCAAGTTTTGTTTTTGTTCGCTCGCCTTTTGTACTGATTTCAATTTTTAAATCCGTTGACAAGTAGCGCCTTCTTAACAGTGAAATGTTTGTGGTCAATGATTCAACGAAGCCGTCCCTTGGCCCACGCACGACAGCCTCGTTTTGAGGTTCATTAATGGAACGTATCTCGTAACCACCGCCACTCATCTTTAAGGCGGCGTCACCTCTTATCACGATAACATCTCCCCTCATGATCGACTCAACGGCCTCAGTGCTTCCCACTGAATCTGAACGATCCATTTCATCCAAGCTTGCTACTCTTGGAATGATCTTATCCTCAATGTATGACAGTTCAACAAAACCCTCCAAATAAATGAAAATAACCTTATTGTTATTTATATCTTTTTCTAAGAAAATGACATCCGATTGCCCTTCTAATAAGGAAACGATTTCATTATACATTTCACTTTCCTCCTAAGGAGTTACTCACTATAAGTTTCCTCATTTTGATATTTTTATGTAGTATATATTTCAATCGATTCAACATTCATACTCCTTATTATCACGGTGAATGTGATAACTTTTTTCTTTCCCTTACAGCTTCTTTCCCAGCTTTCTTACTGTGTGTTACTTCTGCTCCGGATTCGGTGTCGATTTGTTTAAGTCGGGACGGATCTTGTGGAACCGGAGTGCCCGTAACAATGCTCACCTAAAGATTTTTTCGACAAGTTGGTTGATAAATTGGAAAAGTGGATCGTATTTTCAAAATGTGGATCGTAAATGTGGAAAGTGGATTGTATTTTTCAAAAGTGGACCGTAAATGCGGAAAGTGGATCGTATTTTTTATTGTGAAGGGATATGAGTAACTGCGGGCGGTTCTTATCCTACTTTTCACAGAGACCCCAGCCGTGCAGAGAAGATAAGGTCCATTTTTCCTTTTTAAAAGAAGAAAAGCAGAGCGGGAACCGTCCCCACTCTGCTTCTTAATCACAAATTCCTGAAACCGTCCAGACTCTCCCCAAGCACATAACTCGAAAACCACCGCAAATTCTGCTCCATAACAGCCGCATTCATCCCCGGCTGCTCAGAACTATAGGCCATTCCTTTAAAAATTACTAAATCAGTCTCCACTCCCATATCCCTCAACCCTTGATACAGCTCATACGCATTTGTAAACGGAACCCTTGCATCCTCTTCACCGTGCTGAATCAAAGTGGGCGTACAGGCTGATTTAATGTAGGTCATCGGTGATGTTTTACTATAAATCTCCGGATCATGCCACGGGTCATTACCTAAATGCATCCTGATAAACCAAGGGATATCTGTATTAGCATAATGGTGACGCCAATTGGTCATGCCGCCGCCGACTGACACCGCCTTGAACCGGTCACTGTAGGTGGAACAGAAGGCTGATATGAACCCGCCCTGGCTCCATCCCATCACCCCTGTCCGGTCCTTATCGGCAATCCCCTTTTCAACCAGTGTATCCACACCGGATATGACATCGTGGTAGTCACCGATTCCCAGGTTTCGATAGTTCGCTTTTAAAAATTCATTCCCATAACCGGAACTGCCCCTGTAGTTTGGTTCCAACACAATAAAGCCTTTTTCGATGAAAGGTTCTACAGGATATTTCTCATTGAAACAGGCTGAATGGATCGGGAATGATGCCCACGCCGGACCGCCATGGATGAGTACCAATAAGGGATACTTATCCTTCGCATCAAATTCTGCCGGGGTTGATAAAACCCCTTCTATTTCAAGGCCATCCGTACTTTGCCATGTGATGATTTCCCTGTTGCTTTTAAGCTTCCCTTTGAAAAAGCTATTTTCATCCGTTATCTTTTCACCGTCAAAATAGACTTCAAAGGTTTCATTCCTTATGGCCCTGGCATAGGATAGATGATTTCCATCCCCTGTTATGGATGCATCGAAAATAAAACCATCCCTGTTGATCATTTCCACCGTTCCATCCTCGGACCACAAGCCGATACAATAATTCGTCTTATCCTGCCATCTTATTAAAATACCCCTGTCTGTCCACCGTAATGGAACAACCGAACTATCAACATCTGTTAAAGGCTGAATCCGCTCCCCAGTACGCAGATCGCATATTTCCAGCGTATTGTCCTGAATATGGGTTTCATAGTACTCCTTCTTCCTGATGCTCGCTGCGTAACATAGTTTGCTGCCGTCAGGTGAAAAGCACACGCCCCCTCCCAGCAGCTTGTCGACATTCAGCTTTTGCAGACCGCCAGCTTCAATATCCAGTATGTATAAATCTCGATTAAAAAAATCTCTCATATCCGGAGTCGGGGCAGCCATCAAAACAACCTTGTTCCCATCCAGTGAAACATCAAATTCATGGATATGAAAATCCCGGCCATCCGTTAATGGATTCGCCACGCCATTTTCACTAGAATTAATGAAATACAGACAATGATTCCGGTATTCCCTGCCTATATGATGGAAATCTCCATAAATCTCTTTGCGTTTCTTGATTTCCTCGGATTCTTCTGAGGGTGCAATATAATAAAATCCCTTGCCGGCAGGATCCCACTTGAATGTACTTACTCCTTCTTTTTCATCGGTGATTTGAATACTGCGATCACCATCCAATGACTCTACAAAAATTTGATTTCCTCCATCAGCCGAACGAAGATAGGCAAGATTCCCAGAGTCCGGTGCCCATAAAGGTGATGTACCTTCCAGTAATGTGTAACAGTCTCCCTTATGTTTTTCATAGATCCATATGTGATTCCTGTATGTATTGTCTTTCCAGTCGGGTGTACGTTTGACGAATGCTGCGTTATTGCCGTCCTCACTAATGTGGAGGCTTGATATGGTTGGTAGTGATATGAGGTCCTGTATGGTTGGATATGTTTTTTCATTCGTATTCATAAGTGAAACTCCTAATTTTTATTGGGTAGTGGCTGTAATGGGCTTAAAAACTTTAATATTACCAATTATTTCAAATTACTACAGAGAACTCAATCTATTTTTCAGGGACGGTTTTTTATTAATATTTTCCGAAATGCATAGAGAAACAAAAACATTAAAAGAGGTATGATATAGCTAATTAGTTCTATTAAAAGAGATGGACTTGGATTATTAACCGTTATAAATATTCCGCCATCTGTACTCCCTAACATTCCATTAAAAATTCCATAACAAACATTTAATCCCCAATGAATGCCTGTATTTGCCCAAATTGATTGTGTTCGATAAAAAGCATACGTTAACGATAATTCCAAGATGAGAGAAAAAATTGTATTCGATACACTAAATCCCTCATTCCAACTATCGTCTAGTGTATATATAAGGATAGAAATAATAAAAATCCATTTTCCATTAACTTTATCTTTCAAATGACCAAATATGTATCCTCTAACAATTAGATCGTTTAAAAAAGAACCGATAAAAAATGCAAAAAAAACAAAGAAAAACAAAAGTAAGGATTCAGTAAAACTTTTCACCCCAATAACTTCAAATCCATTTAAAAAATAGAGAATAACATACCTTAGTAACCAGAAGGAGAAACCGATGCTAATCCTACTATCAAATTCCTCTGCCATTTTGGATGAAACGCAATGCCAATGTTCTTATAGTCATTTAACTTTGTTCCTTTTAAAATCACTTTCAATAACGGGAAAAATAAAATAACAAGCAACAGCTGGAAAACAATGTTACTTGTTTTTGCAATAAAGACATTTAAATATATATCTAGTAAAACAAATCCTAAAATCACAATGAAATAATAATAAATACCCTTCTTAAAGAGCGACATTTTACCCTCCTGAAATTAAGATGTAAGATTCCTGCTTTTATTTCTGAAGCAAGAGAACCGCCTCCTCGCTTTCCTTTCTTTTCAAATACCTCTCCACTAGTTAAAAAAGAAAAATGCATAAAGAAGATTTCCAACGAAAAACAAGGGTGGCAAAGCACTTATAACCAAACCGTATTTAGCCCTCTTATTGTTAAATGAAAGCACGGCTCCAATCAGCCAAACTGCTATTACTAATAGAAATTGCGGATAAACAAATGCATTTCCTGTATAATTCTCACCTAATCCTCCACTCGCAATAAAAAGTGAGATGGGGATTGTAATAATTCCTGTTAAAATAAGGTGAATTATTTTATATATCTTAAAACTCACAAGAATCCCTCCTGACTGATCCTTTACCTGAACAAGGGCGGCAGCTTTTCCATCTCACCACATATGTTCTTCTTTATTACTTAGCTTATATAAATACGGCATGCTCATTAATACTAAAACATAAGTAATTAATCCGGCGGTCAAGATGGTTTGAATGGGCATATTAATTGATACTAATGGTATCCAGATTAAAAAAGGACTCATTACAAACAGACTTACCTTATTTCTTGATCTCTTTGTAAGATACTGAAATTTTTCGCAGGAAGGACAATTTAACTTTTGTCTGAATGTAAACATTTTTATAAAAGTTTCTTTCCATGTCCATATATATCCGCAATTTTGACACTCTGGCATCAAAAAACGCCTCCCTTAAATTACTTTCTGCCATGAAAACACGGGGACGGTTCTTGTGCTTCCGAAGCAATAATTCTTACCAAAGGAATCACCAAACATAAAGCTATTTCTCGTAAGCATATAGTATTATTTCCATCCCGTTATGAGTCTTCCGCCAATCATACACTAT
The DNA here is from genome assembly GCF_038405515.1 of Rossellomorea oryzaecorticis. Lineage (GTDB taxonomy): Bacteria > Bacillota > Bacilli > Bacillales > Bacillaceae_B > Rossellomorea > Rossellomorea oryzaecorticis_A. The sequence continues at coordinate 148,787 of NZ_JBBYAF010000003.1, read as the reverse complement.
GATAACTTCCTTACCATCCCTGCTCTCAACATCTGTCTTAAATACCTTTATTGCCTTTTCTATTATGGCTTTCTTGTGCTCATATTTTCCTGAGTTGACTTCTCTTCTATCATCATAAACGATTGTATAATCAACTAATTTGTTCGAAATATTCATCACGTCCACCCTATCTCTCGTGATTGCGTTTCCTTAAGCCCCTTGAAACCCATACATCGCAATAAAAACTAAAAATGCCGAAAGCGAAACGCCTAGAACATTCGCTGTCACAAGACTCACTTTTACTTTGCCTTTCACCCCGAATAAAGCAAACAACAGGCCCAGCACCCCGAAGATCAAAGGTAAAAACACACTGACATTAAGTACTGATACATACAGTTCATTTCCCCACTCAGTTAATCCGGCTGCTAGTGGAAACACAGCCATTACGAAAAATACTCCCGACAAGATTGAATAATACCTCTTTGCCATGACAAGCCCTCCCCTTTATATATTTCAGCAAGCTACCCATCCTCATTTCATCCCGCGTTGAATTTTCTTACAACCGTTACTAAAAAGGCAGCCAATACAACACATACTCACTTTGAATGAATTATTCACCCGATTCCCTTATTAGACGGGGAATACGGTGAGCAAGTTTTACGTTGTTCAATTAACCTGCACATTCATATTTTACCAAAAAAAGTAAACGAAGGTTTAACTATTCAAAATCTTCATCTATTTTTCTTCCTTCGGTTTCGTTAGAACGTCATTCCCTTATATGTTAAAATAATCCAAGCGCAGCATTTTTAATAAAAGATTGGAGCTGTCACAATGAATAAAAGATTAGCAGCATCAGCCATATCCGCTATGTTACTCATGGGAATGTCCGCCTGCAGGCAAACGTCTGATGAAGATGCCGCCGATCAGACTGAATCCGATGTGATCTCAACAAGCACCGGGAATTCTTCTCAACCGGATGCCTCGTCTAAGGACAGTACAACGTCATCTGATGAAAAAGAGAAGGATCAGTCGAACGAAACTTCTAGCGAAAATACCAGCGCGGAATCATCAGACCAAGAGGATACACTCCCAAAAGTTGAAGGAAAACAAGCATACGTAGAAAAGTTGGACAACATCCAAAAAGAACTCGATGCCCTGCCATATAAAAAGGATTCCGATAAAGGCGTCACCAACGCGATGAAAAACTATTACGGGGTGGCATACGAAAAATATGACGAAGCATTGAATGAAATCTATGCGCTCTTTAAAAAAGAACTCTCTCCAGAGGTCATGGCAGACTTAAAGTCTGAGCAAGTGAAATGGATCAAAGAAAAGGAAGAAAAAGCAGAGAAAGAACGATTGAAGTATGAAGGCGGAACGTTTGAAAATGTGGCGTGGTACATCTCATTGTATGAGTCGACGAAGGACCGGAGTTATGAATTGGTTGAGAAGTATATGAAGGATTAAAAGGGGATTTTTTAAGTAAGGAGGTGGTTCTGGTGCTTCCCACGCAAAAGAAACGCCCCTCTTCCTGGATCAAGTCACCTCCCCTTATAACTTTTCCAGCTTATTAAATCTCACGCTAGTATCCTCGTTTCGCTTCCACTATAATGGTAAAAAGGAGGTGTGAAAAATGGAAAAGCAAATCGTGAACATGTTAAACGATATTCAGCGCAACATTAAAGAGCTTGACGGTAATATGAATGAGTTAAGAACTGATATAAAAGAAGTTAAAGAAACAGTCAATCGAATTGAAACCTCACAAACAGAAGATGTCATTGCACTGTTAAAAGTAGGCACTCAGCGTTCAGAAACGGACTTTCGTTATCTCAACACAAGAATCACAGACATCGATAAGCGGGTCTTCACCCTTGAAAATCGCGCCGAAAGTTAGCCCCGCCACAGACTCAGAACATATGAGCGATTGGCCAGAACAAATCTTCTCTTAACCCCCATCATGATCCTCAATAGATTTCTTCAAAATCAACATTCTAATTTTTAACCTGGAAGCACTGGGGAAGGTTCTCCTGCTTCCGACATGCATACCTTCCCCGATCTTCCGCATACAATTCATTCCTCACTCAAAATCCTCTTGTCTGAACTCATTGGGGGAAGCATCGGGACAGATCTTGTGCTCCCAACGCAAGAGAACGGTCCCCACATCCTTCCCTATTCACGTACCAACTCTTTTGCTATACTTCTAGAATACCTTTCACAAAAATCCGAGGTGTTCTTCATGATTAATGCAACCGGCTGGGTGACCTTTTCCTATACACCCAAGGCCGTCAAAAACTATAAACCAAAAGCAATCAAAACCATCAATTCTTTCAGCAAAAATGGCCATACATTCGAAGTCCAATCCGTCTCACCCCCGTTCGACCGGGAAGGCGATATCGCCGTGCAGGTCAAATGCAACTTCGACATCAATATAAAAGAACGATATGGATTCCGCGAAGGTGCCGATTACATCAGTGTCATCTCGGATGAACTGCAGCAGCTGCTTCCGATGGCCGGCGTGCCGATTACGCAGATTACGAATATTTATCGGTTTTAGGGAGCTGTATGCCCCCCTCAAACCTTTGCATAAGAACGGCGCCTGCCCTCCTGGGGCCGGGCGCCTATATTAGTTGTTCTTATATCACCATTACCCCCAAAGCAAGTTCTCTCCCTAGAAAAACTCATACAATCCCTCATCAAAATATTGAAATTCTTTCTTTGTCACCTTATATCGAGTATATCCGTCATAAAAAGCCGTTACGTATTCAGTGTTATTCATAAATTTCCTGATTGCCAGGGACTCATCATATCGGGGATCACCCACTGTCATACCGGCTACATCAATAAACAGCTGAACTACGCCATCAATCACCATTACATTATCCGTTGTGCAATCACCATGGATAATCGTTTGTTTTACGGGAGACGGCCTGTCAGTCTTCAGATTCTCTAATAATGTTAAACTCCCATCACACTGGCCATTTTCCGCGTAATGTTGTGCTTTGAGAAGCTGTCCTTCCAACCAATCCCCTTCACTTCTAAAAAAGTCAATTGGCTCCTGATCATGAAACTCATGAAGAAATCGTCCAAAACTCCTGATCAACGATTTCCTTTCGGTTTCCGACGCGGCTTTGGATAAAGCTGCCGTTAAAGACATCCCATCCTCAAATGACATGATCAGATGGTCACCGTCTTTTTCCTCAATCAAGCCATAGTATTCAGGAACTGATATGACTGTATTTCCAGTCAATTTTTTTAAAACCTGAGCCTCTTCCTTCAACCATGTTCGATATTTTCCCTTGTAGGAACTTTTAAGTAAATATGAACGATCACCTGTGTAAACCCTTCGCACCTCCGAGGTCCAGCCTTGTTCATCCAGTACATTCGTTTTATGTATACAACCTGTTACTTCTTCGATCTTAACCTTTAAACTATGGTTCATCTCTCAATCTCCAACCCTACTAAGTTGACCAGGGACGGTTCTCATCCTACTTTTTAAAGAGTGCTTGTCATGTACCTCTATACTCCAAGATTCTTGGTTGATAAACCGGAAAAGTGGAATGTGTTAGTTTATCATAAAATTTCCATTTATCAGTAAAAATATGGTTGAATAGGGGGCGGGCTTCTATCAACTTTATAAGACAAAAAGAATAGTAGAGCAGGAACCTCCCCGCCCTACTCATATCACTTCGAAAACAGCTTCCAATTCCCTTCGGAGATAACCTCGACCTCACCATCAATCACTTTGATGGCCGTTTGATCGTCAACCGCATATGCAGGTCCCTTCATCCCGGCTGCCCATTTCTCTGCGGCGGCCATGGTGTTATGCGGCAGCATCTCGTGATCCAGGTGCGGAAAGATTGAAAAATCGACCAGTCCCAGCGCATCATCTCCTCCGCCGGGTGGAGTCCAGCCAACGAAAAATTCCCCGATGTTAGGGGCCATCACCATGCTCCCGGCGCTCATTCCCACATAGACCGCTTGCAGCGACGGCAAAAGCTCTGCCATTCCCGATTGCTTCATCCAGTAACTAAGATACAAAGCGTCGCCCCCAGAGACCAGCAGGACGTCCGTCTCACTGACCAGCGGCACCCATCGGTCTTCGTCGATACTTGGCAGCGCAGTGAGCTCCAGCACGCCGACGGACTTCCAGCCGAGTTCGACCATGGGATTCTCAGATTTGCCGCTGATAAACTCCCAAGCCCTGACGCCCGGGCCGACCCATGGGTGACCGTACATCGCGGTGGGGATGCACAGGGCGGTGGATTCGGCGATCGGCTTGTCCAGCATGTCAACCAGCGCATCGTGTATGCTTTTGTTATTGACCCCTGCAGATGTGAGCAGAAATTTCATCACTTCAACTCCTTGTCTTTGTGTGGTAATGTCAAGATTTTATAACTCTAATGGAGCAAATTTGATTTTACTAGCTTTATATATATAACTTGGCTTTCCCTTTATCCCCTGTTCTTGGCATTCCCTTTTACAGTAACCTGCCTGTTGGTTCAATAAGGAATTCAACAAAAAAGGCCGTTAATCCTTCTTAATGCAAATAATGGTATAATTAAAAAAATGCCCAAACCCATATTTACCAAGGTTTTGGACATTTTATAACCGTTTTTAATAAAGCGTTAATTTATATTATACGAATTGTTTTCTCTTCTGACCATCTCTTACATCCATTGATCATACATCTCTTTTCTTGCTTGATGGTACAATCGAGCATACAGCTGCGTTTGATGTGGTCCGTTATGCCCCAATAGAACTTGGATCCATTCTAGTGGCATTCCCTTCATTGCTAAATGTGCAGCAAATGTATGACGTAACGTATGAGGTGATATGTGAATCCCTAACGTTTTTGTATATGCCTGAAATTTTAATTGCATGGTACGGGGACACATTGAACCTGAACTTGTCGTATTTACAAAAACAAACGGTTGAGAATCCTCACGTAGGTTTAAATAGGCTTTCAGATGTTCTGCACACTCTCGTGTAAATAGGACAATCCGCTCTTTTTTACGTTTCCCATTAGGAATCGTAATCATGCGGTCCGACCAGTTAATATCCTCTTTTTTCATATCAACTAACTCCATAAGACGAACACCGGTGGCATATAGCACTTCAATTACCGCTCTTTCCTCCACCTGTCCTTTTACCAATTGACGCAATTGTAACAGTTCATCCCTTTTAAGATATCTTGGTAGTTTATCCTCCGATTTCGGAATGAGTATTTTTTTCGCTGGATCCTTAGTAAGAAAGCCTTCTTCTATGCAATATTTAAAAAACAGCTTGATCCCTGCTAATTTACTGCTCACGGTAGCAACTTTATATTCCCTTGATTCTAAGGAAGACATCCAACCCCTAATATCTTTCGCATTCATTTCTGTGAATGGCTTCTCACAAAAAGCCAATAATTGATTCACTGCTAGTATATACAGATTCACTGTCTTTTCCTCTAATCGAAACCTATAATCCTCTTTAAATTGTTTCAAGCAATTATCTGCGATTATCAAAAAATCTATCCCCTTATCCCATATATTTTCGGTAAAGTGAAATGATCTCCCTCTTGGGAAGCCTAGCGTATATTTGTGTCGTCACAACATCACTATGACCCAATTCATCTCCAATGAACGCTAAATCTGCCTCTTTCGCCAATAATTCAGTTGCGAAGGTATGACGTAATCGATGTGGATGCAAATTTGTTTTGAGTTTAGCTCTCTTTCCCAATTTCATTAAAATAAGCTGTATGGTTCGAACATGTAACCTCTTACCTGTAGAGGTTACAAAAAGTGCCTTTAGAGAATTTTGACTTAAAGAGATATATCGCTCCAATAAAAGAGCACACTTTTCTATAAAATGAACAAAACGGATTTTTTTGCCTTTGCCTACTACGTGCGCTGTAAGGTTCTCAAGATTTACATCCTCTCGATTTAACTCACTTACTTCACTGACTCGACACCCTGTGGTGAGCAAACATTCCACCAACACCTGATTTCGAAGAGAGGTGATTTCGCTTTGATTACGAATTTTAGCAATTTCATCTTTCTCTAAGTACTTTGGAAGTGTTTGTGAAAGACGAGGAAACCATCGGCTTTTAACTGTTGAACTATCTATATAATTTTCATTTATACAAAACTTGTAAAATGAAGATAGAATACTTAACCGTAGTCTCAAGGTTGCTTCACTAAAATGGCCTCCGTTATTTTTAAACCATTCTAGAATGGTATTTGAAGTCAAGGAGAGATAAGTTTCATTCATTTCCCCAAAAAAGTGCTCTAAAAAATGCCGATAGGTAATAATCGTATTTTGACTTCGGTTTGAAACTTTTAAACTTAATAAAAACTCTCCAATGATTTCCTGATTACTTTCATTCGGAAAGTCTTTCGTCAACTCCCAGTAATTATCCATTTTTCTCACTCCTATTGGTAAAGATCATATTGTTTTTTACGTGCATGTTCCATTAATCGTGTATAAATGCGAGTACTATTAATATCCACATGACCCAGGAGATCCTGAATGTAACTTTGAGGCATATTTTTTTCTGCTAGGTGTGCGGCAAATGTATGGCGTAAAGTATGGGGGCTCACCTTAAAACCAAGTGATTTGGAGAAATTACGAAAGTTTTTTTGTATATATTCCCGGTGAAGTGGACCTCCTCTACGATTTGCAAATAAGAACAAGCTGTTTGTTTCTCGTTTTTCCAGGTATAGTTTTAAGCGTTCCGCACAATCGTGCGAAAAAAGGACAAATCTCTCTTTGGTTCCCTTTCCTTTGCGTATCCATATTTGCCTGGTATCCCATTTAATATCCTCTAATTTGATTTGTAATAGCTCACTAACCCGTACTCCTGTGGAATATAAGGTTTCAATGATAGGACGAAATTGGTAATCATTCCGTGTTAATTCTTGTAACTCGGCCAACTGGCGCCTACTTAAGTAGTATGGAAGGACATCATCTTTTTTAGGGGTTTTTACTGTTGACAATGGATTTTTCTTCAGGAGATTTTCTTCCATACAGTATTGATAAAATGACTTCAATCCTGATAGTTTAATATGTATCGAACGTTTTTTAAGACCTTTTTCCTCTAGGGAGGCAAGCCATGCTCTTATATCAGCAGCCTTCACTTCACTATATCCTTTTTTACAAAAGCTGAAGAATTGTTTGAGCGACAGTCTATAACTTCGGATTGTTTCTTTACTAAACCTTGATTGATGATCGTCAAAAAATAACCCTAATACCTCTTCGTTCATGGTTATCTACCCCATTATATTTTGATAAGATGTAATCATGTCTTCAGTTAGAATACGGGCATATATACGAGTTGTGTTTAGATTTGAATGTCCCAATTCATCTGCTATGAATTCAATGGTTGCCCCTCTTGCAAGCATGTTTGTAGCAAACGTATGGCGACAACAATGAGGATGCAACGATTGATTTAACCCAGCCTTTTTTCCAATTTTCCTCGTAATATAATAGATGGATTTTGGTCCTATACGTTGATCGGAATTACTCAAGAATAATGGATCTGATTCTTTACAGATTCTTGTATGTATATAGTCCTTCAATACAAGGGCACACTCTTCCGAAAAATGCACCTTTCTAATTTTCTTTCCTTTTCCCGTTACCTCAGCTGTTCTTTTTTCTAAATTGACATCTTTTATAGAAAGATTAGAAACTTCCGAACTCCTGCATCCTGACGAAAATAAAAATAGCATCAGTGCACGATCACGAAGAGCCGAATTTTCCGTTGTAATCTTTACTCTAGCAAACTCATTCTCGCTTAAATACTTGGGTAAGGACTTTGGAATTTTGGGTCTCCATCTTTTTTTAATAATGACATTTTCTATATACTCTTCCGCAAGACAAAATTGCAAAAATGATGATAATGCAGTTAGGTAAGCATCTACCGTCTTTTCCTTTTTTCCATTAGTGAAATGTAAAAAGCATTTTCTCACTTCATTGGTTGTTAATTGATTTAAAGGAAGAGTACATATGCTGAAGAACCGTTCTAAAAACCATCGATAGTTTCTTATTGTTCGTTCAGCTTTGTTTTCAAGTTTTAAACTTAGCAAATATTCATCCATGATAGCCTTTGTCGCTTCATCCTCAAGGTTACTCTTCCAGTAATCATTAGATTCTTTCATTTGTTAACCTCTTCTCTATTTTTCTATTAATGATATATATAATAATCTTTAACTAATTTAACTTTTTATATACATTTGTTAAGGACTAATACCAATCAAAAATATAGCCAACAATTCAGATTAACTTCATAAAATGAGCCATAGTATAATATTGTTCTCTGAAATCATTTACTTAGGTAAAGAACAAATCGAACGTAAATTAGAAAATTTTTATTTGATAATCTTCTTAGCAACACACTGTACTATAAAAAAAACATTCCAATCTATTACAATTGGAATGCTAAATGGTGTGTTATCCAACTCTTTAGGATAACTTGTTGTTGATTATGACATCTATGATAATTGGCTGATAAGATTTATGTTTTATATAGATTTGTTAGGCAAGATACTTGTATCCAAGTGAAAAAAAGTATTTTCATCTCTATTTAAATAGAATGTTCTATATCATAATCAAACAATAATGAATCAAGATGTTCATTTATTTTGTAAGGTTTTCTACTTTTAGTTGTTCTTCCAGTTTCTGCAAATAAGTGTAAATTTGTTATAGCTCTAGATCCAATTACGTATAAAAGATTATATGAAGCAGATTTTGTTACATAATATGGTTGATTAATGATGGAACTCCAATTAGGTATATTTCCCCAAAGTAGTCCAAAGGCTATGACTGTTTCGAATTCCTCACCTTTTACACCGTGACAAGAATTTACAACTACTCCTTTTGATTGTTTAAAAGTACTTTTTAAATATTTTATATTTTTGGAGATATCTTTAAAGTTATCTGATTCATAACGAGCTTCTAATCCATTGAAGAATGAATTCCACTGATCAAACAATACTGGGTTATCTACAAATTCGATATCTAGAGCCTTGAAGAATTCATTGAATGCTGTTTGCAAGTATTTAATTGCATTGTCATCATGTGGTTTAATTCTATTGACAATCTTTAAATACCTTCGACAATCTAATTGTTCTACATTTAGAGAATTATTGGTATAAATATTAATTTCTTGTATAACTTGTTTTATCCATCGAAACCGGTTTAAAGATGTTTCAGGAGAAATATCAGTTAAAAATATCCTCGTTAATTTCCACCAGAAATTTTCTCTATTTCTCGGTAAAGGAGTTGCAATAGGGGCTTCAAACGGAACATCAGGTAGCAAGCTCCTTAGCTTTTTAACTAATGGAGTAAGGAAGTACCACACAGGTGCAATTATACAAATTTCATTTGGTTTTACACCGTTATCAAGATTATTCCTTATTATTTTTGCAAACTCAGAGAAAAGGTCATTTTTATCTATTGTTTTATTTAGAGTAATTAATCCTCTCTGCCAGGAATGTGGACCAAGTGCTTGAACTTCTACATCTGTTGATTGAAAGTTTGTGAAAAAGTCGACTATCCTTTGAGTTGACCGATAATTCCCAGATATTTTTTTAAATTCTATTTCTTCTTGACCAATTTCATCTCTTATTTCTTCAATACTTCTTGGTGTACCACCTAATGAACCATATATTGCCTGATCAGGATCCCCGACTAAAAATAATTTACAAGTATTTCTCCCGTCAATAATTTTTCCAATTATTCCATACTGCAAATCTTGTGTATCTTGATATTCATCAACAAAAATATAACTAATTAAATTTGATAGATGTTGACGAATTTTTTGATGATTATTAATTAGTTTATACGAATAGTAGAGTAATAAATCGAAGTCTATTTCTTTATTTTCTAGAATAGCATGGTGAAATTCCTTTGCTAGATCATTATTGTAACTATCGTTGTTTATATATTCTCCCATCCTATTTAATGAAGTACTTATCTCTCCCCATACGGGTAATGAGCGTTTCAATTTCATTTCACTCAGTATTTTTTCTTTCTTTGTATCATCAATGATTGAAAAGCCATTTACCAAATCTGGTTCATAACAAGAATAAGGCTTTATAATCCACTGATAACAAAATGAATGAATTGTTCCTGCCCAAAGTTGGTCTTGAGGGATACCCATCTCATCTAATCTTTTTTGGATTTCCTCTGCTGCTCTGTTAGTAAAAGTTAGGGCAACAATGAATTTCTTTTTCGTTTTCATTCGATCTAACTCATATGCAATCTTACTAGTTAATACACGAGTTTTCCCACTCCCTGGACAAGCGATTACTAGTGTATTTTTTTCTGTGGTCACAGCTTCTATTTGTTCTGGGTTTAATCCTTCAAACATTTTTGATTTTCCTCGTATTTTTCCATGAATAAATATAAATCATCATCACTTTCTAAAATGTCATTAGAGAGACTCTTTAATAGCTCCAGGTCTCTGTCCCCTAATGGAATGGCCTCTAATTTCTCTTTAAATTTTTCATATTCCTCCCTACCAATTTCATTTTCTATTCTATACTTGATCATTTTCTCAAAATGTTTATACCCAATATGGCCCGTAGCAAAAGCGATAGCATCAAGAATATATTTAGGTATATAACTTTGATAGGTTATCTCTTCGGCTAATATAAGAGCAAACCATCCTTTTCCTACTACACTGTCTGCTAATCGTAGGGTCTCTACACCAACATCGATAGGGTTTTTGGACTTAAGTAAGTTTTTAGAGCCTTCAATTGCCTTTTTTTGCTTATAAATTTTATTAAGTGTCCTTCTTACTTCAATATCATTATTATTTAGTACAAAATCAATTTCAAATGTATGCTTAGCATAAAATGCCTCTACCCAGCGATTTCCCACACAATAAGCGTCAAGTTTATCTTTTCGTTCTTGTCCCTTTTCAGCAGAATTCCTTGCCTTCCTTTCCTGGTCATTATCCTTTGACTTTTCTATAGGAAGAGGAATTAAGGATTGATCATGGTCAGTGATAATCGCGCAATTTCTTCTGATACGATCATCGTGAAATAAATTTGAAATATGTTCAAAAACAGTACTATTCATATTAATAATGCTTACTCCTATTTCATCTAGGCTTAAACCGAACACTTTCTTGAATAATGTAGGAATCAATACTAATTCAGCATCACCCTCAACTAGTATTACGCCTTTAGCAAATAATAGTGTACTTCTTGTTGCATCTAAATACCTTTCGATTCTCAAACACTCTTCAGGTGTCAAGCCATTGCTTGGTTGACTAACGAGTGTTTCGTTTGGTTCCTTACAAAGTATATTGACTGAATGAATTTTATTTGCAGATGAAATATGAGTTGAATGTGTAGTTGTAATAACTTGGGTATTTTGAAATCTGTAATTATCAAACAATGTTTTTTGTATATGAGTATGAATGTGCGCTTCAGGTTCCTCAATTAATAAGAAATGAGCTGCTTTTTCTTCCGTTGGTTGTTTATACTCATATTCAAGTAATTTTAAAGTAATATAAATAAGGTTTGCTCCACCAAGACTAAGATCGTCTAGTTTTCCTAAATGATTATCATTCTCTCCGTCCCCTACCCACAAGGTTAAGGCTTGAAATAATTTATTTATATCTTCTGGTAGTTCAGATTGAATACTGACATTCGGAGCATATGTAAAGCCAATTGTAGAATTAAGTGTATTCCTAACCCGTTCAGCTAGTTGCATTATTTCAGGAAGACCACTAATTGTTTTATTTAAATCTGTAACTTTATCCGAAATATTTTTTGAATCATCTACTAATATATTTTTTGCACTTCCCCTTAACAAACTTAATAAGGGACTTTGTTTATTTTTTCGTAGTTCAGACATAACATCGCGCAATGCTTTTATATAAGTACATGAAATTTCCGATCTAACTAAAAATAAATTAGCTGCTGGATAACCTTGAATATCTTTTTTTTCATCTTCAGGGTTAGGGAAAATAATATTTTCAAAATCACCTACTATCTCTTTATAAACCGATTCTTCAGAGAAGTTAGCTTTAGCTCTTAGGTAAAAAACACCTTCATAATCATTAATGGTAATCTCATTTAATATCGCATCTAGCTTGTTTGGATCTTTATGTTCATCCATTGTTAAGTCGTAGAGCTTTTTTCTGTATTTTTTATTAGGTCTAAAATAAAATGTATATGTCCCAGTTGAAACACTTCCTTCGATGTGTTCCAAATTATGAGCTAAAAGGCTTGCCCCCTCACTTGTATCTAAATTATCAAAATCAATTGAGATAATAATCCAATGTCCTTGCCATCTTCTAATTCCTCTATTAAAATCTGTTTCTAATAGTTTTGATGCATTAATAGGTAAATTGTTGTCTAACAATAGCCTTAACGCAAAAAGAACATTAGATTTTCCAGATCCATTTTCCCCAATCAGTGTATTAACTCCAGGTTGGAAAATAAATTTTTGGTTACGAAAATTTCTAAAGTTTAAAATGTGTAATTTTGATATGTGCATAGTACCTCCAAAATAAAGGGAATTTTATATAAACTATACTAACATTTCCATTAATAGGATAGTTCAGTAAATGTTAAATTTTGACGAAAAAAAGCCTCTTTATATATTAACGGGTTCGGTTTCGAAGTACAAAATGCCAATTTAGAGTGCTATTCGCACAGGAATTCGCAGTTGAATTAGCAGACAATTTAGCAGTAAAATTAGCACAAAAAAAGTTCAGAGCATTAAGCTCTGAGCTTTATTTATAGTAGCACGTTGTTGAAGATTAGCACCCTATAGTTTAAGTAAAAATCTTCACAATCTTTTCTTTAGCCAACCTCTTAAATGTATTGGGGCATTAAAAAAGACGCCTTCTATTAATGAAAACGCCCAATTGTTGAAGACTTAATTAGTCATTACCCTAGTATTGATGTTAGTACGTGCATACCACATTTATTGAAATAAAGTACATTTTACATAAATTAGAATGAGATGTTCACTTACCATACCCTACCTACCATATTTACTTTCTTAATAAGAAACTTTAAAGCATTATTAGACAATAAAGACCCTTTAATGTGATTTTGTAACCATGTATAAAATAGTCATCTATTTTTGGGGGCATTAATTATTTCTTTTATTATATTTGGTGTCCAAACCATACCTACCTCAATATCCTTTTCTATTCTTCCTGAATAAATTCCTAAAAATCTTGTTTTTATACTACTATTCATTATTATTTCGCCACTATTACTTTCGTATGGACCAAATGTTCTATAGACAACTGGTGATCCCGACATTCCCTCCCGTGTCGTTGCATCAATAAAAAAGTGTCTTTGATTTTTATGTACAGCTATATCGGATGCAATGTGCCCAGTTTTCCAAATTGGAAATGACTTTGCACTCCTGCCAAAAGGATATCCAACTATATGGCAAGTGGTTCCAGGCGATAGTTTAATATCAAAATCTAATTCATCAATTTCTATTGGATGTATTAATACGTTTTTGTCTAAATCAGTTAATGGTAATGCTATTACATCAACGTTAGGTTCAAGATAATTATCTCTATCCTTTATATTTTTATTTGGGTGTTCTAACCATAATGGTTTTTCTTCTCCGTCATATAAGGACTCTTCCCGAAATCCCCAGGCACCATACCCCATAGTAGCTAAGGTAGAATGATGCCATATTCGTAATTTATTTGGGACTGCACCTAAGCCATGAAGACATTTACCTGTTTCTGTATGTCTTCCTGTTACAACATGTAGATTTGTTATAAGATAATATATTCCATTATGTTTAACAACAAAACCTGTAGCAGTGCTCAAAATTTCCCTTTGATTCGCATCAATTTCGAACAATACTTGTATAAACAAACTAGGTAGTGAGACAGGATCAATATTAAAATTGTCAAATTCTTTAATCTTTCTAATCAAAGACTCTCTTCCTTTGAGTATATCCGCCCATTCTTTTGAGGTGCTATCTAAAAAAGCCATATATTCTCCCCCTAAACTAATATTTTACTAGTTCTTAATTCATCTGTATTTTGGATTAAAACCTTACTTTTCAATTAATCCTTTAGTATTAAACCTCACTTACTTATTATAGGGGTCACTGCGATTAGTCTCAAAGCAACTTTAATGAGAGACCAATAAATAATTTGAGATATTACTTAATAATCAGTCCCGATTGTTTAAGAGCCAAAGACGCTGCTTTAACTAAACTGCATCGTTAGTTAACGAACCCATCTACTTACATTCCTAAAACTGAAATAAATTTTGTTGAAACACCTTTTTCATTAATCCAAAATTGAAAATCTGTAATCATAGATATTAGCTGCTTTTTATTTACCTCATAGTCCTCCATAAATTCTGTCTCAGAATAAGTGAAGGGAAATCCTAAAACACCTTTTAATGAATTTGGTTAAGGGTCCGCAGCTAAAAATTGTTTAATATGCTCCAATTCCTTAATAATTAACGACCAGGTATCAATATGTATTTCATTGAAAGCAAAATAGTCAAATTCCTTATAGCACTTTTCAAAGGCAGGTAAAATATAGCCGAAGTTTTCTTCTGTAAAGAAAACTGAATTCGCATTCCAACATTCACCTTTATATTTACTAGGGAGAACTTCTATATAACAAGAACCTTCAAGTGAATTGTACCGACTTTTTAGCATGGGACATAAAATAATAGAAGAAAGAAAAGAGCAATTTTAGTTGAACTCAATAAATACGAAATTTGTATAACTTCTAAAAACAGATAGGTAGAAAATTATATAATGATATAATAGAAAATTATAACCATCTAAATTCCTTACTAATTAAGAAATTATTAAAATGAGTTTATTGGCAGATTAATCCATGGATATATCCAACTACCTTTTTGAGGGGAGAATTTACATGAGTAAAACTATTAATCCTACTGCTGGAAGTGGAGACCCTTATTGGTATGAATGGTCTATCGGCTTATTATACATACTTGATATGATTAATCCAGACAATAACATACAATCTGTAACCCTTCAATCAAATAAAGCCCAAGGTCTGGATGATGTTGTAGTTAAATATAAAGACAATAGAACTAAATGTATACAAATTAAACATTCTCGTACAGGTAACACTATTACCTTCGGAGATATGGTGTCATCTAGTGAAGATAATAAGTCGCTCCTTAAAACCCTTTCCATCGCATGGAAAAAGGCAAAAGAGGAATTTGGAAATTCTCTACCTATTTTATACACAAACCGTAAATCTAGTATAAGATCAACAACTGTAAAGTTAAATGAAGAAAAAAAATATCTAAGACCACCACTTATTCAATTCTGGAATATTATTAAAGGAGAATCCGAATCAATAGATTCGATTAACGAAATCAAGATATGTGATGAATGGGATGAAGCATGGAAAATCTGGTTACAAGAACTAGATGAGCTAAATGTTCAGGAGAAAATAGAATTTTTGAAAGCCCTTACAATAGAAACAGATCAATCAGATATTGAAGAAGTAGAAAGTGAAATAATAAGTAAGATTGCTCTAACCTTTTCTATAAATGAAACCAAAGCAATTCCTATTAAAAATGCTTTGGACTCTGCTTTACGTAAATGGGCAACTACTCTTCGTGGTAAGACAGAGGAAATTAATAGAGAAGAAGTTTTTCAAACTCTAAGTTTTTCTTCCCGAGAGGTGGTAGGAGAGCATAACCTAAAACCTCCTTATCCCTTTTTCAAAAGTAGACAAGACTTCTTAGAGAACTTGGAAACCTATTTAATAAAAGGTGAAAAACAGATTGTTTTTTTATCCGGGAACCCTGGGGAAGGAAAAACAAGCATTGTCAGCTCGCTAGCTAACAAAAGGAACAGTTTAATAGACCTTCGATTCCATGCTTATAAACCAATTACTCCTGAATCTCCAATTTTACCGGCTGATGCGGGCAAAACAACAACTGCTCAAGCATTATGGGGAGATTTACTCTCTCAATTACGTACTATTTTTAAAGGGCGTCTATCTGAATTTGAAGTACCCATCTTTAATGATTTAATGACAACTGAAGAATTAAGGAGTAATGTAATACGTTTATCTCAAATTAATGGGAAATTAAAAGGTAGACCAACCGTTATCGCTATAGACGGGATTGATCATGCAGCAAGAGCTGGAATAGATAACGAAACATTTTTAAGTACCTTGCTTCCTCCAGAAGAAGTACCTAAAGAGATACGGTTTCTCATTGTTGGTCAACCACCTGAAGGATATTCAAAGTATCCTATTTGGCTTAAAGACAATAGAGGTGATATTTCCGTTTGGAAGATAGAGGGAATAAAAAAAGAAGATATTTTTAGTCTACTAAAGAACACTACTAATTTGAATGAGGAACATTTACTCCCTGCTACTAATTTAGTCTCTAGTATTGTGGATGGAAATACTCTTTCAACAATCTTTGCTGTGCACGAAGCTAAAGAGGTTAAAAATGTCGAGGAACTTCAAAAGGTGCTTACCGAAAGGAAGTTACATAATGGAATTTCTAGTTACTATCAGTCAATTTGGAATTCCGCCATATCCCAAATAAACAATCTTCCACCATTTTTAGATACACGTATTGCTGGTTGCCTTTCTATAACCAGTGAACGATTAAACGGATTCGACCTATCCGAAATCTTTAAAGAATACAGCTATCCTAAAACCGTGTGGGGAGACTTTTTAAGAAAATTACGACCACTTATTATTGAAGAACACGATGGATTTAGGGTTGCACATAACGATGTTCGAGTTCATCTAATGAGAGAAATTAACACTGAACCAACACAGTTAAGAGAAGTTGCAAGTAATATGGTGGATTATTACTGGACTGATAAAAACAAAGCCCTTGTCCGACATAGTAGTTTATTTAATTTACTGGAATTAAGTAATAGAGAAAACGAACAAATTAAATTGTATACTCCTGAATACGTTATAGAAGGAGTCGCACTTCGAAGACCTTTAAAGGAATTACAAAGTCAATGTAAAAGTGTCATTAAAAATATGCCGAATTTAGCAGATTGGGAAAGCCTCCATACATTTTCTCTAGCATGTACAACCCTAAACCAATACCAAAAAGTCTCAGAGTGGTCAGGGGAAAATCTTGAAAATATTGAGGAACTTCCTCCATTTTTATCAACTGAAGGTAGTGTATTAAACGTAAATGATTGGGATTTAGATAAGGTTTATGCAGTTGTTCAGGATGCTAAAAGGTTAATTTCTGAAAATGAGCTAGCCAGAGCAAAGGGGTTAATGAGTCGATGGTTTTCTGATATTACCCCATTTGACCTTATTTCAATAATTGGAGAAGAGAACCTCGTTCGTGGTGTTAATAAATCACTAAGTGATAAGGCAAATAACTTTTTTAAAGATTTTGGCATAGTATGCCAACACACTGGTCTATTGTTTGACAGTAACTCTCAAGAGGAGAAATCTAACAAACTGGTTAATAACTGTTTTTCATCGTTTTATGGTAGTTACATTACCGAAGCTGTAAGTATAGGTGGAACACTCCGGTTTATAAGATCTTTAAAAAAGGCTCAAACTTTATACTATTCTGATCTTGAATGTTGGTTAATAAAGCTAGCCGAAAATAGAAGATGGTTAGAGGTTTCTTTGTTATTGCATAAAATTAAAGAAACAGATAGGATACCAGTTTCCTTTAAAGTTACCGCTGGTTTTTGCTCTATATTTGCTGGCTATAAAGACCTTAATGAAAAGTGGAGTAATTCAATCATTGAAACTGGATTTGAATTTTTAACAAACTATGATGAAAACAATTATGAAAAACGCCCCGTTTTATACACAATGGTTAGTTTTATTCTTGGTTGGGGAAAAGCAGAAAGGGAAACAGGAGGCATTTCCCAAGATGGAGTAAATCATTATTTTAGAAATAGTAATCATGAAAAAGGAAGAGAACATTTGCTTGTTCTCCTTAATGCGTCAGCCATGATAGGAAAGTGGATGAGATTCTTATTTAAAAAGAACAATTCTGATTATACCAATGTTTTTTCTATCAAATATGTTATTCAAGTTTTAAATGCACTTTTAAAACAAAGGAATCCAAATGAACAACTGACCTTCAATCATTATAATTTAACAAGCACATCAATCGAATTGATTATTGAATGTTGTAAACAAACTGGAGAAGAATACGAAATCACTTGTTACAACTTTATAAAAGAATACTGTAGCGAAAAATACCCTGTTAATTACATGCTTAAATTGGGGTGGAAATACCTTGAGCAGCATGGTGAACGAGAATTGTTAGCTAAATGGTTTGATTACTGGGTAGGGCCGGATGGTATGGCTTGGCATGAGGACGTTTCATTTCGATTGGAAATTGTAAATGAACTTACAAAATTAGCAAATGATTCAGGTATGTCTACGGCGGTAGTTGAACAAGCCCTTTTACGCAAAGATTGGGGACTAATTAGCTATACTGGGCATAAAGAATATGTATTCAATGATCTGCTTCCCTGGTTTAATGAAATATCTAAAGTTAAACCTAATAGTTGGGAATTTGAGGGTAAAAAACTTCTTGAAATATCCCAAGAGGCGTCTAAAGTCGGGGATAACCGTATGGAGTCAAATCTATTAAATGATCTAGCAATTGCTATTGCCATTTCTGGGCCTAGCGATATGTGGCGTTTTTACAATGCAAAAAACTTAACCGACAACATATTGAACTATCCTCATATTCTTATGGATGGAATTATTGGTATGCTAGAGGTTTATAATTTAACTGAAAATGATGCCTTGATTCTTTGGTCATTAGGAGTTGGGACATTAAATTGGCAAAGTGAGGTAGATAGAATATACCTAAATGATTTAAAAGAGGCTTTGATTCTTGCATCAAAACGTTCAGGAATTCATGATATATCAAATAAGTTAGAAGGAATCGGAAGATCTGAATTTTATGCGTATGGTAGTATGATAAAATATAGTGTACCAACTAGATGGTTTTTTACTAATAGTGACGATAGTAGTTCAGATTGGCTAGAACTTAAAGAAATCTTGGAGACCGAAGACCTTGGATCAGCAATAATGTTTTTACAAAATTATAAAGACAGCGATAATAACAGAGAGCGAAATTTTTGGAAAGGTTTTTCTCATATTTGTAATAGACTTGAAAAAGAAAAGCCCTTGGATTACCTCTTACACTTGAATCAATTAAAAGATATTATTACTAATAGTCAAATCGGTTGGTCTATAGATGATATTTTATTAGGCTTTAATACTATTACTCCAATGCTACAAGAAGGCGAAAAATGGTCAGTTATCCATGGTATTCTAAGTAATATTGATTTTAATAATAGTTATTGGATCGCACCACTTTCTGAAATATTAAATGGATTTTGTTTTTATCAATCAAAACTAGATGGTACAGATACCCTCCAGCACAGATTTAACAAAATTCTTGAAACGCATTTACTTTGGATAAATGGTAATGGGTTCCTTCCAGAAGCTGAGTCTATCATTTTGCCAGATAGTGCGGATGGATACCCACTATCATGGAAAGAGTTTGCACTTAATTACTTCTTGGACATCCTCCAATCAAATAATTCATCTCGAATTGAATTAGCTTTAAGAGGTATTTGGGCAATTATTCAAACTTCTCCTGACGGAACTAAAGAATACCTGGATAAAATTCAAGAGGCAGATAAACGAATTAAAGAATGGATACTCATTATTGCGGAACGAATTGCAACATCTTTACCTGAAAACTTTAAATATTTTTTAGAGTTTGTAAAACATTGTTATGAAAGTGATGTACTTAATTTGAAATTCCAGGCACTTGCTGTTTACCATGCCTTAAACAGAACCAAAGGGGACATTATACCAGAGCTACAGTTTAGTGAGCACTCTACCAACTCTTTATTAATGCAATTAAATGAAAATGGTCCAAGATTAATGCAAATTCCTAGTATTAAACAAGGAGCTTTCTATTCAATAAATGGCAAAGATTTTGTTAGGAGTTCACTTGCTTTTATAGAAGAAGCAACAAAAGACGATGTGCTGGATATTGAAAAAAAATTAGTTAACTACTTAAAAATATCCCCCAAAATTGATGGTAGCTTTAAGAAAATAAAAATGCAAAGTGGAGAAGTTCAACTTGTTCATGTTCCTGAAAAATACAAACTTATGGATGTACTTTACCATGAAGTTTCACTTGATAGATGGTATGGTATACCACCTTTACGATTTGCCCAAGCCATAACTTCTGGAGATGATCCGTTCATTCTCCTTGATACACCTACTCCAGCATCTGATATAGAAGAATGGCCTATTGATGAGAAATTAGATAAATTAATTAAGGAAGATAGAAATCACCTAAAAAACTGTTTTTTACAAAATATTAATGCTGGAATTAGCGAAGACGAAATAGTAATTGGTGCAGTCCTATTCACTTACAGCTATAGCAATGATGTCATATTCCTCTTTGATCTCACCTTATTTGAGGAGCATATGATAAAGGTAAGAAAAGGTGGAAGTAGAGTTTTTAATGGCCGCTCATATGGATTTTATGAAAATTTACGTTTTGATCCGTTTATGGAATATAATAATGAGTTTGCTCAAATGACGTATCAAACTGGTGGCATTTCCTACTTTAGTAACCAGACATTTTCAGTTTATCCTAGCCGATTATGGTCAGATTTATTTGGCTGGGAACCATCAAAAAACAATCCAAGAATATGGTTACATCAAAATAAAGTAGTAGCAAGACATGATTATATTCATGGGCCATATAGAGAATTGTATCATGGAAGATTGGAAAGACAACCTTTAATGCAAAGATGGGTTTGCAACAGAACTATTTTCGAACAATCATTAAAAGAACAAAATATAGTGAGTCAACCCTTTTCAAGTATTAAAATAAATGAACAGTAATCTAAAAAAAGGAAGGATACATGCTTAGGCTGCATTTCCTTCCTTTTTAATTATTTCATACTGCTTTCCATTTCTTCTTCATTTGTTTTTTCATCTTCAGACTTATTATGTATCCACAGAAACTGCCTAGCAAGCTCTTCATTTCTTGGTACATCCAAAAACTCAGGATAACGGTCATCTATTGCCAAATTATTAAAGACTTCTTTAATAGCTTCCACTATGACGGTTGGTTCTATAATTTCTTTGATAGAATCGTAATTATTCCTTCGAAAACTTGATTTCCTTGCACCAAACTCCCCAAAGGCAGTAGGGGTATGGGCATTAAGGATTTCGAAAACAGAGTTCTTGTCTGTTCTTATTTTTCGTGTAATTGTATTAGTTGCCTCTTTTGGCTCCCCATATTCATTCCATACTGATAGTACATAAGGAAAGTTCTCTATTTTTCCAATTTCAATATCTTCAATGTTACTCAACTCAAAAGATATTCTTTTGGCCAAGATGCTTGCCAATTTTGAGTATTCCTCGTCAGAGAAACCTTTGGGATTTGGATGTTCCTCTGTATCTCTTTTGAACCAAGAAAAGCACTCTGCAGCAAAATATAAGGTGTCTGCATTAAAAATTACATCTTTGGCTAACTCGAACTGTTCTTCTTTACTTTCCAGATTCTCTATACAGTCACCAGTGAACATTGCTCCTTGTCCAAAAGTATTCATTGACCTGAAAAATTGAATAGGGTTAGGAAGATTACTACCTATCTTTGCTATAGAAATTGCTAAATTTCTGGACTGTAATAACGTAAACTTTTTACTTAACCTTCTTAACTTTGAAATAAAGGTTTCTGCATTCTTATCAGACAAAATCCCTTTAATTTTATTTACAATATCTTCTTCAGAATGATCCTCACTAAATTTTAACAATTCATTAATTGCTATATCTGAAACATCTTTAGTGGTTATTGCATAGGTGAAATATCTTTGAAAATATTGTGGAGAACATATTCGTTGCCTTTCACTCCATTTTAATTCCGAGCTTCCTCCGTAAAAATTATTACCAAAAACGCTGTTGAGTCTGGGAAAGAGAAAGCATAACAAGCCTATAATTTGTTCCTTTTCTTCTTGTGTAAATTCATTTAAGGCTAATTCAATTCGCTCTTTCCTTCTTGATTTCTCCTTTTGGTCATAATCATAGCCATAGCCACTCGTACTATCTTTCAAAAATAGGTCCCTATTGTCTCTGATTAGAGTATAGACTTCTGGCAATAGAACCCTAATTCCTTCAACTAACATTAAATCAACAAAATTGGCTTCACCTTTTAATATAGGCAGAGAAAACATCAGGATATTCGAATATAACTTAGCTTGTCTAGGTGTCTTCAAATGTGCCTCTAATCCTTTTGAGAAATTGCTTACAAATTGCCTAACATCTTCCTCAGTTAATTCAATATTAGAGAAGTTCAATACTTGGTCAATTTCATTAAAGCAAAAGTTTCTTAAATCTTCGCTCTCTATTGATGGAAGTTCTAAGGGAACCTGAATTATTTTTTCTAAAAATGAATTCCCCGTTCCTAAAGCATTATCTCCGTATCGTTCTTGTAATGCTGATGATACTACATGTTTATCAAACGCCAAAACATAAGCTGTATATTTAAAATCTGCTGTTAACTTAACTAATCTAAACACCGCATGTATTTCATTTTTCTCTAGTCTATCAATATCATCTATAAGTATTACAACTCTTTTTTTCTCCTCTTCTAAAAGATTTTCAATTCGTTCTCTTAATTCTTCAATATCTGCACCTGAAAAGAACGATTTTACTTCATCTGCAACTTCCCCTCTACCAAGAGCAGAAGCTAGTGGTTTACCATATTTCACAATAAGGTTGCCTATTTTTTCCTTTCCAGTTTCCATAGACCTATCGATTGCCGTAGCTAAGTCGTTGAAGAAATTGATGAGCATCTGATCTTCGACACCAAATCTCCATGGATTAAACTTTAAACAAACGACGTGTTCCTCTTTTTGAAGTTCCCTTTCTATAAAGTTTAATACAGAGGTTTTCCCGTCACCCCAAGCACCATATAATCCTATTACAATACTACCCAAATCATTTCTTTTAGCGATTACATTGGCTACTCTCTGTGAAAATGGAAAACGATTAAATCGATCGAGAGAAGCATCATATATTGGAGCATCCGATGAATAGTTATGCGGTTTCATTTACAAAATCCTCCCTTCATTTCATAGTATTGTATACATGCCTGAAACTTTTCCTGCTAATATTTTTGCTTTATAATATCAAATAACCATAAACCCTTACCTAAAATATTATCACCTTTCTTGTCTAACGGGTCTAAGAAATCTGCCTTTTCCCGAGCCCATTTCACCCAATCATTTAAAATTTGCTTTTCTCCCTCAGTGCCAACCTTATCAAACTTTGATTCTACAGCATCCAACAGTCTTCTAATCCTTTCAGCCTTGTCCCAATTCTGTGCATATTGGTCTAATAGTTCTAACTGCATTAATTCCTTTTCCTTCCTTTGGGCTATTTGCTCTTGAATTCTTGTTCTTCTATCCTTCATCGTCTATCAGTTTCACGTTCTAACCTTTTTAATTTTTCAACATGTATGGCTTCCATTATCCATAAAACAATTTCACCAATCTGATCTTCAATTACTTTTGCTTCCGTATCACGCCATTTTTTACGCTATAAGAATCAATACCACATTGAGGATTTCCACTTCTAATTTCCTATTCCATTGATATCCATGCACCACTTGTGGAAGAATTTCCACAAAAATAAGCGTTAATCCTTCTTGGATCAACGGCCCCGTTTAATAGAAAATGATATTATAATGTCCGAGAACTATCTGGCATTGTATTAACAAGAATTAAGTATATAAGTACATTAGCAGGTAAAAAAATAAATAGCAGCCTTACGCCCAAAGAAGAAATACCGAAATATTCGGCTATACCTCCACAAACACCGCTAATAGACTTGTCTGTTCGTGATTTTATTAACTTCTTTTGCAATTCAAATCCCTCTCTTTGACAAAAACCCATTCTTTACACTAGTTAGACGGAAATTCAATTATTTAAGTTTCGATTATTACGCTAACCTTCCTTACTAAAAAGGCGACTGCCTGTTCTGCAACGCTCCCTTAAATGTAATAAATACCTAATTCCTTTTTCTTATCAACAAATAAAGAATAGTTCCACTAATAGTGAATATAACCGTACCAACTAAAACCTTTAACAATGATACACCTACTTGGACAGTATCATCAGTTCTCTGTTTTATTTCATTGACTGTCCACCAGTCGTTTATTGAAGATTCATATACGGCAAAATATAGCCATATTAAAAAACAAAAGAAAATCAATAAAAAAAGACCGATTTTTCTATTCATAACATCTCCTTTTCACACTAAGGCATTTACGCAAAAAACTGACATTTCTTTCTTCAATTAAAATGCCCGATTGCAGAAGAACAAACGATAGGCCCTCTCTTACTTAAGAAGTAATATCACTTCTTTTCCTAAGTAAATAAGGTGCTGATACTTTACGCTTTATCAGTCCTTTTGTATCGCTTGTTACGTGGATGTAGTCTTCTGCCTCTTGAACATTCATCCAAGTAACCTCTTCTATTTCTTCAGGCATAGATATCGTAATCTCTCCACCGGTGATCTTCCCTCTAAAAATAAAGAAAACGGCGTGGTGGCCCCTGTCCTCAAAAAACCCCTCACTTACAGAAAAAACATCTCCAATTTCAACATCTAAACCCGTCTCTTCCTTCGCTTCTCTAATGGCTGCTTCTTCAAGCGTTTCTCCAGGCTCTACTGCACCTCCTGGAAGTGTATAGTAAGAACCGTTTTTTCCTGTATTTTTTACCATTAATACATTCTCTCCAGGTTCATCAAACAGCAGCACATATGTGACATCTACTCGCTTCATAAGGTCATTCGCCTCCATTTTAGTTTTTCTCCTTTACCATACTACCAATTATTTCAAATATCATGATTCTGAGCAATCCCCTTATTCAACTAACTGGCCCTTCCATGAAGAAAGGCGCTTTCCTTATTTCAGAAAAGCGCCCGTTTGCCGAAGACACGATGAATTTATTTAATTGGGATCCATATCTCAGAGTATAAATCCGGACTATTGGGATTCTCATCCGTATATAATTCAAATTCCGGGGTACCCGCGTGCTCATATCCAGTGGAAGGGAACCATTCGGAGAAAATTCGTTTCCACGCATTTTGCATTGCAGCAGGCATTGGTCCATTCACTTCAAAGACCGCCCACTTGGAAGCAGGGATTTCTAAGCTCATCATCCCTTCTGGAACCTTCCCGGCGTACGAGGTTGCCACCCAGTAATCAAACACATTAGCCTTTTCTTGCTCATCACTGACTCCTCCACACACACCTAATACTCCTTTTACTACCCCGTCATTCAATTGAAACAGCCTATCGCTTGTTCCATTTTGATTGACCTCTTCCCAAAGTTCCGGAATGCCTACTACGTTTTCTTCCTCTGCCACACAAGCAAATTCTCGCTTAATCCCAACGATTTGAAACGCATTCTTCTCGACTACACTATACTTCATTGGTTCTGCCCCTTTCAAAGTTACCTGGATGATCAGGCGGTTATAGGATTGCAGTTTCCTCTTATACTTTCGCGCCTCACTTGGAGAAACCCCATGCTGTCTGCGGAAAGCCTTCGAAAACGCCTCGGGAGTGTCATAGCCATATTTATAGGCAAGGTCAATGATCTTCGCGTCTGTTGTCAGCAATTCTTCTCCGGCCAATGTTAACCGCCGCCTTCTTAGATAGTCACCAACCGTCATTTCTGTCAAAACGGCAAACGTCCGCTGGAAATGAAAAGGGGACACATTGGCTTGCTCAGCAATACTGTCGATCGTCATATCTTCCACTATATTTTGTTCCATGTACTCAATTGCCTTCTGTATTGACTCCACCCACGCCATGGCCATCAACTCCTTAATGTCATCTTAGCAACTTTTTAAAAACGTATCCTGTCAATTTATGCTTTGTTGTGGCAGGTTCAATTCAGGTTAATCCGCGGACGGCTCTTATCCTACTTTATTCGGTAGATCAGGCAGTCCAGAGAAGTTTTTATGATAAAGAGGTTCATTTTTTTGTAAGAAAGCGAAAAGTAGAGAGGGAACCTTCCCCCTCTACTCTACTTGTACTTTTCGCATTTTTGTTGCCATTATGCTTGTTTACCTTTTAATAGTTGAACCATTTCTTTCGCATTTTCTAGATGAATTCCTTCGGTCGGACTTTGATTTTTTCGAACGGCTGTACCAAAATGATAATATCCCGTATTTACGGTTGAATGAACAGAACGAATATTGCTTGCATTTAATCCACTTCCAACCATAATTGAAACATGCTTACATACTGTTTTCATTTGCTGAATGGTCTGCAAACGTCTGGAAGATTCTCCATTTCCACCAGAGGTTAAAATAGTGGTTATTTCTTTGTATTGTGCTAATGTTTTAGCCGCTTGAACAGGATTGATTGTACAATCGATTGCTCGATGAAATGTAACCTCCATACCATTGCATTCCATCAATAACTCTTCAAGCATGTGTTGGTTGACTTCATGTTTCTCATTCAACACCCCTAGTACCACACCATTTGCACCTAATGAACGGATTATCTTTATATCATTCTTCATGATCAATAAATCGTCATAAGAGTAACAAAATGACTGGCTATGCGGCCTTACCATCACATTGACCGGAATGCTTACACGGTTCACTGCAGCTTCGATTAAAGAGTGACTTGGTGTTAAGCCGCCCTCTGTTAAAGCGGATACTAGCTCAATCCGATCTGCCCCAGATTGTTCAATTAATCTAGCATCTTCTAACGTGGTCCCAATAAATTCTATGAACATAGTATCTACCTTTCTTGTATGGGGCTTCCTTCTCTCCTTTAGACTTTTGAAAATCATAGATTTTAATTAAAAGGGGAGCATTAGGGTTTCCACATTAATATGTTTGTGGCCAATGATCAAAATGAAGTTGCAGTTAAAGTTTAATCCCCTTGTTTCCCGTTCTTCCATACCGCTGATTTTCTGTTACTGCCAATAACAGATCAACAAACCCCTACTTAATGTTTTTTCTCCCACTCTGACTTACTCAATATATAGTGGTTATAATGTTCATTTTCCATCGTCTGTTGACCTCGATGGGTAAACCCGCATTTCTCAATCACTTTGTTTGATGAGACGTTATTAATGAGAGCTATTGCGTTAAGGATTTCTACATTTGTATGTGTAAACAAATAGTCAATCAAAGCCATAGACTCTTTTGTCGCGTAACCCTTCCTTTGATGTTCAATTGAAATGGCATACATAATCTCTCTATTCGGTGCAGGAAGTTCCTCTTTAATACCCGTACAGCACCACCCAATCAATTCATCCGTTTCCTTAATAAAAACCCCTAGTTTTAAAATGTGGTCTTCTATATTTGCAGTTTTTGCAGCTGCATCAAGAAATGCTTGATTTGCTGGTATTTCATAATTGGTGACCCAGTATACCCTTTGTTCTTTGGTAGATTTCCAGTCAGGCAAGAAATGATAGATTTCTGGTTGATTAGATATTCTGTAGATATTAATTGCATCATCTATTGAAAACTCTTGAAGATAGATATCTTCGCAATCTATTCTAAATAATCCTTCTGATGTCTTATGTTTCATAACTTTTCCCCTTGTAAGTCATATCATTTCTTTTATCACTTCGAAAATACTTGTTTGCTCCTGCAAAGGAGCCTTGAGTAACTGCTCCCGCCATACCTCACTCATACTCATGCCATCTGAAATCCTCTTGTCTGAACATATTGGTACCCTTGGGATAGCCAAAGTAGTAGAGCTTTTTTCCATTTTCATCAAAGGCCGTGGCATTAAGTTTGTCTATTTGCTCACTAAACGGAAACAAAAAAGTAACACGCTCACCTTTACTCACTTCTCTGCGTTCGACTTGGGGCTCCACCCCTGCTTCGATATAAGCCACATTTTCATCATTCGAAATGACGGTCAAATAAGTAAGGGCGTTTTCTTCCGTGGTAACGCTCATGCCTCCAACAAGTTGGAGGGGGTCTGAGGTGTAGGGGGTATATGTAGAATAATTACTTCTATAAAGCAACCCTGACTTTTCGGCTAATACTGTCCTGTACTCCTCTTTCACATCACTTTTGAATAACAGGACCTTGGCCTCCCCGATTCCATTTTGATTCACATATTCAAAGTCACCAGTCAGGGAAGGGTTGCTTAGGGCTGCACTTTCAGGCGTCAACCGATAATTACTCAACAAAAACATGAATATGGCCAACCCAATAGATACTAAAATCAATACTACTCTTCTCATTCCGGTACTCCCTTTCCATCTTCACGAAACTCTCTTAAACTTATTTTTATTAATCGTGGACGGTTCTCACTCTACTTTTCCCCATGCATATCGTCCCCCAGCGCGGGTAGAGCGGGAACCCTCCACAATCTATCATTCATACTCTTTAATCAAATCCCCATTTTCATCATAATATTTGTAATTCCGATACCCATATCCATCTCGTTTAGTTTCAGGTAAGTCAACCCAGGTTACGCTTGGCTCGTGAGGTGGGAACGTTTGCTCAACTGTTTCCCCATTAATATCTACCGTCATTTTCGCAACGTCATTTTCACCATTCGCCACGAACATGATTTTCTTTATGCCCCTGCCAGGTAAAAACATCGAAAATGCCTCGTTTTGATTGGATTCAATATGTTGCCACACATAGTTCCCCTTATCGTTTCGGGCAAACTCAATATAGGATGGGTTTTGATTGGCTAAAAAACCTGCAATCCTAACATCATCAAAATCGTTGATTTGCACAACGTGAATGTCTTTATCCTCATAGCCTTCCACCGACTTTATCACCTTGATGATGGATTCCTCATCATTCCCGTATACCTTAGTGGATTGATACCAGGCATAGGCGGCGACCAGAATCATCACGGCAGCGATCAAGACTGATATTTTTTTCTTTTCCATAAAATCCCCCCTACGATTGAGTTGGCTGAAGAAAGAAAACAGCCAGAAAGATTATTCGATTAAAATTTAATCTCCATTTTTTATTGAATTAACCTTTCCAATAATAGAATAAGGCAATAGTGGGATTTGCTGATTTCATACATATTGGAGAACCAACCTATAAAATGCTACGCAAAATCCTAACAGACTGGCTTTCACTTTGGACGGATGGTTTCTTTTACTTATAAACATGTAAAAGAAAACAACGATAAATCCTAAAGGAACCCACAGCTCAAAGTGTCCTTCTTTTGTATCCGTGGAAAAAATCGGACCAATGTGTGTACTGATCAAAAAGTAAATAAAAACTGTATAACGACGTGTTTCTAATTGCTTACTCCACCTTACTAAATAGAAAATAATTATGATTGCACTGATTGTAATGAGGAAAGGCGGGAGAACAATAGAAAAGTCACCAAGCTTGAATTCCACACCCTGTATAGCCTCCTTTTTATATGAAGTCATGTTTCCCGAGTAGATGCCCTCATTGTTCATTCATGGGGACCTCAAATTCCTTAGAAGCACCCTCTATATTTTATTGTTCATCTAGTAATACCAATTATTTCAAATACTACGATATACAGCAATACTTTATTCCATTAAATGGTCCTTCATCCTAACAAAAAAGAAGCACTAGATTCGTCCCCAGTGCTTCTTTTTCGACAAGTTGGTTGATAAACGAGAAAAGGATAGTAGGAATCGTCCACTTTACCATCACTGTCCCTAACCCCTATTAAACTTTAGGTTAACCTGGTAAAGTTCTTTACCTCATTCCCCACCTTATCATGATGTAACCACCAGCAGTAACCTATGAGGAAGTCACTATTTTCCTATAAAAAAAGCAGAGCGTGAACCGTCCCCGCTCTACCAATCCTCTACTCCAAGTATGAAAGCTCTAACGTTACAACGGTTCCTTTCCCTACTTCACTATCAAAAGAGATTTTCCCATTATGCTGATGTGTGACCTTCAGGCATCGCATCAATCCGAGGCCGGTCCCTTTTTCTTTGATGGAATAGTAAGGCTCACAGAGGTGCTTCAACCGGGCTTGGCTGATCCCTTTTCCGTTATCGATTACTCGGATCCGGGCTTTATCTTCCTTACGGTCCAGTTTTACGATAAGATGTCCGGCCGATGCCATGGCTTCAATCGAATTTTTGAATAGGTTGATAAAAAGCTGTTTGAGCTGAGGCTGAATACCGTGTAAAAGCAGCCCATCATGGAAATCGGATTCTATAACCGTAGTGATTTTTTTGTCATTTAGCTCCGTCCCGACTGCAGTAAGGGCGGCCTGTATGATGCCGACTATTTCAACATTCGTCCATTCATCATCCTGTGAGTGGGACAGTTCAATGAATTCATCGGTAAAGCGATTGATTTGCTCCAGCTCTGTTTTTATGATCGGAAGGAAATCAAATAGTTTATTTTTATCTTGGCCTTCTTCGATCAATTTCAAAAACCCCATGATCCCAGTAAGCGGGTTACGGATTTCATGCGCGATTCCCGAAGCCAGCTGTCCAACCAATGCAAGTTTTTCAGACTGTTTCAGAAGAATATCCATTTCCTTTTTCTTTGTGATGTCACGAAAAGTGGAAATCACATATTCAATCTTTTCCCTGCTGCCTAATTCAAAAATGGCTCTCGTGTCAACGAGTATCCATCTTCTTTCGTTTCTTACAGGATTGTATATGGCCAATTCAACATTGCTGTGGGATTCTCCGGTACGTAACGTTTTCATAGCCGGGTGTTCTTCCCCTGATATGCCATCGCCTGAATCATTTAATGCTTCCCACTCCTCATTCATGGAAGACATTGTGATTAATGCCTCTTTACTGTATCCAAGAATGTCAATTGCATTTTTGTTCGCATAAACGATTTTTCCTGTCGGATCTTGAAGGACCACACCGCTGGTCACAGCTTCATAAATCCTTTTATGATGCTCTTCAAGTGTTTTCTTTTCCGTAATATCACGGGTCACGCCGACAACCTTCTTGATGACGTGATCTTTTAAAATGATCGGTGACAATACACTGTGAAAATAGTGCTTCTTTTCATGTATCGTGAATTCCCATTCGAATTCAGTCGTTTTCCCTGATAAAGCCTGCCGGGCTGCATCCAGGTGCAGACGGGAACCGTTGAAAATTCTCTCAATCGACTTCCCTTCGAACATTTCCTTCGTGAACCCGTTCGATTCGATCCACTTTCCAAATACGCTCATGACAGTCAACGACTGATCAATCGTGAAAACGAAGTCGTCCATGGACGAGACCAATGTCTTGTATTTTCCCTTGCTGTTTTCCAGCTCATTAAGAGAGTGAACTTGCTCGGTGATATCCACTCCTGTGGCCACAACATACTCTATATTTCCCGTTGGATCGTTGAATACAACGTTTTTCCATTTGACGTATTTTCTTTCCCCATTCTTCGTCATCCAGTAATTCTCGTATTCGGTGGGAATTTTCCCGGACAAATAGTTGTCTATAATGCGATTTTCTTCGTCTTTTTCTAAAAAGAGGTCCCAAAACTTCATGTATTGCACTTCTTCGAGAAGGTACCCGGTGAATGCTTCCGTGAAGTTATTCCAGTGAGCAATGCGGCCTTCCTTATCCAGGATCAATACGATGGACTGTGTGGTGTTCAAGATGGTATTCAAATAGGTGTTTTCTTCTTTAAGGGCTTCGTGATAACAGCAAGGGGTCGAATATTCTTTCAGCAGGCAGAAAACGATGCGTTTCCCATCTATGCTGGTCAAGGATACATTCAATTCCACAGGAATCATGGTGCCGTTTCCATCCGGAACGTCAAGGATCGTTGTGAATTTTTCATTCTTAAGAAAGAGATTTTTAATTGTGCTGAATGCGAGGGGGGACAGGTGGCTGAAAAAGGACATCACATCTTTCTCCATCAACTCTTTTTCTGGAAGCTTCAATAAAGTACAAGCTGCTTCATTGATTTCAAAAAGCCGATAATGATCAATCTCCTCGTTCACTATTTCAATCAGTAAAACCGGATATGCTAGCTTTTTAATAATGTCTCGATACAGGGACGGATCATTTCCTACCATCTCCATCTCCATAGGACACCTCCTGACTGCATTTTTTGCTCGTAATGCTGTAAATATAATAGTCCAGAACAGGTGAATATTTTACTACAGAGACACAAACATGAAAGATATGTTTCTATTATTTTATCACACAATAGGTAAAAAGAAGGACACACTTTCTTTCTTGGTAAAATATTTATTTCCGAAGCAGAAGCGTCCCATGCTTCCAATCCCATACTTTAGAATTTTCAACTAACAACCCATCAGCTTATTATACAAATTTGCACATAAGAACATCATCAATATACTCACCATTATGTAACTTGTATTCTTTCATTAAACGGCCTTCTTCCAAAAAGCCCATCTGCTTGTACAGGGAAATGGCTCTTTGATTGGTTGAAAAGACCCCTAAACTTATCTTTTCAATTAACGGGTTTTCTTCTGCCCAGTCTACTAATGCCTTTAAAAGCGCCTTCCCTATTCCCATGCCTCTGTAATTTTTACTTATCGACATTGAAACAGAGCCAGTGTGTGATAATCTCTTCCTTGTTTGTGAACGAAATTCTATCGATCCGACAACTAGACCATTCACTTCTGCTACAATAAGAGTATCTTTTATGTTATCCAGTATACTTAGTATTCGTTCTTTCTCCTCATGTAATGGCGTTTTTTCCACCTCTTCTGATACTGCGATAAAATATTCATCCTCAGAAATAACAGATCTCCCAATATCCAAAAGTACCTCCGCATCCCCTAATTTACCATTTCGAATGATGTATTCTACATGATCTTTAAACATTGGTATTAAAGTCCTCCTAAGTGATGATCTCTAACAAATAAATACGACATTGCATTATAATGTCCTTCTTCAACGTTCTGGCCCTTTACTTGCACAACCCTGTCCCACAATTACAAATTCAATCATTTAAATCACCAACTCACCCAGTGTATATTCACGCGTTAATAAAAAAGTGCACTCCTCCTTATTAAAGAAACACACCCGTTAATTGAATATCAAAGATAATTTGTCGCTGTTTCAACATCAAACATTTCACTTTCTCTTAAAAATTGGGAAACTAAATGGACGTGGGCCGCACCTATAATTAACACGGTTCTGTCTGAGGGGGAGCTTGTTATATTTGCCAAGTTGGAGTATATTATTAAGTTTCTTTGGTACCACCACCTGAGCCAATCAATGCCAACGTAGTCATCTTCACTTCCTATGCGTGCCACTGCCATATACATTTCGTGTTCTTTTTTCACGCTGCTTTCTCCATTCATTTCTTTCATTAGGTCCACTATGCTTTTGTCGGCTAAATTGAAATCTCTTTGCGAACGATATTTTTCATCTATGTATTTGTAAAGTTTGGGTTGTTCGATTTTCGCCCATTCAAAAACCTGACCAATTCCCCTGTTTCCGACGGTTTCCATCCAATCAATTGCATAAATCTTTTTGTGTTCTAGTTCTGATGCTATTCTAAAACCATATTGGTGAATTTCATCAATGGCCAGCTTAAAATCTTTGTTCAAATACTGCTTGTATTCTTCATTTAATTCCTCTTCTTTTTTTTTTACTACTTCCACAGCCAGTTTGGTTGGATTGAACCTTTTTACTTTTTCTACAACTTCTCTTATTTCTCTTTGTCTTCTATCATTTAATAGGTCATCAAATTCTACTTTATAAATATCTGGGGTATACCTCATATGAAAGGTACCTAACACCATTATTTTAGGTTTATGTGGCTCCATGCTTTAATCCCCTCCAGGACTCAGAATTTATGTGACTTCTGTAGGTAAATGTGACATCCCTTGTTTTTCCATTAACCTGCCCATAATACCAATTATTTCAAAATACAGCCCTTTACTCAAGGAAAACTTCAAACAAAAAAGAAGCTCATCCTGTTCTGGATCAGCCCCCGTTAGCGAAAGTAGCTATTTCATTTTTATCCCTTGTTTTTGTGCATAATCGTTAATTTCTTTTATTAGGTTTTTTCTATAAATAGATGTACTATATGGAATATCTCTTTGGCTTTCACCACGAAATGTATATTCAGGAAAGATAATAAAGTTGTCTTGGTCCATTTTTTTTATAATATACTCGTTACCTTCAAACTCGCCATTTCTTATATGAACATTTAAGATAAAGTTCATTATTTCAACATATAAATCTTGATACATTATTTCTGATTGTAAAAACCTTTTTATCACATTATCCATATAACTCGCTCCCTTATTGCACTCTCGCCATCTTTTTTATAGGTCAACATTAACATAGTATTCCATTAACCTGCCCCAATAATTGAAGATGAGCAATAAAATAAGCTCATCGGGTGCTCTTCTCTTAATGCCCCCTTTAGAGCAATAATATATTATTCATTATTTTTACTTATGACCCATTTAACAGCGTCTAAAAGGTTTTCAGCAACATAATCTGGTTCAATTTCTGCCCATTTACCCCTGTATTGATTTAGAGAACCATCTCCCCATCCTGTAAGCACCAAAACTTTCATTGCTCCAACAGAATGAGCTGCCAACATATCAGTTGAACCAACGTCACCAATAAATACAGTTTTTTGTTAAATCCAATTCATATTTTTTTGATGCTTGCAAAAGCATTCCTGGTTTTGGCTTATGACAATGGCAATTATCATCTGAACTATGTGGACAAATAAAGGCATCATCAAATCCATATGATTGAAATTCCTTGTGAAAATCATCGAGAGTAGCTTCACCTCTACTAATTCTATGTTGATTAGTACAAGCAAAAGTTTTAATATTATTATCTTTTAAGATATGTAATGCAGATCTACTGAACGAAAATGGGAGAAATCTTTCGGATGAATAAAGTGTCCAGTACCACCAATAGTTCCATCACGGTCAACAAAAACTGCTTCAATATTCATCGGTTTGGTATCCCACCCTTTTTTATCCTATCTTTTCAATTAAACCTGCCCAATCGAACATTGGGCGGCTGCTTGTTTATCAAAAGCCCAGATTGTTGAAGATCTGCCGGATTCATTTACTCCGTTATATTTAAATGGAATCCTCTTTCACAACGTTTACTTTATTATTGAATAAATACAAGTGTCTGTTAGCTTGCTGCCATCTGCGGATAGATCATCATTTCTTAAGGTACCTTCTAATTCAAAACCTAGTTTTTCTGGAATTGAACGACTTTTATAGTTTGTTGATTCACATCTTATTTCAATCCTTCTGAATTTGAGTTTCTGTAAGCCAAGGTTGGTTAACTCACTTACTGCTTCTGTCATATATCCCTTGCTACTAAATTGCGAGTTAATCCAGTATCCAATTTCACATTTGGAGATCTTCCAATTAACTCTGTGAAGACTGGCAGTTCCAATAAAATCATTCGTATCCTTATGAAAGATAAGATAGCGAAAGCTTTCTCTTTTCAAAAAATCTATATGGGCGTTTCTCAGGAGAATTTCTGTTTCTTCAACAGTAGGAATTGCCTGGAATAAAGACAACCATTGCTTTAGCTCATTAATTGAATCTTTAATAGCTTGGTGTACTACATTCCCGTCACCAGCTTGTTGTGGTGCTCGAAGAATTAGTCTATCCGTTTCTATTTGTAACGGAACATCTATTAAAATAGGATCCATATCATTTCTCCTTTCTACACTTTAAATTAAGATTTAATGAAACTACCCCTTTTTTTATAATTAACCCCAGTTTAGATTCATTTAATTTCTGTTAATGTAATTCAACAGAAAGTACATTAATCCTCCAAGGAATCAATGTACTGATATTTGTTATTAAATTAACCTGCCCAATTGAATAAAACCAGTAGACGGGATCATTTAAGTAACCTCAAAAGAATGCACTACACAAGGGAGTCTTCATCAGAGAATAGCCTGTCTTTAACATAATTCACTTGCTCTATCATATGACCAATATTTCCTTCTCCAGCATATAAGGACATATCAAAAAAGTTATGATCTAAATCAGACCAATAAAGAATATTTTCATCGCCAATAACCGATACATCCCTTCTTAATCTACCAACATATACTTCAACGTAACAGTCTTGAAGATAATATTTAAAATCCATTAAATGATGAAGTATTATATCTTCACTGGAAATATTAGTTTCTTCAAGAAGCTCTCTGTAAGCGGCATCTTTACCTGTCTCTCCATTTTCAATTTTTCCTCCTACTAAATTACTCAATCCTTTATAAGGATTCTTCAACCTTTCACACATTAACAACTTGTCCATACCTTTGTTATAAACCATCAATACATTATAGCCTTGCATTTTATCACTTCCTCATTGAGAGTTAAACTGCCCTTTAGCTTAATGAAGCATGGGGACGGGTTCCTGTGCTTCGAAAACAAGGGTACCGTCCCCATCCTTCTCTAAAAGGGCTTAGAGAAGAATTCCTCTAAGCCCTTTTTAAGTGTATCTTGCTATTGAAATTCCACCTGAATACTGACAATTTCAGACCGCGTCCCGATCCGTATCGGCGGTCCCCAAAAGCCGAATCCGGATGTGACGATGGAGTGCATTTGTTCCTTTTGCAGATGGCCCCAATCATTTTCGTAAATGGCATTTGTGAACAGGTTGCCTGGAAAGACCTGCCCGCGATGGGTATGGCCGGACACCATCAAGTCGATGCCTTCCTGCTGGGCGATGTCCAGGTCATATGGCTGATGATCCATTAAGATGGTTGGTTTTTTATCATCCGCTCCATCCACCAGTGAATCCAAAGGCAATCGTCCGTCGTCGATTCGGTCTTTACGGCCGATCAATGTGAATTGTCCTTGGACGTCTGCTGTCTCGTCATACATTACGGTGATTCCACCGCGCTCCAACGCTTCGATCAATTCCTTCATTGTGCCCTCATGACGGTCATGGTTGCCAAGTGATGCATAGACCCCGAGGGGTGCTTTCAGCTCTGATAAAACCTCATCAATGTTCTGGTCGAGGAATGGCTGCACATCATCATCGAAAAGATCGCCAGGCAGGAGCACGATATCCGGATTGAGGGCATTGGCTTTTTTTACAAAACGCTCCGCATGATCTTTCCCTGACAGCAGGCCAAAATGCATATCCGCTGCCATCACAATATGTAGATTTTCGATTGAAGAAGAGCCTTTATCTATCTGGATTTGATAGTCGCGGACCACTGGGCTGAAGGCGTTATAGCTGCCATAAATCATAAAGAAGATCAGAAGACCGAGAGTCATGAAACCAGCCCACTTCTGCGTCCCATGCCTCGGCAGCCGGGTGAGCCTCAGAAGGATGACCGTTAGATGGGCAAGCGGAACCAGCAGCAGGAGCAAGTAAAAGCACGCCATCCAGTAGGCGCCGATAATGTTGATGAAAGTGAGTCCTGTCATACGCCCGACCATAAATGAACTGGCTGCCATTATGACGATCACGCTATAGAGAATCTTGAAACGTCTGCTTGAAGACTCCGGGCGCAGCCAATGCAGCCCCCGCCAGCCGATATAATAGACAAGGCCGCCGTAAAGCAGCAGTGTAATGAGCATTACAACAATGAACATAAGAATTCTTCATGCTCCTCTTTTCTTTTATTTTAAACACTTCCCTTTTTATAGTATCAAAGTACTCGCGAAAGCACTAAGGTCAGCTCTCTATGCTATGGTGCTTCCAGGGCTATTCGCTTTAAGCAAGGAAGCAAGGAAGCATGGCGACCGTTCTTATGAGGTGCCTGTCCCCTTGACCCGCAGAACAAGAAAAAAAGCCAATGGCCCGTCCAAGCGTACGCCGTGACTGACCTTTGGCTTCTTAGTAGGTTATCGCCTCTGATATCTGCCTATTATAAGCAAGTTCATCCACGACAACGGTTACGTTTGGATGAAGATGAAGGGCAGATGCAGGGAATTGTTCATCGATTTTCCCTGTGAGCAATTGCCCGATTGCTTCTTTCTTTTTCTCACCTGAAGCAAGCAGCAAGATTTTTTTGCTGTATAAGATGGATTTGATGCCCATCGTGATAGCCTGCTTTGGAACTTCTTCGATTGAAGAGAATAACCGGGCATTTGCTCTTCTTGTGGATTCTTTAAGCTCTACGATATGGGTCTGTCCTTCAAATGAACTTCCCGGCTCATTGAATCCGATGTGTCCATTTTCACCAATACCGAGAATCAGTAGGTCAGGCGGACCGATAGTATTAATGATGCGGTCGTAGCGCTTGCATTCTTCTTCCAGATGTTTTGCTTTGCCATCAGGGATATAGGTGTTTCTTGAAGCTATATTCACAAGGGAAAATAAATTTTCCTTCATGAACATATGGTAGCTTTGAGGATGGGTTTTGGATAAACCAACATATTCATCCAGGTTGATGGTGGATACCTTCGAGTAATCCGTGCCGCCAACTTTATAATCCTGGACAAGACGCTCGTATAATCCAAGCGGTGTACTTCCGGTTGCTAATCCAAGCACGCTCCCCGGATTGTACTGCACCTGCTTTTGTATACATTCAGCCGCGAACCGGCTTAATCCTTTATAGTTGTCTTTAACGATGATTTTCATAGTCTTCCTCCTTACTCTGTCGTTTATCTGCTATCCTTTGCACATCGGAAGCCCATGTGGGTTGTGGAACTGTCTATGGTATTGGATGTCCGGGCAGAGACTCTGTACCGATTGCAATAAGACTCATGACACAGGAAAGACCCGCCGCGTATTATTTTCGTGTCTCCCTGCGCTGGCCCTTGAGGGTTACGATAAACTTTCTCTCGGGGATAGAAGGGACTGAACCAGTCACTGCACCATTCCCACGTGTTGCCAGTCATATTGTATAGACCGTACCCATTAGGCTCGAAGGTATGAACCGGCGCAGTGCCCAAAAATTCATCCTCCGCTTCATTTTCATGCGGGAAATTCCCCTGCCAGATATTGCACCGATGCTCCCCATCTGGATTAAGGTCGTCCCCCCATGGAAACTTCTTCTGCACCGTCCCTCCGCGTGCCGCGAATTCCCACTCGGCTTCAGTCGGCAGCCTCATTCCCGACCACTGGCAAAAAGCCATCGCATCTTGCCATGAAACATGGACCACCGGATGGTCCATCCTGTCTTCAATCGAGGAGCAGGGTCCTTCGGGGTGGAGCCAGGAAGCTCCTTCCACCGCTCCCCACCAAGGCGTTTCTCGAACAACCTGCTTTACATCTTTCCTTCCTATCTCAGGTAAAAAGGGCAGGAACACAAATGACCAGCCATACTTTTCAGCATCCGTTCTATAGCCCGTATCCTTGATAAATTCGAGGTACCGGGCATTACTCACGGCATAGGCGTCTAAATAAAAAGAATCTACATAGGTTTTTCTGACAGGACCTTCGCCGTCTGAAATGTGGCCGTCCTTATCCTCTGTACCCATTAAAAATTCCCCGCCTTCAAGGAGGACCATTGAATCCGGGACCTTTTCTCCCTTCCACGGTTTCACCAGTTCTATTTCCCGTAGATTGGGGTCTGTATCTCTTTTCACTGTGCAGCATTTCGCCATTATCAACTACCTCCCGTTAAAAAATCACACGTCCTATCGTGAAGACGTTAATCATGATGATGACTATCAGCGTGACATTAAATAGCGACTCCACCTTCCCGCTTCCGAATCGTCTGGCCAGAATGCTTCCGACGTAACCTCCCAGCACGCCGCCTCCGATCATATAAGGAATCATAGACAAATCGAAAATGCCGAATCCAGTTGAAAAGAAAATCGTAATCAGTGTTGACAGTTGAGAAAAGAAAATAATCAAGATGGAATTGATGGTGGCGTCTTTTATTCCCATCGAAAACACAAAGATGAGAACCGCAACATTCAACGGACCGCCTCCGATACCCAGGAATGCAGACAGCAATCCTAAAACCAGTCCCACCACAATAATCATGAAGGGGGCCGTCATGTGGAAAGACCTGAATTTTTTTAGAGAATTAAATAAAATCAAACCCAGCAGCAACACAAGGATTGAACTTTGAATCAATGTAATGTCGCTGTTATCAATGTGTTCAAGAAGCTGATTGAAGATCGCTTTTCCACTGATACCGCCGATAGTCGATCCAAGTGCCAGCAAGGAGCTCACCTTCCAATCCAGCTCGATTTTAGATCGCTTTTTCTTCAACAGAGAAACAGCGGCCATCGCAAAAACCGTTGCAGAAGAAAGCGTGCTGACCGTCCCTGCATCATATGTGCCGATGGCATCGAGGACGGGCTTGATGATGACCCCGCCTCCTATTCCTGTTATCGCACCAATAGATGTCGCTATGAACCCGATAAAAAAATATAAAACTATCATACAAACTCCCTAACCACGAATTTTACTATCCGTAAATCAATCTTGCGGCCACTGTTCATAATCCTCTGGATTCTTTGAGCTTGGTTTTAGACTGCTCCTCTTATTCACCTTCCATGAAGGGGAATAGTCTAGCTTTCCGTCCAGCAGCGGATCCCCCGTCTCCTTTTGCCAATGATGAAGAGCGCGCCTCATCATAATCAGCGGTTCATCGTAATCCGAGTCATTCACCAGATTCTTCCCTTCCGCCGGATCAAAATACAAGTCGAACAAATACTCTTTTTCTTTGGATTTCTCCGCCCAGCCATGCTGGATGAGCCTTTCCTTAAGCTCTGATTCATCACAGTTTGAGAGATTGTATTTCGTCCATTCCCCGTCGAAATACTTGATGTACTTGTATCTCGATGTCCGGATACAGCGGGCAGGTTCATATGACGTGTGGAAGTTCGTTTCGGCAAATACAGCCTCCCTCGTCTTCGAGTACGGATCCTGAAACATTTCGATGAATGAATGTCCTTCGAGGTGACCCGGCTTCTCGAGACGCAGGCAGTCACAGATTGTAGGGAACACATCCAGATGCGAAACAAGCTGATCGGATACACGTCCAAAGGAAGCTGGTGCCTCCGGGTTCCGGATGATCAGCGGAACACCGATCCCCGCATCTGACAGGCTGCCTTTCATGAATGGATTGGCGACGCCGTGATCCGTCGAGAAAATGATGAGGG
The DNA here is from genome assembly GCF_038405515.1 of Rossellomorea oryzaecorticis. GTDB lineage: Bacteria > Bacillota > Bacilli > Bacillales > Bacillaceae_B > Rossellomorea > Rossellomorea oryzaecorticis_A. Next base: position 107,808 of record NZ_JBBYAF010000003.1, on the reverse strand, counting down.
TCTCATTGAATAGGTCCTGCTCTTTTAACACTTCCATAACCTTCCCGAAACAGGCATCCGCTATATGGGCCGATTTATGGAATTGGGCCATATCAAGTCGTGACTTCTCATCTGGGAACGTACCATGAGCCACCTCGATGTAATTCGGATTATAAACTCCTTCTGCCTCTTCCTCCGTTAACTCGGGATACTCTCGGTGAGTCGTGAAAAGGCCGTATGATAAAAAGAATGGCTTGCCTGATTTACCCCTGTTCCTCACATACTCCACCACCTTCAAGGCATTTTCCTCATCCCATCCCGCTAAAGAAGCACTGTCCTGATAACCCTCCATATCAGCTGTCAGGTGGGTGGTATATCCAAGTTCCTTCGCTGCTTCATGACCTTGTTCCAACGGTTTCCAGAAACGATGTTCATGCTGCACACCGCATAGAACCGTTTCATACTCCCTGCTCTGTAAAAAGGATGCCATATGCCAGTTGAAGTCCACCAGCTTAAATCCCCGATGTGCGAGGCCCATCATTCCATTCTGATGAGGATACGTCCCTGTCATGAAGGATGCCCGTGACGGGGAGCAGGTGGGACTGCCATTAAAGGCATTCGAGAACAGCAGGGCTTCCTGTGCAAAAGAAAAGAGATTCGGCGTGGGAACCTGCTTTCCATAAGGCTTTATATATTTTCCAGTATCATGCGTGTGAACATAGACAACATTCACTGATCGTCCTCCCCTTTCCAAAAAAATACTCTGTTAAAGGGTGTGGTGATGTAGAGTTTACAATCAACAACAGGCTTTAACAGAGCTTTGCGATTAAGGATTTTTGGTAAAAATCTTTTTACTGATTAGCCGCCTGATTTAAGACCGGCTTTTTATCAGCTGCTTCGTCTTTATGAAGATTTCTCTTGCGAATGAACATCGTCGTCAGTACAAACGGGATACCGCCGGCGATGATGTTGACAATCACATACTGAAGCATCGATCCATCAAGGTGAAGAAGGATACCCGGTATAACGGCTATTCCCATACCCGATCCAGCTAACCCGATGGCCGCTGAATACATCGCACCAATCGCACTTCCGATCAGTCCGAAGATAAACGGCCAGAAATTGACCAGGTTGACCCCGAAGATAGCAGGCTCGGTGATGCCGAACCATGCAGAGATTGCTGCTGAGTATGCAAGTGCTTTTTGTTTGCGGTTTTTGGCAAATAGAGCAAATGCAAGGACTGCCCCGGCCTGACCCGCTACGGCTGCTGAACGGATTGGCTGATAAATATTTTCTCCTGTCTGCTGCAGGAAATTGATATCGATGACCCATAATGCGTGATGAAGTCCCGTGATGACGAGTACTTGCTGCAGGCCTCCGATAAACATACCCCCAAGTCCAAGCGGAAGCGTGAATAACAGTTGGAATAGGTCGACTACACTTGATTCTATGAATCGTGCAACTGGCCCGATGGCAAATAGACCGATGAACAAGCCGATCGTCATGACGACGAATGGTGTAATGACAAGATCCAATGAATCCGGCACGATTTTACGTACGCGTTTCTCAAGATAAGCGGCTATGAAGGCCACACCCAATACAGGGATAACCGACCCTTGATAGCCGACAACAGATGATTCAAACCCGAATAATGATACTAAAATCGGTTCAAGATTCCCTTTCCCGACGGCTCCGGCTGAAGGCAAGATAGGATGTACGAGCATGAGTCCTATGATGAAACCGAAGATCGGAGTACCGCCAAACCGTTTCATGGCTGACCAGCCGACTAAAGCAGGCAGGAACGCAAATGGTGTATCGGTCAGAATCTGTGAGAATTTGTACCAGAATGTATCCTCTTCAAGCCATCCAAGATTCGTAAAGAATGAACGCAGCCCCATTAATATACCTGAAGCCACGATGACAGGAATGATTGGGATGAAGATGTCTCCGAATACACGGATCAATTTTTGCAGAGGCGTCATATTGTTATAGGCTTCCTCTTTCACACCGCCACTTTTGCCCCCTAGTTTTTCTGCTTCGCGGAATACTTCATTCACGGTCCCTGTACCGAGGATAATCTGGAACTGTCCGGCTTTAAACAATACCCCTTTTACGCCGTCGATCTCTTCAATCTGCTCACGATTGAACTGTTCTTCATCCTTCAGCATGATCCGCAGTCTTGTCGCGCAATGCTCCATGGCTTTGATGTTGTCGACACCGCCGACATTGTGCATGATTTCCTTGGCGACTTTCGCATAATTTAACCCCATTGTTCTCCCTCATTTCGCATTTATATTTTCTGACTTTTCGATAAACTGAAACTGCTTACATTCATTTGTGAAATTCTCTGCTGAATCCATTGAATCCAGCAGAGAATCGTTGCTTATTTAGTTGCTTTCGTTATCCATACCGGAGAAGACCATGCCTTCTCACCGTTTCGCTGGTGAACTTTCACCATGACATAATCCTGCTCATCCCCATCAATACCTTCAAGTTCACACTGATAGTTCACTTTGTAGGCTTTTTCAGGCACACCGCGATGGACCTTGAATTTGTATGCATTGTGCCAGAATGGATCCGAACGGTAAAAGTCGTCCTTCTCGAATTTTTCCCTTGCCAAAGTTTTCGAATCGTCCACCAATCCGACCAAATCAGAATCCTTTAAGATATCGGAAACTATATATTCATATGTTGTCCCGTCCAAATCGATTTGAATGGTCGAATTCACATCAGCCTCGATTTCAAATATCATCGCCTGATTCTGGATATAAGGTGTCGAATGATTCTTCTGTGACAGCTTGCCGTTTCCTGCATGGCCTTTACGCGTCACAATTTCGAAATCAACCTTTTCATCCTGATATTCGATGATTTTGGAGCCAGGAGATGTCCAAAGCTTCTCCACGTCATGGATCTTGCCTGTCGTTTTCACTGAGCCTTTCCAGATTTTCTCGTTGATATCAGGATAGACGCGCAGGTCAGGGCCCCAGCCCATTTCGAGTTCGAACTTGAACCTTACGATGCCTTCAATCTTGTCTTTCTCCCACTTGCCGTTGTGGATATACGTATCCTCCACGATACCATTCCGGATCACTTCAATTCGATCCAATGCATTTGTCGCTTCGACCTCCACATTCACCGCATAACGGTCATCCTCTTTGTGCTCGATGAAACTTCCCATCAACGCATCATTCAGCGTATAGTAAAGTTCGATCCGACTTCTCGTCACCCCATATACTTGGCGGTTCAAGAGTGCATCAAAAATCGTATCTTTATCATCGCTGTCAGCCCAGAGACCAAGGAATCCATTCCCAGTGATCGCTGATGAAACGTGGTTGTCACCTGAACAGATGATTCCAGTGATCGCCCCATTATTCAGGCCGCTCATCACGGTTCCTTTGCTGTCCCTCGGACCCATGTGAATGTGTACATTAAGCGGGATGTCATCAAAGTCGCTTTCAGATGAACCGTGGGAAGAGAAAATCTCAGTGAATGGCGAGTAGCGATAATCATGCGTCGCCCAGTTCTTCCCGCGGTGACCGACTGCATAGCCCGGATGGTGAGGAATCGCCATCGCGTCCCCAAGCGGAATGTTGTCACAAAGTTCCTTATACGTCATCGGGTGCGTCATGGCCTGGTCATTGTGACGATAGAACACGTTATGGTCACCGTCCTCACCGTTTCCTTGCCATTCATACCCCATATAGAACGGGAATCCATCCCCTTCCTTTTCCATGGCAAACTCACGGATTGCTTCCCAATCTGCATCACGGCGTTCCTCCGGGATCACATCCTCGAGTGGAAGACCTTTTTCTGAAAGTCGATGATGAAAAGGATAATAAGCAAGCGCCCAGAAATCAAGCATTTCTTTTGCAAAATCGTACCAGCTTTCTAACTGATCTAAACGGCCAGGATGTAAATTAGAATGGAAATCTGACCATAATACTTTTTTTGTCATTGTGATCAACCTTTCTATGATAGGATTCTGTTGGTTTGTATGCTAGTCCAGTTTCGGCCAGTGATCCTTATTGGCCTCGATCAAATCATTCAGGATCGCTTTCGCCTTTGGTGTATCCACGACGGTCCGGTTCAGTACAAGTGCTTTCAACGCATCGTCATAACTGTTGTTGTAGTAAGCATCGACCGTCAATTTTTCATATGCCAATTGATTTTCAAGCAAGCCTTTATAGAAAGTTGGAATCGGACCTACCCTTAACGGTTCAACCCCATTTGCATTCACTAGACATGGAACCTCTACCATCGCATCAGAAGGAAGATTTTCGATTGCTCCTTTGTTCTCAACCATCACGAGGAACATCTCACTCTCGTTATTGATGATCGACGCCATCAAATCAATGATATAATCCCCGTGTACGCCGCTTACCAATGAAGAACCTTCCACCGTTTGGCGCTCGTTCACATCGTCCAGCATCGAGAATACATTCTTTTCACGTCCGTTGATGACTTCGTTCGCCCGAGTATAGGTTGGGTTTGACTTCTCCACCATTTGCGCCGGGTATAAATAATACTGTAGATACGTGTTCGGGATGTACCCGTCAAAATCGCGCGTCATCTGTGCAAGCTGCTTGAATGTATCTTGCCATGATTCATCGAGCATTGCTTCTTCACTCGGAAGGATTTCCTTATCCTTCAAGAAGGAGTGAATTTCAGGAAGGCGGTCTTTTCCAGTTTCATCATAAAGCGCTGTGAACCATCCGAAATGATTCAAACCGAAGTATCTCGGTGAAAGCTGGCTTCTGTCTTTGTCCAAAACGGATGAAAACGCATCCATAATCGCAATCGGCATATCACAAATATTGATTAAACGCTTATCATCAGGAAACTCCCTTTTCGTAGCCTCCGCTACAATCGCAGCCGGATTGGAGTAATTGATGATCCATGCATCAGGAGAAAAGTGGCGGATGCCCTTCACAATGTCGATGAACTGCTGCAGGGTTCTCATACCGTAAGCAAACCCTCCAGGTCCGCATGTTTCCTGACCCACAGCCCCGTGCTTCAATGGAATCTGCTCATCATCCACCCGCATCTTCAAGCCGCCTGAACGAATCTGCATCAGGACGAAATCTTTATTCGCAAACGCTTTCTCTTCATCCGTCGTATAATGAATCTCTTCTACTTCCGGGTATTTTTCTTTAAAAAGGATTTCAGCGAAGCGGCCGACCTTGGCCTGTCTTTCTTCATCGATATCATATAGAGTAAGGCTTCTTATAGGAAGCTGATCTTGATAGTCACAAATTGTCTTCAATAATGCAGGTGTATACGTGCTTCCCCCACCTACAATCGTGATGTCCAGTTTCTTCATGAGACCATCTCCTTTTGCTGTTGTTACACTCATCATATGGCCGCTTCCCGTTCCATACAATACTTTGGCGAGACTCTGTGCCGTCTCATGAGAGGTTGTGACGTTTCCCACCCTGTGTGAAAAAGTGCCAAATATCCATATAAAGGAGATGAAGGTATTTCGAGTTCCTATATAAACGAGCTTCAAAGTGCTATAATATAAGGAAAAGAGATGGAACGTGAGGGGGGCCAACCGTTGAAATATCTAACGAAGATGATTCAAGAACATGAAGAACATCTATCAAATACCGACCTGAAAATTCTCGATTTCGTCATTGACAACGTACATGAAATCGACCGATATTCTATAAACAAGCTGGCAGACAGCTGCTTTGTATCGAGGACAACCATCCTTAGGCTGGCGAAAAAACTTGGATTTTCCGGATATTCAGAGTTTCGTTCCTATGTGAAATTCAATAAAGAACAAATCAATCAATATACCACTCCTGACATCGAGCAGAATTTCCTTCGTAAAGACATAGAGAGAACCGCCGAATTATTAAAGAAAGAAGCAGTTGAGAATCTGGTCACTGATATGGTTGAAGCGAAACGCGTCTACTTCATCGGATCATGGCTCCTGAAGACGAGCTGCTACTACACGGCTAAGCGGCTGAACTACTACGAGAGCAAATTCATCTCTCCGCAAAATGACGAAGAAATCGACATTTCGTTTCTTCACGATGATGGAATCAACGAAAATGCAGTCGTCATCTTCCTCTCGTTCTCAGGGGAAACACCGAAGATCGTCAAGTACGCCAAGAAAGCCGAAAACCTGGGAGCCAAAACCGTCTCGATCACATCCATCTCCAAGAACCAGCTGGCTAAACTTTGTGATGTCAACTTCTGGGCATACTTCTCCATGATCTACGAAGACACCCACAACGAATGTATTGCATCGAACCTGACGATTGATTATATCCTGGAAGAAATCTTTTTGAGGTATTTGTCGCGGAAAGGGATTTTGAATTATTATTGATTTATAACGTTAAAATCCCGGGCTATGACCCGGGATTTTGTATTCTTTATTTACCAACGTAATAGGCTACTATATTCAATGAAAATAAGAAGTGGCTTTTGCCTGTAGTATAGGCTTCGGGTTTTATCATCGTGGGGACGTTTAAGGAGTCTAAGAAGAAAAATTCAAAGATGAAGTCTAATCATCGGGACAAGAGCAATAATGTTATGTTCTCTTCAATCAAATATCCACAAAAATGATACTTTTCCCAAGCACACGCAAGCAACCATACAGTAATATTCAATCGTTTTCTTTGCCCCCACCAACCCCAGACCAACTCCCCCCAGTAACCCTCTCCCTCCTAACCAGCCCCTCCACCTCCATCCACGTCAACACATCCATCATCACCGCAAACCCCTCTTTATGTAAAAAAAACATCCCCTTCTCACAGCAAGCCCGCCATATCTCCCCATAACTCAAGAACCCCAGCCCGTCCTCCCTCATATCCGCTTCCCCCATCATGTCGATCACCAGCTGGTAAACCTTCCTGCCCTCCTCTAAAAAAGAATCCCGCGCCTCAACCGCCACCTTCGTCATAAACACCGCCATCATCTCCCCATCTTTTTTAATAAAATTGACCATTCCAACTGGGTCAAGGTACCTGTCCCCTCGACTCACACCCTCACCCAAACCGGGACAATGAACCTGTCCCCTCGTCCCAACGCCTACCCAATCCATCACTTCCCACTCCCACTGAACCGCCCGCACTCCTTCTTAAACCTCACCTTCACCGTCCCAACCGGCCCATTCCGATTCTTCGCCACCTTCACCTCCACAACATTCCCCTCATCAGACGCGCTGTTATAATACTCATCCCGATACAAAAACAACACAATATCCGCATCCTGCTCTATATTTCCGGAGTCCCGCAGATCCGACAGCCTCGGTCTCTTATCATCTCTCGACTCCACACCCCGAGACAGCTGCGAAAGCAGGATGATCGGGATCCCGAATTCCTTTGCCATGCTTTTCAGCTGCTTTGTGATATGTCCGATCATCAGGTCATGCCGGTCGAACCGCTCCTTCACGTTGATCAGCTGGAGGTAATCGATCACCACCAAAAACGGTTCGGTGGGATGTTCCCGTCTTAGATTCATGATCCGCTGCCGTATCTCCATCAACGTGATCAGCCCGTTTTCTGAGAATGATAGATTCGCTTTGTAGACCGAGTTCAACGCCTCCTGCATCCTCGGCATTTCCTCCTTCGATAAATATTTATACGGGTTATGCCATTTCATCATGTTGATGTCGGAGAGATTCGAGAGCAGCCGCTGCATGATTTGTTTTGAGCTCATCTCGAGGGAAAAGAGGAGCGACACCCCCTGTTCACGGGTGCATTCCCATGCGAGCTGGATCGCGAGTGCCGTCTTCCCCATCGACGGTCGTGCCGCCAAGATGATGAGCTCGCCTTCCTTCCATCCGCCGGTCAGCCCGTTCAGTGCAGGGAACCCGGTGTTCACTCCCGGCATCCCGCTCCTTTCCTCGTAAAGAGATTCATAGAGTTCCATGAGGAGACTTTCTTTCGTCTCCTCATCCTTCGATACTTCGGTATGCATCTCAATGAGTGCTCTGTACAGATCCTGTGCGGAATCAGGGGTGCTGTCGTTCAGAAAATGATTCGCCGAATTCCGGATCAGACCCAGTTCGTAGTATTTCATCACGATCTTCTCGTAGTGACTGAGATTCGCGACGGTCGGACAATACGTCGCGAGCTCAAGGAGATAGGTGACGCCCCCTGCATTCTCGGTTTGATCCTGAAGCTCTTCGACAAGCGTCACCGGGTTGATCTCGATATTCTTTTTCTGCAGCTCCTTCATCGCCCCGAAAACGATCCGGTTCCTACTCTGTGTGAAGTGCTTCGGTTCGAGGCTGAGCTGGTGGATCATGTCTTGCTTTAACAGCACAGCCCCGAGGATCATACTCTCTGCTTCATGCAGCAGCCTTAGGACCGCTTCATCGCTGCCAAGGTTTCTTGGGTCCGCCCCACCGTTCAATGTGTTCAACTCTTTCCACCCCCTCCTTCTCCCATTCCCCCAGCATGTCGAGCACGGTCGTTTCCGTCTCCGGCATCACATAAAGCTGGGAGACACTCGGTATATATTTGTGCTGCCTGATATGATCTTCCATCCGTTTTTCCACCTGTCTGAAATCACACTCCCGAAGCAGCCCGAACCACAGATTCATCGTTGTATCAGGCAGATTCTTTGTGGGATACGCCAGATGCAGCTGTCTCATAAGCTCCCTGAACTCCTCAGTTGTCATAGTCTTTCAGGCTCTCCTCCAGCCGCTCAAGCATCTCATCCAGCTTGTCTATCCTGACTCCCGGCGACTCCCGTCTCTCCAGTGCCTTCAGCAAATACTTCGGACTGTGGATTGTGGCATTCGGCTCATGCACCTTGACTTTCTCAAACTGCTCATCCATGAACGCCTTCAGCTCATCCACCGTCATCTCATGCAGGCTGATCTTCTCAAGCGCCATCTGATCAACCGGTGACAGCGAAAAACTTCCTCCCCTCCTCACCAGGAAATGCTCCGTGATCAGCGTCAATCTATCTGCCATAGTATTCGTTAAGGTGGTGAGTGTTTTTTTCTTTTCTTTCTCTACCTTCTTTACAATCTTCTTTTTGTTTTCAACCCTGTCACAGCGCTCCCCCAACCCTGATTCAAGTCTCGAAGGCAAAAAAATATCAGCACGGTTTTCATGCTTCTCCGTATCCGCCTCTTCCCCTTCGTTCCCCGTTACATCCAGAGGCTGTGGATCCCGGGCTTCCCGCACCGTAAACACATATCCGTGCTTGAACTTCTCTGTCATTAATAATCCGGCCTTCTCCAGTCTTTTAATCGAGCGCTGGATCCTCGAGTTACTATACTCATCCTTCTTATTCCCGCTATAGAACCAAAGATTTTCCCGAATCTTACTGATCGACTGCACAAACTGCCCCTTCTTCAAAACGCGATGCCCCAGCACAACACCATCCTTCACCGCTGCATGACCTGCAATCCACAAATAAATCCGAACATCCTCCGGGTGAAAAAACACCTGCGACTGCAAAAGCTCCTTTTCAATCTTCATCCATCCACTCGACAACATTCCAATCACTCCTTTTTCAACTTCACTTTCTATATAGTGAATGAGCGTTGAAAAGGACACCCTGATTCAAATCTTTTTCAAAAAAATTCAAAGCCCGTCCCGGACTGCACTCACGCAATCCGGGACGAGCCATCATCAGTTGCAAGAAAGAAGCACGGGGTAACTCCCCATTCTACCCAAGGAAAATAAATGGCATCATCTACCTACTTTCCGGTAAGATAAAATAGACAGACAGTTTACTGAAAATTAGAATAATAGATTGTGAGACAGGAAACGGAATAACCAATGGAGGGTTGATATGGCGTTTAAATTGTACATCGTGGTTCTGCTGGTCTTTTCGGTGGCGAATTTGGTTTTTTTCATATTTCAACCATTAAAATATCATTTGTCTCTTCGGACACTGCGGAAAATTCTTTATACGTTGTTTATAGGAGCCATATCCATCGGTTTATTGATGGACGAACTCCACTTGTCTAATTGGGAGTTCATCCTGACTTTGACAGCCATCGTGATTTTTATGGATTTAGCCGTTCTTCTGACTCCGAGCATTATGAAGATTTGGAGTGCCGAGTTTCAATACACTGATTATGTGGAAGATATCATCAAGACCAATGACAAGATTCACAAGGCCATGGTCTACCGGGTTGAAGCGATGTCTGAAATGATTCAGAAAAACAATGAGCTCCTCCCACCCTCAAGAAGTTACACGGAACAAGAGCTAAAAAACTATCTGGATCTTTACGCTGAGAAGTTTGGCTTCAAAGTACAGATTCATCGGATCCGGGATATAGAGTTTTCAGCAGATGATGTAGATCCCGCTGTGATAGGAGGACTGGCTGCTGATGAGATCCAAATGCTTGTCGAAGCCTATCGCTTAACAGAAGGAATCAGGATGACAGTGGAACAAATCAAGACCATTAACAATTTTGACCTAAACAGTGAGGAAGAGGATGTTGATAGCCTGGCACAATCAGCTGTCGTGTCCCTTGTTGAGGACGAGAGCATGCTTGTACCGGTCTTTATGAATACAGACCAGTTCATTATCGTCTTGAAAAAGGAAATGGGTGATGTACTAGAGGTAGATGCGATCCACATCACCAATTTAATCTATCTCTTCTATTCGCTTTAAAACGAATCGTGGTATAATGATAGAAAGACCACTTCATAAAGGGAGGGTTTTACATGATCGGACAATTTAAAGAAAAAGAATCAAGAAAAGGCAAAGTGATCACCGTAAACGGCCGGCGGGTCAAAGTGTCAGCCACCGCTTCCAGAGTGACCCACCTATCTGAGAAATCAACGAGCAAAATGTCCCGCAATGTCCAACAGCTGAATAAAAAGGTGCTGCAATTCATCAACAATCAATAGAGAAACGACTCGCAGGAAGCAATTATGCATCCTGCTTTTTTATTTATCTGTATACTTCTTTCCACTCCTGAATAAGATGGATAGTAACGGAACCCTGACAGGAGGGAAAAAACATGGACAAGGATCAAAATAAGAAACCAACCCCAAAAAAAGTCACGCATCTCAAAGGTGAAACGAAAATAGATAAAAAGAATAAAGAAGCATTGAAGGTTATTAAATCGATTAAGGGGATGTTTGGTTGAGTTCGTAAATAGACAGGAATCGTTTTAAAAAGAATATGAAACATCAAAAAGCAAGCATGGAGCTCGCTTTTTTTGATGTTTACATGGTGTGTAACTGTTATCTCCAAAATAAAAAGCCCCTAATCATTCAGGGACTTCTTCATAGACAAATAAAACGATGCACTAGATGAGTTTCAATTTATATTACCTGCCTATTATTCTTATTCTTAAACAGAAAAAACCCAAACCATACTACAAGGAATAGATACCCGAGTACGGTAAAGTAAGACCAAACAGCTCCATCCTGCAGCTGACTGACCAAATGCTCAAACTCATTCATTTCTTGTGCCCTGCCAATGCTATTCATAAAGCCGACCACCGGAATAGTAAGAGTGAATAGAATGGCCAAACCGGATATACCCTTATGCTTCTTTTTTACAAAGCTAAATATCGAAGCCACTAACACTGTTAAGAAAAAGAGGTAATACATAGCCCAAAACCAAGCAGGCAGCGTTTCCCCAAACATATCCTGTCCCCCCTCATTTCAATCTTTTTATAAAAAACCACATAAATTCACAAACCGCTCCAATATACCTATATATCACCATTCTACAAATACATCTAATATCCTTCACTTTTCTCCTTATTTTAGGGAGTTGAAATCTTTAGGCATGCTTAAAAAAATCACTGAAAGAATAGTTGGTTACTTAAAAACAGATTCCGATACTTATTTTAGGCATTGATTCAGACAACAGCCCCGACTCCAGAACACTTCTCTGAGACCTCACTCCTATTTTCTTAGTCACCTTCTACATAGTGACCGAATTGTTAAACTCCAGGAAACAATTACGTCATATTTCTGACATAAATTTATCGTAGTCTAAATTCATTGGGACAAGGGGGCTGGGTCTTTGACACATCCGCCTTTCCCAGTTTCGAAAAGATCATGTGAATTGACAAGGGACAGTCCCTCTGTCAAGAGGAGGAAGAGGATGAATTTTATTAAACGAGCTTGGTTGAGTGTGAAAGCAAGAAAAGGGAAAAGCCTGCTTCAGATTTTTGTTTTTTCTGTGATTTGTGTGTTGGTGCTGGCCGGGCTTTCGATTCAAACGGCTGCCCAAAAATCCGGGGAGCTTGCGAGGCAAAAGCTTGGAGCGGATGTCACGCTTCAAGTAGACATGGAGAAACTACGGGAAAACATGCAATCCCAACAGCAATCTTCAGGTGAACGGGTGCGATTCCGGCCTGAGCCTATTCCAGTAAATTCAGCAGAGGAATTAACCTCATACCCGCAGATTAAGGGATATAATTTTTACTCCTCCACGACTGCACTGGCTGCTACGTTTGAACCCATTGAAAGTACTGAAGATGCAGAGGAAACAACAACCGAAAGTACGAATGAGGCCCCGGGACAAGGCAGAATGGGAGGAATGGCACAAGGTGATCTTTCCATCCAGGGAGTTACCTATACAGACTCCTCAACAGAGTTCATGGACGGGACATCGGCTCTGGTAGACGGCGAACATATTACTGAAGAGGATACCGGAAAAAATGTCGCACTTATTGAGCAGACCCTTGCGGAAGAAAATGATCTAACAACCGGTCACACGATAACCGTTACAAGTCCTCAAGACGACTCTATTACAGTCGAACTTGAGGTAAAAGGAATATATTCTACATCCTCATCCGGTTCAGACCAAGGCATGAATTCCACTGCCCTCATACCATATAACAAAATTTACGTTCCCTATACGGCTTCAGCAGCGTTAAAAGGGCACGATTTTGAAGGGACGATAGACAGCGCTGTTTATTATATTGAAGATCCCTCTGAAATGGAGAGTTTTGTAAATCAAGCTCAGCAGGAAAGCAGCATTGATTTTGACACATTCAAGCTGGATGCCAATGACCAGCTTTATCAACAGATGGTCGGTCCGATTGAAAATGTGGCCAGTTTTTCAAATAACATTGTGTATCTTGTCTCGATAGCCGGCGCCATTATTTTGGCTTTAATGATCATGATGTCAATACGGGAGCGAAAATATGAAATGGGTGTGCTCTTAGCAATTGGAGAACTGCGCTATAAACTGGTCGGACAGTTTATCGTCGAAGTCTTACTTGTGGCCGTTATATCCTTCGGGATTGCAACAGCGAGCGGCAATGCTGTTGCTGATCAAGTAAGCGATCAGCTCCTGAACCAGGAAATGGAGTCAGCGGAACAGATGAATACACCGGATTCATTCAGGGGTGGAGGAATGGCAGGAAGAGGAATGCCAGGATTACAAGCAGCACAAAGCCCGCAAGTCGACACAATCGAAGACTTGGACGTCAGCGTAACTGGGGATAACTTGGGACTCTTAGCCATAATCGGACTTATCATCGTAATAACAGCTTCTCTACTCCCGACGTTTTCAGTCATCCGGCTTCAGCCGAAGACGATTTTAAGCAGGCAGGACTAGTTCCCAATAAGGAGATGGATACACATGACTTTACTTGAATTAAACAATGTCAGCTATTGGTACAAGCATGAAAATAAACGACACGATATTCTGCAAAACATCAATATCAGCTTTGAACGCGGGATGTTTTACACGATCGTAGGACCATCCGGTTCAGGTAAAACGACTTTTCTGGCTCTTGCGAGTGCACTGGATGTACCGAAGGAAGGGACGATATTATATGAAGGAAAAGAAATAAAAAAGATCGGCTTAACGAAGTTTCGAAGCCAATACGTCTCAATCGTCTTTCAATCTTATAACCTGTTACCCTACATGACGGCTTTACAAAACGTCCTGACGGGGATTGAAATAAAAGGATCGAAGCGAAAAAACAAAAAGGAATTTGCTTTGCACATGCTCGAGCGGGTGGGAATCTCAGCAGAACAAGCCCGCCAGAAAGTCTTGACGCTGAGCGGAGGACAACAGCAGCGTGTTTCCATCGCACGTGCTCTTTGCTCGGATACAGATTTAATAGTAGCAGATGAACCAACAGGCAATTTAGATGAATCCACAGCAAAAGAAATTGTCGACCTCCTTCAATCATTGGCTCATCAAGAAGGGAAATGTCTAATCGTTGTAACCCATGACCAAACCATTGCAAGCAAGTCAGATAAGATTGTGAAACTGTCTAAAGGAAAACTACCGTTGACAGACAACATGAAACGTTCCTTTCCTCTCACTCAACAGTAGTTAAAACTTATTGAGACTCTCTACTCAACGTATAGAGAGTCTTTTTTAGGATACCCGGAGACTGTTCTCACTCCGAACCTAGCCGTGCAGGGGATTACGTTAAAATCAGCAAAGTAGAGCGGGAACCGTCCCCACTCTACTCTCTACGTTAAACCTTTATTATTGTTCTTCCTAAATGCTGACCATTTTTTACCGCTTCAATGGTACCAGGTAAATCATTTAGTGTTATTTCATTTACTAGAGAAGTTTTTGAAATATTCCACTCATTCGCTATTTTCTCCCAGATATAACTACGGTTTTGAATAGGTACATTAACTGAATCTATTCCTAAAAGGTTAATACCTCTGAGAATGAATGGCAACACCGTTGAGGTTAGTTTCATACCACCAGCATTTCCGCACATACTCATACTTCCACCATAAGCAATTTGCGGAATCAATTTAGAAGCGACCTCTCCTCCAACAGTATCTAAGACAAAGTCAAACTTTTGTTTATTGAGTGGCTTGTTCTGTTCTCCTAACTCACTTGCAAAAACGACTTCTGTTGCTCCCAATGACTTTGCTACCTCTTCTTGGTGATCTTTGCGAACCAATGCAGAGATATTTTTGTAACCAACTTTAGAGAGCATTTGGAGCGCAATACTCCCGACTCCGCCAGTTGAACCTGTGACTATAATTCTTGGGTTATGACTGATATCCATACCGTTCTTTTCGAGAGCCATGATGGATAGTGCTGCTGTAAAACCTGCTGTTCCAAAAACCATAGCATCTTTGAGGGTTAAATTGTCTGGTAAAGGAACAATCCAATCAGAAGGAACTCTAGCATATTCTGCAAAGCCTCCAGTATGGGTCATTCCCATATCAAAGCCTGTAACGACCACTTTCTGTCCTTCCGTGTAACGGTTATCGGATGTCTGAACAATTGTACCACTTAAATCAATGCCAGGAATCATTGGATAATTTCTTATAACGCCTCCATTTTTTTGTACAGCCAGCATATCCTTGTAATTGATTGAAGAATATTCGACCTTGATCAAAACGTCTCCGTCAGAAAGACTGTTTAGAAGAACATTCTCTACACCATACTGTACTGAATCTTCATTTTCTTTTACTACAATCGCCTTGAAACTATCCACAACGATCCACTCCTTTCATTTGCAACAAAACATTTCTGCACCAAAAGTATTTCACAACAAAAACTAACATGCTATCATAGTAATTGTCAATTGGAGGAGATTTTATGGAATTAAAAGATTGTATGAACTTCTTACTTAGTGTAAGCCAGAATAAAGTGTTCAAATATTTCAGCAAGCTCTTAGAGGAACACGGTGTAACCCCCGCTCAATATGGTATATTGAACTGTTTATGGAAAGAAGGACAATTATCTCCTAAACAAATTGGATCAATGGTTTACTTGGAAGCCCCTACTATATCGGGGATATTAGACAAAATGCAAAAAGCTGATCTGATCGAACGTTCGGTAGATCCAAACAGTCGTAGAAATGTTTTAGTAACGGCCACCCCAAAATCATATGAGTTGAGAGAAAAAATTGAATCAGCAACCACTACCATGAATAATAAGGTACTTCAAAACTTATCAGAAAGCGAAAAAGACGGACTAAAAAAAGCTTTAGAAACCATAATTAGTACTGATTTCTAATTTTCATACGAGAACCGTCCCTTTGCTCACACCAAATGATACACAACATCACGGGGTTCCCAGCAACAAGATTTTCCAATAAGTTTGTTGTTAAATGAGAATAGTGGATTGTATGATCAATTTTGGGGAATTTGATAGACTTAAGAACGGTGCCTACCCACGTTTCACGATGAACCCAATCGGGCTGGGTTTTTTTATGAAGAGCTGCATAATAAAAGAAAAAAGTAGAGTGGGAACCGTCCCCACTCTACTCTGGCTTCTAACTACCCAACAAATACTTCTTCAAATCCTCCTTCACCTCATCCGCCGCAAATGAGGCTTCCACGCTGTTCTTATAGATATCCCTGTAATCTTCATCGCTCATATCAAACTGATTCCAGACAACATTAAATTCCTTCGTCATCGTTGTATCGGATACCGTTCTGTTGTCAGTATTGATGGTTATTTTTATTCCCTCCCTGTGGAATTCATATAGGGGATGATCACGAAATTGGGAAACCGCTTTGGTCTGCACATTACTGGTCGGGCAGATCTCCAGCACGATTTGTTTATCCTTCACAACCCGATAGGCTTCTTCACAGTCTTTTATATATACACCGTGGCCGATTCTTTCAGCCCCCAGCCATTCAACAGCCTCGAGCACATTTCTTCCGATTCCCGTTTCACCTGCGTGGATCGTGACTCTGTAGCCATATTCCCTGGCGAGCGAGATGGGTTCAATGAATTTCGCGCAGAACCCTTCCTCTTCGGAAGCACATAAGTCAATCGCGACGACTCCTTTTCCAAGGAAGATCTTACCCTTTTCAACGACCTCAAATGCACGTTCGGAAGGCATCGTTCTCATACAAGACAAAATGATATTCCCTTTGATATCAAATTGTTCTTCTGCTTCTTTCATCCCCTCGATCACACTTCCTATGATTTCTTCGACCGTTAATCCCTGACGAGTGTGAAGCAACGGCGCAAACCGGACCTCCATATATTTCACATGCTCGTTTGCAGCGTCTTCAAAAAGCTCAAAGGTAATTCTCTTTAAATTTTCTTTTGTCTGCATAACGGCATTAGGAATCGAGAATTTTTCTAAGTATTCATCCAATGATTCGCAGTCTAAAGGAGCAATGAGCTCTTCTTTCATCTCTTCTATTACAAAAGAAGGGATATGGATGCCATCTCTCTTTGCGATATCTATGATGGTCTCTGGTCGAACACTCCCATCCAAATGGCAGTGCAGTTCAATTTTTGGCATTACTGAAATATTCATTAGTGGACCTCCTCCACCGTACCGGGGGTCTGGCCCCACAACACCGACCGAATCTATTTTTTCCTTCTAATAATAATCACTGTAGTCAAAACAATAAGGAGTAAAAACATACCGCTAGCCATTTGCCCTCCACCTTTCCGAACGTGTTTTGATACCAACGAACATAAGGAATCACTTTGGGTTGATTGTGACCTTGAGTGTCCGGTTCATTACAAAATGTCAGGAACGGCACATTGTCCCAACCTTTGATGCTCATCTCAAGTTTCTTTCGTGATATGGCGGAAGACCAATGGAGCGAACAGTGATAGGAGCAGAACGATTAATGTGATCCACCACCCGATTGAGTTGAAGGTGTCGTCGGGGATGATAAATGTGTAGCCCAAATAGGATAGGAACAAAACGCCTTGAAGCAACTTCAATGCTTTGGCATCAGCTTCATTTTTTTCGGCGACAAGTCTTTCATCCGTTTCGGATAGGATTACGTTAGGGTTCTTTTTTATTTTCATCAGTTTAAGGAAAGAAGCTAGGGCTGCACTTAGAGGAATAAGCGATAAAGCGAGCAGGGCTTTATTGTTCGTGAAAGGTACTTCCTTTATGTCGATAATAAACCATGCGACAAGAAGGACCAAGCTTACAAGCATAAGTACACCGATGGTTATCTTTGTTTCCTTTACAACTTTTTCAACACTCATCGTCATTCCTCCCAAAATAAATCGTTCAACGTTTTATTTAGAGCTTTGCAAATGGCCGTACACAATTTCAGACTCGGGTTATAGTTTCCTGCCTCGATCAGATTGATCGTCTGCCTGGTGACGCCAACGATGCTTGCTAACTTTTCTTGAGATACATCCGCTTCCACTCGCGCCATCTTCATTTTTCGGTTTTTCAAAAAATTCCCTCCTCACTTACAGTATATTCAAAATACTTTAAATATGTCAATTATATCTTACATATTGTCATGTATTTCAAACAACGAGCGCGATGACGGGTCTTGTGCTTCCCCACTTTACACGGTGAATCCGGCTAAGCAACGTCCTTTATAGGGATGAGTCCAAAAAAATAGAGCAGGTATAAACCCACTCTACTTCAGTATCTAATAGAGATCTACGACACCTTCACTTATGATCCATCATTATACTCCTCGCCGCATAATACCCGCTGAGAGCCGAAGATAACGTTCCCGGCCCCGGAAAGACCTGTTCGCCGGCAATGTACAGCTGCGGCAGTGGAGACCGGACACTTTTCGGCTTGGTGATGGCATTTCGAACGGTCAGCGGAAAGCCTCCGACGGTCCTTTTTCCGATATAGTACTCATATGTCAGGGGAGTGCCCGCTTCTGCAAACAGCAGGTTCTCTTTTACCGGAATGACCTTCCCGATCTCCGCGAGAATCTCTTCTGTCACCTGCTCCTTGATTCGCTGGTACTCATCCTCTGTATATCCCGACCAGCTCTCTAATTTAGTATGCAGCGAGACCGTCATCATCACTTCCCCTTCAACCAACTCACCTTTCGGGTCAACAGAATGATTGAAGGTGACATAAACTGGTCCATGGGTGTTTGCCCTAAGAGAGGGAGAATCCAGACTCGGAACGATTTGATAAGCGAAAGGTAATGTCATTTCCTTTAACGACTCGCTCAACCTTTTTCTAGACAAAATGGCATCGACTCTAAAGGCTCCCCAGGAAAAATCGTCCTCGCTCACATAGCTCGTTCCCTCCCCAAAGGAGATGCCTGAATTGTTGATAACAAAGTCGAAGGAAGACGTACATTTACGACTGGCCACCCTCCATTGTTTCCGGCTTTCTTCATATACAAGGCTTTCAACCGGTGACACTTTCACAATTTCGCCGCCGAGTTCTTTAATGCGGTATGCTAGTACTTTTCCCAGCTGGCCCATACCGTTTTCTATAAAGAAACTGCCTCTTCGATAAATCGTCAGAGCCAGACTTGATGGAAGCAAGGCTGCCTCCCTGACATCCGTCTGCACTGCATCAAGAAGCTGTGCGTTCAGCAGTTGACGCAGTGGTTCATACGAGTCAAGATGATACTTCCTCATGAAATCTTCAACTGTATACAGCGCATATCGTGCCAGGCGGGCCATCGATCTTGGATGCTGTACAGCGTGACGAGGCAATCTTCCCAAGTCATATCGTTTTCTGACGGGCAAAGAAACCCTGCTTTCTGTCACAGCAAGGACATCATCACTTATTCGTTGAAGAGCCTCCCAGAACCTTACCACATCCCCTCTTCTCGGATGAAAAGCTTCCTTCAGTTCCTGTGCCCACAAATCTGGACTTTTAACGATCGAAACCTTCCCTTCCGGCAAAATGACATCCATGGGGTGAAGCAGTTCTTCCGCAGGTAGGTCGATATCTAGCTCGCTCAACAAAGTTCTCAACAAGCCCTTTTCCTCTAAGCCAAACGTAATCGTTGCGCCTGTCGGAAACTTCCGTCCTTTCCGAACATACCACCCCGCTGAACCTCCAACGGTCGCGGCCTTCTCAAGGACCGTCACCTTATACCCTTCTTTCGCCAAATAGGCAGCCGCCGTCAATCCCCCCACACCCGCACCAATAATACAAACCGACTTAGACAAGGAATAACCTCCGCTCCTTGCTTCCCGTAAGCAATGTTCGTTGTAGTTGCCATCATTATACCCTTAATAGACCTGAGAAGATAAGAATGGAGGTGTCGCGATGTACTGACTTTCGTTAAATGGGGGCTTCTCCCCTTCAACACTTTATGAGGACTAAGCCATAAACGAAAAGCTATTTCACTGACAAACCCAATGTAAAGTCAGCGAAGAAAGCCCGACTGACCAAAGGTACATTCATCACTGCAAGACCGGCAACAAAAAAGCCCTATTTGTCAGAGAATACAAAAAAGAAAAAGGCAACATTCATTCACCTTTCGTCTTTCTTGGGACAGCGAATAAATTAAGCACTCTGGGAACAAGCCAATGAGTTTTGTTTGGGAGCTTGACGAGAAAATGCCTTCTTATTTGTTGCCTCGGGCTAATAAGAATATATTGTAACATCATATAAAAAGGTTAGACACCATAAAAATACCTTCTAATAAAGGGATCCTACTGGGGTCTAACCTCTATAAAACAGGATAGGAATTCACTATATTATTATTTAGTAGCTAGCATTATTAATGAAATTTAAAAATAGTTATTCTACAGCATCCTCGGATATTTCCCCTAACTTTATCTCGTATTCATGAGGAGGGAGAATTTCATCAATTTTTTCTGGAGGGAAATGTTGCATAATATAATAGAAAACTGAATCTACTACATATAACCTTTTATCATAATAGGTAAAAACCTTCGGGAAAATATCTTTATCAACTTGCAAATCATCTATATGATTGAGAACAGATGTTAAAGATCCCTGATTTAAACTTGTTTTCAAAGGATGTATCTCGTTGATTTTCTCAAATAAGTATTGAAAAGGAAAACCCTTTCTCAGTACTTCTACACTTGAATTCATAACAACTACCATTATATAGTAATACAATTGTAATTTCCTTCTTCTTCCGCCACCTGCAATATCCTGAATCTTTTTAAAGTACATTTCACTATAGTTTTTCCAATAGTTTAAGTTACATTCCCTTGCTAACTCCAAGTTATCTAAAACTATGTGATCAGTCACAGTTTTTTTAATCTCGTTCATCCTACAGTAATCAAATAATAAAGCCTGATAAACGGCTACAATACCACTTGATGTGCTGATGAAATAATCAACTATTTCATCGGAAATACCTATATTAAGTTCATGACAACCCTTTTGTTGAATTTCACGTAAATTCTCCACAGACCATTTAGTAGCATCAATATAATCAATTCGTTGTGACAATTCTCCATTAAATTTCTCAAAGTAGCCTGAACTTATCTTTGTTCCAATAATAATAAAACGCAAACCACTTTGATAAAACATCTTTAAATCATAAGCTAAGAGATATTGCTCAATAAGATTTAGATAGTGAAAATCATCTAGGACTATAAATTCCACACCGGCCTTTTTCAATTCATCTGCAAGTCTCACACTCACAGTTGATGGAATAGGAGGCTTCACTATTTCAGTAGTTATTTCTTTTTCACTCAGCTCACCAGATAGTTTTGATTTAAGGAATTGCAGAAAGTTAGCCTGAATTTCGCCAGTTAACCTAGAACCTTCTTCAATACTTCTGCTAAGGCTATCGGTTAATTCAATATTCGCCTTATAAAGTATTTGTGTATATATCTCTGATAGACTTACCCCTTTGGTACAGTCAACTACCACTACATCTTTATTTTCAGGGATGTATTTTTTTCTTAAATGACTTTTACCAACTTTCGTTTCCCCAAAAACCACTAAATGATGATCGGTTAATACTAGTTTATCTTCAAATTCATTATCTATTTCAGGACGCAATACATAACTTTTCAAGATATTTTTTGAAACACCAAATACATCCTTCAATGAAACTGTAACTGTCATTATAAACCTCCTAATTTTCTATTTTTAGAGTGCCCCTACCACTAGCAAGTTAATATATTACTAGAGGATGGCAATACTGTTTATATAGGGTATAGAATTACCAATTATATACAAAATTAAATAAGTCTCTTAAACGAGGAAAGTTTTCAAGCTTACTTTCTTCAGCTAAAAGCTCATTAACCCTTTTCCAAGTTGAGAATGGTTTATCTTTTGCAGGTACTACTACGCCTTGCTCCCAAAGCAAATGTTCTAAGGTATCTTCTACTAAAAATATTTGGTTTCCATTTGCAGAAACTCTAATTTTTTCATTAGCCTTAAAAGGATCAATTGCATGACAACCTTCTAGTTCATCATCACTTCTGTCCTTTCTATCACAATCATGGACTATTCTAAAAGGAATTCCGAACGCACAGAGCAATTTAGCATACGGTACAATCGTCCATTTCCCACCACACGAAACAATCGTTGTATTATTATATACTTCTTCCGAAACATCAAAATACTCATGTAGTTTTAAAGCATGATTGAAAAGCGCAAGCTCTGTATCTCCCTCCACCAAAATGACTCTTTTAGCAAAAAAAGCTTGGTTAACTGTAGGATGGAAATCCAAGGAAGCTCTAAGTGCATTTTTCTCTTCTCTTGCTGTTCCACTTTCAATAAACGGATCTACGCGAAGTTGATTTCTAAATGGCGATTCGGCTGAAGAATTTCTGTTTAAAATTACTAGTGATTGAGGGTTATCCACTACATCGATTAAGAAGGGAGAGTGAGTACTAATGACCACCTGCCAGCTCTCCTTGTTTGAAATACTTTTTAGAGCATTTTTTAACCTTCCCATTAAGTGAGGGTGCAAATAGAGCTCAGGCTCTTCAAATAATAAAATTGTGGATTTTACATTTTGGTCGGAATTAGAAACCCGATTGGCAAGAACTTCAATAAGAGCAAAGACCAGTGATCGTTGAGAGCCGTGTCCCTGTCTACCAATAGTTGTCTCCGTCCCATCATCCATTAATAATGTTGTATTTGACCCAACAAATTTATTAGTATCAGGAGTCGACATGGTTATCTTTACCTTTGATTCAATAATTGATGACATTCTTGTGGTTATCTCTTGTGTCAACTCTTTGATAATTGGGACTTCTTCTCCCGCTTCACCAGACAACGTTTTGGAGAGTGTCTCGACACTTTCAATTAAATTTTTATATTCATCCATTCCTTGAATAGCAGGGAGTATAATTTGTCCTAACAGAGCTCCGAAGATAGTGGTATTGGAAGTTTTAATTTCATCGGCGGCATCTTTTACAGCGGGAATGACTACTGCATTAGGGAGCGCTTGTTTTAAAGCTGGAGCTATGCTAATGTTTTCAGAAGTCCAATCTTCCCCCATTAAAATAGCTAAATCTGTTCTTTCTTGTGTCACTTTCTCTTCTACCTTTGTTCTATTTGCCTTAGTTCTCCATTGTGTTCCATTATTAATTCCTAATTCCTCTGCAATATCTTTTATTTCAGAACTTAAATCTGGCCAACGTTCTGACCATCCTTGAATCTCATATTGTTTAATAAATGCTTCATAACTGGTTTCGGCTTTTCCATCAGGATTAATTTTCGCTCTAACTCTTAGCTTGATCTTTCCATCATTAACTAAACCTGCTACACCGGGAGTGTTCCGCTCCCAATCTTCAAGGTGCTCAAATAAACCCTCTATTACTATTTCCTGATCTTCACAACCTTTTTTCCATTCATCGATACTTGGTTTTACTTGATTTAAAAAAATCTCTATAGCCCTAATAATTGTAGATTTCCCACAGTTATTTGGACCTATGAGACTAGTAAAATCATATAAATTAATATTAATGTCTTCTATGCTACGAAAATTCTTGATCCTTATATATTTTAATTGCATAATTTCCCCCTCAATTAAGGATTTATATTAATTAGAATCAAAAAGAATAAAGATTTTTACCTAATACTATTAAATCAGTAATCGACATATTTTTACATATAAACATCAAATTATTCCTAAAAGAATATTTTTTCACAAATACGCTTATAAGATTCTAACTGGTAGAGTAATAAACAGTTATTTCTCATTAGAGTTATAGTCAATGTGACACCCCGTATTTGTCGAATTTCGTGCGAGGGACTTTTTAGAGATTGAAAATGAATAGAACATGGGCATTATTGGGAAATTTCATGGTAATATTAAAGAAACAGACAATGAGGTTAAGAGAATGAACGAACTTATTGTAGAAAAGAAAGATTTCAGCCATGAGCATCTCACTCACGTAAAAACAGTACACTTAAACAACTATCCAATCGTATATATTCTTTACAACCATAACAAAAAGCCCTCTGTCTATATAGACAAACGGTTCAAGCTGCTCAGCGGTTGAAGAATCATTTAGAAGATAAGAGGCGTAAGAACTTAAATTGTTCGATCTTGATTGATCATGAGAAGTTTAATCAGTCGGCGACCTATTATATCGAGTCTAATCTTATTAACTTCTTTATTGCCGATAATCGCTATCATCTGCAGAATGTGAGACAGACGAATTCCAGGGAAATGCATAACTATTATGAGAAGCCTTTTTATAATGAGGAGGTTTTTCAAGAGATTTGGGAGAAACTCAGGAATCACCGGGACGGTTCTCATCCTACTTTTTGTATAGCGAGAAAAGTAGAGCGGGAACAAACCCCACTCTCCACTACCTTCCATGATGAGCAATTTTCCCAATAAAAAGATGAAAAGCAGAGTGGGAACCGTTCCCACTCTGCCTTGTGCTTCGGAAGCAAGAGAGCCGTCCCCATACTGCACGGTAATACTCTATACTTCGATATCCTCCACCTCTTCAAACTCAACGTCAATAATCTCAGGAAATTCTTTACGCAGCTCATAATATTCTTCTTTGACTTCCTCTTCTGTCATGACAAGGATTTCTGATAACGTTACGGCCAATCTTTTACCCATGGGTCTCATTGTGGTATAAGTAATGGAGCCAGATATTACTCCCCCTACAACGGGGATTGCTTTAGAAAGACCCTTGGCAAATGTCTCTTTGGTGAGCTTTACCCCTATATATCCGGCAATCTTCTTAATAATCGGGTAGTAAATTGTTTTCGTTAATGCTTTTTGAGGCAGCTTTTTCAATACCTGCTTAGATAGGCTTGAGGACAGGAATTTAATTGCTGAAGTGGAGCCCCCCACTCCAAACATGACACCTAAGAAAACGATGATTTTATCCCGTGCTCTCTCTGTATCCAGGTGTTCCTCCAACCATAAGTCGTGATGTCCATATAAATACGCCAATTCTTGTGCGAGCCTCATGGCTATCCCGTAGAATTGAATGACGTCCCCGGGGATCGTCCCTGCCATTGCAATTCCTCCCGGAAGCCCGGCCCCAAATGAGATGGATGTACTGGTCAACGTTCTTTTATGAATGATCGACTTCGCAATGTTATCAATTTCCTTTCTGGTTACCCCTGCACCATATGGCCCCTTCTCTACAATCTCCTTTAGCTGGGCCGCATCTTTTCGTTTAGAGAACACGCTCGTTAAAAAATCTCCCCTGGAAACCTTCACCCCAGGCAAGCTTAGAGATTTTTCAATAATTAATTCTAGTTTGTTAGTTGCAGTCATTTAGTACACTCCTAAAAAAAATAATTTCACGCTCATTATAAATCAAACCGTTTACAGTTCATTCCCCCCTCGAGAACCAACCATCCCCCTTTTCCCTTCTACAATAGCGATAAAGAGAATATAACTGATTCCTTGCGGGGGGTGCCATTTACATAAACCCAGAAAACCATATCCCCAAAGTAGTCCCTACATAGTTCCCAATAATATACCCCAACGTCCCCACAACAAGAATCGGCCCAATCAAATCCTTCCACCCTTTCGCAATCGCCATGGCTGCAGCTGTTGTCGGGCCGCCGACATTGGCATTGCTGGCCAGAAGGATTTCTTCAAGGTCATATTTCAACAGTTTTCCTGCCGTCAGTGACACGGCCATATTCACGACTACAATAATGAATACAAACACGAGAAGCAGCGGAGCATTTTGAACGATGAGCGGGATCGATGCCGGAATGCCGATCACCACAAAGAACAAGTAAATGAGAAACGTACCGATTTCCTGGCTTCCGTTAATTGTTTCAAAATATCTTGGAAACAGTGCAAGTGCCAGGAATGTCAATGTCGTTAACATTAAGTACTGGTCGCCGAACAATCCATTCATTAAATTTAAAAAGAAAGACGTATCCTCCCCGGAAGGAATCACCCCGTCCAGGAATGCTGCGATTTTAAACGAAACCATCACGAGCAGGAAGGCAGTTCCGACAGACAACGCAATATCCTTCAGGGATATATCCTTTCGTTCCCAAAAGCTTTCTGCGAGTGTCTTGCCCTCTTCTCTGATTCCTCCGCTTTCCACTTTTTCCACGTGTGGTGCTGTAAAGCGTCTTCTAAAAAAGTTCATGGCCGGAATCATCATCAGCACGATGAAATAAATGGCCATCATTAAATTGTCTGCGACCACTGCGGAAGAAACCATTTCTCCAGGCGCTTCGAATTTTGCTGCCATGGCTGCAAAGTTGACCCCGCCTCCAATATAAGATGCACTAAGCATGGCGCCGATTTTATCAAGGACTGGTATATGATCCTTCAATATAAAGAAACTCATGATCACCCCTGCAACCGTACCGATCGAGCTGATCATGAAAATAATCAGCAGCCGTCCGCTTTCCTGCCAAATCCTTTTAAAATTCACATGAAAAAGCAGCAGCGGAATCGCGAGCGGAATGATAAATGTCCAGACGGCATCATAAACCGGCGACGCTGTAGGAATAATCCCGGTATTTGATAGAATAATAGCACCTATCAGCGCAACAATCGCACCAGAAATCTTCGCCGCCCAACTGTAGCGCTGTTCTATGTAGATGCTTGCTGAAGCCCATACTACGATAATGCCCCAGAGCGTTACATAATCATCTGCTTTAATAAGTGTATTCTCCAAAACGTTTCCTCCTTTTTACAGTTTTTTGCACTATTAATATATTACCTATATTAGGTTGAAAATTCAAAATATTCAAGCGAGGACGTACTAGGGCTAACTGCTTCTTGAGTAAAAAGAAGCTAGCCCTAGTTCGTATCTTTACTTATAATTGAAAATCTCTTTTTATCGGAACCGTCCCCCCTCTACTCCTAAAGCACATTCCACGTGAGAACAATCCCTATACCTCCCTTTCTAAAAAAATCCCTACTATTAAACCAGTATTTATCTTAAAATAGAACTACTGTGCATCCAACCCGGGACAATGTACCTTACCCCTGTCCCGCAAAGAGAGGTGAAATGATGAAAAGAAAGATTAGTTTGTTGATATTTTATGTGATTCAAGTTATTTTTTCACTGTTGATTGCAGCGTCGATTGTGCTGGGGTTTTTCAGCAGCTTTTACTATTTTTTTGTTGTAGCCGCGCTGCCTGTTGTCTGGCTTGTACTAGATATCATTCTATTGAACTCCATCCGGCGTCTTTGGGGCCTGCATCTGGTGATCGGACTGACGATAGCCTATGTGGTGTTCAGGTATTCCGTCAGCATTTTCTTTATGATGGGCGCCAAGACCCTTCCATTTTAAACTTCAAACTCAAACCGGATTGGAGGTAAACCATGATTAAATCACCATTATTATTAGCAGCATCATTCGTTCTGTTTCTCATTTCGTTCCTCTTGAGATTCCCCTTTACCTCTCTCAAAGCACCTGAAATGGAGATCATTCTGACGAGACATCTCAACCTGGCCTTTCATCTCTCCATCCTTTCACATGTATTGATGATTGCAAGTGTGACCGTGCTCTGGTTCGCTCTGAAAAAATTCCAATTGCTCACCGTGACCATCGCTTTTGTCTTTGTCCTGTCCTCCCCGGCACTAGCCGTGGACTTCTATCAGCAATTCATGGCAAAAGGGGTTGAAAAGGTAAACTATATCTCGGACGATAGCGTATGTATGTTTGACGTCCCGGACTGGGATAACCCGAGGACCATGACCGCCGAATGCGAAATGACCTTTGAGAACACCGGCAATGACAATCTGACATTCACTTACAGCTTCGATGAGAACAACTATAAACCTGTCCCTTTCCTTAACCAGGAGGCACCGTTCCACGCTGAACTAAAAGCAAAAGAAAAGAAAACCATCCGCTTCAGCACCATGATCGAAGCTCCCGAGGGAGCCGACGGCCACATCGGAGGCGTCCAAGGGCCGCGCATTATTTTGTATACGAAGAATGAATCGAAGTAAAAAACAAGGGGACAGGTACCCTGGTCTTTAAACCGCAGTTCCTGTCCCCCTGGTTTCCTGTAATCACGGGGACGGTTCTTATGCTTCGGAAGCAAGAGAACCGTCCCCGTGCTGCCCTTCCATATTTTTATAGGATTCCACAAAAATAAGAAATACCCTTTTATTATGTATAAATTTATAATGGTGTCATTACTCTTTTAACTAACTTCAATTTTTCCTCCTTACCACTTAGTCCAAAAAACAGAAAAAAGATCCGGAAAGTATCCGAATCTTTATCACATATAAACACTATCCTTAATAACCTTAAACGCCTGTGCAGGATGTTTTTGTAAAACGTCTAATGAAACAGTATTTAACAATTCATCATTCTGCAAAACTTCAATTCGCTTGCTCACTGAATTAAATAACACCTCAACATGTCCAATCTGATAAGCTTGAACCTTCCTAGCCCGATCAACCGATGTATCATCTAAACTAGTCAACACTTTACTAGATAGCCGCCTCAACATCCGCCACAACTTAATCTCCTCACCCGACTTCATAAACAACTCCGGGAGCTCCTCAGCCTGCTCAAGCAAAGCCATCGTCGTCAACATATGAGACTGAATCCCATAACCAACCGGGCGAATCCCACGCTTCAGCTTCCGCCAACTCTCAACTTCAAATCTCACTCGCGTTCCTTGAATCTTCAGATCATGGACACGTCCATAAAACTCGATTCCATTAGCAACTCCAGTTTGAGCACTCACGTCACTAGTCACATACAACGCCACATACTCAGAACTTTGCCAACCTTTCCGCAGCACTGCAGAATCCAACTCAAAATAACCAAACTTCTTATATTCGTGATACATCTGAGCATCATTCACCGTACCAACTAGCACTTTCTCATCAAGCGACGACTCCCAATGAGTCCATGCTCCAGTCGGCAAGACACCTTCCTCCTGCAGATCCTCAGGATTACTCTCAACAAGCCGGTCTACTAAACGCTCAACCAGAACGGTGGAATTCGGCAGGAACGGCAGCCCGCCAATATTCACTTCATCAATACTCTTATAAAAGGGATGCTCCAAATAAGTCTGCTCTTCATTCCACGGAAACAACACATAAGAGCCAAAGGAATACCGCTCATAACTGTCACGCTGATGATGCTTCTTCACCAGCGCATCCCGGTAGCGGTGCATCGTATTAATATCCTCCTCAAGTGGACCGACCTTCTCAGCAGTACCTGTCCCAAATCCGAAATCAATCCGATACTTCGCATCAAACACATAATGATATCGGTTATGCGAATGCTTCTTCTCAACCTCAAGCATTATATCTGGCTTCTGCGTCACCGTAGGCAGCTTCCCTTCTCTCTTCTGAAAAGAAAGAACAATCCGCTCACCCGTCTGAGGATGAGTAAATACCTGCTTTGCATTTGATGTCTGATCTAGATCAACAAACAAGGTTCCATGGCGAATGGCCACAACATCCTGGTACTCTGATACATAGTTTTTCCTCAGGATCTGTCCCATCTTTAAGTACGTCCAATACTCATAAAGAGTGGCCACGTCCTTCACAGACATCTTAAACAGCTCGCCTTCTAACGCCAGTCCTCTTGTCACCACTAAATAGATCTTATAAGCATCCCTGTACCCGATCTTCCGTTGAATCACCATACTCGTCACCGTTCGATCAATGGAGCTGATACTCTTCCAAAACGGCTTGTTCATAAAAGTCTTTAACTTCTTCTGCATGGACATGATGTTACCCAGCAGCTCTTCATCAACTGCTCTTTCATACCTGCCAGACTGGCTGGCAACCTTCTTAGCCATATCCGCTAACTTGTGACTTAGCCGCTCCATCATCCACTTTACAAACCGATTCTCTAGCGTGTCGTAGGTAATGGTTTTGCGGGTATTTAAGCCTTTCACTGGAAACACAGGCTTATCATGCAGGACCATCCCATTTTCCGTTTCTATAAACAAGCGAGGGTTACGGCGTAAATGCTTTCTCCCCTTGTTATCCAGCTTCTTGATCCGCTCACCTCGTACCATCTGATGCTCCGTCAGCAGTTGATGATGCGGCTGCTCCTCAATTCGCTGGATCGATTTGATAAAACTCTCAAAATAAAACTCAATCAACCGGTAAAACTCAGTTAAAGAAGGATTCTCTGACAAATGATTTGATGCCCCTAAAAACGTCTTCTTAATAAAGTGAAACGCCAGATTATAGACCTCATCATTCACCTCTTCAAGCAGTTTACGGTAATCATCCTTATAACTTAACTTCGTTGGGAAAATTTCAAGTGTAACATCAATTAACGTCTTCCCGTTATGCTTCACCTGAAAGCTCGTGAATCCGACCTCATTCATGAACTGCAAGTTCCCCATGAGAATCGGATTCTTCCCTCTCCCCACAGGCTCAACAGCACTCCTTAGCCCTGGATGCTCATGATAAAAAGACACTTTCTTATCAGTCTTAGGTGAAATGACGATCTGATAAGTGCCATTCTCAAAGAAAATAGGAGAATAAGAATGTCCATCTTCAACTTCAAGCGAATCAGTCTCCACATCATAAAATTCAACTGAATCTATATTCTCCCCGCTCACCTTAAACCTCATAGCCTCTTTCTCAATAACAGAGTGCTTTCGATACTGTGACAGATTCTCAAAGCGGGCATTATACGGCATCCCCTTAATATAAAGCGACAAATCCTCCGTCTCGATGTACAGAAGCTCTTTCGTCTCCGATCCACTCATACTTAACTACCCCAGAAAGAAGTAAAGCCGTCATGCATAATTTTTGGTATCATATTAGATAGTTTCCTAGCTGATTTCGAAAAACGAGCCTCTTTTACAATTGCCTCTACATCTTCCTCCGTCCACTCATGTCTCGTACAGAATCGGAACAACTTCTTCAATGCATCTTCCGTTTTCAGATCATTCCCGGTTAACCGCGGAAGCACCTTCTGAAGCAGCTGATAATCAAACGCCTCATCAAACGACATCAATTGCCCCTCATCGTTATAAATCATATAAAAACAAACCTCATCTCGAACCCTGTAACCAAAATGAGCCTTTATCGGTTCTAAAATTGAATTCACTTCAACTAGCAAACTAGTAACCTTTTTAACCAAATCTTCATGATCAAAATAAGCATCCTTCAAATTCAGAAATCTTCCAGCCACTTGCTTATTTGAAATAGACAATGGTTCAGCATCCGTATCTTTACTCAAGAAACCAAAGTGATCCAGAACCACCTCATTGTATTCAATCGTATTGGCGCGGTCTAAAACCTTCGGACTGAACGGATGAGTCGTTTCATCCATATTAACCGTCCCAATGATAAATAGATTGTCTCTCATCAGTAATCGGCCAACTTCCGTCTCCTCAACCACGGGAGCAGAAACCAACTCTCCATCCTTTCGGTCACGACTTTCCATCACACTAAGCAGATCACTAAAATAGTACTCCACTCTAGCTAGATTCATCTCATCTAATAGAACAAAATACGGCTTATTCCGGTTCTCCGGTTTATTCGCCTCTATTAATACCTTTGTGAATGGTCCTGCTTGAAATTCTCCTTTAATGTCACGGTACCCAATTAGATCTGATCCGTCGCTCCAATCTGGCCGGACAGGGATTAACGCGAATTGTCCGTTATCTGCGGTTGCTCTTAAACTTTCAGCAAAGAGTTGGACGATTTTAGTTTTTCCGGTTCCTGAGATGCCTGAGAGAATAACAAAAGGCTTTGTCTTTAGAGAAAGATATAAATTATTTATATCTCTCCGTTCATAATAAAATCCTTTAGTAGAAATATAAGAATGGATATGATCAACCAATTCGCTGTCATTCCTAAACTCGACTGCGGTTTCCTCAACTTCCGACAACAAATCCTCTGTATTGACTTGTGTTTTAGAATAAACAATGTATCTCTCATAATAGGAAATCATACTCTCTAAATCTTCAACAAGCTCTCTTTCAGAGGGCATTGCGTCTTTTTTATATTCAATGTAAGCAGCAGTTGATAGAGCATACCCCTTTGCTTTACTTGACTCCCCTAGGTATAAATCATTATCCTTCTTAACTGAAGCCCTCATTTCAACGTGATCACGTATTTCTTGCTTACGCTTCAACATCTCTTCCTTTGTTGTTTCTGTTACTCCCTGGGCTAACGTTAAATAAAGTCTACTCATATCTTCACTGAATAAATAAACAATATAATAGCCTCTTTGAGTGGAAGTTGTAATTTCTTTATTCATAATCGCAATCCAAGGAACAGATGCCCAGTTCCCTTGCCCTACAGAACCCGTAACAACATATTGATCATTCAAACAAGACAGCTTTTGAAATTCTTTAGGGACCTCATTTCTTACATAAGGGCCCAGCTGATTCCCTCCAAAAGGTTGGGTCTTCGCTGAAACATAATTATTCATAATATATAAGAGTTTTTCACGTATTGACGTATTCACAGCAGGGTGCTCCTTTAGTGTATTGACCTTAATATTTGGAGTGTACTCTTCATCAATCAAATCTACATATTGAAGCCATTTGAGAAGATTCGTCGTTCTTTCTTTCGCAACACTATCCACCATTAGATTATCCCCAAGGGAGTTTCTTACGATTAGTTTCCCTAGCTCAATCAAGGCTCTCTTTTTCTCATTTGGTGTATGACCTTCTAATAAACCCAATATTTCAAGTGCAATTCTAAAATACTGTTTATGTACAATTTGTTCTCTTAATAGTTCAATCTTATTGAAAGATTGTATGTATTTATTAATGAGTTCCTCATTTTGTTGTTGATCCTTATCTAGGAAACCTAGCAACCTTAAGTCCTGTCGCGCTCTTGACTTGATTCGATACTCATTACCTTCTAGTTGTTCACTTAATCTTTCGGGTTGATAGGTACCCTCAATGATCTCCTCTAAAAAGATCTTTACTTTGTGGATCTGCTCATTCGGCAAATCATCTGTTTTAAACTCAATGAACGAAATCGCTGTCTTTTGTCCCTTTTCTACTACCTTTACAAAAGGAAGCTTTGAGAAAAAAGACATAATAAAAGAAGTTCTCCCCTTTGTTCTAATAAAGTCCTCTTTAAAAGCTACCCGCTTAGAAGAAAATTCTGCCCAAGCTTGTTGTATAAACTCGAATGAAATTAACTCAAGAGAAGTCGTCTTTTCTCCACGCCTAAACTTCTCCAATGATGAATCCGTTTCTACATAGATCCCTTTTCCATCAACTTTTCTAATGTAATTCCTCTTCTTTAACGATAAAGTTTCTATCATTTTTGTTTGTTCTGCCAATGCTTTTATGATTTCTATTAACATAGTTGTCTCCTAAATAGTCATTTTCTATAGTTTATCACAATTATTTCCATGTAATAATATAGCCTTCTAGCAGTATGCAAAGAAGGCTAAAGAAAAAATATTTATTATGCAACCCATTTCAATCAACAAACATACTACTTACAAGCAGTACGTTACGAAAGTATCAGTTTGTCGAAGTAGTGGTTCAATTCATCTTTATTATCTCTTATATAAATCCCACTAATTTCATCATCATGAATAATGAAATTGTACAATTTCCTAATACAATCATCTAATTCTTCCGATACCTGAATCTGTTTTTCTAAACTTCTAAATTTTCTAGGAAGTTTATCACCATGAACATTAGATGACCTAATTGTATAAGCGTTTTTTATAAACTTATATATTTTTTCACGTGTAGAAAAATCCTCACCTAAGATTCTCGCTATTCTTTCAGAGATCTTATGGCTTATTTCTTGACTGTCAGTTGAAAATAACGTTTCCAAGGCTGTACAGTACGAAGATATTCTATTAGGTAAGAATGCTTGATTTCGTGCAGACTGAAGAAAATATATAAATCTTTCAATTCTATTCGCTTTTGTCGTTACAATATTTACTGTTTCTGAATGTTCAAGATTTGCAGTAGTTTCATCATAGAAAGTGTTATGGATACTTACCCCTTCTAGCAACTCATCATAAGAAAATGTGGTACTGGCAGTTCCACCATGTGAATTAAAAAAATAAGAGGTTCTAGCATTTGAAGATACAGAGGTAGCTTTGGCATCAAATCTTCTTTCGTCATATACATATATAAATCCTAATTCAGTTCTTACACTATTATCTTTTACTCCCCATAACGCTGTCCCTAAAGTTTGAGTTAAACGCATATAATAATTTAGAAGTTCTAACCTCTCTTTTTCTCTAACTACTTCCGCTTCTATATCATAATCTCCTTCTACATAGACATAAGGTCCGTTAAGTAAATCATGGTATTCTATATCTCCAATAGCTCTTTGAAAATAACTATCTCCTATTCTTTCTATTCTCTCTCTATTTGTTGAGAGTCTTAGGTTCTCTATAATCTTTATTCCCCTATTTAAAGTTCTATTTACTTCAAAACCATAAATTCTAGCTACAAAAAAATATTTCACATTACTCACCTCACGTATTGGACGTCATAATACTAGATTTCAAATGAATTTCACATTCAAATAACTTTCTAACCTTATAAGTAATCTTTCCTTTTATCACAACTGCCATGTGAAAAAATAGCCTTCTAGCAATACTACAAAACTATATTCCAAATCGAATGTAAACCCCATTTCCTATCTATTTTCTCTTTTTTTTCCATAATAATTATTTTGAAAAACTAATCCAATCTATCCTCTACCTCAATCAAAAAAATCTTTTCTTCAAACCCGCCGCGCTTCTCAGCTTTTTCCTTACGTACCTTCTCCACTTCTTCGATAGAGAAGCCATGATGCTTGGCCAAAGCATGGATAATCTCTAATAGATCTGCCAGCTCCTCCACCGCTTCTCCATTCGTTTCAGCTGCACAATATTCGTCTAGTTCTTCGTAGCTTTTTTCTTTTAAGTATTTTATGTAATTTTGATCATTAAGTATTTCTGTTGAAAATTCCTTCCCCGTCTTTTCAATGATTTGTGGGATTTTATCTCTGACTAGTTTGTTGTAGGTGGGCATGATAGTGACCTCCTAGTATTTGTATTATCTATAATTCTACCATTTATAAAGGTTTAGACGTATAAATAAACTGATTTCTCTCTATAAAAAAGCCCTAGATACATCCTGTGTACCTAGAACTCATCTATCTTAGTGTAAAACAACCAAGCAATCCTCAAAAGGAGCAGAATACATTCCCTTTGTAGCAACCATTTCATTCGGCTGATATCTCTTTTCACCTTTTACCATATACTCCCCAGCCGGGAAGTAATCGAATAATCCAGTTGTCTTATACATTTCTTCGAATGCAACTTGCAAATCATTTAATAACAAACGATATTGTTCTTCTTCAATAATTTCATCGTCTTCATTTAACATGAAATTCTTCTGGATTACGTCCTCAAATGTGTCATGGCCTTCTGTGGCTACAAATAAATCAATCTCTTCTTTCACATTTAACAGCATTGCTTGCCCTCTTAACTGATCATGAGCAGTCTTGACCATTTCCAATAAAAGTTCTTCGATTTCTTCTTTATTCACTAGCTTAACGGTTGTATGTATCATAATGTTCTCCTTTGTCTATGTTTTTGGCCAATTAAAATCTTTTTCATAGAAATGGAATTTGAGTTTGGCTAAATCATGTTCCCACTCTGTAATCGCATTTGAGTACTTAGAGACTCCATTCTTTTGCCCTTTGCGAAGTTTCACATTGTATGCAATCGTCATCGCCACTCTTCGCAACCCTAATTCAGGTACCGCCTTCTGAAGAACCTCCCACCTTTTAGCTCTAGTCATTTTACCGCTAACTTTGTACCCCATTAGCATCAAGGCACTTTTCTCACTCAACGTGTTTTCATCCCGTTCATTCCCTTTCTCTCCGGAAACGTCCGTTGATGGCCAGGCAAAGTGATTAGAATTTACGTTTTGGGATTTAGGAAAAAGTTTATGTTCTTTAGTGAGTTTATTCAAATCAGACTCTGTTATATACACACGTTTTCTATCCTTATCTATAAGAACCTTCTTATCAAAGAAGGCATGTGCCAAGTTATCCCTCTTATTCCTATAAAGCGGTAGAGATATAAATTGTTTTTGCAGATTCCCTTTATTCAAAAAGTAAGGTTCCCATTTATCTTGAATGACAAAGATCGGATCATAGAATACAGGAACTTTCACCTGTTTATCGAAACGACCATCCACATTCTTTTTTACTTTTCTAAGAATAAGATCCTTTTCCTTTGGAGTTAAAACAGTCCCTTTATTAAATTTACTAACTTTCTGTAGATAGGTATCTTTCTCTAACCTATCCTCATCGTAAAGATAGAAATAAAGGGCTAACTCGTTATCATGGGCATCGAACCATTGTAAACTAATAGATCCTAAATCAATTAAATCTTCATCATAGTCAAACAGGTATGAGTACCATAATAGAAAGATAAAGTCATTTCGTGTTAATGAACTATCAATGAAACCCCATTCCACATCTAAAATGTGCTGCATTGAACGCTTCACCACATCAGTGAA
Source organism: Rossellomorea oryzaecorticis (assembly GCF_038405515.1). Lineage (GTDB taxonomy): Bacteria > Bacillota > Bacilli > Bacillales > Bacillaceae_B > Rossellomorea > Rossellomorea oryzaecorticis_A. The sequence continues at coordinate 71,402 of NZ_JBBYAF010000003.1, read as the reverse complement.
CTCATATTCCATTAATAATCGTAAATATTTCGTGATCAAGCTTGGTTCATTTAACGACAAAACTCGTTCAAATAAATCATCATGTCTTTCTTCAGTAAAAGTAGACACAACATGGTTAGAAGAAGCTTGATTTAGTTCAATTAACAATCCTATAACACTTGATAAAAGCCGATCTTCTTTTGGAGTATCTTTAAAGGAAATCCCAAGTAGTACCTTCTCTACTAAATGAATGAATTGTTCCTGAAATTCAGGTTCTTCATGGTCTACTTTAGATTTATTATGATGAAGTAATTCGAATACATATAAGAGCATTTCAGCATTCTCATCGTCTAACAAACTTCCGCAAATCATCAATAACTGATGAGCGTTGTCCAATGATGGAGACAAACATAACTCATCAATTAACTCGTATGTAATTCCATTGTCTAATCGATCAACATAAGCTTTAGCGTCAGCTTCCTTCTCTTTTAATTTGCTGGCCAATTCCTTATTCTCTTTTTCCAAAGAAGCAATTCGCTCCTTTAAACTTTTCACTTCACCAACTAATATTTCTTCCCTTTTTTCATACTGATCTATTATGCTGCTTAATTCAGCGTCTATCAATTTCAATAGAGTGTCTTTTGTCATAGCACTTTCCTCCATACAGTCTCATTCCAATTATCGGGATTTGGTGAAGGTTTTTCAAATGGAAAAAATACCATATAACATCTGTCTAGACTAAAAAAACATTATCTCGTAACACTTAATTTTAAAATGTGGTGTTTAGTCTGTGTATTCTCTCGATTCCCCCTTGAATAATAGAGTGGAAAGGTGGGTAGCGAGAGATGGACTTACATAATGATTTACACGAAATTATTGGCAAGTATATTCGTAAAGAACGAAAACTTCAGAAACTAACAATAGAAGAATTGGCAGAATTAGCTGGCGTAGATCATACCCACCTAGGCAATATTGAAAGAGGTGGAGTTAATCCCACAATCGTTACCCTCTTTAAGATCGCTGCCGGTTTAAACCTTAATGATCCTTTTGTCATGCTGACCGAAGCTAACAATAAACTCTATCCTCTCTTTCAAGAAGAAGTTAAAAAGCGTACAATTAAGAAAAGATAATCTTCCAATAAACATCAAATTCCATCTACCTAGGGGGTATCATAATTAAGAAAGAATATTATGTAATTAAGGATAAAGATACCTACCTTTTCACCTTTATAGGATTTCATGGTGGGGATGGCTATGGTGAAATATATATACGTGACAAAACATCAACGACTTATGCTTTTAGAGGATATGATAGGCAAAAGATACTGAAGGAAGCCAAGATACAGATCAATACTAGAGCATAGACAAATTCATTGAACCTTGCTGTAGATGGACTTAAAAAGGTGACACAAACTGTGTCACCTTTTTAAGTATTAATTTACCCCCAACGCCTTAACCACACTATCAATAGGATCCGAATAAAATATAGGCTGCACTTTTATTAACAAGTCAGAAGGAACGGTTTGAAAATCCACTACAGAAGATGCTGGTATTAAAACTCTTTTTGCCCCTGCATCAACACAGACTTGTAATACGTTAGCTAGCTCTTCTACTCTTTCTATAGTTCCACCCACTGTCATATTCCCTAGAACAACAGTACTCTCTTGTACAGGCCTATCTAACGCACCTGAACATAAGCCAATCAATTCAGCTACAGCCAATTGTGGTGTAAGTCCAATCCCCTGTAAATCAGCAATGTGCATAAGGTAGTCTTTTGTTTTGATTGAAATTGTTCCGCTAATGCTTTTACTGTTAGCAGTAAAATATCGGTATGCCGTATCTAAACTTTCTTTTACCCCTCGGTTCGAACCTACACCAGATTTCTCGAATTTTCCGGATCCAGAAACCACTTGGTTCTCTAATTTAAATACACCGATCATACCAGATTCGCCTACACCGATTGTGTATACATGTCCTGGTCTTCCCATGCCTTCAGGAATTAGCTTGCCACCACCTTGTTCAGGTACAGACACATATTCTTCTTGTAAAGATTCTTTATCGATATAAGAAAACATAACATCATAAAACTCCATACCACCGATTTTCTTCAATTGTTCTTTTACACGCCTACGACCTTCTAGAGCATACTGAAGAACTTCTTCTACATCTTCTTTGGTGTATTCTCCATGAGGGTACAATAACTTCATTAATCCCGATACTGTTCTTCTAACCCCATTAACATCACGTTGATTTAAGTTGTTACCTAGTTTAAAGTATTGATCTATTGAATCTCCAAATGCTCGCTTTCTCATTTCTCTAAAATACTCGGCTAAATAATCCACGATGAAACCATATCGGTCTGTAAAAAAATCTGGTCTCATTTTAGGAATTTCCCAACCAGGAAGATAATAGTGCATACGATCAAAGAACGCAGAATCGTTATTCATTCCTTCAGGAAACGGGGCAAACAAGTGAGACGTTTTAATCAACGAATCGACACTTTGATTAATATTACCAACAAAGACCATGGAGGCTGAAGCTGTTTTTTCTTCCTTACCTCTCGCAAAGGAACCACTCGCCATGAAGTCTTTCATGATTTGAATACCATCTTTGTCTTTAAATTTAATACCTGCGACCTCATCAAACGCTACAACATCCCACATACCAACAAGTCCTACCGTTCTTGATGACATATTATAAAATAGATTGGCTACCGTTGTTTGTCCCCCAGATACCAAAATTGAATTGGGTGAAATTTCTTTATAAACGTGACTTTTCCCAGTTCCTCTTGGACCCAATTCACAGACGTTGTAATTATTTTCAACGAGTGGGACTAGACGTAGTAATAAGTGCCATTTCACGCGATCATTTAATTGGGTTGGTTCCATACCAGTAGAACGAATAAGTATATCTATCCATTCATCCTTAGTGAATTCTTTACGTCCTTCAATAATTTCATTCAAATCCATATTAGGCATCTGAATAGGCTTTAAATTACTTATGCTAAAAGGACTTATATTTTTTTGTTCCTCATCGTAATAGTAATCCATTTTCAACATACACCAGATACCACCAGCTAATAACTTATCAAATTCTTTTACATAATTAGAGGAAATTGGAACATCTTTTAAACCCAAGTTTGAAAATTCGGCTTCATAGGTATCTCTTTTAGGGTTTAACCTAACGCTTATCTTATCAATAATGGAATATTGACCGACCTCACGAATCTTACTTTTAATTTTTTCAGCTTCATCTGGTCGCACGAAATTTTCAGAAAGTATTTTCTTTACCCTGGTTACACCTTCACTAATACTTTCTTCATCATCAGTGGCCGCATACATTCCCAACAAATACTCTAAAACGTATATAGGAACGTTAGCCCCCTCTTTAATGAGTTTCGTTAAATCCTTTCGAACGACACGACCTGCAAATACTTCGTTCAATTTTTTATCAAGCTCTACTGTGCTTACTTGTCGCATTTCCTGTTCGCCCATACACAAACCTCCCCTCTAAAAATCAAAATCGCTGACAATCCCTAAATTAATATTAAAAGGAACCTTATCGATCACTACATCTGTTTCCGTATCTTTGATGACTAAATTATATGCTTTGCTCTTATCATAAGGTATAGACTTCAGCACAAAGCGTAATTTAAAGGTACGCTCTTCTGGTTGATCAAACGTTCTATCTGCAATAATTGTTTCTTCATTAGAAATGACTGCTCCCGCTTCATCTACCATATAAATAAGAACTTTTCTTGCTATTGTTTTATCTCCTACTTTTTCCGTCTGGAAGAATGATAAGTTAAAGATGCTATTTGTAATCTTTCTCGTTGTGTTCGTTAGCTTCACATCTACTTTAGTTATGGCTTTAGTACCTTTTTGTCCTTGTCGTTTGTTTTTAAACTCCAATAAAGGTACAACGATTTCTTGAAGGCTTGCTCCTCCATGGACAAAATTAACTCCCGAACCTTGCATCTTAAATCGAATTGTGGAATTAGGAGCATACGCTGTTAATTTATGTTCATTCATTACAATAGGAGTTAAGTCAATGTCAAGAAGTCCAGGTTCTTCTTGCTTATCTCTTGAAAGAATATAACGTCTTTTTGACTCAACCTTATCTATTGCAACTTGGTCTATTTTATCGCTTTCTTCAAGAGCATCTCGTTGATATAGAAAGCCATGGTCCGCTGTGATATACACGTTTGTCCCACTTAAATCATCTCGAATGATTTTGATTAAGTCATATAATTCATCCATAGCTTTTTCAACAGCATTAAATGTGTATACCTCTGTTGATGCCTTATCTCCATGTGCATCAATCGTATCGTGATAAAGATAAATTAATTTTTTCCCTTTAAAATACTCTCTTCTTCCTGCTTTGTTCATCGCTAAAACTTCTTGAAAATGAACAGCCACACTGTCATTTACTTTTGATTTAAGTATCTTTTGTCGATTTTCAATCCCAGAACTTTGCTTTCCATCCACTAATACTCGGCCGTTCTCATCAAAATCTAATTCTTTATATGGTAGAAGTGATGCCATACCAAGCTTTGTTACAGAAGGAACAACCCCAAGTAAACTCTGAACTTCGCAACTCCCTAATGTTTCAGAATTTAATCGTTCACTTAATTCCACACCAACTTCGTAACGCATGGCATCTGAGATAATAACAAATACTCTCTCTCCATTATTAACCCTTGATGCTATATTATTACGGTAGAAATGTTGCTGATTATTAACACCAGGTAAAGACCATTGTTTTTTTAACTCTGATTTCACAGCTTTTGACCAATTGGCATTTAATTCTGCCATATACCAATTTGTATATATATTCTCTACCATCGTTTTTAGCTTCTTCAAGAGCTCATTATTACTCTCTTGGTCATATGCAACGTAAAACTTACGATAGAACCTGTCCATTTCAAAATACTCGTTTACATATGAGGAAAACATATCGACGGCTTGTCCTTGTGGAATCCCGTTACTATATCGCTTATTAAACTCATGAATTTTTACTGTATAAAATAAAGCTTCATAAATAGGTTGATACGTTTCATAAAAGTGCTTTGCTCTACGCAGTTTGATAAGCTTTGTGTATTCTTCATAATCTTCCAGATTCGTGGATAGACTATTGGCTATGTAAATGATAATAGCTTTATCAAAGTACGGGAATATATCTGCCTGTTTAAATTCTTCTAATGGAACCTGTTTTACAAGATCAGAAATTTGTATATCTTTCTCAACGATTTCTGCATATTCATTGAAAATTTCATAGTCTGATTTATGATGCATCCAATGATCTATAAATACTAAGCCGTTTGATTTGTTACGTTCGGCAATATAACTTTGAAGGTTCGAGATGTATTGTTCAGCAATAGAATGGCTTAATGCTGTGACAGTTAAGTGAATAAATAAAGTCTTTAATGACTTTTCTTCTCGAATGTACCCATATCTATTAGCAACAAAGCTCCAGAACACCTTGACGTCAAAAAACTTCTCCATTTGTTCTAGATACTTGTTTTCACTATCAACTATACTGTCCATTAGAACTGTTCTGACAATCGCTTCAACATCAGGCGTTTTGGTCTGACATAATACTCCCATAATTGATATTTCTATAGACTCGACTGTATCAAGTTGAATATCAAAACCCTTGAACTTCTTTAAACGGTCTTTATTATTAAAGAACTTCTCATATTTCTTTATAGTAGCTCTTAATGACGGTTCAACGTTTAACTCTCCTAAAAGCATGGAGATTTTATCAGCATAAAAAGTCTGTGAATATAGTACTGTATCAACAAGCCAATTATCCTCTGTTGATAGCTCTTGGTTTGTATAAATTAAATAATTGGAGGTTGGGTTTTCTTCTTCAAGTATGTACTTTGTATGGAACTGGTTACTATTTGTTAACTTATGAACAATTACTTGTTCTATTTCCAATAGTTCTACTTCTTCTGTAAACTCACGATCTTTATCTACCCAGAAAATAATCTTTCTTTGCTCACCATCTTTTAATGGTTCATTAAAATAATTCGTCAGTGTCGTGATGATTTGTTCTACATTCAAAATCGTCACCCCTTTACTTATAAATTCTTTATCTGAAATAAGGATATATCAGCCATCTTATCTTAGCTAATATATCCTCTGATGATGACTTTACTATATTTTTGCTACGAGTCCTTTAAACTTCTCATAATTAACAGCAACACCATCGTCTAAGTCAATTTGCATTTGCATATCTGCCATATGGTGAAGTAGCTCATCATATTCCTTCAATTCCTCAATCTTTTTATCTAATACTTTCAACTCTTTTTTAGCGTTACTTATTTCTTTAGTTGATGCGTCACTTTCAATTAATTGTAATAGATCTTGTTTTTCCGAATCAAGTCGAGTTTGATACTCGTGAAGATAATCAGTTCTTATTCTTGATAAAGTCGTTTTATCATAGCGATGCATATAGATAAGACAATTAAAGGCTTTTAGTTTGCCTGATGTAAACAACCAGTATATTGGGCGTTTCTTATAAGTTTGGACATGATCTTTGAAAAAGTCATTTAAAAAGTACCTTCTAATCGTTTCCTTCGCAGTTTCACCTTTTTTCTTACCAAGCGTTTCTGCGATAAAGTCGAGGTTTTCTACTAATGAATCTTCTCCAAATGTCACTTCTATGAATTGAGTGAACCTTTTAACAATATCATCTTCGAAATAAGTACCAGGTAGTATCGGAATAATGTTATCCTTGTCGACTTGATAGGTTGTATAATCACTTTCCTTGAATTCTCCACCCGCAAAAATTAATCCCTCATTATCTAAAGAGTATCTACCAACTAAACAACCAATTGCATATGAAATAAAACTCTTTATGTCTCCTTCCACATTTGCCTTTCTAACAGAAACATTAGATTCATCTACTTCTGGCACTACTTCATTTTCAAGATCATAAATGTCAATAAAAATGCTATTCATCTTTTCTTCGTATTCTCTTAATTGTTCAAATTGATTCAAAGATATTTTTTCCCATTCTTCAAATGCTTTACTTAAAAGCATACATTCATTATTTTTAAATTTTAAAAGAGGATGTTTTTGAAATTCCCACGATGTTTCCACACTATCCCAATCACGTTTAGAAATTTGAATACAAGCTTTACTTAGTTCTTCAATTTCTTCTCTTCTATCTATAATACATGGAATTTTTTTTATTTGTTCAGGTCCAAAATTTATAGTGGGTGCAAGTATCTTCAACACTTCCATCGAAACTTTTGAATTTAGCAAAGCTATGAAATATAATATATCCTTATTTATAAAACAAGTTGGCCCACCGTTACCGAATAGAACCCCTTGTGGTACATATCTTATTGAAAACAAACCACTTGAAACCTCAGTCCATGTTAAACCTTCAAGAAAATAATAAGTGTTTTCTCGTAATCTAAAGTTATTTGTATTATCATGCTTTATCTCATGTGCATTGTTTTCTAAATTAACTACATTTTCAAAATTCCCATACCACCTTCTAAAATGCCCTCCTCCAGTTATAGGAAACCATTTTTTTGAGGTACTTAGTAATTCTTCATATTTTTTTGTATTAAAACTTATTTTTTCATCTATTACTTCAAACCATAATCTTACAAACCTTGAATCGTTACCTGTTAATATACCTTTTTTAGTTATACCAAAATCACCCAGATTTTTGCTTTGTTTAAAGTTCTCGATGAATTTGTTACTTAGCCAATATGCAACAGGGCTTCCTGGAATAGCTTTAAAGTTCTCCTGGTCGAATATATACTTTTTATCATGTTTAGACATTTTACTTATCTTCATCAAACATTCTTTCTTTTCTTTAGCAGTTCTCTCTTCTACTAAACGTAAAAACATTCCACTTTCGCCAATATTTTTACTATTTCTAAGTACAAATGAAGTCGACTGAACAACTTCCCCTCCAATTTCTTCGAAGGCTCTTGGGCCTAAATGTATCATTGTAGAAAATGACTTGGTTTCTATTATTTTTTTTCTCAAAGCTTCAAAACTTGATAAAAACATCCAAGAGTGCTGATTAATGCTTGCATAGAAACCTTCTGGTTTTAAATACTGATCTATTTCCATGAAACAAGCAAAAAGATCAGCTTTTGCATCTGAATAGTTTTCTTTAAGAAATTTTGATAATGTTGAATTCATATTCCTCGAACCCATATATGGAGGATTTGTAATCAAAATGTCATACTTCCTATTCATAATATCAGCCTGTTTAAGCAGGGATGGCAATAACTCTAAGACGTCTTTTCTTATTTTTTCTTCAAATAAGTCTTTTGCAATGTTAGTCTTGATATACTCTACCCTATTCTCTAAAAATCCCCTATTATATTCTTCAATCTTAATTAATGACCCAAGTGTTTTTCCTTTAGAAAACATTGCAATGAATTTTTTAGTATATTCGAATTTTTCTCCATCACTTTCACCCGCAATATAAGCAACTGCTTCATCATTTAGAACATCAGCTTCCTGAATGGATGCTAAATGTAGTGTCAGTCCCTCTCTTTCAATACTCCTAAAGAACCTCTTATTATATTGCAATGCCTTCATTACCAAAGAAAAACATGCAAGCTGATATGCACGATCATCTATATCCAATCCATATAGATTGTTCTCTATTATAAGCCTCGGTATTTCCCTCTCCATGTATCCACATTTGCTATATATTTCATATAACACGTCGAACATATAAACAAGGATATGTCCACTACCCATTGCAGGATCAAAACACTTAATATCTTCTACATTTAATTCTTTGTTGATATATGGAGCTAACTTTTCTTCTAAACCTTGCCCTGAAGTAGGATTTTCAAGATAGAATTCCCACTCGTCTATTAAGTCCCGATTTTCAGGATGTGCTTCTATCCAATAACGCCCTAATGAGTTTTGTACCATGTAACGTACTATCCAATCAGGCGTGAACAATTGGGTAGCAAATGGAATTTCCTCTGCCTTATATTTTGATTTCTGTTTAAATACTCTTTCTTTTTCTTCTGCGATATAAAATTGGTATAACCAACCAATAATTTCAATTTGGCTCCAATCATCTTCTGAAACCTTTTCAACATCAGTCATTTCATGAAGGAAAGAATCCTTTGCAAGTAACCCCTCTGGAAAGAGTATTTCTGTGTAGTCATCAATTTTTTCAAACATAAAAGGTAAGTAACGATTCAAATCATTGCAGTGCTTAATAATAAGGTACTTGAATAACTCTTCTGTTTTATTGTTTACCTTCAAGTCATATATGTACTCTTTGTCCAAATCCAAATCAAGATTCATTGCTTCTTTAATCATATCTGGTTCTGCACTATCAGCGTCAACTGATGAAAGAACACGTACTTTTGTTGGCAAATAGTTGTTTACTTCCATAAAGCGAAGTGCCGTAAATCGGTTGAACCAAGTATATGCAACTTCTTCCATAACTCGATCAAAACCTATTTGCTTTATGCGATCAATTAGGTTCTCTCTTTTAATTCTCTCTTCCTGCGAAAGCTGTCTGCCATCAATAAAGATGGCATCCGAGCTTTCTATATTTGCTTTCTGAATGTTTTCTGATGAGATTCCTATTTTTAAAGCTTTGGATTGTACTTTCTTTAATAGCTCTTTCCTCGCACTAATAGCAAAATTCTTCAATCCTGTTTTATTCATAACCATTACACCTACTTAATCAATAAACTCAATGTGTTTATTGGATTTGATTATTTGTTTTAAAGTTGTTGAAAGAGTATTTACAAATTGATCTACATCTTCTTCTGATGTTAACGTACGTATGTTTAAGACTTGTGTAACTTTTACTTTTTCTTTTTGTATTGTAGTAACTGGTGTTGTTGAAGTTTCCGTTTCCCCAGTTTCTCTTCCGATTGGTGCTATTTCCTGCTCTTTTTTCCGTTGCCACTCTTTAATTTCTTGGTTGATTATTATTTCATGTTTCTCTTTAAAGCTTGCACTTTGCGATATTGTAGCATCCACCTTATATATATCCTTAAATGTATCCACACTCGCTTGTAGGTCATTATAATAAGCTTCTACTTTCTCTTTAGTTGCAAGATTTACACCATATTGCTTAGCTAACAAAACAAGATAATCCTGATCCACTTTAATTTTTTCTTTGGCATTACCTTTTTTCTCTTTTAGAACTGACTCAATGTGTTCGTCAATCTGATTAACGAGTTCTGGTATTTCTTTGATCTTTCTATAAGGAATTGGATCTTTAAGAATAGAGTGTAATTTATTCACAACTCCTTGTGAGTCATCCGTTGATAAATAAGCTTTGTTTTCATCATGTTTTTTCAACGCAGATAACCCCTTATCAAAAATATCTTTCTGATTTTCAAAAAAGCTCTTTACATAGACAATGTCCTCTTCCCAATCCAGTAAGTCGTCTTCCATTTCTTTAAGTTTTGTGAAGAATGACGCATTATCTAAGCCTTTATGGAACACCTCAAAGTATTCTAAACCTTTATCTAATAGGCTCGTCCCTGGATATTTGCGGCCTTCATAACGAGCTTTCAATGCATTAATATCAGCTATTTGTTGCTCTATTAAGTTACGAATGTCCTTTATTAAACCGTCTTCATCATCAGCCAGGTCAGATTTATTAAACAATTCTCTACAAATACGTTTAGCAGTTTGAATAAGTTGTTCGTCTACTTTTGTACGTTTAATAATAATCGCTTTATCAGCATCAGAAGATTTTGTAAGAACAGTCACGATTGTGTTTGCATTTTCTTCTGGTTCCAAGTATTCTGCGTTAAAACGGATACGTATTTTTTGTTCTTTAAGAAGCAGTGCAATTATTCCTGCAATCTCTAACGTTCTCCAACCATATGGTTTATCTGAAAAACGATCTAACAAGATTTTCACTCGTACTTGCTTATTAATATCAGCTTGTAACTTAATAAACTCTTCCATTTCCTTTATTGCTCTTATATTTCCATTCTTTGATTCGCCAGTATCAAGTGTTAATTGCTCATTTGGATAAGATAAGACGGGGATAAGTTCTCGCTCACTTTCTAAGAAGTCAGCAATATAGCCCAACTTTGTATAAACGTTATCAACTAAACCTTTAAGAGCTGTATTCAACTTCTCTTTTACGGTTGAACCTTTAACATCGGCTCTATCTCCATTGATGTAAAATACACTCCCTTTAATTGCATCTTCTAACAACTCACGAATACGTCTTCTACGCTCTCGCACTTCTGCCTGTTTGTTATTTAATATGTTTTGAATATTTTCAGGCAGCTGTGTGATATTTTTTTTCTTTCTATATTCTTCAATTTTTAATACTTCTTCCATCTCTTCAACGTATAATTCACTACCGCCTAATTTCACAACCATTTCACTTGTACCAGAGGTCATCATCATCAATTGTTGCTCTGATTTCTCGTAATGATCTGAAAGGGGTGATAGAATATGAATTCCTACAGCAGACGTTTGATTGCCATAATTCTTATCATCCATCTTCTGATTGTAAGAGAATGAATATTGAGAAGAGTAACGGAACTTTTTATCATCATAAAGATCCTGATAAATATAGTTGGCAAGTTCTCGTTTCACCATTTCTTCGTCCACATTCATTGATTTAATTTCCCTGTTAATGTCCTGTTCATCATCGGTTAGGAAAGTGTAGTAATCGCCATTCTTTTGAATAAGTGTTTGAGAAATCAATTTTCTTAGAGATAATTTCAACTTTTCTTTTAATTCCAATTTATCTTCATCAATATGTGTAACCATTAAGGTTGCAATATTGTCCATGTTTGCAGGTAATTCTTTAATATATTTAATCATGAACAGTACTTTTAATAAATTTATATTGAATGGGTCATCTTTTAAAGCAGGATTCTCATATGCTCCTTCAATTACTCTTGAAATGGAAGGATTCAGAAATTCCTTGATGGTATCATAAAAAGCATAGAAAGGAATGACGGTTCCTTCTTCTGAATCTTTATATTGAAGTCCCGCTTCCTTAAAGGCAGATAGCATTGAGCGTTCCCCTTCTGATAGATGCTTGCCTGATGAACCATGTTTCCTTACTTGCTCAAATACATTTTGCAGCAGCTTGAATTGATATGGAATAAAAGGATAAACATTTGCAAATTCATCTGAATCATCGTATCCCCTTAAATCTGCTGTATTCTCTTTAAAGCTAATCAGATTCTTTAAAATGGCACTTTTTTCTGGATAAATCAATTTAAGCCTATCCGATACGAAATCTTTTTTTAGTAAAATACGCTTTTTAATAACTTCATCAACTGAAATGGAAGATAGAGATAACCTTGTATCGAAACGACCTTGGATACGTGAAAAGTCATCGCCTTTTACTTTTACTATGCTATCAATACTTTCTTGCGAGGTTACCATGATCCATACCTTACCTCCACAGTGAGTACCTAAATCTTCAGCAACAGTTTGAAGGTTAAGCATGAGATTCCTGTTATCACCAATAAATTGACCTATTTCATCTACTAAAAACACAAGGTGGAAGTTGTCGCCATTTTGATCGATATATTCCTTAACATCTTTGGAAAACTTTTCGATACTGATTTCAAAATTATTCACTCCGTTTTCAAACCAATTACGAGCAGAATCTTCCGACATATCAGTGACTTTAGTCAAAGCACCAATAACATAATCCGCGTCAAAATAGAAGGTATGACGACGATCAACCCATTCTTCTCCTGAAAGTGTCTTAAACTCATTCTGATACGCTTCATAGACTCCTTTTTGATCTAGGTATTTTTCCATTTCAGCTACACCAGGGATGTCTCCGTAATAACCTCGGTGTTCATAAAAAACTTTCATAAACACACGTAAAATCGCATCCTCTTTAGATTTGCTATCTAACGATGCTTTAGAATCAATATTAAAGAGTATTGTCTCAGTTTCTACATTACCAGATCGATTCATATTTGCTAAAATTAAAGGGTCTTGTAATTTATCTTGAAAAAAATCTACTACTTTTTTATCCTTTACTTTGTTGTTTTCAAGTAAGTAGGCAAGAATCTTAAGAAAGTGTGATTTACCAGAGCCAAAAAAGCCACTGATCCAAACACCCATCTTATCTGTATTACCATCAATACCTTTTTGGTAGTTTTCATAAAACTTAGATAAATGCTTGTTTAGTTCCCTGGTGACTACATACTCGTCAAGTTCTTGGTATTTATTTTCTTCATCAGTTTGTGCTACCTTAATGACACCTCTTATATCTCTCTCAATGTCTTTTTGAAACATCTCTTTTATTATCATTGATCTTTCTCCCCCTTTTATTTCTTAATCCACTAATCTAAATGCTCTATAATAGTTGTCATCTTTAAATTTCCCAAATAACTGGAGAGATTGCCCAGTATATTTTCCAGGAAAAAACAAAACAACAGGAATGTTATCAATTGCTTCCTGAAGATTGTTCAATATATTGTGTGACCTTACGAAGGGAAAGACTTTGCCTACTCCTGTAATAAAAACCACATTGTGTTCTCCTATCTCTTCTTTAATTTTTCTCAAAAAGATTTCTGGTTTAGCAAACGTGGTCATAGCTTTAAATAATGCTTCTTTCCCTTGGTTGACCTCTACCTCAAATGCTCTATCAAATATACGCTTTTCCTTTGCTATATCCAGTAGCATTTTATATAAATCAAATTCAATTATATTTCTACTTGAATTTTCATAGTTAAATTCTTTCTTCACATGCTTAATATAATCACGAACGTTTAATTCTTCTTTTGGATCATAGTCAAATACATAGAAGCTAATTTCGTTTCCAAGGCCCCTCCCTTGGATAAATTTCTCCTCACTAATTTTAGGTATGATTTTATCTAATCTACGATTAATATTTGACATTTGTAAAATCCTTTCATTCACCCATTGCACTCAGAAAGCTCTGATCACCAATTTTGATTAAATGATCTTTAACTTGAGGGTCGATGAATAATCTAGTTAATTCATTACTACGTCTGTTTTTAAGCATTCCACTTTCGAATAGCACTTGCATATACGCTCTTTTCAACTTCTCTAGGTTTATTTCACTCCAATCCGCAACTTTATTGCTTTGCTCTGCTTTATTTACAAAAAACACATTAATATCCTTCTTTTCTAATAAGAAGTCGTTATTATGTAACTTTTCACTAACAACTTCATTCATAAATTCATAAAACAAAACATCTGTCTTCATTATAGTGTATAAATTAATTACTTTACTTATATCTATCGAGCTTTCTAATATCAAGTCAGCTAATGTTTCATCAATTACTTCTCCTCTTCTCATTACCGAGGGTAAAGCTCGATTGATTCTATTAGGATTACTAAATTGAAATAAGTTTTCTTCTTTTACTTTATTTCTGATTTCTTCCTCTGAAAAACCTAACCGTTTAAGTTTAACTACCTGTTTTAGCTCAAAAAGTAAAAAAGAAGCTCCGTTTAGACTTGAAGAATACTCTAGTTCCATCATTAATTAACACTACTTTCAATGGTAATTTTATTGTCATTCATTAGTATTCGTTCTATAACTTCGAGCCTTCTTTTTCCACATTGTTGTTTTAAAACAGTAGTGAATTCCCCTTCTTTTAAAACTTTATTAGGATTGTTTATGTATAGGTTTTGGATACTTTCAATAAAATCATCATTATCTACCTCATCATGCCAATAAGCATCTACAATTTCATTAAGAGCAACCGCAAGCTCTCGCTGAGACTTATAAAACAATTTAACCTGCAATATATTCACCTCAAATAGTACCTTATAAGTGTTTTATTCTATTCTTATTTTATTCTTACTCAGTGATAATTGCAAAGAGAATATAAGGTTTTTAAGGCTAGTTATTTAGACAGTGGAGCTTTTACTACTTCAGAAGTGTTGAAGAATGAAATCAGATTAATGGATTTACATAATTATATAAAATGACCATCACAATTTTTTGTAATGGTCATTTAAATGTATTTATATTTTGTTCATACCAACTAAACTTTTGCTCTATATAATTGATCTAAAGTAGTGCCATTAATATTTTTCCATTCAATCCATCCATTAGCATTCCTACCTAGAACTATTCCTGCTGCCTGGCTTGGAGAATTGAAGGGATAGTCCTTAAGAAATACAAAGGAATCGCTTTCTTCTTTCACAATATCATCAGAGATTAAGTTATTTCTTAATGTAAGAAGGTAATTATGTATACTTTTTGAAGTTGTTTTTGACATTTTAGAACCTTTGTAAACAACGAATTCCTCTTCACTATATTCTCCAGTTGCCATTAGTCCTTTTCCACTACAGTAAAGAGTCTCATCTTTATGATTTGTATTTTCTAATGCATTTGAGTTTCTTATTTCATCAAATACTCGATAACCTAGAGTTGATAGTAAAATACTGAGTGTTTCAAATATGTCAAATAAATCAGCCTGCCTCCATTCAGGAACAAAGGAAGTAGCAGGAACAGTTTGATTAAGCTTATAACGATTTACACTTTTCGTCTTTTCATAAGATAAACGTTCTAAGAATTTCACATCCGTTTTAGTAAACTGATTTTGATTGTTATTTGTGACAAATACCACTGCAGAGTCCCAAAACTCTTTCTCCCGGTTATGTTGTTTGAGTCGGTCAAAACAATTTTCAGCTTCGCCGATATAAACACTTGGCATTGCTTCATAATCCGTTTGTCCAAACAGAAAATATACACCTACATTTGAAACCTCTAAACGCTTTCCTGCATCTTCTAACTTATTGCGTGGTATATAGACTGCTTGAACAGTTCTATTTGTAATTTCAGCTATTTTAATCCCTCGTGGGGAACCGAATGGTAAAAATATCTGGATTGTTTTAGGTTGCATCTTCACTTTCCTTTCAATATTTTTTCTTTGCAGCCGAGCGTGACCTAGGCTTCTCTAATGACATTTCTATTATTACTCTTGAAAGAATTAATGAAAGACTTTTTAATTTTGATAACCGAGAGAAACTTTCTCTCATCATGTATAATGAAGAAATTGCGATCATTAGCATCCCAATAACTAACAAGTAGAACATTAATAGTATTCTTCCCTGTTCCATATCACCTTGTATTAATAATTTAAAGCTATAAGAAAGCAAGCCAGAAGTAAACAAAGCTACTATTAATGATCTTACATAGGCGTTATTAAAGGCACTAGGTAAATTGTTCAAGTAATTAATTTCTTTTGTTAAGTAAGCATCTAAACTTTCAAGTTGCTCCTTAGTAGAAAACTTTTGATCTCTAAGATACTCCCTAAATTCCTTTAAACGTTTTTTTTCAACCGAGGGATCAATATCCCTTACTTTTTCTTGATGCTTATAACTAATAAAAGTTATTATTGCAAAACCTATAATGCTAGATAATAAGTAGTATAGATTCACCAAGTAAAAGTAACTCACGAACATTCCAACACCACTTAATACAATCAAAAATAAGTATAAAGTTAACCACTTATTTCTTTTAATATTGTCTTTTATTATTAAGAAAGCACTATACTTTTTGCTATACTCTTTTAGTATCTTTTCTAAATTCAAAGTGATGACTCCTTATTAATTATTTCCCAGTACATTTTTTCTTTATTAAACTACCTAGGTGATAATCAAGGTTTCGTTTACTGCGATCTTTATTCTCATAACGCATATTATATTCCATTTTCCTAAGACTATTTGTATGTTCTTGTGGAATCGAATCTAACGATATATTATTTTCATCCAATAACATCATTAGTTCTGCTTCAGATGACAACAAATCAACATCAACTAAAGACTTGCCAGTATTTTTGTATACTCTAACTGTAAACGTATACTTCTTAAACTCTCCATTGATATATGTCACTTTTTGATTTGTGGGATTTGCATCAGGAAAGTCATGAGAATCAACATTTGGATTATAAGAAAATTCATAGCCTTCACATTCACTATATTGAACAAGTAACGGAGTTTCCTTAATACCATTTCTAGCTATCGCTACAATAATAAAATAGGGTAAATTCAAATAATCAGCTGATCCACAATCTCCATTACTAGGATCTGCCCAACCATCAAACGGCTCGTCATAAGGATGGCTATGATATGTACCTATACAATTAGACGTTGAAAAAAGTTCCTTTGCCGATTTTACTGCCTCATCTACTTTAGAATCAGGATTAACCGACACACTAGTACGTTTCTGCACACTTCCCACTGGAAATACATAATCACATTCCACTGTTTTTTCTTTTTCCATACCAAAGATTAATCCGTGTGCTTCAGATTGAACTTTCTTCTTATTATCTGGAAAGTACTGTACAGCATCTAATATTATGGTTGAAAGAACATGTTGAATAAACTCAACCGGATTGTTATTTTTCATTTTTTGCATCTCCTTATTTGTTCAACTGCTTGGACTCTCACTCAATACCCGTAACCTTTAATTCAACTCCGTTCAAACCTCTTGAGGATTGTATATATCCTTCGAAAACAAGCTCGTCCCCTTCATGGATGTAAGGTACCTTTGTACCCTTAAATATCACTGCATCCAGTGACTGTTTACCATCAGTCATTGTAAGGAATTTGGTTCCACTATCAGCATCAAAATAAAACCTCTCAACTGATGCCTGGACTTTCACGTAATCACCTATTTGATTCTCATTAAATGATAGTTCTTCAATAATGGTAGATTCTGTATCTGTTGTGTGATCTCCACCAAGTACTTTTAGCAAGTCCGGATTGAAAAACCAAATAATAAGTGCAGCTAAAACAATACTTAGCAAAAATATTGGGACAGCTTTTGTCTTAGTTTTAGCTGTTGATGCTTCCACATTATTGATATTATAAAGTTGTATACTTTCCTTAACTTCTTCTAGCTCTTTATTAACTTGAGCAATCTTCTCATTTTGTTCAATAAAGTCAATATACTCATCGTCCACTTTTTTCGATGGTGAAATTTTTAAATTGCTCACAATTTCATGTAACTCCTGCTCACCTAATAAATGTCGGGGCCTAAACTTGGTCGCATTATTCATTATAAGATCTACGTGACCATATAAATCTTCAAGAAAATAGTGATACTTAAAATATTCTTTTCTCTCTTTTTCAGTCCATTTAATAAGTTGACTGTTAAATTTATATTCAAAATCTCTTCGTGTAAAACCAGCATGGACAACACAGTAACCTATTAATCTATATGGGTCTGAAACACTTAAACGTGGATGATTGGATAAGAGATAATTCTTTAAACCTTGGCCATGTGATTTTACTTGAGTGAATGGGTTAGAGTTCTTGTATTTTGTTATTAATCCACCATTGGAAAGAACCTTGTCTATATATTGCATTTTTAAATTCTTCACTTCCACAATTCTAAAACCATACTTAGGAGAGACAATTAAAAAATCCGGCTCTAACACTCCAATTTCTGGCTGCGCTATCACATAAGTATCACTCGGCAAACTTTTACTTAATAGATCCCCCACCTTAATTTCTGCTTCTAAACCTGCTTGATCTTGTGGACGCCGAGACTCGTGAAGGTTTTTAATTAATTCTTCTTTCCCTTTATAAATTGCCATTACTACACCCATTTTCATTAATCTATTTAACTAATTATACCATTTATTGTTTTCTAAATTACACAAGCACTTTAATAAAAAAGTCACTCCATCTCTATAAACTTAAAATTGATGGAGTGACTTTTATTCTATTTAATACATGATCACTAATTTCACAAGAAACTAACTTAATTCCTCTTCTGATTGGAACTTAAATGAATATCCATAGCTAATATCTGTTTCCCCTTTGTGCCTTCTCTTGGGAAAATACCTCAAAGCTGTACTATGATACTTTTTTTCAGCCTTTTCTACCAGTTCTTCATTACCTTCAACCACATTAGGATTAACGACAAGCGTCAATTCTTTATTAGGCAGTAGATAGACAATTTCTTTACTTTCAATGTTTTCATATTCTGTTGCCTTGGGTGTTTCGTTTGTTAGTATGAAGTTGTTTTCTTTGAATAAAGCGTGTATCTTTTCCATGAACTCTTCTCCTTAAGGTTTTTTGGTTGTTTGAGGAGAGAGGCCCAAACACACTCCCCCTCAAAGAATTAACAATTGTTTAATGTGATTAGAATTCCAAGATAACGTCGAGATCATGAATCGTATAATCGACTCTATCCAACCGTACCATCCCAATCTCAATATACTTCTCCGGGATAACATCCGGTACTTGCCACTTCGGCGGCGTGAATTCCTCTTGTACTTTCGGATACAGGAGTATACATCTTTCTGCACTCTTGTATGCAGTAACATAGGCATACATTTGATACAGATCCGCTTGATTATAAGTCAGCTGGGTACCGTTGAAGATGCTTTTCCATTTGGCATCAAGAACGAGAACGGGAGTGGGTCCGTCAGCTTCGTTTTTTGATATGACAAAATCCGGCTTAAGGGAGATGTTGCTTCTCCCTGAATGGACATTGATCAGCAGCCTTTTCTCTTTATGTTGCAGATCCAGCTTATAACTTGTCGGGGCTATGAGCCTTTTCAGGCATTCACCGACATATCCTTCAAACAGGTCATTCATTTTAAACAAAAAGGAAAAAGCATTCTGTTGATTGAAGCAGGTCGTCATGGATGTGGATTGCAGGATGGCTATGGCCAGCTGTAATACGTTTTCATAGTGCTGATTCTGCCGGTTGATTTGGATGTTTTCAAGCATGTTTTCATCTATATTTCGGTCTTCCACTTCATCAAATAGTTCATGAATCATCATGGACTGGGTTCTGATATTGTTCTGTTGAATGATTGGATGAATCACTTTCAAGGCCGCTTTTAACACTTGATTCAAAGTGACATTCGGTGACAACTCATCATATTCACAAAACGCATGGATCGAGTGATTGGCATTTTTGCGAAGATGTGGTGAAATCATCAATCTTCCCTTTAAGTGAGGGAGGTTTTCCTGCTTCTGTTCATATCCTCTGTATATGCCCCGCTTTAATGCTTTGTACAATTCGGTTACAAACAAATGGGCTAGGAGGTGTGAAAGGTCCACTTTTTCAAATTGACTTAGCGTGCGGTCATGCAGGTGCACCGGGAGCTGTCTCGTCATGTTCAGCATATTGAGAAGAACACGCCGGTTTACAGACTCGTCCTGATGATGCAGAGAGATCTTCGGCAGGATTTCGATCCTCACCGTTTTTAATTGGATGATGCCGACAAGGTTAATGAAACGCAGCTTCCTGATCCCGAGTTCCATGACATTCTCTCCGCCGTATTTCTCTTCCATGAAGCGAAGCAGGTTTTCCCATTCTTCAAGTGTCACTCCATTTGGCGAATATTCATCTACATAAAGCCAATCATATGCTTCTCTTAACGTCAGATTTTTCATGATTATTCATAGATTCCTTTGAGATCTTCCACCGTGATGTTTTCTTTGACGCGGTATTTGGGCGGGAAATCTACCGGTGTATAGGTGGATGCACGTTTAAATAATGCTTGGACATCGACTTGTTCCTGGTAGACGATGTAGGCATCACTTTCATTATTTCCGATTCCGCCAAGAACGAGGCCAATCTTCTCCCAGTCATCATAGAAGTACTCTTTAAGCAATGGGATGATTTTGTTCTGCATCGTCACAATCAGCTCCTCTACTGTGCTGACATTCATCAAGTAGGCATGGCCGATTGTATGGTCGCGGCTGTATAGCACCTCGATACGCTGGTTGATCCGGTGAAGCAGTGTCGGCAGGTCGATGTCATCAATCGGTTCGAGCAGTGACGGCTGAGGCCCGACTTCTTCAAAGCCAAATCTTCTGCGTAAAGCTGTATCCAACAGGGCAATCGATCGGTCGGCTGTGTTCATCGTTCCAATCAAATACAAGTTTGGCGGCAGGACGAATGTCTCACCTGAATATGGCAGCTTCACCCGAGTTTCATTCTCTGTGTTCAATCGTTTATCTTCTTCAAGCAACGTGATCAGTTCCCCGAAGACTTTCGAGATATTCGCCCGGTTGATTTCATCAATGATCATGACGAACCGGTCTGCCTGACGGAAGTCGAATCGCTCATTCGTTTCAAGCGCCTTCATCACCCTTTCTTTTCTTCCGTCATAATCCAACTGATTCAGGGGCTTCGGCAACCCTGCATGAAGGGCATCGATGACGATTTGTTTCAACACACCGTCTTTCGGGACGAATGCTTTTCCATCCGAGCGCAACCCTTCAATGAAATCTTCATAGGCATACGATTGGTGAAATGTCACAAAGCGGATCTGACCTTTTTGCTGGAACTGTTTGTACGTCTCTTTCACCTTCGTGCTGTCCAGTTCGTCTGCGGTTTTATTGTAAAGAATTTCAAGTGAACGGGTGGATACTTGATACGTTTTCCCTGTTCCGGGTGGCCCGAATAGAATCGTATTGAGATTGAAGGATAATTCATCATTTTCATAATCAGGTACCACCTTTTCAGGGGCAGGATCAATCTGCTTTTCCCCGCTTTGGATTGTGTGACGATCTGCAAAGATAAGATGCAGCCCATGCTGAGGCAGCTTGGACGTCTTCGTTTCATGAACCGGCTTCACCTGGTCGAGCATCCGTCTTTGGGGTAGTTTCGTTAACTTGCTGATCTCCAGCCAGATCGTTTCACCCTTTGAAACAGAAGCTTGAAGTTCGATTTTCTCCCCATTCAAAGGCACTTCATCTTCCCTAAAGTAAATCCGCTCAATATCCCCTATCCATTCGATTTCCTTTTTCGACTGGTCACAGATAAATAAGCTTGCTTGATCCATGTGCCTCAATGTCTTCAAATTAATGGCATCTGTCCGTACCCTGCCAAAGACGGAACCACCCTGTCCAAGTTTCGTTTCCAGTGAAGAAATGGAAACGGACGATTGGAATGAAAGTAATGAACAGTTCAAATTAAGCGATTTACTGCGGCTGGCAAATTGGAAAATCAGCTTATTCAACTTTTTGAACTCTGCCTGCTTAAGCGGCGTATTCAGTTCATTGAGGTCATTGACAATCAACTTGAGGATGACACCTGTATACACATAAAAGCGCAAATCATCTTTTTCTCCAACCTTATCAAAACTCCGATACGTCTCCAGAAGATCAATGTAAGCATCCCCAGATCTTTTTCCGAAAATAAGCTGGTTGATACTACGCTCGAATTTATAGGCCACCACATAATTACTTGGATCCTGGATATTTTTCACAATCGAATAAAGATGGACAAAATGGCCCCGCAGCTTTTCCGGCATGTCAAAATCATCCCGGATGGTGCGGTAATCACCTTCAGCCTTTATCTCATTAAATAACGCAACCATGTCCAGCTTGTTCGATTTGAAATTATTGATCATATTATTCGTCATCACAATCGTATCAATGGCTCCCGTGAAGGTATCAAGATCTCCAACATCTTCACCCGTGAACTTTTCATCTCCCCGGATTTTCTGGAACACCCTTATGAATGTTTCCTTTCGTTCATCATCCCAATTGGCATCCGACACCCTCTGTTCATACGACTTGTGCCAACGGTTAGTTTCTGTATATTGCGCATCAAAAACTTCTTTGTAGTTCGTCATAACCTGTTCTAACGTCAAACCTTTGTATGTATTGATGATCTGCTGAATTCTTTCCATTTCGTTTCCCCTGCTTTCGGTGAATTTTTATAGGTTAATGGATTTTTTCAACGGTTTCTGTATCGGTGCAATACTCCCAAATCTCAACATCCTTCGGAATGAGATGTTGATGAGTCTTCTTATAATACTCCGCTAACGTCATTCCCCTTCTATCACAATCCTTCAACACAAAGAATATTTTGCGGTAGCCTTCCGGTGCTGCCAGGAAATAGTACATCGCCTCATTCCAGACCGTCATCTTCGCACTCGGCACATTCCCTCCGCTCGTCCATTTGTGCGACTTACATTCGACTATCAAGTTTTCTCCTTCATGCATGCATCCCAAGTCAAAGACATGGTTCTTTTTGATATCTTCTATCCCACACGGAACACTTACGGATTTCTGCACATTATACCCCAGGTCTCGAAAATAGTTATATGCCATATCCTCGAATTCCCTTCCTGCGTGGGCATTGCTTTTGGAGTTTATTCTTTGGAAATTGGTCATGATTGACTCTCCCCCTTCTCCCTTAATTGATTCTCTCTCAGTTTATTGGATGACCCTATTAAAAAATACCTTAGGTGTTTGAAGATGAAACTTTTATTTCATAATTTCCCTCAAAATGGTGGTATTACTTTTTGAATAAAAAAACAAAAAAAGAACTTATCTACATTATCCCAGTAGGTAAGTAAATAAGTCCAAATCTAAATTATTCAGGTACATAGAATTTTTGTAACGGGAGTAAAGCTCTCTTATCATTTGGCATTTTTTCATACCACTGAACAACTAAACCAACAAGTTCTTCTAAATCAACTAATCTAGCAGAATTATGTTTTGCTACGGCTTCTGCATGGGAAGTAAAACCACCAGTTGACACAAATAAACTATTGGCATCAATGGGGTTCGCTCCTAACAACTGTTGAATTTCAGGTGCAGATGCTGAGTTCCTACGATGTTTCACTTGTACTTTTATAACAGGTTTCTCAAAACCGAATGCATCCTTATATGCTAGCACATCGACTCCCCCGTCGGGACCTTTAGGGCTTACTTTGACGTTATATTCCATTGCTTGCAAGAGCCCGCCAACGAGCTCTTGCATTTGCCAAGGGTCTAATTTATCCACTTTATCTTCAATCATTACTAATGCTTTACCAACCAGATCCTCAACTACTTCCTCTTCTTCCTCTCCATTCGGATCTTCAGGAACAGTATGAGGATTCTTTAATAATTTCCCTAACTCTTCTCCCCATTGATCAACACGAAAGACTGTTAGAACAGACCCTAAACTATTCTTAGCAGCTTGAGACAACGAATCTCTTTCTACAGTTGAATCCTCCCATTTCACT
This sequence comes from Rossellomorea oryzaecorticis, assembly GCF_038405515.1. Lineage (GTDB taxonomy): Bacteria > Bacillota > Bacilli > Bacillales > Bacillaceae_B > Rossellomorea > Rossellomorea oryzaecorticis_A. Next base: position 47,489 of record NZ_JBBYAF010000003.1, on the reverse strand, counting down.
CGAAGTGTATTAGGATAATTAGGATTTCCTTCAGCTTTATCATAGAAATGAGGTTCAGTTACAGTCCCAATAATGTACTCTCTTTTTTCCTTAGAATAAGATATTACTTTATCTCCTTCTTTTACTTCTCTACTAAAACGCCAAACTTGATTAATCCAGCTATTTCTTGACTGAGGTCTCTCATCCCTATATACATTATCTGCCTTGGTTCTCATCTCTTCTTTCGATTGATAATCCTTTGGATCTCCTAATTGAGGCCAACCTATTGAAGCTATCCCCTTCTCCTTCCAAATAGGGATAAGTTCGTTATTATCTCCTGCTCGTATCATCCACCATTTTTCCATTAATACAACCCCTTTATTTAGTTAATTCATAATTACGTATCGGCGAACAGTCCTACTGCACCCAAAACCATCTCCACTTCCCCATTCTATCTCACCAGAACCTAGCAGTAATTTGTTTATATATAAGTATTATTATAGAATGTTTGTAACTAATCTAGACACACTATCTTAAGTAAATCACTGTGTTATATTGTTACATGCCTCGTTCATCATCAGCTTCCTCTTCTTCAACAAATGCAAATAAATCATTAGGCATTACATTCAACGCCTTGCATGCCTTTTCAATTAACTCACCTGGGTATCTCGTCATAGTACCGTGGTACATCTGCCTGCAAGATTCAAAACGGAAGTCCGCCATTCTAGAAAACTCTCTTATCGTAATGCGCCTGGAATCAAGTATCTCCTTTAGATTAGACTTCAGCATCTTAGATGTCCTCCTTTTGTTTTTATTTAGCTAACTACTACACTCTGATTAACACTCTATTCTCTGGGGATCCATGGCTATCTACTAATCAAGTATTGTCCTCTTCAAACCCCATAAACCAATACCCTGAAATGGTTCATGATACCTTCCTCGATTCAAAATAATGATTTTTATTATGTAATATTATGGTAACATAAAAGGAGTATTTTACTAGAAAAAGAATGAATCGAGGATAAGAAACATGGCGACACCAGCACAAAAGAATTTCAGAAAACAGATGAAGCAGTTGAATCAACAGCGGGATACTAGGTACGATGACATTTACCGTCCCGTCCGTAAAAGGAAAACGCCGCCTAAGTGGTCCTGGGGCACAATAGGTCTCGTCCTGATCGCCCTCTTCGCCAGCGGCCTGCCCATGAAACTCTACAACGAACTGACCATCAACCACGACCAGAAGATCAGAAGCTACCTGCAGGAGCGTGAACAATACTTCAGCTCAAGCGACCAAAGCTTCAAGCAGCTGATGACAAAAGTAAACGAAGCAAACGGAGACCTGAGTTCCCTCAAGATGCAGGTCAATGAGACAGACATCATGCTAAAACAAAACTACTTAAACCTCATGGACCTAAAGCCGCCAAGAGATTTTAAGGATCTTCACGCCAAAACAATGGAACTGTACGTGGTCAAGCAGGCAGCCGTCGACTATCTCGTTTCCTCAACTGAGACGAATACGTATCACCATGAAATCCTGTCGACCTACATAGAAGAAAGCAATTTGAAGTTGAGTCAGCTTCAGCCACTTTTGATCGAAGGACTTCAGAAAGCAAATTTACGGTATGAGATCAATCAGTACGGCTCGCTTACGTATTGGGTGAAGGATGATTATGCGGGGAGTTTGGAGTAAACAGAAAGGAACAAGAATAGGATAAACCAAACAGGTTTCCGTCTAATTAAAGATAAGAAAGGAGAAGTTTTATGGAGTTAAAAAGCATCGGGGTATTAATATCCTGTCTTTCCGTTCTAACCTTTTGCGTTGTAAAAGCAATTGAAGAAGCCTCAAGATATACTTCCGGTGGAACATTTAATTTCATGGGGTGGTACATCTATGCGTTGATTATCATCGTTTTCTTGACTGGTGTTTTTTTAGTAATTAAAAGGGATGATAGTGAAGAATAGGATTTTTATTTCTAGAACATTGGGGGGCAGGCCCCAATGTTCTAGAGGGGTAATTTAAAGATACTATAAAAAAGTGTCATATTTTCTGTTTTAGAGGGATATGACACTTTTTTGTGAGAGGAATCTCCTTTTGATGAAAAAACCGTATATTATTATTTAGTTAAAATAGGGTTCACCATAATTTAGCTACTAAAATAAGAGATTATCCCCACTTCACTCACCACTGACCATTTCTGCTATTTTTACAGTCTGCAGCTCTATTTGCACATTGTTTATTGACGTTATTGTATTCTTAGATCGTTGAGCTAACTCATTTGGTAGTTTTTGAATCTTCTTTATAGAAGCCTTTAAATCCTTCTCTAAACTTTCATTTGCCACAACTTCAGAACTGCCTTCAGTTTCCTTCCAAAACTGAATTACATCCAGCGTATTTTCGCCCATTTCCTGCATTGAACTAAGAAGGGATCTAGTTTTATTTACTGTAATTAAAACACTTGAAGATAGTTCTAGAACTTTATGAGCCTCTATAGTAGTATTCCTTAAGTCTTCAATCTGATAAATCAAGTTTGAGTTTACCTCTTGTTCAATTTGCATTAACGTCTCCATGCTTTTATCTTTTTGATATTTTTCATATAAAACATTTATCTTATGATGAGAATCACTCATTTCTTGTTGGATAACTGTTAAATCCTCCAAGCGAATTAATGTTCTATCAATTTCATCAAGTTGGAGCTGTGCTGAAGCTAACTTAGTCGTTATGTCACCTACAACGGGAAATTTCACAACAGTGTTGACTCCTTTAGCTACGGTAATGGCAGTGTCAAATTTGTTTGTTGCTTCCCTTATTGGAGCCAGATTGTTATTTAGCCACTTTACATTTTTAACCAATAAATTGATATCCTCATTGTATTTATCGAGATCGCTGATTATTTTCGGTAACTCTTTTTCTATTACTTTTAACGAATGATCTCTAGCTTCATTTATCTGGTTCTCCATATTATCTAAATTACTTATATCACTTGTGTTACCCACATTATTTTTAACAGCTATTCTACTGGCTGTATATCCTATTAAACCTGAAACTAACATGGATGAAGTAATTGTAATAGGAAACAAATATCTCTGAAATAACTTTTTCTGCTTATATACAGCCCTTTCCTTTTTCAGTTCCATAATATGCCTCTCCTCTGAACATGGGGTTAACAAATGCAGCGTTTAAGTAGTCTTCTTTGCTTCCTCATGTTAAATAGCTTTAACCTATCCATTTATATTCGGAATAATACTCGACTGAGACTATTTCATAATTACGTTATTAAACATAAAGATACACTTATGCTTACAACTTGTTGCTTTGGGTTCTTTTATGTAGTTATCCATCGGTTCTCTTATTGCCATTCTCAAAAGTTTGAACCTTGAGACACTACAAACCGATCTAAAAAAAGTTTGATTCACATGCAAAGTTCCGGTTCCAGAGTGGTTCAGGCTATATACAAATAGTTAGGACAATCTTGTTCGATAGCTGTTTGGCTTATCAAAAAAGATTGTCAAACACTTATTTCTACTATAGAGTATACCAGTAATTCTCCACAGATAATGATCGAACCCACCAACATTTCATACATTCTGGCTCCATTGTGTTGAGAAAGAAATTCTCGCATGTCTTCCGGAAAGCATCAATTTGGATTCTTCTTGTACCTCAATAAATCACGGGCTATATCCAACGTATAAAAGAGAAGACATTTGCATATGCATTGTAGAACCGGCACCTGAAAAGGTAACGGGTTCGGTTTAAGAGTACAAAACAGAAAATAACACACCAAATAGCAGTCCAATCAGCAATAGAATTGGGCTGCTATTTGGTGTTGATATAAAGGGATTTAATCCTAAAATAGATGTGAATTAGCATAGAAATTTACGCCCCTTTTAGTAAGATGACACCACTTTTTGTCAGCCGTTGAATTAGTATGTTAAAACGAGTGTTAATTCAATGTTAATTGTTGGTCTACAAAGGTTTTTTTAGTATTTATGTTAAAATTAAGGGAGAATACTATTCAACTAACGAAGCAGTTTAGATAAACTCAGCGGAAATGAGAGCAGACGTAGTTTAGTAAAACAATGACCTGGACGAGAAGGCTGTCAATTAGATTAAAGGATAAATAAGAAGGAATGAAATGGAGGTAGCTTGGATGTTTAAAAAACTATTTAGACTTTTTGAGATGGTGAGAAAAATAAAAAAATGGTTCAGAAGAAACGCAAATGTTTTATTTATCGCTTTATTCTTTATGTTTTTTTTAGGGATGATTATTTTAAGTAGATTCGTATAAAATACTTAACGGTAGATATCTGCTATGAGAATGCATAGTACGATTCTATTATGAAGAAATGAACGTAAACTAACGGGTCCGTTAGTGGAACAAGAAAACGCTCTGAGTTATTCATACTCTGAGCGTTTTTCTAAGCTAATTATGGTGTGTTTTACCTTGCTAAATTAAATTGATTGGTAAAACTAATGTTATTTTACGGTCTATATGTAATTTTGCACTTCAAAACCGCACCCGTTACTGAAAATGGTGGCAGTTTTCAAAAGAACCCATACCGTACCACACGGTATGGGTTTCTTATTAGTACGCCATATTATTTTGAAATGTGATTATTCTGATTAGTGAAAAATCGAAGGGATTTAACAATTTGCGGTAAAATGATTGGGGTCATTCAGAAACATATTATAGGGGTGTCTAAACAATGAAAAAGAAACTAAACGGATTACTCTTGCTTTTAACGACCATCTTTATCGTTGGTTGTGCCGATGTAGAAGATGCAGCTACTACAAATAAAGAAGCAGAGCCGAAAGTAGAAGCCACGGAGAATGCTGAAGGTGAAAAGGAAGAAGCTGCTCCGGAGGCTGTTGATGAGCCTGAAGTAGAAGAATCAGTCGCAAAAGAAACCTCAACCGAAACAAATGATGAAGGGTTTTCAGGTTTCGATCTCCTTGAAGTCGATGGTGGTGATTTGTCCGGGTATCGTCAACCAAATGTGGTCGTTGATATTGGTTTTGGGGACCGTGAGTATTGGGCATTCACGAATGTATACGGTCAGCTGGTGCGTGTCATTGCTGACGAAATTATAATACAAGATGACCGTACGGAACCGGTATCATCTTCTGGCAGATACTACTCTGATGAGGCAAAGGTTCCCGGTGTGGAAAGTGACATTTTAGATGAAGGACATATCATTGCTGACTCTCTCGGCGGGGTATCGAATGCTTATAATATCACTCCTCAAGAAAGCACGCTTAACCGGCACGGTGATCAAGCGTATATGGAAAAAAGTATCCGGGACGCAGGTGGTGCCACTGATTTTGAAGCCATTATCACTTATCCAAATACGGAGACGCAGATCCCTTCAAGTTATCAGTATACCTATACGCTAAGAGGGAACGTAATCGTTGATACATTCGACAATGTGAACCCTGATGAAGTAAACGAATCACTCGGTCTAACAGAAAGTGAGCCTTCCAGTTCAGAGAGCACCAACACAAACTCAACGAACTCAGACAAAGGCGGCGATCTCTCAAGCATCGATACGGACGGTAGTGGACTGGTGACAATCAAAGAAGCAAAAGCAGCTGGCTTCAGCATGCCAATCACAAGCGATCACTGGCTATACGCTCATATGCGGGATAATGATGGAGACGGGATGGTCGGAGAATAGAGTATCGATACGAAGTCATAACAAAAAGCTTGGGAGTCCCCAAGCTTTTTTCGTGGCCAAGATTGATTTCATTTTGATAAAGCCATGCAGGGAACTCAACAGTAATGTTGTGTCCATTCTTCAAGATAGATCAAAACTTTTACGAAGTTCAAGGTCTAATCCCATCCGTGTTAATACTTTAGCAGACTGGGGGTCACCGGTAAATTAACTTCCTCTTCAAAACCCATAAACCAATACCCCAACTCATCTTCCTTACAAAACGCATGGCGCTCCTCTTGCTTTCCACGCGGATTAAACCAGAAGGCACTCACTTTTTCCATTTCTGTTTCTACATCCCAATACCGATAAACTATTAACGCACTTGACTTCTGCTGACTATTTTTCTCAACAACAAGATTATTTAAATAATCTATTCTTTCCTCTGATTCTATGTATTGAATACCTATTACATGAGTAGGGACACAACCTTCTTCCGTTTTAGAAAACAACTTCTCTATTGTCTCAACATCCTTCCCCCATACACTCTCCCTCTCCAGGTGCAAATCTAAAGATACATACTCTTCTTCACTGATCCGTTTATCCCACTTCCACCAAGCAAGATCCATTGGACGGGACCGCCCCTTCACCCTATCCATTTTCCTATCCTCAATGAAAACCTCGAAACCAAGCATTTCTCCCAAATTGGCAAAATAGTCGATTTCCCTTTTTGTAAACATCGAACGATTATGATTAACAGACAAATTAAGTCTTCTATAATTTCTTACGTACCCTTCAAAGAACTGCATGAGATTGAAATGGTTCATGATAGATTCCTCAATTCAAAATAAAGATTTTTATTATGTAATATTATGGTAACATAAAAGGAGTATTTTACTAGAAAAAGAATGAATCGAGGATAATTATCATGGCAACACCAGCACAAAAGAATTTCAGGAAACAGATGAAACAGCTGAATCAGCATCGGGATACGAGGTACGATAGGTCTGACAGTTTGATAAAAAAATAAAGGAGTCCCCTACATGCAGAAGAAAATTGTCCTCGGCGACGTCATTTTTTATCTGATTTTCCCCATCGTCATATGGAATCTGGGCAGGGATTATATCGGAGATTACTATGCGATGCTTCTGTCCTCGGTACCGGGAATCATCTATAGTGTGATCCGGTTCATTCTGTTGAAGAAGGTGAATCTCTTAGGCCTCTTCATGATCGGTACCTTACTTGCCGGCACCTTAATCGATGTCCTATCCGGTTCTGCTCTGAATCTACTTTGGAACAAGGTCTATTATTCTTATTTTATGAGTTCACTTTTCGTGCTGACCATTCTTATCAATAGACCCATTGCTCTATTCTTTGCTTTGGACTTTGTTGAAATGCAAGGGTATGACCGGATGGCAATGAAAGACATCTTTTATCAAAAGAGGATCCTGAACCTTTTCAAACTCATCACATTTGGATTTGTTTTCAGGGATATCCTGCTGGCCTCGATCAAAGTGTGGCTCATTGTCACATACGGCGTTGAAGCCTTTGATAAAGGATTGATCCTGAGGCAGGTGTTAAATTGGACTCTCTCGGGTTTAACCATCTATGGATTCATTTACATATCAAAAATCTTGAATGAAGATAGAAGTCCTGGACGGCAAGCTGACTTGAAAGACTAATAAAACATGGTCATTCCCCCGGCACACTAACGCTTAAGTTAGCTGGAGGGATGACCACAAAATGCTTTTTTATCATATTTTCCAGAAATATATTCCATAAATTTACTGGTTCGTTTATACTATTAGAATATTCTGGAAAAAAGGAGGTGGACAGATGGTAAATTACCTTTCGTTTCGGCTGAGTTCAGTCATATTCACTCTGCTCATATTGTTGGGATTGCCTTATTGGGCTTTTTTGAAAACAGGACGTCCATTTATGGAATGGACGATGGTAATAGGTGTTTTAATAACTGCAGGAATTATCTATTGTCATGGGCCTGGGTACAGAGCGTTTGTTAATACCCAAAATCAAGTTTTGCGTTCCCCTGCCTTTTGGATGTCACTCATCTATACACTCGTCGTTTCTTGTCTTACGTATATCTATTACGGAAAATATTTCTGATTTTTTCTTTAAAACAGGGCAAGTCCCCCTGCAAACTAACACGTTAGCGCGCCGGGGGACTTGCCCTAAATCTTCGGATAAATGAAGAGGTTTCCGTTCATTTAATGAGATGAGAGGTGAAGTTTTATGGAAATGAAAAGTATAGGTATTTTAATATCCTGCCTTTCTGTTCTAACCTTTTGCGTTGTGAAGGCCATTGAAGAAGCATCTAGATATATCTCCCTTGGAGCATTTGAATTCATGGGGTGGTACATCTATGGATTGATTATCATCGTTTTCTTGACCGGGGTCTTTTTATTAGTAAAAAGGGATGAGAGTGAATTCTAGAATTTCTTATTTCGTAAGGCGCTGAGAGATTACCCGTCTAAGGGGGAATGAAATTGAAAGTGAAATCCTTGGTCATGTTGACGATGTTTTTGATACTATTCCCCATCGGTGCTTCCAATGTTTCTGCCGGCTCCTCGTTTGTCATAGGTGAAGAAAAGGCCGGGGGTTATCAGTACACGGTAATAAAAGAAGAGAGTACATTTATTTGGAGGATCGGTCATGGGGACAACATGTCTGTGATCGTGGAGAACAAGGAGAATATCGAGGATCTGGAGAGCTTCAGGACTTCCGTCGAAGCGGTAAACTTAGGTACATTCGAAGTAATCATATCGGCATCCTATTTACTAATAGTCATCCTGACAACGCTGATTTTCTTCAGGAAGAACAAGCAAATACTCAAAAGCAGCGGGGCCATCATCGCTGTATTTGCAGGCATTGCATTGTACTATACAATCTTGAATGCCATTGACCTGCACACTGCATTTCAGGATGCGCAGCTCTTTTATTCCATGCTTACTAACTAGGGGCCTACACTTAGGAGTACGGCCCCTGAACGTCTCCTTTAAAACGACGCATTAGACGAAGCCGCCGACTCATCCGCCTTAACACAATCAATCGCAACAACCAGTGCAATCATCATCGTCTCCAACTCTTCATCGATTACTTGCACTCGGTAACTGTCGCCCCAGCTGAACCACTTCTTATCCACTTCGCCCACAACCTTGCCATGCTGCAATACCTGAAAGTTCATATCCCACCAATTACCGCGCACCTCAATGCCTGCCGCATCAATCGAATAGCGTGCTTTTAAAAAGGAGAACTCCTTCTTGATCGTCAATACCTCCTGCCCATTCACCTCTACGAAGAACTTCGGCAGGAAGCTGAACACCTTTTTCGTGATGAGTGCCACTTCATCCCTGCTTGTATTCATAATGGAGAAAGTCTTCGGAACCTTCATGAAGCTTCCCTCCACATAATATCGATCCTTTTCCTCCTGATCCTTCACCGTGAATTTTCCGCTGAGACTGAATACCTTTTGTTTTATATATAGCTGCCTCATGTTTATGCCCCCCACTCAAAAGTCTTAATTTTATTTACGTTTGAAACGGTCATTGGTTCCAATAGGATGCATATCTTTTTATCACTCATCATCACTTACCGTTATATCTCACTCTTTTATTCAGAATCTACAGACTATAAAATGTAAAATTATGTTAGGATAAAAGTGGATTCTTATTTTAATCAGGCAGCCTTCTGGAAGCACGGGTGGCCAGTTTTGAAACCTTATATCGAATTTAATAAAGGAGAGATAACCAATGAGTAAACCGTTCATAGAACAAGTTCATTACATTAGAATCCCCGTACGAGATTTAGAGGAGTCTGCAAATTGGTATAGAGACGTGTTAGGACTGCAGTTGCTGACCATTACAGAGGATCCATATGCGGTTATAAAAATAAATGAAGGGCCATTTTTGCTTATTTTGGTCCCAACTCCTGATGAAACATATGCACATTTTACAGTTCATAATGAGGCCGCCTTTAACATTGGCTTTACCAGTCCTGAATTATCTAAATTCCATGAACATCTAGTAGATCATGGGGTCAGGGTTGAGGATATACAAGAGGATAACGGACACGCCTATTTTCACTTTTACGACCCTAACGGAAATAAACTTCAAGTGCACTGGTGAGGTGCGTGCCGATATACGGGCTTGCCCCGGTGCATTCACGGAGACAGCCCCCTCCCCACTTAACCGTCCAGCAAGGATTTATTCATTGAAATAAATAAAGGAGGCCATTTTTTGCACAAAAACATTGTGCTCAGCGATGTCATTTTCTATCTCATTTTCCCGATTGTCATATGGAATATAGGAAGAGATCATATCGGCGATTACTATGCGATGCTGGTCTCCTCGGTTCCAGGGATCATCTATAGCGTGATCCGGTTCATCCTTTTAAAGAAGGTGAATCTATTCGGAATATTCATCATTTCCACCCTATTAGCCGGCACCTTGATCGATGTCCTTTCAGGTTCTGCACTGAATTTATTGTGGAATAATGTCTATTACTCTTATTTTATAGGTTCACTCTTTATCCTGACCATCCTGATCAACCGTCCCCTTGCCCTCTACTTCGCTCTCGATTTCGTTGAACTGCAGGGCAAGGACCGGCAGAAAATGAAGGGCATCTTCTATCAAAAAAGAATACTCACCATTTTCAAACTCATCACCTTTGGATTTGCTTTCAGGGAGATCCTGTTAGCCTCTATAAAAGTCTGGCTCATTATGACATACGGAGTTGACTCCTTTGACAAAGGCTTGATCCTGAGGCAGGCACTGAGCTGGATCCTGACCGGCCTGACGATTTATGGATTTTTTTATGTGTCCCGGTTCATTTACACCGGTGAAGCTAGCGTAGAAAGAAAGGTTTAGAGACAAGACGAAAAGGCTGTTTCCAGCATAGGGAGACAGCTCTTTTTTAACCCCTATTTCCTTACACCTTATCACCCCGATGTTTTTCAACTTTTAAGAACTTCTTATTTCATTAAATCCCCTTGAAAGATATTATTTAATCACTTCACATTTTTAAAATAATCTTCTTGAAGAAGCCCATACACAGCACAATCCTTATAATGATTCTTGGCATTGCGAATCATATGCTTAATCGTGCCTTCTTGTTCCATTCCAATCTTACGCATAATCTTTCCAGAGGCTGGATTGTCAAGATTATGTGCTGCTGATATTTTGTGAATATTCATCTGTCTAAAGCCAAAATCAATGACAGCTCTCAGGGCCTCAGTTCCATACCCTTTGTTCCACCATTTGTAACCGATCGAATAACCTACTTCGCAATTCTCAGTGAGGCTATCAAAATTGAAGAGATCAATAGCTCCAATCAATTCACCACTTGTCTTTAATTCTATAGCCCAATAACAGAACTCTTTTGAATCATAATTACGTACGATTTCTGTTACCCTCTCAATTGTTTCCGATACGGACTTGTGTGCACCTTTTATAAGATTATCCATTACGCGATCATCACTAAGCCAATGGTCAAATACACGTTGAGCATCTGAACGTTCAATCTTTCTTAGAACTAATCGATCTGTTTCTAACATTGGCGTACCTAAATAATTAATCATTTACTCACCTGCCTTAACCATATCAATCTACTATATCTTTTCTTCACATTACTTGGAAAATCCTTCTTCAATTAAACTGCGCGTTAATGTACTATCCATCAATCACACAAATTCTTACATCCTTAAAGGAATAGGGGCAGGGTTTGGAGTAGTTATAGAAGAGTGATTTGCGGAATACATAGTTAGAAGGCTTTATCCTTAGTTGTAGCCCGCGATGTATTGGCTGGTTTGTTCCCTTCACTTCAAAAGATGTATGAAAAGACGAAAGCGGGGAGCCCTCAGAAGACATTAATTGAAAGGAGTGGCACGGGCCACTGTCCCCCGTTTCAAAAAGTCTGTGGCAGTTCCTGAGGGGATTGGGGTGCATCATATACATTGAAATAAGGGAAAGTTCCCATAAGTGTCTTTAAATTTCTTATCCTATTCATATTGCTCCTCCAATATATCCATTATGTTCAGAGTCTGCTCCGTTAGTTCTAGGTCAGATCCCCGAGCATACGCGGGCAGACCACAAAAATATGGGTACAGAGAGTTTTTTATAAAAATACATCCAAAACTCGAATGCTTCTTCCAAATTCACGTTTACACTCACCGCGAACCAATCATTGACTCCCAACTCGCCCCCATTTCTCACCTAATCAAACAAAATTCAGTCTCATCTCCTCCTTGCTCACTCTCTTATTATCGATTTCTTCAAGTTTATTATCGAAATTCAAAGATTTATTATCGAAAATGAAGATTTTATTATCGAAATGAGGAATGCCTCTTCTATCTATAATCGATAGTCCAGGGAAATGACCGGGTTACCCTCATTATAATCGAATTCGTTCTGATATTATCGAACGAATTCAATTAACAAAGCATCCCTCAAATAAATCATAAGCAGCCAAGTCCCCTATGATTCCAGTAGAGCAGACCCCGCCACAGACCATATCCATCCCCCTCCCCTCCCTTCAACCGTTACCATAAAATTCATTTTAATATATAGTTTTCTTTTCACCAATGTTAAGAAAACCGAGACTTCCCGCCTACAGAAAACTGGTGAAATCTGCTAACCTTCTCCCAATTAATGAGTTATTCAAACAATAAACGGTCTTTTTTCCCAGTGACGACGGCCCTCCTGTTCTATCCTCTATTTACATTCATTTACAACAGATTAAAAATGGTCCCCTATACTATGAACTGTTACATTCAATCGATTCATGAAAGGGGTCATCCACATGACAAATGAGAGACCGATGGACAATTGGATTCAAAGACTGAATGAAGAGACCTTACACAAAGGGGTCGACCGTCGCAGCTTCCTTCAAGGGGCGGGAAAAGTCGCTGGCATTTCTTTAGGAATGGTGGTTGCTCAATCGATGGGCGGCTTCTCTGTTTCTGCAGAAGAAGAAGAGTTTCAGGATTATCCGTTTTTACTTGGGGTGGCTTCCGGTGACCCCCTTCCTGACAGTGTCGTTTTATGGACACGCTTGGCCATCGACCCGCTAAATGGCGGCGGCATGCCTGATCGTAATATTCCAGTGAAGTGGGAAATCGCGAAAGATGAACATTTCCGGAATATCATTCAGCGCGGTACTGAAGTAGCAAGTCCGGCCCTCGCACACTCCGTCCATGCCGAAGTAGGGAACCTGGAAGCTGGCACGGTGTACTATTACCGGTTCAAAGCCGGAAAGGATTTCAGCCCGATCGGAAAAACGAAAACACTTCCTGCCATGAATGCAGACGTCGCAAGCCTCTCTTTTGCCTTTGCTTCCTGCCAGCAGTATGAGCATGGCTATTATACCGCCTATAAGCATATGGCCAAAGAAGACCTCGACCTCGTGTTCCATCTTGGAGACTACATTTATGAATACGGTCCTGATGAGTATGTAGCTAAAACAGGCAATGTCCGCCACCATAAAGGACCGGAAATCCGTTCGTTGGAAGACTACCGGAACCGTCATGCCCAGTACCGTTCAGATGCGGATCTGCAGGCTGCTCATGCGGCGTTCCCCTGGGTTGTCACCTGGGATGACCATGAAGTGGAGAACAACTATGCCGACATGATTCCTGAAAAAGGCCAGTCTGTGGAAGAATTCGTGAAACGGCGTGTGGCCGCTTATCAAGCCTACTATGAACATATGCCGTTAAGACGATCGTCGATGCCGCACGGCGCGGACATGCAGTTGTACCGTCAGTTCTCATACGGAAACTTAGCGAATTTCATGGTTCTCGATTCCCGCCAGTATCGTTCGGATCAAGCGAATGGGGATAAAAGCTCTCCGCAGACGGCTGAATCCCTGGATCCTTCACGCACATTATTAGGCGGCGAGCAGGAGCAATGGGTCCTTGATCATCTAGGCAAATCTACAAGCTCCTGGAACGTACTTGCCCAGCAGATCTTTTTTGCCAAAAGAAACTATGGCCCAAGCCCTGATCAACCTCGTTACAGCATGGATGGCTGGGACGGCTACACACCTGCAAGGGAACGCATCACAGAATTTGCCCGTAAAGAAAACATGGATAACTTGATCGTCCTGACGGGTGATGTACACGCGAGCTGGGCTTCCAATATCCTGGCAGACTTTGATGATCCGTCTTCCAGCATGCTTGGAGCTGAGTTTGTCGGCACATCGATCACATCAGGCGGGAACGGGGCGGACAAGCGCGCAGACACGGACCGCATTCTAGCCCAGAACGAACACATTAAATTTTTCAACGATTATCGCGGGTATGTCCGCTGTCATGTCACGCCGACCCAGTGGAGAACCGATTATCGTGTCGTTCCATTTGTCTCGAATCCTGGTGCAGATATTTCCACCAGAGCTTCATTTGTTTACGAAAAAGATGCAGAAGGACTGAAGGAAGTATCTGCATCAACCGTACCTCAAGGGCAGCAGATGTCTGCTGAGGTGGAAGATGACCGCCATGAAGCGCACGACCGCGCCCACAAAAAGCAGGCCAAAAAAGGAAAACAAAAGCAAATGAACTAAGTCTAGTTCAGCATAGAGGAGGCAGAGGCCATGAAAGATTCCAGCCAGCAGCTGATCGGACACTTGGAAGAACTGCGGAGCCGGGCCATCAAGACCGCGCTCGCCTTTATTGGTTTCCTAATAGCGGGGCTGGCTTTTGTGAAACCGATCTACGAGTGGCTGATCAGGGACTTGGACACGAAACTTGCAATTCTCGGACCGAGCGATATTTTATGGGTGTACCTGATGATAGCAGCCGTCTTCTCACTGGCGGCAACCATCCCTGTCGCTGCCTATCAAATTTGGCGGTTTGTCTCGCCGGGTCTGAGTCCCAGAGAACGAAAAGTGACGGTACGCTTCATCCCAGCCTTATTCTTTTTGTTCATTTTCGGCATCGGGTTCGGCTATTTCTTACTTTTCCCGATCGTCCTGGGTTTCTTAACCACCCTTTCAGCCGGACAATTTGAAATGATGTTCACGGCGGAAAAATACTTCCGCTTTATGCTGCACCTTACAGTCCCTTTTGGACTTCTATTTGAAATGCCGCTTGTGATCGTCTTCCTGACGGTACTCGGCATTTTAGATCCAGCGAAATTGAAAAAATCAAGAAGGATCGCCTATTTCTTGCTGATTGTCATTTCGGTGTTGATTACACCGCCGGATTTCCTTTCGGATGTACTCGTCATCCTGCCGCTTCTTCTTTTATATGAAATCAGCATCACGTGTTCAACGATTGCATATAAGAAGCGTGCTTCCCGTTCAGAAGAGTCCAATGCAGAACAAGGCCAAGAGAATTTAATTTTAAGGAGTGAAAGGACTTGAATAAACGCGATATGAATAGAAGAGACTTTCTGAAAGCAAGCGGTATCGGCACAGCTGCGCTTGCCCTCGGGAGCACTGGATTATTGTCCCTCGGTGGAAATAAAGCATTTGCCGGTACACCTCAAAACAGTAAGGCAGCAGGCGGGTATGGTCCGCTTGTCAAAGACCCGGGCGGCGTAATGGACCTTCCCCGCGGTTTCCAGTACAGGATTATTTCAGAGGAAGGCAGATCCCTTTCGGACGGACGGCCCGTCCCTGCAAAGTTCGACGGGATGGCCGCCTATCCCGGCGCCAATAACTCCACCATCCTCGTCAGAAACCATGAATTGAGCGGAAATACGAAATACCCCGTGATCGGGAAGAATCCTTACCGCCGTGAAGAAACGGGCGGAACCACTTCCTTAGTGGTCGGCCCTGACCGCCAAGTAAGGAAGGAATACGTCTCTTCTTCCGGTACCATCCGTAACTGTGCGGGCGGTTCGACTCCATGGGGCACATGGCTCACATGCGAAGAAACACTCGAAGAAGGTCACGGCTATGTGTTTGAAGTGGATCCAAACAACCCTGAAGATAAAATTTCTAAAACCCCGATCCGCGACATGGGTGCCTTTTCCCATGAAGCCACTGCCATCGACCCGGCAACCGGGATTGTCTATCTGACCGAAGATGCGGGTCCAAGTTATTTGTACCGCTTCCTTCCTAACGACCGCAGTCAAAGGGTCGGCGCCCTGCAAAAAGGCGGCAAGCTTCAAGCAGCGGCCTACGAAGAAATGAGCATGGACGAAACAAGCCAGTTCCATACAGGTCAGAAATTCGGCATTGTATGGAAAGATGTAGATCCGGAAAAACCGACCCTGGATGCAGGCAGAAAAGGATGCATTGTCTTCAGCCGTCTGGAGGGTGCTTATTTTGAAGGCGGCGTGTTCTGGTTCGATGATACATCCGCCGGGGATAAGGATCTGGGCCGTGTGTACCGCTATATCCCGGCCACCAACACCCTGGAGCTATTCTATGAATCTACTGCGCAAAATGACTTGGAAATGCCCGATAATATCTGCATCACTCCCTGGGGAGACCTGTGGATTGCTGAAGACGGCGGCGGTGTTGACCGTGTCATCGGGATGACACCTGAAGGCGAAACGTATGTGTTCGCAGAAAATAAAGTGAACGATTCCGAGCTTGCAGGACCAACATTCTCTACAGACGGCCGGACGTTCTTCATCAATATCCAGTCACCCGGGATGACCTTTGCCATCTGGGGACCATTCGCCAGAAAAAATGCAGCACGCAGAAGACTGATTGGCCATGCCGCCCCGCCGGCTGCCTATGCACCAAAAATCTCCGACAAACTATCGGCATTTGCAGAAGTACAGGGAATGTCGGATTTAGAAGCAGCTGCATTCGAGCGTCACGGCATGCCAATTCTATAAAACTAACAGGAGGCGAAACATATGCTAACGAATATCGGAATCCCAGGATTAATCCTTGTATTGGTGATCGCGTTGATCATCTTTGGTCCTTCCAAACTCCCGGAAATCGGACGTGCATTCGGAAGTACATTAAAAGAATTCAAAAGCGCCACCAAAGACTTAGTCAATGGACACGATGATGAGAAGAGTCCTTCTGCAGACGATGGACAAAGACTGAAAGCGGTGGAGAAAGAGAAACAGCATACGGGGAGCTGACTTTCAGCGAAAAAAACGTCCAGGGTTTCTACTCTGGACGTTTTTGATGATTGAATTTACATTTCTCTAGCCTTGACCGTTCTCATCTTTCTCTCTCAAATAGTTTTCATATACCTCTTTTGCCTTATCAGCTCTCGGTAAATCATTTGATATTCTTCTATGTATGTCATTCAACAGATAGAGCCCCCTGAACAAACAACCTGCAATAATGCCGAAAGCAAGGACGCCGCCAAACCAAGGCCCTGTCACAAACAATACCAAACCTAGTATACTCGCTAAAAAAATCGATAGGATCAAGTACAAACGAATAACTCCCCTTTACCTGGATATATGTTCCCCATAATCAGTGCCATTTTTCAACTTCACTGACATTCCTTCCTCATTATGCCAAAAGTCTTACACCCCTTCAATCTTTCCTACGATGAAAAAACACGCAATCACCCGTATACTATATAAAAAAGGTCACAGGCTTCCCAAATACCCGCCAAAGGAGAAAAGAGCTATGAAACTATTTCATTATCACTACTGGACACACAAAGTAAAGGAAATGGAGCACTTTTATCAACAGCTCGGCTTCCAAACCGTACTGAGGGTCGGCAGGCTGGATGGTGAAATGCAAACCTTCAATCCCCCGTTGACATGGGATGATTTTAAAGGAAAAGAAATTGCGTTCAGGATCATCGAGATGGTCAAAGGGCAGACAAATGTGACTTTCGGGCAAGGGAAGCGTGACCGGTTCGATCATATCGGTGTGCTGGTGAACGAAGATGAGTACCGCAGGGTTGTTGGCAGGGCTGCCGAACTGGATTGGGCCGTTAACGAAGGCGAACGAAGAACCTTTATTGCGACTCCATGGAAATTCCGGATCGAGCTTCAAAGAAGAAGCGATGTGGTGGCGGAGGAGCAGCATACAGTAATTCGTCAAATGAAAATTGATGTTCCTTTTAATGAACACCCTGGGTTGGTCGCCCAGTTGCTGCATCTGGATGTCCTGCATGAGGAAGATTCGCATGTGAAGGTCGGAAATGATGAATGGAGCATTGTCTTTAATAAGGAGGATGATGTTCGATTGCAAGCTGTATATTTTACAGATGACGGGGTTAATGAGGTGGATCCTGTTGGAGTTAGGTTGAACTGAGCGGTTTCTCTGCACACATCAAAAAAAGGGCCTGTCCTGTAACGGGGTCTGTTTTGAAGTACAAACTTCTAATCAACAAACGAAATGGTTAAGTTATTCGCACCTAAAAAACAATCCTAATTTGCATAAAAAATGGTCAGTGGCTGAGTGTCAATGACCTGTTTTTTTATGGTGTTTATACAATTAAAGTCCCCGTTACTTGAATAACGCTTTGTAATAATATAGTTAATAATCAGCATCCCAAAACTTGTCCTTTTTCATATACTTTATCAACGGATTGAAAATTATTGGATATCAAAATTAATGTTTGTGCCAGTTTTTTATTCTCTAATATATGTTCATCGTGATAATTGTTATGTTTATTCAAACCCAATAAAAATCCAGCTACAAATGCAACGATAATTATCTGCGAGTAAGCGAGTATGCACGAGAAAAACTTATATTTCTGAAGGAGTAGTTCTGGAAGCAGCCAATGCAGTTAAAGCCTTCTCAATATAACTATATACTTCTTCTGCAATCCCCAGAAATTCTTCAACATCTACATTACTTTCCAAGTAACACGCATACAGATAGTCAACTAAAGCTGAATCAATATTGCAATAATCTGATATGGCACTCTTCATCTTAGTAATGTCATCTTGCCAAACCCCTGTATCTTCTAAAACCAAAGAGTATAATGCACGAATTAATTTCTTTGAGTAACCTTTGGTATATCTAGATTTCAGTGTGTCATCATTGGCATTAGATAGAAAACCGCGAACGCGATCCACTGCCTCTTGAGTGTCTGAATTCAAGTCTAATATGAACTCAGGTGAAATAAGAATAGGCGGTACTTCTTCGCCAATATCAGTACCATGTATACAAACACAGATTATCTTGATCCAAAATCCCCATTCATTGGGCTTACTTCTTACATCATCCAGTGAACAAATAACCGTATCAACCTTAGTTACTAATCGATATTTTTGTAAAATCTGGTCCTTCAGACATGATACTCTATCATAATCTATATCTTCTGGTCTTTCGCATACTATTGTAAAATCTGCATCAGACTTAAATGGCTTAGCAGTACCTTTAGGAATTGAGCCACACATATAAATACTGTGAATCTTCCCATTGAACTCTGAAAGCAAGCTAGCTGTATACTCCTCTACAAAAGTCTTGTACTCACTCTGAATATTGATCTTCTTTATAACCTTCTCCAAAACCATATCTGGTCTCCTTTTATCTTCTAAAATCATTTTATCTCCCCCTTTTAAAAGTATTTCATTTTATGAATTTTTCTCTTATTGCTTTTTACTATCCTGTCCGTTACCGAAGATGCTCTGACCTAACCAAGGCGGGTCGGCTACTTGTTCAGCAAACGCCCCCGTTTGTTGAAGATTACGGTTAGTTGCTAAAGATATGTATTATTTCTTGTATAACACTAACAACAATAAGTATGGCATACGTGAAAGCCCCATACAAAAGGCTTCTATAAATAAATTCTTTCCTATTTGAAAATTTCCCATAGTGAAAAGCAAACCAAAATGCACTAATTATTCCGATGGACAACCAAAAATAAAATAATATAACACTAGAGAAACCCCAAACAGCAAAGAGTGCCAATACAGTTAAAAACAAACCATTGATTACAAATACAATTAGATTAACTAAAGCTTTAGAGTTCATCACTTCCTCCTTTAATCCAGAGTGGAGTTTTAATATTAAAACGTCTCCAATCCCTATTCTAACAATTAATAATCCTTCCTCCATTAACCTGCCCCAATAATTGAAGAAGGGCAATAGCTGGATCAATTAGCTGATCTTCAGTTATTACCCCCATCAGCTGAATAATACTTATACTTGAATTGGTCTATATTTTTTTGAAAGAGTAATTATTTTTTCTGCAATTTCTTGTTGGTAGTCTGCACTTAATGATATCGTTTCTTTTGCAAAAGGAGCTAAATGTTCGTGATGACCAATCATAACTGTATGTAATGCGTTTTCGAACATTGAGATATCATTTGCATCATTCCCAAAAGCAATATATGTATTTTTTTCTATTCCAAGAGTCTTTAAAGCACTCCATTTATTAATGCCACTTGGGCTGATATCCAGTACATTTTCGTTCCCGTGTTTATTTACATAGACATTGAGTTTCGAAAGTTTTACTGCTAGTTCATCCATATTATTTGAAGTAAGAAACAGAATCTTAACTATCGAATCAAGAGAGTCCATACTAACCATTTTGGCTAACTTCGCAGGGTCTAAATTTTGAAGTATAGGGTGGGTATCTGGTCCAGTATAAGCATAGTCCCAATGACCGTCTATTAAATAAGTTGCATTATATTCATTGATAAGGGTTTTTATTTCGCTAATTTCATCTGTTGAGAACGAGTTGGAATGGGTTACTTTTTCTTCTTTTGATATTAAAGAACCATTCCCACCTATCATTGTATAATGATGAAATGCTTCGTCTATGACGGGCAGCATATCTCGAATCGGCCTTGCCGATGCGAAAATAACTTCTATACCTAATTCTGTCAACACTGACAACGAATGAAGTATCTTTCTGGATATTGGTTGACCTTTAAAACACACTGTTCCATCTAAATCAAAAACAAATCTCACAAAACTCACTCACTTCCGTATTAATGTAGGTTATTCCATTAACGTTAGCAATAGGTAAGCGTTTGAAGTTATCTCCGGCTTTTCCCCTGCTCCGCACCGAACGTGCTAGTTTCCCAGCATTCGGCGGTCCATCTACTGATATGTACTAGATTATAAGTTCCTCGTTACTTTGACGATTAGGATAATACGATGTTTTCCTGTTCACATACCTTTCGGTATTGGTTGATTTTATTCAAAATAGGTTTTGAGATGTTGAGCTTTTTGAGGATTGACGCTATCTTCTTCATGTCAGTTAGGTGGATTAAACGGTGAATATCCTGGTGAAGAATTCGTAGATTATGAAACTCATCGTTTCCTCCTAGTGACTTCGGGAGATAGTGATGACAATGCACTTCAAATGCCTGTAAATCCCAGCCTGTGATTTCACATTTCCCCATTTTCATACTGTATCGGCTTATTCTATTATCCGTGTATTCAACTGACCGATTAGGAAGGTTGGAGTTCATCAATTTACTGATTTCCTTTTGGATATCAGAACGAAGCTTCTTATATAACGTCTTTCGACCTTCCTCTGTATATAGTGTTACCTTTGGACTGAAGTTTAACGAGTTAACCGTTTTAACAATTCCAAGTTGGAAAAGGTACACTTCAGCTACTTTAAATGTCTTCATGTTAACACTGAAGAATTTTTTAAACAGAGGAGGAGGATTACTTGGATGTTCCTGCTTCCCAACCGGTTGAAGTCGGTTGTAAATGAACGGCTTTAAATCGTAAGCAAGACGTGAGAACACCGGGTTAACATGTGTCGCTCGTTTAAAATAATTATGAGTGCCTAGTACAAAACTGTTGAATCGCAGAACATTTTGGGAAGTTGGTGAAGCTTTAATCCGACGGATTAACCTTTTAGCTTCTTGTTTGATTTGTTTCTTTTTCTTTTGAATAACACCGGTATGCGCTACTCGTTTCTTCCCTTTTTTGTTCGCTCGTATCGTAAATCCTAAAAATTCAGACTCCCTTTTGCGCAGGTTAAGGATTTTAGATTTCTCTGGCGAGATATCAAGGGTGAGGCGTTCCTTTAAATAACGACGGACCGCATGATACCATTTTTGTGCAGTCTTTCCATCCCGGCAAAGGATTTTGAAGTCGTCCGCATATCGGACGAGATATCCTTCCTTCAGATTAGTCCGTTTCTTTGCGTATCGTTCACCGACTTTTGATTTATATGGTTTGTGTAAGGGAAAGAACTCCCACTGGTCAGCAATCCATTGATCTAAATCATTTAACACGATATTAGAGAGAAGGGGAGATAAAATTCCCCCTTGAGGTGTCCCTCTGTCCGGAATTCCTTCTCCATCAATTTCTGCTTTTATCATTTTGGAAATACAAGCTAATACTTTCCTATCCTGTATTCCTAAATTCCAAAGCTGCTTCATTAACCGTGTGTGGTTTACATTATCAAAGAAACTCTTGATATCAATATCAACAACAAAATGAAGGGAGGCTTGATTAATCAAATATTGAATCCTTGCCATCGCATGATGGGCAGACCGTAGAGGTCTAAAGCCATAACTGTGCTTATAAAAATGAGCCTCCGCAATGGGTTCGAGAACTTGCTTAAAACATTGTTGGATAATCCTATCCAGAATACAAGGAATACCTAGCGGTCTTCTTTTCCCATTGTCCTTTTCAATCCATTTTCTTCTGACTTTCTTAGGGTGATAGCTTTTCAGTATTGTACGCACCTTCAAGACGAGTTCATCTTCGGATAATTCCTTGATATCCGATATCGTTTTTCCATCGGTCCCAGGTGTGTTTGAACCCTTATTGGATTTGATGGTACGATAAGCGAGTAAGATGTTTTCTCTTGAAGTGATGTCATTATAAAGGAAGGAAAAGCTGTTTCCTTCCTGGGCTTTCTCATATAGTTCCGTGAATGTCTCCGTCATATTGTAGTAATCCCAGTATCGCAGTGTTGGCACTGTGGCATCCCTCCATGTAGAAGTGATGTCCCCACATTCTTACCCGACCGGCACCATTCACGAATAGGAAAATAATCGTTTTATTCAGTAGACTTGGGGCTGTTCCTCCACTTTCATTACAAAAGCTTCTTCAGTCGTTCCCCTACCCTCACAAGGATAAATGCCTTTCGTAAACCTTATAGCAAACGTTTAGAGTGACAGCTCTTGTTTCAACGTTCCTTGTTTTCCAAGTACCTTTCAACATAGCTATATATACTGGAAACAGGTGCTCCCTTTAAGCCTGTGAGCTTGATACCGCCGTAGTCCGGTATAGCGTATTTCAGAGGGCAGAATTTTACTCTACACCACTCACCCCATCGTAAGATGGGACATAAGTTTCCTTATGCTTTAACTCTAGACCCTTACCTTCGGAAGTTCGTCAGTTCATCCCTCGATGAACAATTCTCACCATATCCAGTTTTTCAGCCGTGCGGCATATCCATCGGCATACCTCATCTAACCAAAGATTGGCTTTAGCCTTTGTTCTGCCGATTCTATCTGGCTCCATACCCTAAAACCTGTCAGTCTTAACGCATGCAGAAGTCTTGACGAGATGGTTTCCAGAAACGTGGTTCTGTCATTCCCACCTTCTGTTGAAAAGTTAAGAATTAAATAGTATTCTCCTGACTTTCGTGCAAATCACACTTGTATCAGAACTTGTCGCGCCTGCCCCTATAATTGAACAAAAGGCGGATGCCATCTTCAGCAACCGCCCCCGTATATTGTATATTAAAAGGCTCATCACTCTGAAAACTTACAAATACATACCTCTGTTTTATAATGGAAGGTTACTTTATCGTTTTGTTGATATTCTGAGAATAGTTGGTGAAGTTCTTCAACAAACTCATCATACGTATTATCTAGTTTAGACGGTGTGTATGATAACGATAGTGCACCCCCTGTGAAACCTTCCTCTGTTACTGTTTGCCAATTGTCATAATACACCTTGGTGTAATCTTGTCCAAAGAAATTAAGTTTCTCTTCATCTGGGTCAAAATTAGAAATTGCAGCAGTCGTTTTAACTTTGTATTTATTTAATAAAGTTGTATATTCTTTTGCAAATTGACTGTTATTCTGCATCTCATTCCATAGAATAACTACATGCCCATTTTCTTTTAAGATTCTTTGAAATTCTTTCTTACATAATTCCTTATCAAACCAATGAAATGCTTGTGCAATTGTAATAATATCCACACTATTCTCTTTCAAAGATGTTTTTTCTGCTGGAGCTTTAATGAATTGAATATTATTCAATTCATTGCAATGCTTTCTGCACTCTTCAAGCATATGTTCGTTAGGCTCAATTGCAAGAACGTTGCACTCCATACTTCCTAACATATGAGTAAGAATTCCCGTACCTGCTCCAATATCTGCAATGGTCGATTGATTATTCACACCTAGCTCTATCATTACTTTTAAGATTTCTGCTGGATAGGAAGGTCTTCCAATTGCATATTCTTTCGTTTTATTATCAAATTCATTATTCATAATAGGTCTCCAATCTTCACCGATTCATCAAGCGACTTTTTAATACGAGTTAGGCGTAAAAAACATCGTTTAAGGTTTCTCTTTATTCAATTAACCTGCTCCTTAAATTCAATATCCATTATTTTCAATTCTATCACATAAATCCTTCCAAACGGGCTCATAAAAAGAAGGTTCTCCCCAGGAACAGTCATTTAACACCCCATTTTTTAGCTGTATAATAAGTGTCCACTTGATTATTAAGATGCTAATTGAAGCGTCAATTCCTCAAAAAATAAAACAGGTCTAATTCATATGCGAATTAGACCTGCTATCTGTAATTGCCTCTCCCCAAAAGGAACCCATTAATCCGCCAGTGCTTTACCAAGAGGCAGATCTTTTAATACTGCTCCCGAAGAAAACCCACAATCTCATCATTGATTTCACGCAAACGTTCTCTCGAAGGAAAATGCCCCATCTCCAGTCCCCTGAACGAAACAAGATGAGGAATGATCTCCTCAGCCTTCTCTTTCAACCTGCCCGCAGGAAAGAAAATGTCCTCTTCCCCTGCAAACACCATGGTTGCGGCAGAATAATGCTGCAGCTCTTGTTTCTCCGACAGCTTCGGCATGTCCTGTTCCAGTTTTACATGCTTGAATACATCACCTATGATTTCCCTGTCCATCTTCTTCATGGAACCGGAAGACATGATGTCAGCAATCCGGTCCAGGGACTTCTCTGACCCCGCCGCTTTATAGAACATCATCGGTACCAGTATGTCTTTGATCATCCTGCCTTTCGATCCCATTTTGATGCCTGCCGGTGACACCAGCACCGCACAATCGATTTTTTCCGGCATGAACGCCGCCAGCCTCAGGATGATTCCGCCGCCAAAGGAAGGACCAACAAATGCGCATTTCTCGATTTCTAATTCGTCCATCAGATCACTGATCCAGCAAGCATAGCTGTGGTCTTCACCGGAAATCCGCGTCTCAGCACTGAACCCTGGATGGCCGATCGTATCGGGCGCATACACCCTGTATTCCTTCGCAAGCGGGGCGAACCAGGACATCGTCATCGGGTTGATGCAGTTGCCTCCTTGAAAGACGAATAAGGGTTTTCCGTCAGCAGGTCCCGCCACAAGCAGATGCGTTTTTCCGAATCTCGTGTCTATGTACCTTCTCTCTACCTGGAAGTCCAGTGTCTGTAGATAATCCTCATAGTGCTGCTGGATTCTTGCCTTCCCTTGTTCGCTTTTATAAATTGTTTCTTTCCCCATATGGTCCCCCATCTCCCATTCAATCTGCCCGCTCATATCTTGTTCGTGCAGGTCACGTTCTTTCATTATATTCCATAAAGACATCAACCATCACCTGTGCTATAGTATCCTAGTATTCCATTAGAACGGAGAGATGATATGAATAAAACAACTGTGAAAGAAATCACCTTGATCATCGTCGGGTCCCTGTTCTTTGCCCTCGGGGTGAACTTGTTTGCGATCCCGAACGAACTTGGGGAAGGCGGCGTGACGGGGATTTCGATGATCCTTTACTATCTCCTTGGATGGTCACCGGGTATCACGAACTTCGTCATGAACGGGGCGCTGCTCGCCATCGGATACAAGGTGCTCAATAAACGGGTGACCTGGTATACCATGCTTGCGATCTTCTTCACGTCCCTCTTCATTAAATTGACAGAAGGCATGGGTGAATCGGTCGACATCATGCTCGGGACTGTCTTTGCCGGGGTGTTCATCGGGCTCGGACTCGGGCTTGTCCTGCGATCGGGAGGAACGACGGGCGGCTCGACCATCATTGCCCGCATGCTCAATCAGCATTTCGGCTGGGCGGTCAGCACCACCATGTTCGTATTCGATATCCTGGTGGTACTTGGCTCTTCTTTTGTAATCGGGATCGAGAATACGATGTACACCGGAATCTCCATCTATATCAGTACGAAAATCCTTGATTACTTGATTGATGGATTTGATACAAGAAAGGCTGTCACCATCATTTCTGCCCAGACGGACGACATCGCAGAAAAAGTGAGCGCCGAAATGGACCGGGGGGTGACCGTCATCAATGCCCGAGGTCATTATTCGAAAGAGTCCAAGGATATCCTGTATGTCGTGATCAATAAGCAGGAGCTGTTCCTCTTGAAAAAGATGATCCAGAAGATTGACGAGAAAGCCTTTGTGGTTGTGCACGATGTGAGGGATGTGTTCGGGGAAGGGTTTACGTTTCCGAAGACATAAATATAGGTTCAGATAAAAGGGATGTGTCCCCGGGCGGGCTGTTGCTTTCCTTGGCAGGGGGACACATCCCGCCCGATCTTCCACTACATCTTCGTGCCTCCCCTAATTTCTCTGTATAATGGCCATTTCCCTTTTGAAATTTGACTATTTTTTAAAAATTCACGCCCTTGTCTCTATCCGAACCATCACTGACAGTCAAATTCCCCCATTCTCTAATCAATCCAGCCATTTTAGCTGTCTGACGAAGCCCGCTGACATTTTTATTATCGATTTCTTTCATTTTATTATCGATATTGAAAGATTTATTATCGAAAATGAAGATTTTATTATCGAATTGTGGAAATCGGCTTGGTTCTATTATCGATTTTCTGGTTATATTAGCGCATTAACCTCCTCAAGATCAAATCCAGGCAGTTATGATCGAACCACCGCATCATTGGTGTCTCACATGTGGATGGATTAAAAAGAACGCGCCGGGGGTCTGATCCCCGCAACTCTGAATGATACGAGCCGCTGATATTCCGCTGCAAAAACCGCTCACATCATAAACGGGGATGGATGATGCAATTGCCCTTTGCATCATCCATCCCCATCCTTTACTTTGATACTATCTTCATCTCGTACTGCTTTTCCCCATCTTCCGGCGTCGTCGTCATGCCATAAGCAATCGTGCTTCCATCAGAACTCACCGTGACATTATCGAGTTTCTGATTATCATCGACTATGATCGTATGAAGGTCGCTCAGTTCCTCTTTTTCAAAATCATATGTCATCAGTTTGTTCTCATCAATAATGACCGCATTTCCGTCTTTCAGTGTAAACAAGTTGCCGCCGGACCCAAGCTTCATGGTTTCCTTTGTTTCGAGGTTCAAAGCATGAAATTCCGTTTTCATCAATTCCGCTTCCTCATCCTGCACCCCGTAAATGACATAGTCTTCATTTGCCGTGAGGTTTTCATTATTACTGGTTCCCGGATAGACTTTATCTGAACGCATCAGGGTCTCTGTCTCCCCGGACTTCAGATCATAGGAAAAAACCCCGGCGTTCCAGATGATGGCATATACCTTGGTTCCATCGTCATTCAGATTATAATGTGGATTGTATTTGATTTCCCCTGCTTCCTTTATCATCTTTTCAAGAAAGTCCAGCTGGGTGATTTCCTGAGTTTCTACATCCCAAAGATACGTTTGATCCTTCTGTTCATCATCCGGTTCAGTATCCGTGTGGATATAGGTTTTAGGTTCCAGCAGATAAGTACCCGGAGAAGGGTGCAGTATGTCATCCCGATCCCCTGCAGGGATGAACTTCTGCGAATCGCCGCTCTTCGGGTCCAGCTCCACAATCCAATGCTGCTCCCCTTCAGGAGCGTCCCAATCCGTCACCCCGTTCACAATAATTCCGGAATCGGTAAGGAATGAGAATTGATCAACCATCTTTGAATCCAGTGATTGCACCTCTTCCCCCACTCTTACATGCCGCCTGTCTTCCTCACTGAAATCACTATTCTGTTCTCCCCAAAATAATGTATCCCCATCTTCATCCAGTTGAAAATTCATGCTGCTAACGTGACCCTCCAACTCGAAAGAAGCCACTTCCTCAAAACCGGCAGTTTCCCCCTTGGATTTCTTCTTCTCCGTACTCTTTTCCGGGGAATCCGCTGCTTCCTCAGCCCCGCAGCCAGCCAGCATCAACCCCGTCACGGCCGCCGCATACAATAGTTTCCTCATCCACTCTCTCCTTTCACTGGTTCTGCTTAAATCCCGTCTTACCGTAACATAATTTGGAAATCCATACAAATAATATCCATTTATTAACGGAACAGCAGACGGAATAAGTGAGCCAATCTTTTAAAATGGATAAAAATTCTAAAATCTACACTTCAACCATCCTAAACTTGGGTGCAGATGATCCTCATCCCCTGGGAGGAATGCCACCTGAAACTGCTCTTCATTTTTTGACTGCCAATTCCTTTATTAATTGGTCTCTCTTGTACGCCAATGGGGCAGCTAATAAGACATTATTACTTGAGAAAGCTCGAAAGTATTGGCAGCAGTTTTTTTCCGTTTACCATATGGTCTTGCTTTGCTAGTTGTACAAACCTTGCGTTTGGAATTGCCTTTGTTAGTTGACGGCCAACATCATTTATTGAGGCCGGGCTTTTTTCGCCAACGATTATTTGCATAGGTATGGAAATTTGAGCAACTCGTTCAACTGGGGGCATATCCTTAGTTAGAGTAATATCATAAGCAAGGGTCGGAGCTAGAGCTTTCGTAGTTTTCCAGCCCGGAAATAACGGTAATAATAAAACAAATAACTTGGGCATGCCAATTTCCTTTAAAAAGGTAAGCATTGCTTCTGAATTTTTCTCGTTTTCGAGAAGTTTGTGTATTTTTTGGCTTAATTGTTTGTATTCGGCTTTTTCTTTCTCATCACGTACATATGGCGCATCATACATCGTTACTTTTTGCACTTTATTGCCAAGTCGAAGTGCTGCCTCAAGTGCGATCACAGCACCAGAAGAATGACCATACAAATACGCCTTGCCGCCTGCCGCATCAATCATAGCTTCGACATCTTCGATTTCACGGTCTATAGTATACGGCAGTGTGTTACCACTATCGCCGCGTCCACGGCGGTCGTAATTGTAAACAGTAAATTCAGTGGCAAATATTTTGGCATCTTGCACTATGGGCTTAAATGAGCGATGGCAGCTTGCTCCCGTTATGTAAATGAGCGCTGGACCATTACCGTAAACATCATACGCCAAGGTTGTGCCGTCTTTTGACGTGGTTGTTTTCAGAAATATCACCTTTTCCCTCAAAGAATGGAATAATATTACCCACATAATATTTCTACATCACCAATGGATTTCCTTCTAATATTCAATAAACTAGTAAATGATTGTTGAAAGATAACCAGACCGTAATCATTAATTTTAACCTGATCCTCAGCCCAATAACGATAGCCAATATGCAGCTATCGCACCCTTATCTGGAAAACTTGATTCCGAGATACCTTGAAGCAGAATTTCAAACTAAAACCGTTAGTTAAAAGGATTAAATAACGTTGACGTTGTATTATATTATAACCGATGATTTTTTTGAATTTTCAAAAAAACGAAAGGAGTATTCTAATGAATAATATTTTTGAGATCACGTATACAGATGAAATATTAAATCGTATCGAGAACTTAAATGCAAATTCACAACCAAAATGGGGGGAAATGGATGTATCTCAAATGTTAGCTCATTGCTCATCTTTCCAAGATATCGCAATGGGATATTCTTTCCCCTCAAGAGGTTGGTTAGGGTTATTAGTGGGTAGATTTGCAAAACCCATCTTTTATAATGACAAACCTTTAGACCACAATATGTCGACTATTCCAACCATTTTAATTACATCTAAGAAAGATTTTGAAATAGAAAGAGAAAAACTGAAACAAAAAATTATATTATTTCAAAAGAATGGACCAGAGGCATGTACTGATCATCCACATCCATTTTTCGGGAAACTTACTTCCGAACAATGGGGAAAAGGAATCTACAAGCACCTTGACCACCATTTAAAACAATTTGGTGTTTAGTGGCAAGAGTTAAAATATACCGTACCCTCTTAAAAGTAACCTGCTTTGTCTTTAAATAGCTTCATGCCCTATTTTTCCATGTGCTTATTTAATACAGGGGTAAGGCTCTATTGAACAATCGCCCCTGTTTGTTGAACAATATATTTAATCTATTGAATGATGCCCGTTCGTTAAGTAAGAAAAATAGCCGCCTATTGGCAGCTGGATCGAAAAGTTTAATTCCATATTGGTGGGAGTTATAAAGATAACCTATTTATCAATAGATTTTCGTTTGTGTTTTTCAGTAATAATTTTTTTATTAAGTATCCTAACTTCTCCAACCATTAACAATCTCATATCCTCTACGATGTACTTCGCTAACTCTTCATCGGTAATGTCATCACCACTAATATCAAGTCGAAAATCCTGTCCCTGCAATCCACCGCCATTAGTAAACTCAAGTTCAAAGTCAAATATCACTCTTTTATCCACTTTAATCCACCTCATAGTAGTTTCACGTCGATATTATATATATTCTTGTTGAATGAAACAAGAACCTTATTGAACTAACCTGCCCATTAACTTAACACCAATTATTTTAAAATATAACAACTTATTCAAGACAACTTTTCACAAAAAAGAGCTTACCCTGCTCTGGATAAGCCCCCGATTGTTGAATAGCTTAAATATGGCTCAAGTATGCAGACAACATTTTTGAGCATATTTAGTGTATCCCACACATATTGGTAATCATTTTTATTAAAAAGAAATCAATGCATCTAATTTCTTATTCAATTCTTTGGTCGTCCCTGTAACGGGTAATCTGGTTTCGGGAGATTGAATCAAACCTTTTTTATAAAGAATATACTTTAAAGGTGCTGGATTTGTCTCCTGAAACAGCAGAGTCGTTATCGGATATACACTTTTCCAGACTTTCAATGCTTGATTATGATTGTTTTCTTGAATCTTGTTAAAAATATCCAAGAAGTCACTTGTCTTTATATGAGAAGAAGCTAAAATTCCACCTGCACCACCTAAAGTTAAGTGGTGGTAATAAGAAGCATCTTCACCTGTTAGGTTAGAAAATTCTTTTATTGGATTCATAAGTAATTCTAGGGATTGTTTTAAGTTTCCGCCAGAATCTTTAATTCCTATAATATTTTGACATTCTGCTAATCTATAAACGGTTTCATTATCAATGTTCCTTCCTGTCCGATAAGGGACGTTGTAAATCATTATTTTTAAATCAGTTGCTTCTGAAATTTGTAAAAAATGATTGTAAATTCCCTCTTGGCTTGGCAGGTTGTAATATGGTGAAACAGACAATATGCCATCTACTTTATATTTTTCTACTACTTTTAATTGTTTGATTACCTTTTCCGTGTAATTTCCTCCGTGACCGACGAAAACGGGAATGCGTCCGTTTACTACTTCAATTGTTTTATCAAGTACCATTTCAAATTCAGCTTCCTCAATCGCAGGACTTTCACCTGTTGTAGCTAATGGAATTAATCCTGATATCCCCTGATTTACATAGTGTTCAACTAATTTTGAATATGATTCAATATCAACTTTCCCATTGTAAAAAGGAGTTATTATCGGTAGCCAGACTCCTTCAGTTTTCATTAATAACCCTCCCTTATATTATTTTAAAAAAGTGTATAGTTGTAATATTGAATATATATTCAATAAAGAATCTGAGTATCCTTCAAACGAAAAAAAATGGATTTTTCATCATGTGAAATGCAGCAGTTTGTGAAAAAAATGGTTCTTGTTCAACAGGAATGCTGCCCGTTAGTTGAAGTTGGATAAAAGCTTTCTTTAGTTTAACATTCACTTTAGGAGCCATCGTTTTTATTCAAACAACCTACATACATATCCACAACAGATCTATTCCGAATAAACCCAAGATCCTCATAAAGCTGAATCGCCGGATTATCTTTCAGTACAGCCAAACGGGTCGCCGGATACTCTTCACTCGATATGTTTATAGAATGCGATAACAAAAATCGTCCAAGACCCTTATGTTGATGTTCAGGGTCTACGGCTAAACTCATGATGAGAGGATAGTCCTCGAACTCCATGTGCAGGCATACACCGACAATATTGTTCGTGCTCTTATCCACAATCACTCTTGAACACTCATCCATGATTTTATTCTTTTGATATTTATCTATGAACTCCTCTACGTGATTCATATAGTCCTCTTTGGTTCCGACTTGTTTATAAGCTGAATTTGCTTTATAGGATTTCATGATTAGACAGGCTATATCATTCGTATCCTCTCTAGAAACAGCTTTTGAACTATACCCTTCAGGAAGCATTGCCTTCATCGGCTGTGTTGGACGAATCATCCAATAATTGACTTCACGAACCTGGCATCCGTGTTGTTTATAAGCTGGAACGTGTTCTTCTACAATGTCCCTAAAGTAAATTTCCTCTTCAGTCTTCGATACCTTTTTTAAATAGTTTAGGAGCTTGGTGACCAGCCCTTTATAGTCATCATAAGGCGGCACAACAAATAAATCGGCCAGGAAATTAGGTTTCAGGAATACACCGCCAACGATGTTTTCATCTTTCATGATGACATATCCGCAGTCAAAAATGGATACGATATCTTTCATTGCCGCCGAAGACCTTCTAAAAAAGTAATCTGCATATTTTTGTCCATAATAAATGGAATAATAGCGGATGTATTCTTCGGGTTCCTGATAGACTAACCTGATCCCATCTTCTAGTTCAATACAATCATTTATAGATTGAACTTGCTCATTCATAATTAACTCCCCCTTTCCTTTAACTAAACTCCCGTTAACAGAATAAAGAAATAGCCGGAGATCAGTTGCCCGATCCTAACCTATAGCCACCTATAAAAGGATAAGTTATTCTATACCAGCTTTTTATTAATTTTTATCATAAGAGACATCAATAGTCCGTGAATACAGGAAATAATCATCAATGTTAAGTATGGAGACAAAACATCTATTGCGTCTATAATGTAGCTTTTTTCTGACACTACTATCACAAGTACCCCAGGGATTAAAACAAACAAAACATTATATAGAGAAATAGTGTATAGTGGTAGCTTATAGAATAGACCTTTTTGTCTTAAGGCATATACTATTCCTGAATTCACGAAGACTGAAATCACTGTAGCTAAAATTATTGAACCCCAGGATAAATTATTGCTAAGAATGTTGCCAAAGCCAAAGGTACCTAAGATCATTATCACTGAACCACAGAATGATAAAATAACTTTATTCAATCCATCCACCCCTTAAGGATTGCACCCCTTCCTGGATGCTTTTTGCTTCTTTTATGATTGAATTTATCAGTGTAGACACGCTTTGTTCTTTAGCTAATCTGGGACTTTGCCCAGACCAGAGTGACATAAAGTCATCTCTGCCTTGTAGTGAAGATTCTTTTCTTATCCTTTTAGTTAAAGAATTTTGAATAGGGAAATCGGGTAACAGCGCTTCACATTCCTTCATATCACTAGTGAATTTATTCTTTATACCTCTTGCCCATTTACCAGAAAATGCACGCGTTAAGATGATGTTATCTTCTTCGGTATTTAGGATTGCATCTTTATGAAGACGGTTAGCACCACTTTCAGCACAAGTTAAAAATGCGGTACCCATCTGGACACCTTGTGCGCCTAAACATAGGGAAGCCATCAAACCTCTTCCATCCATAATTCCGCCAGCGGCAATGACGGGGATCCTTACAGAATCAACTACTTGAGGAACGAGGGACATTAATCCAACTAAACTTTCTTGAGTGTCCTTTATAAAGTTTCCTCGATGTCCGCCAGCTTCACTTCCTTGAACCACAACCATATCCATCCCTTTGTTTTCAATTTCAACTGCTTCAGAAACAGTGGTGGCTGTTCCAATCAACATAATATTTTTTCGTTTTAACTCATGAATTATTTCCTCCGAAGGGATGCCAAAAGTAAATGAACAGATAGGGATTTTTTCTTCAATAACCACTTTAATTTGTTCATTAAAAGAGTTTACTACTTGTTTAAACTGAGGAATGTCAAGAGTGTCAGGTTCTTGAACATTTAGTTCCTTTCGTATAGGTTCTAATTTCTCATTAGCGAATGTGATGGATTCATCAGTGAAATTAAATTCATTGGGGACGAACAGATTGATTCCAAAGTTACCTGTTGTTAATTGTTTGATTTCCCTGCATTGTTTTTTAATTTGCTCAGAAGTCATATAACCTGCTCCAATCATTCCTAATCCGCCGGAATTGGATACCTCAGACACCAATTGAGAAGTTGTAATCCCACCAGCCATAGGTGCTTGGATGATCGGATACTTAATTTTTAAAAGATCTGTGATTTTATTCTTCAACGAACAGCCCACCTTAATTGGAATTAAAAATACAACAATTATCTATCGCTTTAGCAAAGCCGGTCTAACCTTTTAGTGATTAAGAGGAGAATTGCTTTTTAAAAAAGCTATCCTCCTCTTAACTTAATTCTCTTCTCATGCCTTAAACTGCTATCTTCTTAAAAAAGGGCAGCTGCTTGTTTAGCAAACGCCCCCTATAAGGGAAGAGTGCTGTATTTATTTAATCAACTTAATCCTTTATCTTAAACCAAATCTGAAATTAAAAGGCACTAATCCACTTTCCTAAGATGTATCCTAATGAAAGGCATAAAAAGCCGAAAGTAACAAGAAAACTATATTTTAAGAATGGGTGTTTCTTTATAATATCTTTCAACTATATCCTCCTAAGTCACTAATGAAAATAAATATCTTTATTCAACTATCTGCCCATTAATCCTTCTTAGATCAACGCCTCCTATAATTGAAGATAGTTCTTATAGTCCTCCCTCCCTCATAAAACCCAAAATAAGCATAATAAATCCTCCAACAAGAATTCCTACTATTGATAGGGAGAGGGTCTTCGGATTCCTACTTTTGCTTAACAAGGCAATCACCAAAGCTAATACTATCCCAGTAATTAACACGGTCGTTTCTACATACCAACTAACTTTCCATTTAATAAGGGAAAGTAGTATTAAAGTAACTCCTAATATTCCTATGGGTGCCCAACCTAGATACTTTCTCATTATATCCCCTCCCAATGTCAACCCAAAAACTATCTTCAATTACCCTGCTCGAATAAGGGCAATAGACGGAGATCAATTGACTGCTCATTTTACGCCACATAATCTTCGTTTTCTCTCATACTCTCCATATCCTCAGTTCCAAGTTCTTGGTAAGCTCTATACGCTAACACTAAGAAAAAGGCCGTTACTCCAAAACTGATTACAATCGCAGTTAAAATCAAAGCCTGAGGAAGAGGGTCTACATATCCATTAACTGAATGTTCACCCAGTAGGGGCGGTGCTTCTTCTCCCTTTGGTAAGCCACCCATCGTTAAAAGCAAAAGGTGAACACCGTGACTAAGGAGCACTGTGCCGATAATTATTTTAAGAAGACTTTTAGAAAGTATTAAATAAACTGCACACATTATCATAATTCCGATTAGTATGGCCATTAAAATTTCCACTTAATACTCCTCCTGTTCTTCCGTTAACCTGCACCTTTAACTTAATACCAATTATTTCAAATTCCAGTAGCTTACTCAAGAAAAACTTTAACAAAAAAGAAGCTTATCCTTTCTGGATAAGCCCCCTTGAATACCTATACCACCTATAAGAAAGAGGTTTCTTTAGATTGGTCAGATAGCTCTTTTACAAAATTGTTGACCACTTTCTTGAAGAGGTCTGCTTCCTCCAAGAAAGGATAGTGATTACTTTTTTCTAAAATTACTAGTTTTGAATTTGGAATTAATTCCGCCATTTCTATGGAATATGATACTGGACATTGAACGTCGTACCTACCACAAATTATCAATGTAGGAGTAGAAACAAGACCAAGTTTCCTGGTTACATCAAATATTTGTAATTCCCGACTAAAATAGTTTAATCGAATTCCAGACATTTTTTTGTTGATATTTAAAGAAAAGTACTGCTCGTACTTATCTGGTTCAAATAAGGATAACTTAACTCTTTCGGATGCTAAATGTTTTCTATCTTCTTCATTTAATTCAGGGGTTTTTCAAGGTTTCGTTATAATCCTGCATTATTTGAAATTGAGGATGTTCTGAGTTATATATACAACCTTTTGAAAATGTCCCATACTCTCTTGCTGCTGCACCAACTATGACATTGAAATATAAGCTTTCAGAATGATAAATCCCATAAATGATCCCTAACATTCCACCTGTTGAATGCCCTGCAAAACCCCATTTATTAAATCCTAATTTTTCCCGTATTGCCTCTAAATCAAAAATGGTTTCCAGCATACTTAACTGATAAGGTTCTACTGCTTTTTCAGATAATCCAGTTTCCCTTAGATTAACTATTATTACTTGATGGCTCTCAGTAAATGTATTAGCAAAATAGT
This sequence comes from Rossellomorea oryzaecorticis, assembly GCF_038405515.1. GTDB lineage: Bacteria > Bacillota > Bacilli > Bacillales > Bacillaceae_B > Rossellomorea > Rossellomorea oryzaecorticis_A. The sequence continues at coordinate 11,327 of NZ_JBBYAF010000003.1, read as the reverse complement.
CACCACTTTGATTAAATTCCGAGTAATGATGGGTAACACAAATTGGTTTTCCCTCACCTTTAATGAATACTTCAAATTGTCCCCGTGAAGTTTGTAATATGTGTCTCTCCCATTGATACATATAGACCTCCCAATAGAAAATATGGCTTATTCCACGATCCTGTCCGTTATCTGAAGACGAATGAAACCAAGGCAGGGCGGCTGCTTGTTCATCAAACGCCCCCTATAACAGAACACTTGATTCCGAGATATTGAAGCTGACCTTTAACTAAAGCTTCCGTTAGTTCATTAGTTTTATCAACATAGATATGAACAAGTCACTGTTCAGAAGATCTAATTTTTATTGGATACCTGTAAATAGACCGTTCAAGTAATCAAGGTTTTCATACGTTCTTGCGTAAAGATACATGTCTCTTTTAAAAGGATTTTTTTGAATCGGTAAAAACACAACACCACGATATTCCACTTGTTGAACCATCATCTCTGGAAGGTAAGCGATGCCCATTCCAAGTGACACCAATCCAGCCATTGCGTGATACTGGGTTTCCACAACCTCGCCTGTAAATTCAAAATCATGCATAACGCTCCGCATCTTCTCAGATAAAGGGCCTTTTGTCGGGATGATTTGCGCTTCCTCCATACATTCCTTGAGAGTGACTTCCTGTTTTCTTGCTAATGGAGAGGAGACAGGGATCGCGGCTGTAAAATGATCAGTGAACAAGTAGGAAGACAGAAGCGTTTGATAAGAAGGTGTATCCTGTATGATTGCCGCATCAATTTCCCCTTTCTCTAGTAGTGGAAGAAGGTCTTCACTATCATCTTTGACTACAGTCACATGAAGGTTAGCTTTTGCCAGCTTTTCGAAATATTTGGGCAAATAATAGGAGGTTAGCACAGGCGTGGAACCAAAACGGATTTTATCTTCATGGGATTGGTATTGTTTTACCGTTTGATGAATGCGCCCAAAAAGTGGAGTCAGCTCCTCCACCATTCCTCTCCCTTTCTCTGTCAGCTCCACGCCATAGGATGCCCTGTTAAAAAGCGAGAAACCCAGTTCATCTTCCAACCTTTTCATTTGTTTGCTCAGTGCCGGTTGAGAAATGTATAAAGCTTCCGCTGCTTTCGTAAAACTCTGTTGTTTAGCAACTTCGATAAAGGCGTTTAATTTCTGCAGCAAGCTGCCTCCCCCTTTCGTTATTTCCAAATTATAACCTAAGGTTATGACGTTATGACAAATCAATCATTCCTTTCTTCCTTATTTTTCGTTTATTCTGAGTATAGACGAAAGAAGTGAGGAGGGCTAACCATGAAAACCTATCTTTTATTGGGGATTTCCATTTTGTTTGAAGTTGCCGGGGCGACAGCCATGAAATATTCCGAAGGCTTTACAAATTTCACGGCCAGTTTGGTAGTCATTCTCTGCTATATTCTCGCTATTTCTATGTATATAATTATTACAAAAGACAATGAAATCGGTATAATCAACGCCTTATGGTCAGGCGGTGGAACGCTGCTTGTTATGTTATTGGGTGTCGGTTTATTTCATGAATCGGTGACAATGTCCAAAGTTTTCGGACTGACGCTGATTATTGCAGGAATGATGGGATTGACTGTACCTAGAAAAGAAAGGAGTGTATAACTATGGGTTATTTGGTCCTTTCCCTAGTATTTGCGACCATTGCCAATATTTCAGTAAAGTTCTCATCAGGTTTTGAGCGTTTATTTCCTAGTATCATTTCGTTTATTTTTTTCGTTGCTTGTCTCTATTTCCTTACGATGAGTGTACAGACCATCGAAGTAGGAATCGCTTATGCTATTTGGGGCGGTGTCTCCATTATGGCCACCACAATATTTGGGATTCTTCTTTTTAATGAAAAAGCTAGTAGAAAAAAATTCCTCTATATCAGTTTCATTATCCTTGGCATCATGATTATTAAGTAAAAAAGGAGAAAGGAACCTCTATGAAAGCACTTCTCTTCAGTATGTGGCCCAGCTTAGCGAAAAAAACACTATACATCCTAATTATCTTGAAATCGAGTCTTCAACTAACCTGCCCTTTAACTTAATACCAATTATTTCAAATTAAATCAGCATACTCAAGACAAATATTTATAGTAAAAGAGCTTACCCTGGTCTGGATAAGCCCCCTGTTTGTTCAATTAAGGAGTAAGTGTCTGCAATAAATCGCAGCAAAATCTTGGAGTACCCGTGATGAGGTAGTTATACCACGCCCTCAAGGGTTTCCTCAGAGAAAACGTCTAACTTCGCTAATATAATTTGAGCGAAAGGCAGCGCACCCGCAGAACTGTTCATAATTTCAAACTATATTCAACATTTAATAAATACGCCATTTACAAAACTAACTATACAGACTATATTTCTGTGAAGAAACTTCCCTTAAAGGTGAAGAACAAACTTCCAATAAGCCAAACAAATAAACGTACAAACCCAGGAAACAAACCCAAACATCGTCACAATCATATTCTCGGACCACCCGTATTTCAGCCCATAGTGAAAATGAATCGGTGTCATCCTGAAAATCCGCTTCCCTGTCATTTTAAAGGAAGCAACCTGCAGGATCACCGAAAGCTGTTCGGCAAAATAAATGATGAACAACAGTGGAATCAGAATCTCTACTTTCTCAATAACGGCAAGAAATGAAAGCGATCCGCCTATCGCCAATGAGCCCGTATCCCCCATGAACGCCTTGGCAGGAAATAGATTATAAATGAGGAATCCGAGCAGGCATCCAATCATGACCAAACTAAAAAGCTTCACCTCTGGTGTGTCTGAAATTACAAAGAAGAAAAAATATGTAGGGATGGCAACCACGCCTAACAGCCCGTCCAGGCCATCCGTAAAATTAATGGCATTCGCCGACCCAACAACAAACAACGCGATCACAATGAAATAGACCACCATCGGGAGGTCAAAGGAGACATTTTCAGTAATCCGAATTCCGGTATCGATCCCAAATTCGCTGATCACGTAAAAAAGCAGTGAACCCGTAAACAGAAATTGCAGCACAAGCTTGGTCCTTCCCGATACCCCTAAAGGATCCTGGCGTGATGCTTTCCAGAAATCGTCCAAAAAACCGATAAAACCAAATAGTATGTACGTTACTGCCAGGAAACACATGAGTGGCGTAGGTGAAAATAAGATGGATACAATGATACCTGTTAAAAGAATGATTCCAAACATTAAAGGCGTCCCTTTTTTCAACTGATGATTGGAAGGAAGCTCTTTCCTGATCGGCTGCAGGAGCTTTAATTTTCTTAACAGAGTAATGAAAAACGGCGATAAAACAGCAACTAATACAAATGCAATGATGGCCGGAATGATTTGTTCGATCACATCTAACCTTCTCCTTTTCTATTTATTTCCTATATATAAGTTCTAGTAAAACGGATGATTTCCTTTAATCTAAACAAAAAAGCCCCCCGCTCCCAACAGGAAGCAGAAGGCCGAACATTTATTTTTTATGAACAGAAGCATCGTAAATCGACTCAATCGCACTCTTCATCGCTTCGTCGAATTCTTCACCAGTTTGATTGACTCTCAATTCCTCAGCCAGTGCGCGTGAGAAACTCGCAATCATTCCATCGTTCTCTTTCAGCTTCTCATTCGCTTCATCACGGGAGTAACCGCCGGAGAGGGCAACCACACGGACCACGCGCGGATGATCGACCAATTCCTTGTACGCATTGGCCTTTGTCGGAATGGTGAGCTTCAGCATTACGTTCTCGTCTTCTGACAGATCATTCAGATGATTGAGGATTTCCTTCCGAAGAATTTCTTCGCATTCTTCCTTGTCTTCGCTATGGATGTTCACCTCTGGCTCGATGATCGGAACGAGATCGGCCGCTATGATTTTCTTGCCGATTTCAAATTGCTGGTCCACCACAGCTTTGATTCCCGCTTCATTCGGTTCATGTATGACCGAACGCATCTTGGTGCCGAAAATATTCCGTTCATTGGCACGGCGAAGCGTCTCATCCAGATCCGGATTCGGTTTCATAAGCTGGACACCGTTTTCTTGTTCAGCAAGGCCCTTATCCACTTTTAAAAATGGGACGATATCATGGTCAGCCAGATAATCGGCCGTATATTTCCCCTCTACCTTACTGTCCATCGTCTGCTCGAACAAAATCACTCCGAGAATGTGCTCCGGACTGAAAGCAGGAGACGTGATGATCCTCGTGCGCATCTCGTGCACCTGATCAAACATTTCGTCGTCATTCGAATAGGAGTCCTCCATCACGCCATACGCTGCCAATGCTTTAGGTGTACTGCCCCCGCTCTGATCCAGCGCTGCAATAAATCCTTTACCATTCTTCATTCGATCTAATTGATTTTGATTCATAGGTTCCACTCCTTTTTCAATTCTGGTAAACCTTCCTCTATACTAGTTCCCCATTTTTGGAGGAGTTAACACATATTATGAGAGAAGTGGATGTTTCTTCAGAAAGGGTTTATGACTTCTTAGCGTAAGGAAAAATTACTCAGGACATGTCTAAGGGTCGAATCCCACATCGTTTGATTTTTGATGAAACTCAATTTCTGAAATTTATTCAAACTAAAAACCCTCTTTTCATTAAAAAACAACACTGAAATAGACGTTTTTTATAAAATTCCAGTCAATTTCATCGTTGCACCAATACCATTGATCTTCTGTAAGTCAAAAAAAAAGAGCTTTTCTTATCAAATCAGATAAAACCAGTAACCTGTAGCAACTTGCTCACTCTGTTATTATCGATTTCTTTAAATTTATTATCGAAATCCAAAGATTTATTATCGAAATCCAAAGATTTATTATCGAAACTGAGGAATTTATTATCGAATTGCAGGAGGTCGCTTTAGTTTATTTTCATTTCTATGGCTATATGAGCGAACTGCTCTTGTTATAATCGATTTCAAACTTTTATAATCAAACCGAACTCTAGAATTGGACTGTCTTTCTCCACATTGCCATTGTCCTTACCGAGGCACCGAACCCACTCCCACCGAAAAATAAAAATACTTCTTATCCAACGACTCCGGCACCCCGCGCTGCATCACATCCGTACAATCCACCCACCTCACCTGCTGAAGCTTGCGGCTCAATTGCCGGTCGATCTCCTTTTCAATCTCCCTCATCTCCGCCATGAACTCGCCAAAGGAGAGATGAAAGTGTTCAGCGGCCTGCCGGTGGGGAGCGTGCCGGATGAGCAGGCTCATGAATTCATCGGATGTGGTTGCCTGCCGGGCAAGTTCATCTTCCCGGCGGACGACATACTGATACATGTCTCTCTTGCGTGAAGGAAGGGACTTTACGATGTCTCTCGCTAAAATTTCCATCAAATATCCGTTCATGTCATACACCTTTCTAGAAATGAAAGAAACGGGCTGCCAATTTTCTGCAGCCCTTTCCCATTATTATTTCATCTTGTATTTCTTCATGAAGCGCTCCGCACGCCCGCCGCGGTCGGAGAACTTCTGTCTGCCCGTATAGAAGGGGTGGGTGTCGGAACTGACTTCCACTTTCAGAAGCGGATAAACGTTCCCGTCCTCCCACTCGATCGTTTCATTTGAGGTCATCGTGGAACCCGTCAGGAACTTAAAGCCGCTGTTCGTATCCATAAAAACAACATCATGATAGTTTGGGTGAATGTCTTTTTTCATCAGTCATGCTCCTTCCTTTTTACCAACTCGATTTCTTTACGCCTGGAATCTGGCCTTTATGCGCCAACTCACGGAATGCAATACGCGACATCTTGAACTTTCTGAGATATCCACGCGGACGCCCCGTCACCTCGCAGCGATTCTTCAGACGCGTAGGAGAAGAATCCCGAGGAAGCTTCTTAAGTGCCTCATAATCCCCTTTCTCCTTCAGCTCTCTTCTTAACTCTGCATATTTCATCACCGTCTCCTGACGTTTCTTTTCCTTTACGACTTTCGATTTCTTCGCCAACTGAATGTCCTCCTATCTATTTTCAAATCGTAATGGTTACGATTTAATAAGTATAAAGATATTAAATCATAATCATTCCGATTAAGCAAATAAAAGATTTTCTGCAAAAGAAAAAGGCTTAGAAATGCCTTAAGCCCAGCTCCCTAAAAATCTTTTCCCCGTAATGCAAAAATAAATGTAAGAATAATAGTCAAAAAGGCAACCGGAAGAGCAATCAAAATCGCTGCAGAAGCCTTCCTCCAAAACCCGCTCTCGCTAAACCAGGAGGCCGCTGCAGAAGCCGTATATCCGATGGCGATAATCCAAACCCACCACTGCCCGATTTGTTTTCCAACGAGAGTCTGTAAGAGTAAAAATGTCAAAATCAGAATGAGGATTGAAATAATCCCTAAGTATTTTTTCATTAAAGCCAACCTCCCTTCATTAAAGAAGATTCTTCTATATTAAGATTATTGATTGTGCAACGACTTAAGTCAAAAAATAAGAAAGAAAGGAAAAAAAGGCTAACTAAAACCTCAAATCATCTAAAATAAAAGCAGTGCATCCATCTAAACTAATGGATTCACTGTTTGCTCTTATACACTATGAAAATGTCTTACGCAGCCTTTTCCTGCAATCAGTGCCGTCAAAAGCATTGAAAAAGCCGGGTAATATATAATCATAGAGCTATTAAAACAGCACAAAAAGGCTGACCCCTCACTCAGTCAGCCCCAAACCTTCACCCACTCACTCCTGAATATACGCCTGTTCCTTTAAATGGCTTGTATGTTCAACCATTGCATAATAAAAATGGTCATACTCCACCCACCGGAGCGGAATCTTCAATTGCAGAGTATTCTCCTTATTAAAGATATTGATATTCTTCTTATCATAGGTTACTTTTTTAATCTCATGAAGCGAGATGCTTTCTTTCCGTTCTCCCTTGGCCTTAATCAATTCTCTGCCGACAATGGAGACGCCACTGCGTTTTTTCTTCCAAAGTTCATACACGGTCAGCAGGCCGCCTATGACAGTGAACGCGATTGAAATATACACTTCTTCATCAATCCCGTTAATGAACACCCTGATCCAGTGGCTGATCAGCAGCGCATAGAAAAACCATAACCCTTTAGGAAGGCTTGGCGAACTTTCAAAATAGACCGCCTGCTCGCTTTCCGTATGTTCCTCTTGACGCTTTTTCATAAACAACTGCTTATGTTCTTCAACGGTCCTGTCATGGAAAGGTTCGAAATCGGTGTACGTCCCTTCCCAAATGTCCGCTGCATCATCCTCTTCCTCCAATACATATCCGCCAGCCCATGCCGTCATCACTTCCCCATCATGCAGAAAGCTCATAAGATAATAACGGAGAGGTTGGTTGTAAGAATTGAACGTATCCACAAAATCAACGACTTGGATATCTTCCGGGTAGATATTCAGGTGTTCCCCTTCTTCATCACGCAAGAATGCAAGGTGGTTGAATAGATGCGATTTGGCGAGAACCGGCTGCTTGGGGCTTACCGGAAATAAATGCTCTTTCTTACCTTCTGAAAGCCCCCAATATACCATTTCTGCACTTTCGACATTGACCGAAATCAATTCAAGGATTTCTTCTTCGACACGGATATTCTTATCGATACACACCACTGCAGCAGTACCACTGATCCTCGGATCCCTGAACAGGACGGCTTCTTTCAAAAACTCCTCTGCCTCTTCCGAAAAATAAAAGGTCATCAGCCTGATCAGAGTATTGATTCTATATCTGAGCAGGAAATAAGAGTCTTTCCAGGACCTGTATACATAATGGGGCTGGTACTCGGCATCGTACGTCAGATACTCTTCCCTCAACCGTTTATAATCAGCGGAAAGTCCCGGCAGGATCCTTGCTCGTTTATAGCCCGGTTCCACTCCAGACTCATTGATTGCAAGAATAAATTCATAGAGCACAAATCTATAATGTTCCGATTCTATTTTTTCAAAAGTCTTATCCACAATGCCTCTTAAAAGCACCGGAAACTCAGACAACTCCTCCACCGGCAATTCAACTTCCTCTTCAAGAATTAACTTGACCGTCTGTTCATGGATTTCCTGAAAAATCCCCTCATCCTTCGTCAACAGGAGGCATTCCAATGCACGGACTTTAGCCTCGGGATCCAATTGATCAATATGCAGAACGATCTCATCGATAATTTCGGGCATTGGATAATCACACACAAAATCAATCAAGGCAAGAGAAGGGTTATCCCATCTGTCGACTCGTTCAGGATAAGAAGAAGCAGCTGACTTCACCATATCCTTCAACAATTCAACCCGGATCTTCAGATTGTCATTCTCTTTCAACCCATACAGACGGCCCATGGCATCAAACCGCTTTTCAGCGTCAGGACTATGCAGCTGCTTCATCATATTTCGTATTGTAAGTTCGTTCATACCTTCCCCTTCTCCCAAAAAATTCAAATCAATTCTACATTATTTTATTATGGAGAAGCCGCCCGCACATGTGTCTTATTACCTAATTAATTTGAAACCTTCCATACAAAAAACAGCCCTTCAACGAAGGACCGCCCCTTACCATATCAATATTGAAGCAAGTTGGCCTAGTTGTAGAACGAATAAACCTCCAGTCCAGCCCACACCAGTACAATGCCCCACAACAAAATAACAAGCGAACCCGCCAACCAGTTCTTCGGCTTCCCCTTCTTCATCATTTCTTCCGCCTTTATTTCACATTCGGCGATTACTTCACGAGGAATCATTTTCAACGCAATCATGATCCCCAACGGAACAAGGATCACATCGTCTATATACCCAAGGACCGGGATGAAATCAGGAATCAAATCAATCGGACTCAGCGCATAACCCACGACGCACGCTGTAAATATCTTCGCATACCAGGGCACCCTGTCGTCCTTATACGCTAAATAAAGGACCAGGATTTGCTGTTTTAATTTTTTTGCCCATGCCTTCATTTTCTCCAAAAGATGCTCACCTCTTAAATCGGACTATATTTATTGAAAGATATATAAAGAAGGATGCCAGCATAGAACATCATCATAATCCCAAATATCAATCCCATAGAAGCCAGCAATTTCTTCTCGCTCTTTTTCAAAAGAGCCAGAATACTAAATAGGATGGTCAAAGTTATACCGATCAATTGTATACTCATAAAGTATCTAGGGAAAATATTAATAAACAAAGGGTGTAAAAACAACACTATCCCTAATCCAAATGATACGTAACTTAACCAAGAATATCTTTTTCTTTTCATAATGCCCCCTCCTGCCCTTTTTCGATTTCCAGCTCCTGCCCTTTAACAGCAAGGTCACCTTTGCTTATCTAACCCTTCCCCGTTACCTTCAAAATGCTTATATATTTCATTTTCTGTATAACCTGAAATACCACCTTGACTGATCACTCCGTTGTTATAATCATAATAATAAACGGCATTAGGTTCGTCCTTGAACACTACCGCTATACTCCAGGGTTCATACGATAATACAACATTGCTTAAATAATGGCTGACTTCAATATTTGATATATCGTGTTCAGCATATTCCTTCTCTGCTGTCAGGTATCTAAGAGTAACATCATAACGACCTTTTTCACCTGTATTTGCATAAGCAGTATATGAAAAATAAGTGAAAATCAAGATACCCGATGCTATGACAATCAAGAATACTTTTCTGCTTTTGAAAATATTTAACATTCCATTCCCCCTCTGTTCTTGAAAAATAAGTTATAAACAAAATCCCCTTTAGTGTAATTATACACTAAAGGGGATTATTTCCACGACAGTTTTTAAAGCTCGGACAAAGAGTTTGAGTGGAGAACCTGTCCCCTTGACCCGCTTAAGGCAGCAATACAATCTTGCCCAGCTTCCCCTTGCTCTTGAAATACACTTGTGCTTCTCTTGCTTGTTCTAATGGAAAAGTCTTATCGATGACAGGCGTTATTTTCCCTTCTGAAATGGCTCCCAGCATCTCTTTGAACTCTGCCCTTGTCCCCAGCACAGACCCGTACATGGTGATATGTTTTAAATATAATGTTCTAAAATCCAGATTTGTCTGCTGGCCGCCTGCAGAACCTGATATACAGAACTTCCCGCCTTTCTTCAGAACCTGGAGAGACGTGTGAAATAAAGCATCCCCCACGACGTCCAGGACGGAGTCGACCGGGCCCCCATTCACGTTTAGTATATCTTCTACCAGACTTTCGGAGTGATAAGATACGACATGGGCTGCCCCTAGGTCCTTCAACCTTTCCTCACCACCCAAGTCACCAATGACCGCAATGACCTTGGCGCCAAAAACGTTTGACGCGATCTGAACATTCAACGAGCCCACCCCGCCATTCGCACCCGTCACCAGGATCGTTTCCCCGGCTTGAACTTGAAGCTGGTTCACCATATGCCAAGCTGTCAATCCGCTTACCGAAAAAACGGCACTTTCAGAATATCCGGAAAGAGGCATATCAAAACAGAGTTCAGCCGGCCACACGACATATTCAGCATACCCGCCGTCATACTCCGAACCGATGAACGACATATCCTCCGAAATATGCTCCAATCCACTTTCCCCACTCGATGTAAAAGGAAAAAGCACAACATCCCTGCCCAACATCGATTGGTCTACAGAACTTCCAACTTTCACAATCTGCCCCGTGATATCAGATCCAGGGATTCGCGGGAATTGCACACCTTCCGGCCGCCACCCCGATTTGCTCCCGGTACCGTAAGCACCTTCCCTCATCCAGATTTCTGTATTGTTAATTGCACAAGCCTTAACTTTCAAAAGCACTTCATTATCTTTTGGTTCAGGAACCGGAATATCCACAACTTCCAACTTGTCCACATCCCCATATCCCGTGACTCGCACCGCTTTCATCGCCATCATCCTTTATCGAATCAGATTCATTGATAACCTGTCTATCGTGTAAAATATAGAACTTATTATTTGTTGTTTCCCTTTTTTAATTCTATTTCATGTGCATCAATCATGCAAAAAAGGGGATTAATAGTGGGGGATCCACAATTGGGGTCTGTCCCCCGGCGCACTAACGGTTTAGTGGACCGGGGGACAGGCCCCGCTATTGGGGAAAAGACTCTTTTCTTATCAAAAACACTAAAAACTCGACCATTTTTAATATTTATTGCCAATCCAGTTGTTCAGCCAATCATTCATGAGCAATTCACATCGATTTCTAACCCAATCAAGCTAAAATAAGCCTTTGCTGCTACCCGCCTACTCTTTTATTATCGAATTCTTCAAGTTTATTATCGAAATTCAAAGATTTATTATCGAAAACGGTTTGACCCCCTAATTCCTGACGAATTCTTTAAAAAACTAAACGATTCTTAGTTTTTCATTTTTCATCATTTCCTTCTTCACTTTTACCAAGC
>NZ_JBBYAF010000002.1:0-221676 GCF_038405515.1 Rossellomorea oryzaecorticis | reverse complement strand
CTTCTTGGTCGGTTTGACTTATGACATGTGCCTCTAAGCCCCAGAGCTAGACACGTCTCACATTGGCCACTTCTCCCGCAGGAGTCTTCGTCTTGTACTCCAATCACCTGCTAGAAAAGGCCTAACATAATCTTTACCTTCAATCAGCTCGGATCTAACCGGTATGATAGCAGCTTAAAATCCGGCGTATATGTGAACGTTCCATAGATGGTTTTCTTTCCGTGCAGGAGATAATCAAGGATATGATAGTCCCCTTCAGCCATCGGCAGATTCTTGATGTCTTCAAACTTATGCCACTTGATCTTTCCTTCTTCCGATTCCTGAAGGTTGACACCGTCTGCTTCTGTCGCAAAAAAGGAAAACATCATCCACTCTGAAACCACTTGGTCTCCGTCTTTGATAATAAATGTGAAAACTCCTTTTAAATCGGGATTTTTCAAATAGATCCCTGTCTCTTCGCGGTATTCGCGTATAACCGCATCGCGAATCGATTCACCCGGCTCCATCTTGCCGCCCGGTGCTACCCACCAATTGCGGCGGGGTTTTTGGAGAAGGAGTACTTTGTCTCCATCCAGATATAAGCAATTTGTGACACGCTGCACTTCCTTCACCTCTAGTCTAGTTCTTTAGGACATTGTTTCCGTCCTTTCTCATTCCTTTCATTATACTATGATTGAAGACAAGCCACAATGTCTCAGCCTTCAATGAAAAACGGAATGTTTATTCGAAGGGAACATTGTCGATTTATCCTTACAAGAAAAGGGACAAACTTCTCCATCATTCGAGTAGTACAGCCCTCTCCCCGTCACTATAACAGAAAAAAAGGCAAAAAAAATAGACACAGGCGAGTCCTGTGTCGTCTACGGGATTTATTACTTAAAAAGGGGGTCAATTTCTTACTCTTTATATTACCCGATAATTGTTTCACTAGTGTTACAACAGATTTAAAACGGTATTACGGAATTGTTAATTTTGACGAATTTTTATTAAGTACCCCTCGGATTTTGGGGGAATTTGTATAATCTTCAGTGAATGAACATTCATTCCTTCGAATAGTTATTCTTAAAAGTTATATTTCTTCATAATTTGATCTGCCATAAGTTCATAGCCTTTTCCATTCGGATGAAGTGAATCATGAAAATATTGCTGTTTGTCTTTTCCTTTGAATAAAGGGTTGGATGAGACATATTTTACTTTTCCATGTTTCTTCACTTCTTTCACGATCGTTTGATTCCATTCATCGACATATGCTTCAATCTTGTCGCTGTCTTTGTCCGGATAAGGATTATAAAGCCCGATGACAAGAATCTCAGCATCCTCGTTCGTTTTTTCAAGCGTATCCAGAATGAAGTTCAAGTTATCAACATACTCTTTTTTCGCTTCCATGATTTTATCATGATGAAGAGGAACAAAATCCCCGCCATTGCTTTTGATCAAATCATTTGTGCCGATGTTGACGATGAATACATCCGCTTCCGATAGATCCTCGGTCACACTCGGTTTCATCAGCTGCTTTTGAAGACCTGATGACTTCTGACCCGGAATCCCCAAGTTTTGAAACTGATAGCTTTTTTTCGTATTCTTCGCGTTCACCTTTTCTTCCAAGCGGCCTATATAACCTGTATCCTTATCGTCCCCATATCCATACGTCAGCGAATCTCCGAGGGCGATGACCCTTTTCTTCGATTCCGATTTGCTTTCTTGGGCAAAAAAACTGAAATAAACGATGGGGATCAGTGCGATTACCACGATTGGTATTATGATTTTCCATTTTGACATTGATGATCATACCTTCCGATTAGACTGAGATGCTGTTCATGATGTGTTTATTCCCTTTTCTTGGAGGTGTAATCCTGTATATTTTTGGTATTGTTGAGCTTAGCGGGGGTTAAGCCTAATCACCGCTGTTGATTTCCGTGCAAGACTTCGCTTTCCGCGGGTGACCCGTGAGCCTCCTCGTCGCTGCGCTCCTGTGGGAAGAAAAGCGGAGGCGGCTCGCTCAAGCCCCGACAAGCATAAGATGAATGGGCCGGGAAGGCGTTCTTTGCCTTCTTGGACCATTTAGCTTATGACCTCGAGGGGCTAGCCGCCGGAGCTGGACAAGTCTCACATTGGCCACTTCTCCCGCAGGAGTCTTCGTCTTGCACTCCAATCAATAGCTGGAACCAAATTTAAAGGATGTTCTGCACATTAATCTACGAATTAAACATTCGTAAATCACATCGAATTTAGCTGTTAACCTGGTAGTGAAATCACCCTTAATCATCGTTTAAGTCGTTAATCTTCGAGTTTTCACCATTAATCTTCGAGTTTCACCTAAAAATCTTCGAGAAATCATCATTAATCATCGAGTTTTGACCATTAATCATCGAGAAATCACTGATAATCTTGCAATTTGGCTATTTCAACTGATATTCATCAAAAAAGACAAACTCCCCATTAGAGTTTGCCTTTTGCGGAATCTTTCAATTCTTCTGGATTCCAAACCGTGCGTTTATTTGGCCCTTGATCATTTTCTGTTTGGCTTCTTTTCTCTCTTTTTTGGTCAGTTCGTATTTGATTTCTTTGGTTGTGACACCTTCTTCTCTATGGTCCGCTATTTCCATTAGTCGTTCTACATCGTTGAAAGAGTATTTGCGGTATCCCCGGTTGGTCCGTTCCGGGAAGATCAGATTCTTTTCTTCGTAGTACCTGATTTTTCTTTCTGTCAGTCCTGTTAATTCACTGACTACGCCGATTGAGATTACTTTTTTATCCTTATAAGAAGATTCCTGTGCCACACTACCCTCCTCCTCTTTTCTTCATTATACATGGGCCTGAAGGAAAAACTGATGCGTATGTAAGAAAGTCTGACAAACAATCTTTTAATTGGAAGGAAAACTGACAAAGTTGCGGAATGCAGGCGGGGACCGTACTACAATGAAGGTAAGCTAACATAAGGAGTGAATGCTATGCCATTTTTAAGAGATGCCGTTCAAAAGCAGCGAGAGCATTTTATTCGTCTTTTAGTTAAGAGTGGAGTTGCGGAAGGACCGGATGTGGAGAAATGGACGCTCACCGAATTGGTCGCCTTGTATGATAAGCATCACAGGAAATGAATTGAAAAAAGCCTTGGGAGCAACTTCGCCCCAAGGCTTTATCTATTAAACGTGCTTGACTTTTTCCTTCAATTCTTCTACATAATGCTGGGCTGCCTGCGCCGCGATGCTGCCGTCGCCAGTCGCGGTAACGATTTGACGGAGTTCTTTCTCGCGCACATCGCCTGCTGCGAAGATTCCAGGGACTTTCGTTTCCATTTGTTCGTTTGTCATGATATAGCCCATATCATTGGTGATGCCAAGGTTTTGGAAAGGCTTCGTCAATGGAATCATTCCGATGTAGATGAAGACACCATCCGCTTGGAATTCTGTCTCTTCTCCGTTTTCAGTGGACACCAGCGTGACGCTTCCAACCTTGCCATCTTTGTCATTGATTTCTTTGACTGTATGATTCCAGATGAAATCAACTTTTTCGTTATCGAATGCACGCTGCTGAAGGATTTTCTGCGCACGAAGCTCATCGCGGCGGTGAACGATCGTTACTTTGTTCGCGAATCTTGTCAGGTACACGCCCTCTTCGACTGCAGAGTCTCCTCCGCCGACAACGACAAGGTCTTTCCCTTTGAAGAATGCACCGTCACAAACGGCACAGTAGGATACTCCGCGTCCGCCAAGTTCTTTTTCGCCCGGTACGCCGATTTTCTTGTATTCGGCACCGGTTGAAAGGATGACAGCACGTGCTTTGTATTCCTTCGATCCCGCTTTGACAAGCTTGTAATCGCCCTCGTCGACGATTTCCTTGATATCTCCGTAAGCGTATTCCGCTCCGAATTTCTTCGCGTGATCGAACATTTTATTCGACAGGTCCGGACCAAGGATATGGTCGAAGCCTGGATAGTTTTCAACTTCTTCCGTGTTTGCCATCTGTCCGCCGGGCACACCTCTTTCAAGCATTAGCGTTGAAAGACTTGCACGGGACGTATATACAGCCGCTGTCATTCCTGCTGGACCGGCACCGGCGATAATCACATCATAAATTTTTTCTTCTGACATTCTGAATTACTCCTTCCAAAAACGTTGTTATAAGCATGTTTTTTATATTCCCTATATAGTATTTACTGTCTATCACTATCCTATAAAAAACAGGGTTGTATCGTCCAAAAATATGCTCATGGAAGGTAGCTTTCCACCACGGAAATGTATTTGGTCAGTGTGCTTGCAGAGATATTGTAGGCATCACACACCTGTTTTTTCGTCACCTTTTCATTACGAAGATGATTCCATACGTACTCGGCAGCCGCTGCAAATGCTTTCGTATTCTTGAATGTCTCGCGCTCTTTAAGCCCGCGGTACGCAACCGTGAACCATGTTAAAAACAGACCGGAATCAATGCTTGAAATCGGATGATGGCCATCATACAGATGAAGCGCGACCTCATGCATATTCTTGATCTCCTGGTTCACCTTCATGGAGCTTTTCCCATTCGTGTTCAGGACATGCGCAAGATACACCTTTTCGACAATCGAAAGTTCCTCTACCTCACAAAAATCAGCATGAGTCAGCACTGATTTCTGATGCTCCGAAACAGACGTGAGGAAAAGACCGAACAGCTTTTCTTCTGTATAGTCACTTTGCAGTTTCTTTAAGATGGAAGTAACGTGATTCTCAAAACCTGCAGTACGGTTTTCATTCCAAGGTTCGCTTCCCTCTTTTTCCGGATTAAGCTCGACAACCTTTTTCCAGGCATTGCGTGCCGTCTGCCCGTGTCCGGTTTCATGCGCGGAGTGGGACAGCCAGTAATAATAGCTCGCATCCCCTTCAAAACCGATCTTCTGCAGCGACTTCAGCCATTCATATGCTTTTTCAGAATGACCGATCAGAGCGAAAGTGGCCCCTAGCTTGAAACGATGCTCATGCAGTAACGGACGCACCTTTTCAAGCCCCTCGATCAGCTCTTCCAGCTCGTCATTCCTCTTTTGATAAAAATAAAAAACAGCCGTGTTGCAAAGCGCATGAAGATTCCCCGGATTCTTCTCAAGCACTTCTTCAAGTGTCGCGGATGCTTGATCCACTTCACCCAAGTAGAAATGCGCAAGTGCGAGATTATTATAAGCAGACCAGAATTCAGGATATTCTTCGATCACTTTTTTCAATGTATCAACTGCTTTTTGGAAATGACCTGATTCAAGCAAGTCCTTTGCCTTCTCCTGCTGCATGATCAGATCATCATGTTCATATAAATCTTCCACAGTCAGGTCTGAATCCAGTTCCAACAATTCAAGCAGATCCTCGGCATCCTCGACGAACTCGCCGTGCTCTTCTTTATCCAAATATACGCTGACATGGTCATATGCCTCTTTAAACAATCCTAAATGCGCATAATTATTGGCCAAAAAATAATGGCACTCCGTCATATGGGGGTCGAGATTCTTAATGATTTCGTGAAGCAGTTCATTCGCATGCTTGAACTCGCCAAGCTCTGTATACACAATCGACAATTGACATGCAATCATCGGCTCCAATGGTTCCAGTTGAAACGCTCTATTCAAATATTTTAACGACCGCTTAAGCTCGCGGCGCTGATAAGCTTTCATTCCCTTGTTGTAGTAGTACTCACCTGTAGGGACAAATGACAACACCTTTGCTTGCTCACTTATTAGTTTTGACCCTTTTCTCATCAAAGTCCTCCGAACCGTTCATAGTATATCCAGGCTCTTTCATCAGACATTGGTATGCCGGCGGTGATTTTCGTCCCGACCGCCGGCTCCATGTATAATTGAAGAGCACGATTTATTAGTTGTAATAATCCATTTCATTAACCTATAACTAAGATAGTATAACACACAACAAAGTTGGACTAAACTACCATATTTTGAGGGGCTGGGAGTTTCGTCGGGGATGCGGGGGACGGAATGGGAAGATTTTTCGACATGAAGGGAGCAATTATTTTTTTGAAAGGCAGAAATAATCAATTGAAGGGTAGAAACAGATCTATGAAGGGTGTAATCTTCTTAGGGAAGGGTGCAATTGTTTGAATGAAGGGCAGAATCAGTATATAAGCTTAATCCGACCCTGGGGATCAAGCTGGCCACCAGGGTGGTTTGGCGCAATTATTTCGATTCTGGCGCAATTATCTGGAAAGTGGCGCAATTATGCTGAAACAGGCGCAATAATCTGGATTCCGGCGCAATTATCTAATATGTGGCGCAATCCCGCTCCCCAATTAAGAATTTACTTTAGCAGATCTCAACTATGCAGAAACAACTTCGAAAAAGTATACCGTTCGAACTCATTTCAAAAGAAATATTGTTCAGAAAATACATAAAAGGGACGAACCTTTAACAAAAAAGACCCGTCCCTTTTCCACATATTTATTTATTTATTATGCCGCTCCACAAGCACACGGAGCACTTCTTCCAAAGGGAGATCCTGTTCGCGCAGCAGCACCAGTACGTGGTAGAACAGGTCCGCCACTTCCCATTTCAGTTCTTCCCTGTCCCTGTTTTTGGCGGCGATGATCACTTCAGAAGCTTCTTCACCTACTTTTTTGAGGATCTTGTCGACCCCTTCCTCGAACAGGTAGGTTGTGTAGGCGCCTTCCGGACGTTCTTTTTCGCGGTCGGCGATGAGGGCTTCCAGAGTAAGTAAGATGTTTTCCTTAGAAGCAGATGGAGAATCCTCCCCAGCTACTTGTTCATGAAAACAGCTCTCCTCACCTTTGTGGCACGCGGGACCATTTTTATCGACAAGGACGAGTAAGGCGTCCTTATCGCAATCCCAGACAATGCTCTTGACTTTCTGTGTATTCCCGCTCGTTTCGCCTTTATGCCAGAGTTCCTGGCGGGAGCGTGAGTAGAACCATGTTTCGCCCGTTTCTAGTGTCCGCGCGAGCGACGTCTCATTCATATAGGCGAGGGTCAGGACTTCCTTCGTTTCCGCATCCTGGATGATGGCGGGCACGAGGCCGTTTTCATCGTATTTTACTTCTGTTGTCCAATCATACTTCGTCATCGTACATGCACCTCCTTGTCTCTCAGATAACCCTTCACTTCTTCTACGCTTGTTTCTTTATAATGGAAAATCGATGCGGCAAGCGCTGCATCTGCTTTCCCTTCTGTAAATACTTCTTTAAAGTGTTCTGCATTGCCGGCTCCGCCCGAAGCGATGACCGGGATGGATACTGCTTCGCTGACCGCTTTCGTCAACGCCACATTGAAACCTTTTTTCTCTCCGTCACTGTCCATGGACGTCAGCAGGATCTCTCCTGCACCAAGGGCTTCCACCTGTTTCGCCCACTGTACTGCATCGAGGTCTCTAAGCTTGCGTCCGCCGTGGGTGTACACCTTCCAGTTCCCGCTTTCTTCATCATGCTTGGCATCGATCGCCACGACGATGCACTGGGAGCCGAAGTACTGCGCACCTTCCCGCACCAGTTCAGGACGCAGGACTGCTGCAGTATTCAGGGAAACCTTATCAGCCCCCGCCCTCAGGATGGCTTTCATATCTTCAACGGCGTTGATGCCGCCGCCTACTGTAAAAGGGATGGCGAGTTCAGCCGCGACGTGCCGGACGACTTCGACGATCGTCTTCCGCCCTTCATGGGAAGCTGAAATATCTAAAAATACCAGTTCATCCGCACCCTGCTTGTCGTATACTTTTGCAAGCTCGACCGGGTCTCCTGCATCTCTCAGCTCAACGAATTGAATCCCTTTTACGACACGGCCGTCTTTGACATCAAGACAGGGAATGATCCGTTTTGTCAGCATGATCCGCTCACCTCTTTTAACGCCTCTGCAACGGTGAACTTCCCGGTATAAAGAGACTTCCCGCAAATCGCACCCGTGACTCCCTGCTCGCAGTACTTTTTCAAAGCAGCAAGGTCTTCAAGTGAGCTGACGCCTCCAGAGGCAATGACTGACTTTCCTGTTTCCCTTGCAAGCTCGACTACTGCGTCCACATTTGGACCCGACAGCATCCCATCGGTTGCGATATCGGTGAAAATAAACGTCTCCGCTCCGGCGTCGGCCAGTTCTTTTCCAAGGTCAACCGCTTTTAACGAAGATGTTTCAATCCAGCCGTGAGTGGCAACATAGCCATCCTTGGCATCCAGTCCGATCGCAATTTGGTTCCCGTATTTCGCAAGCCATTCTTTTACTAATTCTGTGTTGGAAACGGCGATGCTGCCGATGATCACGCGGTCGACACCGCGGCTCAGATAATGCTCGATGTCTTCTGCCGATCGGATCCCTCCGCCGATTTGCACTTTTGCATCCAATTTTTCAGCAACGTTAATGACAAATTCATCGTTGATCCGGGAGCCTTCCTTTGCTCCGTCGAGGTCGACCATGTGGATCCATTCGGCACCTTCATCCGCGAACTTTTTTGCCATATCAAATGGGGAGTGGCCGTACACCGTCTCCTGGTTGTAGTCTCCTTGAATCAATCGTACACATTTTCCTCCGCGCATATCGATGGCGGGATAGATGGTGAAACTCATGAAACCGCCTCCGATTCTTTCACTCGTTTTGTGAAGTTTTCCAGTAGCTGCATGCCCAATCGTCCGCTTTTTTCCGGGTGGAACTGCATGCCGTAAATGTTATCTTTGCTGACAACTGCCGGTATTTCAACGCCTGCATAATCCGCGGTTGCTGTCAGAACGCCTTCGGAGCCGTGAACATAATAAGAATGGACGAAATAGACGTAGCCTTCTGTCAAACCATCCAGAAGGTGAGATTTTTTTCGAAAAGATAGGTGATTCCAGCCCATATGCGGGACCTTGTATTGGTTCCCTTCGCTGTCTTGTTTCGGGATATGGATCACTTCACCGGGAAGCAGCCCGAGGCCGGGTGATTCACCGTTCTCTTCACTTTTTTCAAAAAGCAGCTGCATCCCGAGGCAAATACCGAGAAGCGGTTTCCCGCTGCCGGCAAAAGTCAGGATGGTTTCTTTCAGATGTGTCGATTCCAAGAGATTCATGGCATCCTTATAGGCACCGACCCCTGGTAATATCAAACCGTCCGCTAATAGCAGCTTCTCACGGTCGTCACTGATAAAATAAGGCACGTTCAACCTTTCGAGCGCTTTGCTCACGCTGAAGAGATTTCCCATTCCGTAATCTGCGATGCCGATCATGATTTACAACATCCCTTTCGTGGAAGGAATTCCTTTGACCCGCGGGTCGATGGTTGTGGCTTCGTCCAGCGCACGGCCGAGTGCCTTGAAAATCGCTTCGATGATATGATGCGTGTTGTGGCCGTAATGAACGATAACATGGAGGTTCATCCTGGCTTCCAGTGCCAGCTTCCATAGAAATTCATGCACATTTTCAGTATCGAACGTCCCGACTTTCTGACTTGGAAGGTCCGCTCTGAATTCAAGGTGCGGACGGTTGCTGAGATCGACTACGACTGTGGCAAGCGCTTCATCCATCGGCACCATCGCCGAGCCGTAGCGCTTGATGCCTTTCTTATCGCCAAGGGCTTTGACGAGTGCCTGTCCGAGGCAGATCCCGATATCCTCCGTCGTGTGGTGGTCATCCACCTCCGTGTCTCCATTCGCATCAATCTTGCAATCGAACTGTCCATGCTTTGTGAACAAATCCAGCATATGACTCATGAACGGAACACCCGTCTCAATCTCCGAATTTCCCTCACCGTCAATTCCAAAACTCAAACGAATATCCGTCTCATTCGTCTTCCTCACAATCTCCGCACTTCTCTCCATCGTTGCTTCACTCCTTTAAAGTACCGAGGGACGGGCGTTTAGCGATTTATCGCACTAAAGTATCAATCCCTCTTTTTGAATCGTATTTCGACTGCACGCGCGTGGGCCTCGAGTCCTTCGAGCCGTGCAAGTTTCGCTATTTTATCTCCATTTTCCTTCAGCGCTTTTTCGCTGTAGGAAATGATGCTTGATTTTTTCATGAATTCATCGACGTTCAGGGGACTTGAGAATCGTGCCGTCCCGTTTGTCGGCAGGACGTGGTTCGGTCCTGCAAAATAATCGCCGACCGGTTCTGAGCTGAACCGCCCTAAGAAAATCGCTCCTGCGTGGCGGATTCCGGCCATCGTTTCGAACGGATCCGCCGTCAGGATTTCCAAATGCTCCGGTGCAAGCTGATTCACAAGCTCCACACCTTGTTCCAAGTCGTCCACCACATAGATCGCCCCGAAATCACTGATCGACCGGCGGGCAATGTCTTCGCGCGGAAGAGTCGACAATTGACGCTCAACTTCCTGTGAGACATGTTCGGCAAGGTCTTCACAAGTGGTAACGAGGACCGCGGATGCCAATGCATCGTGTTCCGCCTGCGACAACAGGTCTGCTGCAATTTCGTCCGCATGCTGACCCTTGTCCGCTAAGACAACAATTTCGCTCGGACCGGCAATCATATCGATATCCACATCTCCAAAGACTTCCCGCTTGGCAAGCGCCACAAATATGTTCCCCGGACCCGTGATTTTATCAACAGAAGAAATCGTTTCCGTCCCGTATGCCAATGCGGCTACTGCCTGTGCACCGCCGACCTTATGGATTTCCTCAACACCGGCGATTTTTGCAGCGACCAGGACTCCAGCAGACAGTTTGCCGTCTTTCCCTGGCGGCGAAACCATCGTGATCCGCTCGACCCCGGCCACTTTTGCGGGTATGACATTCATCAATACGGAAGATGGGTACGCCGCAGTTCCTCCCGGTACGTACACTCCGACCGAATCAAGAGGTGTCAGCTTTTGCCCGAGCATCGTACCGTCCGGCTGAGTCGTGAACCATGATGACTGCTTTTGCTTTTCATGAAACGCGCGGATATTGTCTGCCGCTTCCTGGATCACTTTGATCATTTCTGTGTCCATCTCTGCAAACGCGTCGGCGATTTCCTCTTCCGGAACCCTAGTCTCTTCTATTAATACTCCATCAAATTTCTCTGTGAAGTCAATCAGTGCTGCGTTTCCTTTTTCACGGACAGATGAGATGATGTCCTGAACGGCTTTCCGCTGCTCTTCCGTTCCGCTGTCGACTGAGCGTTTAATCGATGCCCCTTCGACCTCTCTGATAATCTTCATTCATTCCACCAACCTTTTATAAGAAAAGCGCAAGCGCCTTGTTCAGCCCCGACAAACGCTCTTGGTCCGAACGGTGAAGTCGTTCTTTGACTTCAGTGAGCGGACCGAAACGTCTCGAGGGGCTAGGCGCTGGAGCTGGCCTTTTCTCAAATCTATTTATTACTATCCTTCGATAATACGGGTCAACCTAGCAACAAGGTCCTCGATTTTTTCATCCTTCATCCGGTAGCTGACAGGGTTCACGATCAGCCGCGATGTGATATCGACAATCGTTTCGTATTCAACGAGACCGTTTTCCTTCAGCGTCCTTCCTGTTGATACGATATCGACGATCCTGTCGGCGAGTCCGATCAGCGGTGCAAGCTCGATTGAACCGTTGAGCTTGATGATTTCCACCTGCTCACCCTGTTCACGGAAGTAAGAAGATGCGACGTTCGGATATTTGGTCGCGATTTTTGGAGCCACATTACTCATTTTTGTATCGGGAAGTCCTGCAACAGCCAGGTAGCAGCCGCTGATTTTCAGATCTAGCAGCTCGTACACATCCCGTTCTTCCTCAAGCATCACGTCTTTCCCGGCGATCCCAAGGTCTGCAACACCATGCTCGACATACGTCGGTACATCCATCGGTTTTGCTAATATAAACCGCAGATCTTCTTGGGGGACTTCGATGATCAGTTTTCTTGAATCATCAAATTCAGGCGGGAGATCGTAATCCGCTTTTCTTAAAAGTTCAACCGCTTCTTCAAAAATCCTGCCTTTTGGCATGGCAATCGTTAAGCTGCTCATCGGTCATCACCACCATTCCCAAACTGGCCCTGTCCAACAACAAAATGAACATTGCTGAACCCTTTTGTAAATTCATCGACGTCCCCGACACCTTTCCAGTTCTGAAGGACCACCTCTTTTCCTTCGTTTCTAAGTTCAGATGCAAGCGAGATGGCTTCTTTTCTGCGTTCGTCACTGAACAGCACACATTCCTGGTTGGACGATGAAAGTTCGACTTGCATGGCTTCCAGCACATAATCAAGACGCAGTCCAAAACCGGTCGCTCCGGAGGTTTTGCCGAACTTTTCAAGAAGCTTGTCGTAGCGTCCGCCATTCCCGATCGCAAATCCGACATTTTCACCGTACACCTCAAACAGGATCCCGGAGTAGTAACTCATATGACTGACGAGGCTGAGGTCGAATTTGATATACTGTTCGACTCCGTAGTCTTTTAGGATGCTCCATAATTCCTTTAACTGTTCCAGGGCCTGAAGTCCTTTTTCCCCTTCCAAAAGGGAGTGCGCTTCACTCAGCACATTCTCCGAGCCTCTCAGTTTCAAAAAACTGAACAATCTCTGTTTATCGATTGAGGAAAGCGTCAGTTCATTCACATGCTGTCGGTATCCCACATAGTTTTTCTCATATAAAAATCTTCTTAATGTATTGGCTCTCTCTTCAGTGCCGACGATTTGTGTGAAGAGTTCCTGGACAAAGCCGATATGGCCGACCGATAGTTTAAAATTCTCAAGTCCTGCTTCTTTTAAAACAGAAACCATGAGGGCAATCACTTCAGCGTCCGCACTGACGGAGTCATCCCCGATGCATTCGATGCCCACCTGTTCGAATTCTGCCGGGCGGCCGCCTTCCCGCTGCTGTGCTCGGAATACGCTGTTTGAGTAGGCCAGTCTAAGCGGCGTCTGATCATTAAGGAGCTTCGATGCTGCGATACGGGCAATAGGTGCAGTCATATCCGGTCTCAAAACGAGTGTGTGTCCCTGCTGATCGAGCAGTTTGAAAAGCTGCTGATCGAGGATGGCAGATGCATCCCCCACCGTTTCGTAGTACTCAAGCGAAGGTGTTTCGATGAATTTGTAGCCCCAGCGCTTCATCGCACCTTCCATTTTCTTTTTCGTGCCATCTTTTATCTCATATAAATCAGGAAATGTGTCTCTCATTCCCAACGGCTTCTCGAACATGAATAGCTTTGTCATAAGAACCACCTTTGGCAAATTGAATATTGATTTATTTTCCCCTATCAAAAGGGCTTTACTAATAGTTGATTATTCCGAAATCCTTTAGTTCGCTAATGTGCTAATAAAATAAAGTTATTAGTAGTGTAGCTTTTCTTGTTTTATTCGTCAACCGTTGTGAGCGGATTTTTTTGGCGGGGATTGGGTTGAGGAGAGGGGCTGGGCGGGTGTGGGTCGAGAGAAAATTCCACAGGTGGTGAAGTTGGAACGCGGGGCATACGATTCACGATTTTTCGACAAGTTGCGCAATAAATGAGATTCTTGCGCAATAAACCCAAAAGTAGCGCAATTACAAGAATTCTGGCGCAATTAATTTTTTCTGGCGCAATTCCTGAAAAACCGGCGCAATTATTAATAAAAGCAACGCAATTTTCAAATGCCCACCAAGTAAACTCTGCTCCCAACCCGTTTTCATCGTCCAACGAATGAAAATGATCCTGATTTGTCATTTTCAAGTCTAATATGAACTTGGAAATGACCATTTGCATAATGAACCGCCAAGCCTTTTAATATAACAAAAAAGACAAAAACAGATTTTCTCAATCTATCTTTGTCTTTTCCCCTATTTTTCAGTTTTCAATCCATTTCATGAATTCATATTATGCCTTCAAATTAAATGGTCATTTCACTATCCTCCGATGCTCCAGAACAGCATGGTTCATCCTTCTCAAAGCCATATCAATCCGTTCTTTCGGACATGCGATGTTCATTCGCACAAAGGATTGCCCGCATTCACCAAACTTGAAGCCTTCGTCGAATTTGACCCGGGCTTTCTCAAGGAAGAACATGCAAAGGTCCTCACCTAACATATCCAACTCGCTGCAATCGATCCAGATCAGATGAGTTGCCTGCGGGACGATCGCTTTCAGTTCTGGAAGGTGTTGTTCCAAATAATTGAGGACGTACTGCTTATTATCTTCGAGTACCATAAGCAGCTCATTTAACCAGGGTTCGCCTTCTTCATATGCGGCAATGGTTCCTTCAATTCCGAACACATTCGGTCTCATCAGCCCATAACCGGTAAGCTTTTCATTATACTTTTCCCTCAGTTCCTTGTTGGGAATGAGGAGGATCGACGTTTGAAGTCCCGCTATATTAAAGGTTTTACTTGGTGCTGCACAAAGGATGCTGTTTTCTAAAAAGCTTTCACCCACTTTAAAAAGCGGCTTGTGCTCATACCCTTCGTAGACCAGGTCCCCATGCATTTCATCCGAGATGATCCATAGATGATGACGTTTAGCGATGTCGCCGATTCTCTCTATTTCTTCAATTGTCCACACCCTGCCGACAGGGTTATGGGGACTGCAGAGAATAAGGACCTTTGTTTCAGGCTTCCGGGCCTTCTCTTCTAAATCGTCAAAATCAATCGAGTAGAATCCGTCCTGGTATAGCAGTGTATTTTTCAAAACCGAACAGCCGTGGTTTTCAATCGTACTGTAAAAAGGATAATAAACGGGATCCTGGATGATGACACCGTCACCCGGTTCCGTCAGTACGGATAGCAAAACATTTATCCCAGGTATGATCCCTGGGCTGAAGCATATCCAATCTTTGTATATCTCCATATCGAATCGCTTTTCCCACCAAGAGACGATCGATTCAAAATACCGGCTGCTAAAAGTGGTATAGCCATATATCCCGTGATGCGCTTTCTGATTGAGTGCCTCGACAATCGCCGGCGATACTTGAAAATCCATGTCTGCAATACACATCGGTATCACATCTTCTTCAGGAAACGACCATTTAACAGAGTGCGTATTTGTTCTCTCGATGCAATCATTCCAATTCATATCCCATGCCCCCCAGTTTGTCTCTGTTCTTACTTTATAACAGATTAAGGAGAGGGGGAATAGCTAATTTATTGTAATCGTCTGTTAAACTCCGCTGTTGATCTCCGTGGAAGACTTCGCTTTCCGCGGGTAGCCCGTGAGCCTCCTCGGTCGTACCCTCCCTGTGGGGTCTCACATTAGCTACTTTTCCCGCAGGAGTCTTCGTCTTCCACTCCAATCAACAGCTGGTATCGGTTAGAACAACATCAATCTTTAACAAAGGAAAACAATCATTCTTTGCCTATATGATACAAGCCGGTCCAATTCCAAGCACTCACCATAATATATAGAGAATTAATAAGAAAAAGAGGTGAATACTATTGTCTTTATCTGACAAACCAAAGAAGACTCCCCCGACCAGCATTGATCGAGATGAAGCTTTTCATCTGCTTCTAGCTTCGGTTGCCCATCAGGAGAGGAGTTTGGGGAACCTGATCAACGCTGAAGCTGAAGTGCTAAGGGCAGCTGCCGCCGGCTTACAGGGGAATCGGCATCCAGGGGCCGCTATTTCGAACTTGATTGACTTAAATCGTTCCATCGACGAAATATTGAGATCGGTAACAAGACATGAACGAGTTCTGCACGCTAAATTAAGAACGATTTTGGAGGGTATGCAGACCCGCCCCCCTTTAACGGCTGGATCCAGAATCCTTTATGTTGCCAACAACTGGGGCAGGAGTGTGGCGATTTTCGATGC
Organism: Rossellomorea oryzaecorticis; assembly: GCF_038405515.1. GTDB lineage: Bacteria > Bacillota > Bacilli > Bacillales > Bacillaceae_B > Rossellomorea > Rossellomorea oryzaecorticis_A. Next base: position 206,034 of record NZ_JBBYAF010000002.1, on the reverse strand, counting down.
TTCTAATCCAACCGCTCCGATACAAGTAGGAGAATTCAACAGCAATCAATTCCTTTCTCCTTCCGCTTTAGCGATTACGGGAAGAGTTCTTTATGTAGCAGACCAGTCTGCGGATAAGGTTGAAATCTATGACTTGGCCGACCCTGTGAATCCTGTCAATATCGGTGAATTTAATGCGGGGAACCTGGACAGCCCCTCTGCTTTGGCCATTACAGGTAACACTCTATATGTCGCGAACCAATCTGAAAAAACAGTTGAAATCTATGATATTTCCACTCCTGCAAATCCTGTGCGTCAAGGTGAGTTCAATGGGGAAAACTTCAGCTTTCCTCATGGATTGGCGGTTACGGGAACGATCCTTTATGTAGCTGACGGTACGAGAAATACCATTGCCATCTATGATATTTCCGATCCAGTAAATCCAGTCAGACTGAGAGAATTTAATGGTGCCAACTTGAACAATCCCCTCTATATGCTCGTGTACAGGGACATTCTTTATGTAGCGAATCACGAGGGTAACACAGTAGAAATCTATGACATATCGTCACCGACCGAGCCGGTCCATACGGGCACATTTAATGGGAATTTAAATGCTCCTGTCGGACTGGCCATAAACGAAACGACTCTATATGTTTCCAATTACTATGAAGATACTGTGGAATTGTACGATATTTCTACTCCTGAATCCCCTGTACGTATAGGACAAGTCAGCACAGGACTTTATACGGCGCCAAGCGGTCTGGCTATTTTCAATGTGTTTGGGTGAGTATGGTTATTGGAGCACAGTCAAGTGGGCGTTTCATTTGAATGAAATCAACTTAGGCAATTAAAAAAGTGATCCCTTTATGCTTCTTAGCATTCCAAGGGATCACTTTTTTTTATTTTAATGGGTGTACGAGCGCTGATCTATAGGCGAACTAAAAATGAAGGATTCACTTATTTCTCCGTTCTTACCCCGTAAATCTCATCATCCCGCCAGCGTTCGGCGAGTTCTTCTTTGGTATAAATGACACGCATGGGGTTTCCTCCGACAAACGCTCCCTGCGGCACGTCTTTATGGACAAGGGTGCCGGCCGATACAATGGCTCCGTCGCCGATTTTTACCCCTGGCAGAATCGTCGTATTCGCCCCGATCATGACTTCCGATCCGATTTCCACTTCACCGAGACGGTATTCTTTGATCAGGTACTCGTGGGCGAGAATCGTTGTGTTGTAGCCGATGACGGTGTTCTTGCCGACGGAGATCTTTTCAGGGAACATGACGTCGAGCATGACCATGAGGGCGAAGGATGTCTGGTCCCCGATGTTCATTCTCAGGAACGTTTTGTACAGCCAGTTCTTCATTCCGAGGAACGGGGTGTAGCGCGCTGCCTGAATGACGATGAAATTCTTGACGACTTTCCCGAATGGCACGGTTTTATAGACATGCCAGAGTGAGTTGGCTCCTGATACCGGGTAGCGTGTCGTTCTTCTCATGCTGTCGGCACTCCGACCACCTTCAATAGGTCAGGCATCGTTTCGAGCATGAAGTCAGGTTCGTAGTGGGCAAGATGCTCGCGGCCTTTCGCACTCCACGCGACACCAGCAGAGAGGACTCCCGCATTTTTACCTGCCAGGATGTCATGGTGATTGTCTCCGACCATGATCGCTTCCTGGGGTGAAGCGCCCAGTTCAATCAGGGCTTTCTCGATCGGTTCGGGATGAGGCTTCGCGTTCTCCACTTCATCAAGTGTGATCACCACGTCGAAAAATTGGCGGAGATTCATCAAATCAAGCCCTTTCAGGACGACATCTCGCACTTTCGTCGATACGATCGCGAGCTGATAGCCTTGTTTGTACAGCGTTTCAACGGTTTCGTAGACGCCTTCAAACCCGGTGACAAGCTCGTCATGGTGCTCATGGTTGAATGCTCGGTAATGGGCACACATTTCATCGACTTTATCCGGATTCAATCCCCCGAAAGATTCCTCCAGTGGAGGGCCCATGAATGGAAGCACATCTCTTTCGGTGTACTGATCCGGATAGTAATGATTCAAGGTGTGAAGGAAGGAAGAGATAATCAGATCATTTGTGTTGATCAGTGTTCCGTCCAGGTCAAATAATACTGTTGTAATTTTGCTCATAGTGATTCTTCCTTTCTTTTTTTGCATCAGCGCGGTTCCAGAAATACGCTACCGCCATCGTCAACACAATCGCCGTGACGAGTCGGATGATCAAGAGCGGCAGTACCGGGATGCCAAGCGGTATGAAAATCAGCGTATCCTCGACGACTGCGTGGCAGGAAACGAGGAAGATGAAGGCAATCGTGACGTCCTTTTTGCTCACGCCGTCCTCTTTCACGGCCTGGATCATGACGCCTGCCCCGTAGGCAAGGCCGATGACGAGTCCAGCGACCATCGTCGTCGACGTGTTGGCATTCATCCCCAGCGCTCGTGTTGCAGGTGCTAGCCAGCGCGAAAAGACTTCCATCCACCCCAAGTCTTTCATGATCTGGATGATGACCATGAGCGGGATGACGATCAGCGCCAGCTGAAGCACACCGTAACCCGCTTTTTCAAGTCCAAGTAAAAGGATTTCTCCCCATCCCTCAGGCTCTGCCTGCTGCGGGGGCATCATGCCATATTGGGCCATCTCGGATCCGCCCTTCCATAACAGGTTGATGACGACTGCCGAGATGAGCGCGAGTCCAATCCGTACGGTGACAATCAGCCAGATTTTCACCCCGACTTTGGCGGCAACCGTCGATTCGATCAATAGGTTATGGGAAAACGACAGCATGACCGCAATGATGAAGACTTCCTTGACGGTCAAATCAAGTGACAGGATACCCGCTATACCTGCGTACAGGTTAAGGAAATTTCCTAGGACAAGGGGAATGGCGGCGTCACCCGACAGGCCGATCAGCTTCATGAAGGGCGATATTTTTTCCATCACCCACGGCAGGACAGGAGTGTATTGCAATACAAATACAATCAGTGTGATGGGAAAAATGACTTTTCCCAGGGACCATGTTGTCTTTAAGCCTGTCAGGCCGCCATTTTTAATCGATGACATCCACATTCTCTCTTCTCCCCTTATCTATTAGCTCTGTTAACGTATAAAAGGAATGCGGAGCCCCCTGACCGTGAACGAACCGGTTGGCCGGCTCATTTATCCGACAGGAGTTCCGCTTATTCCCCTTCAAACTCAATTTACATATTCACTTCTTCATTGCTTTTATCGTTATAGGAATGGCGTGCCATACCTGACTTCCTTCTATAAATGATCAGTACAGCAGCCACTGCAATCAGAACAAGTGAAATGACTTGTGCGACCCGCAAATATTCCGTCAGCATCAGGCTGTCCGTTCTCATTCCTTCAACAAAGAAACGGCCGATCGAATACCAGATCACATAGGACAGGAATAATTCACCGCGGCGCAGGTTCACTTTTCTTCTTAAAATCAAGAGAAGAACGAAGCCGGCAAAATTCCACAGAGATTCATACAGGAACGTCGGGTGGTAATAGGCTCCATTTATGTACATCTGATCAATGATGAATTGCGGAAGATAAAGATTCTCCAAGAAGGCACGCGTCACATCTCCTCCATGAGCTTCCTGGTTCATGAAGTTCCCCCAGCGGCCGATCGCCTGACCCAGGATGATACTCGGCGCTGCAATATCAGCAAGTTTCCAGAAGGAAATCCCTTTTATTTTTGCGAACACAATCGCGGTGATCACGGACCCGATCAATGCTCCATGAATCGCGATCCCGCCGTTCCATACTTTAATGATATCCCCGGGATTTTGAGAATAATAATCCCATTCGAAAATGACATAATACGCTCTTGCAGAAAGGATGGCGATCGGGATCGCCCAAACAAGTAAATCGACAAACGTATCAGGGTGAAGCCCTAGCCGCTTGCTTTCCGATATCGCTAAATATAATCCTAGTGCAATTCCCATTCCGATGATGACGCCGTACCAGTGTACCTGCAATGGTCCAAGCTGGAATGCAATTGGATCAATGGGTGTGATCGTTTGGTTCATGGTTTCGCTCCTTTGTTCATAAAGTTGAAATCTCTATTAGATATCTTCGTTTACGCCGTCTTCGATGACTTCAGAAAGGCGGTTCGTGAACTGCTCGGCTGCATTCACACCCATCCGTTTCAGACGGAAGTTCATCGCCGCCACTTCGATGATGACCGCTAAGTTTCGTCCGGGACGAACGGGTACGGTATATTTTGTAATATCCGTATCGATGATTTTCATTTTCTCTTCCTCAAGTCCAAGTCGATCATACTGTTTCTTCTGATCCCAGAGCTCAAGGTTGATGCAGAGGGTTATGCGTTTATAGTTACGTACAGCTCCGGCACCGAAGAGAGTCATGACATTGATGATGCCTAGTCCACGGATTTCAAGCAGATGTTCAATCAGGTCAGGTGAGGTCCCGATCAGGGTATCCATATCTTCCTGACGAATCTCAACGCAGTCATCGGCAACAAGGCGATGTCCACGCTTCACCAATTCAAGTGCTGTTTCACTTTTACCGACGCCGCTCTTCCCTGTGATGAGCACCCCTACCCCGTAAATATCCACGAGCACACCATGTACCGCTGTTGTAGGAGCGAGCTTGCTTTCCAGATAGTTGGTCAGCCTCGAGGAAAAACGGGTTGTTTTCATTGAGGACCGCATAACCGGGACGGATGTTCGGTTCGCAGCTTCCACAAGTTCATCCGGTATCTCCAGGTCTCGGGAAATGATGATCCCCGGTGTGATATCTGTGCACAGTGCCTCCATTCTCCGCTTGCGTTCTGCTGCATCGAGCAGGTCCAAGAATGAAAGCTCCGTCTTACCAAGCAGTTGAACCCGTTCTGCAGGATAATAGTTAAAATAGCCTGCCATCTCGAGTCCCGGCCGTGATATGTCACTTGTGGTGATCGGTCTATGTAATCCATCTTCTCCGCCCACAAGTTCCAAGTTGAATTTTTCCTGTATATCTTTCGTTCGAACCTTTGCCAAAGCAAGCTCCTCCTTCTATTCTATAACCATTTTCGTTCGCTCTTCGAATCTTTTCTACTCTTACCTATTTTAGCAATTATGAGGAAAAGCGCAAGCGCGTCAGTTCTTATGGAAGTGGCCACGCTTTAACATAACAAAACTCTTTTAATACCGCTTTTGATTTCCGTGCAAGACTTCGCTTTCCGCGGGTAGCCCGTGAGCCTCCTCGGCTTCGCCTGCGGGTCAGAAAAGCGCAGGCGGCTTGTTCAGCCCCGACAAGCATAAGATGAATGGGACGGGAAGGCGCCTTTTGCCTTCTTGGACCATTCAGCTTATGACCTCGAGGGGCTAGCCGCCAGAGCTAGACAAGTCTCACATTGGCTACTTTTCCCGCAGGAGTCTTCGTCTTGTACTCCAATCAACCGCTGGAACGAACCCTTTATAGAGGGTAAGTCCACTTTTCACAAAAACTACAAGCGGCAAGGGAGATACAAATAAAAAAACATAGCCCAGGGCTATACTTTTTTTATAAATGACTCTATTGCCGTCATGATGCTTTTGTGGATGTCCATGGAATTGAGGACGTGAAAGTCATGTTCCAGGCTGTGGTTGGCGTCTGGGATCAGGTGGAGTTTCAATTGTTGGTTTGAGGATAGTTCTTCAATTCTTTCCTCAAGGTAATGGGGATCGCGGTCACCTATGAAGCAGAGTCCTTTATGGTTAGTCTCCTTCATTGCCTTGTAGACCATTTCCTCTTTTAATAAGGGGGTCAGCCAGATGGCTGCAGCGTCTTTAAAGGCTTCCCGTTTCAGCTCATTTCTGAGCGGGATGGTTCCGAGGGATTTGGCCAATAGGCAGTAGGATTCATATGTTTTAGCTTCTAACGCGATATCGATCACGGTTTTACAATCACTTAACAGCATTTCATCAAATTCCTGGTCGGTCATCTCTTTTAATTCATCTGAATTGTAGTGATAATTAATATGCAGTACATCCCATCCTTCGCTCAGGAACATGCCCGTCGGGTAGTGCAGAAGCGGCCCCATAACGGTGTACCCGATCCCTGGAAAGAAAATGGCGAGACCGACCGGGTTATCCGATGTGCTTAATACGCGATAAGGGACTTCACAATTTTTTAAACCTGTAATACTTGATGATGTCACTTTCATGGTTGATTCCTCCTCTTCTTTCCAACTATTTCTAGTTACCGAAGGAAAAATCCTCTTTTTTCCATAAAAAGAAAAACTCCAGTCAATTGACCGGAGTTCATTTCTCTTTACGAGGTTCTAACACAGATTTTTGAATGATCAGATTGGCAAGCGACAGGATGATTGATGCCAGAAACGCCATTCCGAACCCTGATAATTCAAATGCGTCCCCCATGATTCCGTCTGTCAGCAGCAGGGTTACTGCATTGATGACGAACAGAAACAATCCAAGTGTCAGAATGGTTACCGGCAGGGTCAGGAGGATCAGGATCGGGCGGATCAATACGTTCAGTATCGATAAGATAAAGCTTGCGATAATCGCCGAGCCGAATCCTGACACGTTAAATCCGTCAAAAAAACCTGCCAATGCCACAAAAATCACTGCGTTGATTAAGATCCCAACAATCCATCTCATTCTCTGATGGCTTCCTCCTCATTCGGCAGCACAAAGGCCATTAAGCCGTACACGACGACCAGCGGAAAGAATCCCGTGGGAATTAATAAAATAATGAAGATCACTCGCAGAATGGTCGCATCAATTCCTGTGAATCGGGATAACCCGCCGAGGACCCCGGCGAACTTACGATTAGATCTTGAGCGTACTAATTGTTTTTTCATAGAAAACCCTTCCTTCTCATCTTATGCGTTGTCCTTCTTAACATTCTTCTCCCCGCCCTTTTTTATGAGGAAAGAATGATTTGTTTCCGCAAAAAGATGACAGTTGCGCAGTTATTTCCGGTATTTAACGCAGACCGTTTCTTTCCGCTGCAGGCACTTGCTTTCCGCGGGCGGCCGGTGAGCCTCCTCGGCTTTGCCTGCGGGTAGAAAAGCGGAGGAGGCTCGCCCAGCCCCGACAAGCATAAGATGAATGGGCCGGGAAGGCGTATTTTGCTTTCTTGGACCATTTAGCTTATGACCTCGAGGGGCTAGCCGCCGGAACTGGACAGGTCTCACCTGTTCCGCTTTTCCCGCAGGAGTCAAGTGCCTGCAGCTCCAATCCACTCTAGGGAGAAATTGTTGAGAGACTTCTATTTTTACAAAAGGACAACGTCTCTTCTTTCATTTATTCCCCTCTATATTGAGCTTAAACGATTTGAAGGGGAATCTTTACACGTTACCTTCATTCCTGTCCTCTGTCTTTTTGATGAGGACAGAACCGGTTTTCGTTTCTGCAAACAGGTGAAGTTTTTCTTCGGCATCTGTCCTGCGGTTGAAGCGGATATGCTTTTGTACGACTTCATTTTTTTCCTCGACGACGTCGATTCCTTCGAGCTCCACTTTGAATCCGCCAAGATTTGATTTGGCTTCACCAGCGATGTTGATGGTTCCGGGTACGTAGAGGTCGACATTGCCTGTTACGGTTTTGGCGTGCAGCGTGTCGGCTTTTGTGCCGGTGATGGCGCAGACGATGTTACCGTTCAGGGATTGGGCATCCGTATACTGAATATCCCCTTCAACCTTGACTTTCCCGTTGATGGATTCTGCTTCGACTTTTTCGGCTTTGACGTTCAAAATTGTGATGGCTCCGTTCGATGTTTCGACCTCTGCTTTTTTGCTTGTCAGATGATCGATCTGAATTTTTCCGTTTGCCGATTTGGCACGAAAATCGTCGGCATCTATATGATCGGCTATCAGACCGCCGTTGAACAACCGTACCGAAACCTTTTCATACTGGTGCTTCGGTATATACAATTTCGAGTCAACCTTCATCCATTTCAGCTGAGTGGAGAAATAGAGGGTCTCTTCATCAACCGCGAAGGAGGTGTTCTCCATGAACTGCTTGCGTGCTTCTTCACGATCTTCCGTGCGGTATACCTTTGCCTGGCATTCGACCCTTACTTCTTCACCATCCCAAGGAATCAGTTCCACTTTCCCATTCGCAACATCGATATCCACCTTTTTGAATGCTGTGTTCGGCTGCTGGAAGACGTGGGATACCTCAACCGACTGATTCCACTGGAAGTCAAAGTCGAAGTTCTTAATTTTAGAAAAAGCGGTATTCATGAAATCAAGAAGTTTATCCTTTGTTTTGTCTGATTTATAGCTGTTGCTGGTGTCACCCTTCTTCTCATCCTGAAAAATGGACACGAATTCATCAAGGAAATCCTTTTCTTTTTCCCCTGCAGGCTCGGTTTTCTTATCGAGGGCTTCCAGAAGCGTCAATGCTTCCTGGGCAGTCAGCGTCCCTTTTTCCACCATATCGAGAATTCGTTTGCGTTCTTCATTCATAACTTTTCATCCCCTTATCATTAGTTCTTTATAGAAGTACTTTGATTCCTTTGTACACATTCCAAATGACAATGACGATATTGATCAATATGAACAAACCGATCATCAGGAAGAAAAAGACCGGAAGTCCTGAGCCCGTGGCAAAAATCCCAATGTCTAAAAAGATGCCTGCAAATATAAGCGGAATGGCGATTAGTGGTATGATGTGAGAAATCAATGCCGCCTTGGCATCCTTTTTCACATGCGGGTTATCTGTAATGAAATAAACAATGATTGGAAAAATGAATCCTGCAAAAAATATACTAAAATAGCAAAGCGCTGATAATATCTTGTTGGTCTCCATCTTCATCATCTCCTTTACTATTATTTACGATACGTTTCTGAAAAGGTTTCATTCTTTGAAATTTCCTTCTGTGATCATTTTCTCATAGGACACTCTTCTTTTTACTCCATCTTAGGTCTGAGTTTTTGTCGGTATGGAGGTGTGTTTTGTTTTTTATTGGATGTCCATTTACATCATCCATTTTTGAATGCCGCTGTTGATTCCCGTGGAAGACTTCGCTTTCCGCGGGTGACCCGTGAGCCTCCTCAGCTTCGCTTCCGGGGTCTCACATTGGCCACTTCTCCCGCAGGAGTCTTCGTCTTCCACTCCAATCAACTGCTTGAGCCAGCTAAATCACCAAAACCTTTAACAAGACCAAAAAAGAGCCGGATTTCTCCAGCTCTCGATTGATTGATATTAACTCGTTACTTCTTCCTTCTCACGGATTTTTTTCTTCATCCGTTCGCGGTCGCGTTCAAGAATCGGCTTCAGGTACTTACCGGTATAGGAACCTTTGGCTTCTGCCACTTTTTCCGGGGTTCCGCTGGCGATGATGGTGCCGCCTTTGTCTCCGCCTTCTGGTCCGAGGTCGACAATGTAGTCGGCCGCTTTGATGACGTCAAGGTTGTGTTCGATGACGAGCACGGTATCCCCGTTTTCAACGAGGCGCTGAAGTACGGTCAGCAGGCGTGAGATGTCATCGACATGAAGACCGGTTGTCGGTTCATCCAGGATGTAAAGGGAGCGGCCCGTTGAACGGCGATGCAGCTCGGATGCCAGTTTTACACGCTGCGCTTCTCCTCCTGACAGGGTCGTCGCAGGCTGGCCAAGTGTGATGTAGCCCAACCCGACATCAAAGATCGTTTGAAGCTTCCGTTTGATTTTCGGGATGTTTTCGAAGAACTTCACTGCATCTTCGACTGTCATTTGAAGAACGTCCGCAATATTCTTATCCTTATATTTCACTTCAAGCGTTTCACGATTGTATCGTTTTCCATGACATACTTCACATGGGACATACACGTCCGGCAGGAAGTGCATTTCGATCTTGATGATCCCGTCTCCGCGGCAGGCTTCACATCTTCCGCCTTTTACGTTGAAGCTGAAGCGTCCTTTTTTATACCCGCGCACCTTGGCTTCATTGGTTGTCGCAAATACATCCCGGATATCATCGAATACGCCTGTGTAGGTGGCCGGATTCGATCTGGGGGTACGCCCGATCGGTGACTGATCGATATCGATGACTTTTTCGAGATGGTCAATTCCCTTTACTTCTTTATGCTCACCAGGTTTGGTTTTGGCATTATGAAGTTTTTGCGCCAGGGATTTGTGAAGGATCTCATTGATCAGCGTACTCTTTCCGGAACCGGAAACGCCTGTGACCGCTGTAAAGACACCGAGCGGAAACTTTGCTTTCACGTTGTTCAAGTTGTTTTCCTTGGCGCCGACAATTTCAAGATATCTTCCATCCGGCTTGCGTCTTTCCTGAGGAAGCGGGATGAATCTCTTTCCAGATAAATATTGTCCTGTCAATGAATTTTTGTCATCCATGACTTCATGGGGTGTTCCGGCTGAAATGACTTCTCCGCCGTGTACGCCTGCCCCGGGACCGATATCGATAAGGTAGTCGGCTGCCAGCATCGTATCCTCATCATGCTCGACGACAATCAACGTGTTTCCGATATCACGCATATTTTTAAGTGTATCAATCAATCGGTCGTTGTCCCGCTGATGAAGTCCGATGGATGGCTCGTCCAGGATATACAATACCCCTGTCAGTCGGGATCCGATTTGAGTCGCGAGACGGATCCGTTGTGCTTCCCCTCCGGAAAGGGTTCCTGCAGCACGGCTTAACGTCAGATAATCAAGACCTACATTCACAAGGAAACCGAGACGTTCCCGGATCTCCCTCAGGATCAGTCTTGCGATTTTCATATCTTTTTCGGAAAGTTCAAGCTGGGCAAAGAAATGATCCGCTTCCTCGATGGAAAATGCAGTGACTTCCCCGATGTGAAGGGAGTCCACCTTCACGGCAAGGCTTTCTTCTTTCAGGCGGTGGCCGTTACAAGTCGGGCAGTCCTGCTGCGCCATGTACTTCTCCATCTGCTCCCGGATATAGTCCGAGCTTGTTTCGCGGTAACGGCGCTCTATATTTTTCATGACCCCTTCAAAGCGAAGATAGTTTTCGCGCACTTGACCAAAGTCATTTTCGTAACGGAAATAGATCTCATCTTTGCCGGAGCCTTTCAGGATCTTATCCATTTTATCTTTCGGAATATCCTTGACGGGAACATCCATCGGGATGCTGTAGTGATCACAGACCGCTTTCAGCAGGGATGGATAATATTGTGAGCTCGTCGGCTCCCAAGGGGCAACCGCGTGCTCATTAAGGGTGCGGTCCCAATTCGGGATGACCAGCTCTTTGTCCACCTCAAGCTTTGTCCCCAGCCCGTCACAGCTTTGACATGCTCCGAAAGGACTGTTGAAGGAGAACATTCTGGGCTCAAGCTCAGTGATCGAGAATCCGCAATACGGGCAGGCATGATGTTCACTGAACAGGAGCTCTTCCTCGCCGATCACATCGATGACGACCTGGCCCTCTGCCAGACGGAGAGCCGTTTCCAATGAATCGGATAATCGCGCTGCCACACCTTCTTTTACGACGATACGGTCAATGATGACTTCGATGGTATGCTTTTTATTTTTTTCAAGCTTGATCTCTTCTCCAAGATCCTGTACCTCGCCGTTTACACGGACACGGACGAACCCTTGCTTCTTGATGTCTTCAAGTGTCTTGGCATGGGTCCCTTTGCGTCCGGACACGACAGGTGCAAGCACCTGGAGCTTTGTGCGTTCCGGGTATTCAAGAATCCTGTCGACCATCTGCTCGATCGTCTGGGAAGAGATTTCGATGCCATGATTCGGGCAGATCGGTTTCCCGACACGTGCAAATAACAGACGCAGATAATCATAAATTTCAGTGACCGTTCCAACTGTTGAACGGGGATTTTTGCTTGTCGTTTTCTGATCGATTGAAATCGCCGGCGATAATCCTTCGATTGAATCGACATCGGGCTTATCCATCTGTCCCAGGAATTGACGTGCATATGCTGACAGCGACTCGACATAACGTCTCTGTCCCTCAGCGTAGATTGTGTCAAATGCAAGGGAGGACTTCCCGGACCCGGATAAACCGGTCAGGACGACCAGCTTATCTCTCGGAATTTTGATATCTATATTTTTTAAATTATGAGCTCTTGCTCCTTGTACGATAATTTGGTCTTTGGCCATTCCTGTTTCATCCTTCCGCCTTTAGCTCAAGAATGGTGTCGCGAAGCTGGGCTGCACGTTCAAAGTCGAGCGCCTTGGCTGCTTCTTTCATTTCCACTTCTAAGCTAGCAATAAGTTTTTGTCTCTCCGGTTTGGACATATTTGATACTTTCGTCTCTTTCCCCTCATAAACCCCTGCTTCTTCTGCGGCATGTGTCGCACGGATGACATCTCTGATTTCTTTTTGGATCGTCGTCGGTGTGATCCCGTGTTTCTCATTGTATTCCTCTTGGATTTCACGACGGCGCTTCGTTTCATCGATCGCTTTCTGCATCGAATCAGTCATCTTATCCGCGTACATGATTACCTTACCGTTCGAGTTACGTGCGGCACGGCCAATCGTCTGGATGAGTGAACGTTCGGAACGCAGGAATCCTTCTTTGTCTGCGTCGAGAATCGATACCAGTGACACCTCGGGGATATCGAGTCCTTCACGGAGTAAGTTGATGCCTACCAGCACATCAAATTTCCCGAGACGGAGATCACGGATAATCTCAATTCGCTCGAGCGTCTTGATTTCAGAGTGCAGGTATTGAACCTTGATGCCGATCTCTTTTAAATAAGCGGAAAGATCCTCTGACATTTTCTTTGTCAATGTCGTGATGAGTACACGCTCATTCTTCTCGATTCGTTCATTGATTTCGCCGAGAAGGTCATCAATCTGCCCTTCAATCGGACGCACTTCAATAATAGGGTCCAACAGCCCGGTCGGACGGATGATCTGCTCGATCATTTCAGGGCTGTGTTCAAGTTCATACGGCCCCGGTGTTGCTGAAACGTATAGAAGCTGCTGTACTTTCTCTTCAAATTCTTCGAATCGCAGCGGCCGGTTGTCCATTGCAGAAGGCAGACGGAAGCCATGGTCGACGAGCACCTTTTTACGTGCCTGGTCACCGTTGAACATCCCCCTGATCTGGGGGAGTGTCACATGGGACTCATCGACGACGATCATGAAATCATCGGGAAAATAATCGAGCAGCGTGTATGGTGTAGAACCTGGAGGTCTCAGCGTCAGATGACGGGAATAGTTTTCGATCCCTGAGCAGAAGCCCATTTCACGCATCATTTCGAGATCGTAGCGTGTTCTCTGTTCGAGACGCTGAGCTTCGAGGAGCTTCCCGTCTTCTTTCATGATCGCTAACTGCTCTTCCAGTTCTTTTTCGATATTTTTAATCGCGACCTTCATCTTTTCTTCGCGTGTTACGAAATGGGATGCCGGGAATATGGCGACGTGATCACGGTCTCCCATGATTTCACCGGTCAGTGCATCGACCTCTCGGATACGGTCGATCTCATCCCCAAAGAACTCCACGCGCATACAATGTTCGTCGCGCGAAGCCGGGAAGATTTCCACAACGTCGCCGCGCACACGGAATGTTCCGCGCTGGAAGTCGATATCGTTTCGTTCATATTGGATATCCACAAGCTTCCTTAAAAGCTGGTTTCGTTCGATTTCCATCCCTGTACGCAGGGAGAGGACAAGCTCACGGTATTCTTCCGGGTTACCCAACCCGTATATGCAGGATACGGAGGCAATGATGATGACATCTCTCCGCTCAAATAAAGCCGATGTAGCCGAATGGCGGAGTTTATCGATCTCATCATTGATACTCGCGTCTTTTTCTATAAATGTATCGGTTTGAGGAACATAGGCCTCAGGCTGATAATAATCGTAGTAGCTGACGAAATACTCGACGGCATTATCAGGGAAGAAATCCTTGAATTCGCTGTAGAGTTGTCCGGCAAGTGTCTTATTGTGGGCAATGATCAGCGTCGGTTTCTCTACTTTCTGAATCACGTTGGAAACGGTAAAGGTCTTACCGGTACCTGTCGCCCCGAGGAGCGTCTGATGACGTTTCCCTTCATTAACACCCTGAACCAATCTGTCAATCGCCTTGGGCTGATCGCCCTCCGGCTTATATTTGGACTTTAACTCAAATTGTTCCTTCACCGTGAAACCTCCTATAATAAAGGATCCGTACCTTGTTATTTACCTATTTATTCACATAATAAACACAGTCCATTCATCTATACACATTCTACCACATCTCATACAGGAATAACCAATAAAAAGCGAACAAAAGTTCGTTTATTTATACCGCTTATGATTTCCGTGAAAGACTTCGCTTTCCGCGGGTGACCCGTGAGCCTCCTCGTCGCTTACGATCCTGCGGGTCAGAAAAGCGGAGGGGCTTCGCTCAGAGGCGGTTGGCATAAGGCGAATCGACCACGAAGGCGTTCTTTGCCTTCTTGGACGGTTTGACTTATGACATGTGCCTCTAAGCCCTATAGCTGGACACGTCTCACATTAGTCACATTTCCCGCAGGAGTCTCCGTCTTGCACTTCAATCAACCGCTGGAACCGACTTTTATTTCAATTTTATGGATAAGTGAAATTTTTTTAAACACGTAACCCTTTATCAGATGGATGGATTGTTTTTAAAAAGAAATACACACAGGTTGTGAATAACTATGTGTATAAGTTGTTGTGTAATGTGGAAAACACCATTTTCATCCACAAAAAAGTAACTGACTTGTGAGCATTGTGTATGAACACGCATTCATAATGTGGATAATTTATTTCCCGACCTACTTATGCACATAACGACACAACTTATCCACAATCCACAAGAAAAATGCCTGAACACCGCTTCATCCACAGTGTTCAGGCATTTTTTCTTGCTTTTGTCATCATTTGATTGCTGTACCAGAATCCGATGGTCAATGATGCGGCGTCGACCACGATCAGCCACCAGGAATCTGTATATCCTTTATAAACAGATGCAGCAATCAGTGCTACGGTAAGTATTAGTCCGACATAATGATTGTAGGTGACCCTGGTGAACAGAACCACGAGCAATCCCGGTAAAAAGATCCCCAGTATGAATTTAGACACGATCCACTCTCCTCAATTGAAGGGAATAACCATATTTTAACGAAAATGCATCTGAGAAGAAAGGATTTTCTCCCTATTCGTCCCCTTCCTGGATCAATCGCTGCGTCTGCTCCTTCAGTTCACTATGAGGTATGAACTTCTCAGACAGCATGTCAGGGAGTATGTACTCCAGGAAGTATTGGACGCATTGGAGTTCTTTGAACCTCACGATCGTCGACAATGCTCCCTGATAGATTTCCATGAATAACGGATCGGGATTTCCTTTCTGGATTTCACCGAATGATTCATATAAAAGGTCGATTTTGTCTGCTACCGACAGAATCTTCCCTTCCAATGATGCGTCTTTGCCTTCTTTGAAACGTCCTCTGTATACTTCCTGAAATTGTGGAGGAAATTCTGTCGAGATGAATTTTTTAACCATTTCATCTTCGACCTGACTGAACAGATCACGCAGTTCCACCGAAGCATATTTTACAGGCGTTTTGATGTCACCAGTAAACAATTCTGCATAGTCATGGTTCAGTGCTTTTTCATAAAGAGCTTTCCAGTCGACTTCTTGTCCATTCTGTTCTTCGACGGTTCCGAGAAATTGAGAAATCTTGGTCACTTTGAAGGAATGACTGGCCACATTGTGTTCATGATATTTAAAACGTCCCGGACAGCGGACGAGCGTCTCCAGGTCCGAGAGACTTTTGAAATAATGATGAATTCCCATAGTATTCTCCTCTCATTATAATAGTCCCGGGAAGTACTATACCCTTTTCTCTTTAAAAGAAACAATTCATTACTTTTTCAGCAGCTCCTCCACTTCCCCGAGCAAAATGGCATTGAGTGCATCATGGTGAAGGGTCGGGATTTGGTGGGAGGCTCCTGGGATGATATAGATCTTTTTTGGATGACAATCCTTGTAGCACTCCATCTGATCGTTCAGCCAATCCGATTTTTCTCCATAGATCAAGAGAAGCGGAAGTTTGCAGTGGTTCATTTTTTCAATGCCGTCATAAAGAAGGGACTGCTTGTAAAAATGGTACCAGATCTCAGGATTCGCCTTGTTCATATGAAGAAGCAGTTCTTTTCGTTCCATCTTGCTTTTCGTGTGCGCTTTAGAAATGATTTTAGCGAGGCGGACGGGATGGTTACGGACCAGTTTCATCCCTGCTAAATGCATCAGCTTCAGTTTGTTGTGTATCACTTTCGGATACGCCCCGATCAGGATAAGGGCGCTCACTTTATTTTTATATAAAGATGCAAACTCCTGCGCAATGACTCCTCCTGCCGAATAGCCGATGAGAACGCATGTGGATATCTGTAAGTGATCGAGAATGAAGTTGATTTCTTCCGCGTAGGAGTCGAGGCTTACGAATGACTTGAGGGACGGTGAATCCCCGTGTCCTGACAAGTCCGGGATAATCAGCCGGAACTGCTTGGCGAGGGTGTGCTGTTTGTCAAAAACAACCCTCCCCATTCCAGGTGGATGCAGGAATACGAGCGGTGTCCCTTTTCCTATATCTTCGAAAAATAGAGTCGATCCCTGATAGGATACACTTGGCATAAATGAAAACCTCCCTTAATCCGAGTTAGTCTATTACACATTCTTCTCGGGTTAAGGGAGTTCTAGTCATATTTTTTAGATGAGACGAACCGATACGACGCCGTCGATGGCTTTCAATTTGGATTTCACATCGTTCTGCTCTTCTTCTGTCAGTTCTTGGTCAAGGTCGATCATCGTGTAGGCCCATGTGTTTTTACTGCGGTTGATCATGTCGGCGATGTTGACCGCATAACCGGATAAAGTCGTCGTGATGCCCCCGACCATGTTCGGGATGTTTTTATGCATCACGGTCACACGCATCTTCCCACTGTACGGAAGTTCCACGTCAGGCAGATTGACTGCATGTTTGATGTTACCTGTTTCAAGATAGGTTTTCAGCTGTTTGGCCGCCATGACGGCGCAGTTTTCTTCCGATTCAACGGTTGAAGCGCCGAGGTGGGGAACCGGGACGACATTGTCCAGTTTCAATACGTATTCGTTCGGGAAATCCGTGACGTATTTTTTGACGATGCCGGCGTTTAACGCTTCACCGAGCGCACTTTCTTCGACAAGCTCCCCTCTCGAGAAATTCAGGAGGGTGATGCCCTTCTTCATGCGTCTGAAGCTGTCATTATTCACGAAGTGCTTCGTTTCATCCGTAAGCGGGATGTGGAATGTGACAAAGTCACATTGCGCCCATACGTCTTCGATATTATGCGCTCTTTTTACGTCCTGGGATAATCTCCATGCGGCGTCGACTGAAATGAATGGATCGTAGGCGACAACGTCCATGCCGAGTGCCAGCGCATCGTTCGCGACGAGGACACCGATGGCGCCGAGTCCGACTACACCCAGCTTTTTCCCTTTGATTTCACTTCCGACAAACTCTTTCTTTTTGGCCTCGACGACAGTGGACACATCTTCTTCATTATGAAGCGTCTTTGCCCAGCCTACCGCTGAATAGAGATTGCGCGAAGAAGCGATCAAGTTCGCGAGCACTAGTTCTTTTACGGCATTGGCATTTGCACCGGGCGTATTGAACACGACGATTCCTTGATCGGTGCACGAGTCCACAGGGATATTATTGACGCCTGCCCCGGCACGTGCAATCGCTTTTAAAGACGGGGGGAACAAGAAGTCATGAAGATTCTGGGACCGTACAAGAAGGCCATCCGGATCTCCTTTGCCGTTCAGATGATAATTGATGTCGTCCTCGATTAATGAAAGTCCGCTTTTTGATATCGCATTGTACGTATTAATTGAAATCATTGTGATCCTCCTTCACTGCTTCTTTTCAAAGTTCTTCATAAATTCGACGAGCTCCTTCACACCTTCGAGCGGCATGGCGTTATAGATGCTTGCACGCATCCCGCCTACCGACCGGTGACCTTTCAGAAACTCGAACCCTGCTTCTTTTGCTTCTTTTAAAAATCTGGCATTTATTTCATCGTCGGTTGCGGTAAATGGAATGTTCATCAGTGACCGGTTTTCTTCCCGGACAGGGTTATGAAAAAGTCCCGACTGATCGATATAGGAGTACAGCAGGTCCGCTTTTTCCTGATTACGTGCCTCCATCCCTTCTACTCCGCCATTTTCTTTCACCCATTCCAGCACAAGTTTCAGCACATAGATGGCAAAGGTCGGCGGCGTGTTGAATAGCGATCCGTGTTTGACATAGGTCTCGTAATTCAGCAGCACCGGACAGTGATCAGGTGCATTGCCAACCAGGTCTTTGCGGATAATCGCGACGGTGACGCCTGAAGGGCCGAGATTCTTCTGTGCCCCTGCGTAAATGAGGCCGAATCTGGAAACGTCGAGTTTTTCAGAAAGAATATGCGATGACATGTCCGCGACCAGCGGGATATCCCCGGTTTCCGGGTAGCCATTGAAACGTGTTCCTTCTATTGTATTATTCGAGGTGATATGTACATACTGTGCATTTTCTGAAAAATCCTTTGCTGAATAAGACGGAATCGCTGTTTGTGTTTCCACTTTATGCGTCCGTACTTCTCCTACTTTGTCGGCTTCCTTTACAGCCTTATCAGACCAGCTGCCGGTCAGGATATACTCGGCAGTTTGACCGGGACCGAGCAGATTCAGCGGGATCATGGAGAATTGAAGGGAAGCTCCCCCTTGCATGAACAGGACGTGATAATCTTCCGGAATGGAAAGCAGTTCCCTCAGCAGGGCTTCCGCTCCTTCGATGATTTGTTGAAATGGAGCCGAGCGATGGCTGAGCTCCATCACGGACATGCCGGTGCCTTCATAATCAAGCAGTTCTTGCTGCACCTTTTCAAGCACTGACTTCGGCAGCACGGCAGGACCGGCCGAGAAATTATAGACAGTTTTCACGTACAACACCACCTTATAAAAAGTTCAGAATTTTTACACATTATATTGAACACCGGCGTTTCCGTCAATCTTACTCACCTGACATGTAAACGCTTAATCACCCCCCTTTTTATCAAATTCCATACCCATCGTTTCGTTCTTTTGAAATTTGAGATTTCATTGAAGGCCCGTCCCTCGTCGCGTTAAAGCAACGAGGGACGGGCCTTGAAAGAAAGGACTTTATTACTCTATTGAAGGGATAATATGTAAATGGTATAGTATAATGGGTAAATATTCTGAAAAGTTTGTAATGTAAATGTAATCATACTACTAGTGTTTAAGGGGGGACACCGATGAAAAAACATCTTTTGCGGCTGCCTGTTCAATTCATTTTGACGTGCCTCGGTTTATTTTTATTCAGCGGTGCCGGGTCACTGCTTATGTACGATCATGAGCTCGTCATACATATCGCGAAATACCTGCATACGTTAGAACTGATTTTAAAGGATCTCTTGGATCCCGGAAATATACTGATCCGAGTGGAAGCGGATGGGAAGGACTATCCGATTTTCCCAATGCTGTTAAAACTATTCGGCTATTCATTCCTGCTTCTGGCGTCAGCCTTTCTCATTGCCGTTGTGAGCGCTGCTCTATTAAGTTATCTATCTATGCTTCTGCCTCGCAGGGCACATCGGTTTTTTCTGAGAATTCTTGATCTGCTTGATTCCCTTCCTGATGTTCTGGTCGTGGTGATCCTGCAGCTGTTTATCATTTGGCTGTTTAAAAAGACCGGCATTCTTTTCTTCGATATGTATGCACTCGGAGAAGAGAGGATCTATGTCCTGCCAATCATTTGTTTAGCCGTGATGCCGATTGCCTTTTTAATCAAGAACTTCTTGTTTCAGCTAAGTGAAGAAGGTGATAAACCGTACGTCGAATTTTCTTTCTCAAAAGGGTTTTCCAAGGCTTACACCCTTTGGGTCCACCTTTTCAGGAACGTATGGATCAGCTTCTACTATCATATGAAACCGATCTTCCTGCTCATGCTCTCGAATCTGTTGATTATTGAAATCCTCTTTAACATCAATGGATTCATGGCGGCGATGTTGTCGGTTGCTGTCAGTGAGCCAAGTGCATTTTTTATCGGCATGCTCATGATTTATGTTCCTTTCTTCATCTTATTCAGTCTTGGGCAGCTCTTTATTACAAAATATACGGGCATCCATGAGGAGGTGGAATCATGAGTTTGTTGAGATCTTATCGTTTCTGGATACCGCTCGTGATATTACTGGCCATGATCATCGGGAGCTACCTTGTACCGATTCTCTATCCAGATTTTCAAGAATCCGGCCCACCCTATATGACCGATGAAGAGACAGGCAGGGTGATTGCAGCACCACCTTATTCGACTTCCGAAATGCCTCCGCTCGGGAGCGATAAGCTCGGAAGGAACATGTTCATCATCCTGGTGGCGGGTGCTAAATACACACTATTGTCGGCGATTGCCATCGCTTTGTTGAGAATGGCCGGCGGATTTATCACAGGGGTGCTGTATGCGTTTCTTCCCCGCTGGCTGCGGGCAGGGGCAAAAGGTTTGTTGGACACTTTTAATTTCATACCGCTTGCCATTGTCGTCTATATCCTGCTTTTCCCCCTTCAACTGGCATTCGCAGGGGGCTCCCTTCCATCCTTCAGATTCCTGATTATCGAAATCATCGTGATTTCATTGATTGTCATTCCATCACTCGGAATGTACGTCGGACAAGGGATGCATGACTTCTTGAAACAGGATTTCGTATCGGCTTCCCGGACGATGGGTGCGGGGCGCATTCAGTTGATCCGCAGGCATCTGTGGCCTTATTTCAGCCGACAGTCGATTGTACTGTTTTCCGAACAGCTCGCACAGACGCTTTTTCTCCTTGTTCAGCTTGGGATTCTGCACATTACATTGGGAGGTCTGATCACAGAAAATTTCGGGGTTCTCGAGTACATCCCTCAGTATTTTTCTGTCACAAATGAATGGGCTGCAACGATGAGCATCAACATACAGCAGATCTTCAATAAGCCGATGCTCTTACTGGCACCTTTACTGTTTTTTGCGGTATCCATTTATTGCGTGAATCAGATCAGCACCGTCTTGAGGCAGGTACTGATCGACGAGCAAACGATTAGGGGAAGACGGAGTAAAAAGTTAGATCAAACAAATACTGTCTTTTCTAAGCAAAATGTGGAGGATTTTCATTTCGTTCAGGGGAGGAATCAACATGAATCCATTTAGACTGGTGACTGTTTTATCACTCTCCCTTCTCTTTCTGTTGTCCGGCTGCCGTGTCGTCCTGGTCGACGAATCACTGAAACAGACCGCTGCTGAACCTGAGCCTAAAGGAAAAGAATCGATTGCGCTGCAGTCAAGTATGCAATTCAGCAAAGATAAATTGGTGTTTCGCGGAGTGACGGATCTGCCCAAGGGTGCTGTTATTGAAGCGAGTTTAAAGGAATACCCGCAAGATGTGACGCTTGATCAGGTCATGAATGCGGAAGCGGAACCATTGGATGGGTCTAAGATGTCCCAAACAGGGGAAGTGGAAGACGACGGCACCTTTCTGATCGTCATGAAACGCGAGGATACCGAAAAAAGATACCAGGTATCCGTTCAATTCAGGCCTGAGCTGCAGCCGCAGCATGTGAAAGATCAATACGGAGAAAACGGTGAAAACATCGGTCCCGGCGAAGGGGTCTTTAAATATGAGGCCGGCCAATCGGAATTTACCGGAATCGCACTATACGGCCCCCTCCCAAATATAGAGGATGGCGGATTTTATTATCGAGGGAAATGGGATTTGCATGAGACTCAGGAAAAATCGAGGCCTTCGTGATGCACCGACCTTCCCTATACACACTAAAAAACCTGTGCTCATAAAAAGCACAGGTTTTTTTGCGGAATGGATCATCCCGTCAGGATATCCTCCTTCGGATAACGTATCTTTTCCTTATCCGGTTTCGACAGCGAGAATGCAAGCGTAAGCGGACCGAGTTTCCCGATGAACATGACGACGATGATGACGCTCTTCCCTATTTCGGTAAGAGAGCCGGTGATGCCCATCGAAAGACCGACGGTTCCGAATGCAGACACGACTTCAAAGAGGACCGGCAGGAAATCAGTTCCTTTTTCACTGATATTCAAGATGAATAAAGCAGTGAAAACAAGAAATATGCTCATCATGGAAACTGCCAGTGCCTTGAAAATATGAAATTCGCTGATCGTGCGTCGGAACAGGCGGATTTCACGTTTCTCTTTTAAAAATGCTAATGCACTAAGGGAAATGACCACAAATGTCGTTAGCTTGATTCCCCCCCCGGTCGACGCGCTTCCTGCTCCGATGAACATGAGCAGGATGGTCAATAAAATCGAATCCCGCTCCATGCTCGCATAATCAAGGGAGTTGAATCCTGCTGTACGCGGCGTCACTGCAGAGAAATAAGCAGCTTGCAGTTTATCAAACAGGGATAGATTCGCCAGCGTATGGGGGTTGTTGAACTCAAGAATAAAAAGAATGATCATGGCTGCCGTATTGATGATCAACGTACCCCACAGCATAATTTTCGTATGAAGGGACAGCTTCCTGAACGATCTCGTCTTATAAAGATCTACCAGCACTGTAAATCCGATCCCGCCGATGATGAATAATGAAGAAATCACAATATTCACCGTCGGATTCCCCGCATACCCCATCAGGCTGTCCGGCCATATGGAGAATCCTGCGTTGTTAAAAGCTGAAATCGAATGAAATAAACTGACATACAGTCCCCTGCCCCATCCATATTCAGGTACCCATTCGACGGCGAGCAGGACGACCGCCGCCGCTTCCACGGTAAAGGAAAAGACAAATAAATATTTTACAAGCTTAATGACACCGCCCACAGAGGTCTGGTTCAACGCCTGCTGAATTAAGAGCCGTTCCCTGAACCCTATTTTCTTGCCGATCATCATAAAGATGAGGACGGCAAAGGACATGATGCCGAGGCCGCCGATTTGAATGAGACACATGATGACGACTTCGCCAAACAGAGTGAATACACTCCCTGTATCAACGACGATCAGTCCGGTGACCGTCATCGCAGATACTGCCGTGAATAAGGCGTCCAGCATCGTAATGCCCCCGACTGTGGCAAAAGGCAGCTTTAAAAGAAACATCCCGAGCGTACTGAAAAAGACAAAAATGACCACCAGCAGCTGCGGCGGGCTCCATTGAACAACTCGTTTCTTCACGGTTTATACACCTTCTTTTTCAAAACGATTAATATCGCGATTATGACCGATCACAATCAGAAGGTCCTCCTTTTGAATCACTTCATCTGCAGACGGCGAGACGATGACTTCTTCACCGCGGTGAATGGCAATGATATTACAGCCATATTTGGCACGCACATCTAAATCCATCAAAGTTTTTCCTGACACTTTTTTTGTTGCCAGCACCTCGACGATACTGTGTTCCTTGGATACTTCTATATAATCGATGATTTTTTCAGACGTAATATGGTGGGCGATCCTTCTCGCCATATCGCGTTCAGGATGAATGACTTTATCCGCACCGATGCGGTCGAGAACCTTCTGATGATACGCATTCGAAGCTTTTACCCACACCTCTTTGACCCCGATTTCTTTTAATTGAAGGGTCGTCAGGATGCTCGCTTCAATATTTTCACCGAATGATACGATGACATGGTCGAAGTTCCGCAGACCAAGCGATTTCAACACCGATTCGTCCATCGCATTGGCCTGGACGGCATGTGTGGCGATGTCCTGGAACTTCTGGACGACATCATGGTGGATGTCGATTGCCAGGACCTCCACGTTGAGATGTGCAAGTTCCTGAACAAGGTTTCCTCCAAATCTCCCTAATCCGATGACTGCAAATTGTTTCTTCATGATGTGTAACCTCCAAAACCCTTTTTATTAGCTTAACCAATTGGTGCTATACAACTCCGCTACTGCAAATCTGCGAAAACATGAGTTGTAATTTGTTGAAAAATCAACCATTAGATTTGCCTTACTGTTGCTTTAGCTGAATCCAGCTGTTGATTGGAGTGCAAGACGAAGACTCCTGAAGAGTAGCTAATGTGAGACCCCGCAGGAACGAAGTGACGAGGAGGCTCACGGGCTACCCGCGGAAAGCGAAGTCTTGCACGGAAATCAACAGCGGTATTACATGACTATACCAAAAAAACAACGCAAAAAGACCACAAGGAATACACCCTGTGGTCATCAAATTTTGATCACAAGTATCATCCTCTCCCATTACGCTTACGAGGTTAGCTGTCGGATTCGGGCGGTGGAAGTAGCCCTACCTTTTAAAAAGGATTCACCCCTGTAACATGGGTCCCCCGCTTCAATTAGAATTAAGCGATAAAGAATAGTTAATTTGGCTGATTAAGAAAACAGCCTCGATGATAGATATCATACTCCTCTCCTGCCTCGTTGTAAATATGTTTTTAATGAAAATATCCGTGTCGAAAATGGAAGATATTTTTCATACCGCGGGAGGTTTCCTTTTTAACTATATGGGGAAAAGCCTACATAAGTAACACGAACGAAGTACTAGAAGGGACGAAGGAATATGGCTGATTTTTCATCAATAGCAACAAGAGTAACAAGCAGTCAGAGCTCATCCTCCTCCCAGGACATCAAGCCCTGGATCAGAGGATTTGCACGAGTTGGATATATAGCAAGAGGAAGTGTTTATTTGATGATCGGAGCCCTGGCACTGATGGCAGCATTTGGAGCAGGCGGAAGCATGTCCGATTCCAGCGGTGCGTTCAGTGCGGTTGCACAGGCTCCATTCGGTGAAGTGCTGTTATGGATCGTCGGAGTCGGTATTATCGGAATCGTCATGTGGAGTTTCATCGAAGCATTCAAAGATCCCGGACATTCCGACAGTTTATGGAAGTCTGCGTTTAGGAGACTGACTCATTTCATCAGCGGAATCATTTATAGTGCACTTTCCTACAATGCCTTCATGATCGCCATGCATGCTAAAAGCGGTTCGGGATCGGGATCTAAACAGTCCATGTCAGCAAAGTTGCTGTCACAGCCTTTCGGTCAATGGATCGTCGGAATCGTCGGAGCCATCATCATCGGATATGCATTATACGAAATGTACTCGGCTCACAAGGAAACCTATACAAAGTATTTCAAGCGTCACGAAATGTCTGATAAGGAATGGCAATTAGGAAAAAAAGCAGGAAAGCTGGGACTATACTCACGCGGATTCGTCTTCCTCTTCATCGGCTATTTCTTTATCCAGACAGCCATCACCGCAGACCCGGATAAAACGAAAGGACTTGACGGGGCACTATCCAAAATTGCTCAGCAGCCTTATGGACAGTGGATTCTTGCGGTTGTAGCCGTCGGCTTGTTCCTGTATGGGGTTTATCAGATCCTGAAAGGAAAGAATCGTCATTTAAGTATGTATTGATTTATAGATGGACATTAACAGAGCCTGAGTGATCAGGCTCTGTTTTTTATTTGAAGTTTGATTGAATGCATGATTTTTGCTTTAATTTTAGGTATATTACCTTGTATAGATCAATGAAAGAAGGTACCCTCTAATGAAAAAAGAAACCATTATCATCATGACCTCCCTGTCGATGCTTCTCTCAGCATGCAGTAACGGTCCTGATACCAACGAGCATTCCGGCCACGAAAATATGGAGCAACCTCAAGGAGATCACGGCGACAGTCATAGCGATGAACACCATGATGATCATGAACATTCCGATGATATCTTCGGAGAAATGAACAAGAATCAATCCTATGAAATTCCTGATGAATTCAATGAAGCAGCATCCCAGAATCTGCAAACGCTCATGACCAAAAACAGCACCCGATTGAATACGAGCGAGGCGGCTGCAGCTTCCATCCTTACTTCTCAGATGATTTGGCCTTCCACTCACAAAAACAGCCAGCCGGGCACGGTGATCCTGATACCGGAAAACAACTGGCAGATTGGCCTGGCCGCTGTCGACCTTATCCATCATCCAAACAACGGGCCAGTCTTGCACTATAGCGAAAAAGGGATACCTGAGAACGTGATGAACGAAATCAAACGGTTGAATCCGAAAGGAAATGTGAACAAAACACAGGTTATGGTGATGGGAGATGCGCCTGATGCCGTTACCCAGCAGCTGCAAGGATACGTCATACAGGAAGTGAGAGGTAGCTCCCCTGAAAAATTTGCTGCTGACATCGACCAAACCTATGCCGAAGTGACAGACAATAAGTACCCGGAAAGCATCATCATTGTCTCGTCAGAAGAAAACGCAAAACCTTATTCACTTCTCGCAGCTAACTGGATCGCTCACATGCCTGAACCTATCCTTTTCGTGAATGATAAAGGCATCCCTGAAGAAACAAAGAATGCATTGAAAAAACGGGATGGTAAAGCGAACCTTTACCTGCTTGGAGCAAAGAAAGAGATAACGGATGAGGTGGCAAAGGAATTAAAAACCTATGGAAGCGTGACGAGAATAAAAGGGAAAGACCCCGTATCCATGAGTGTGGAATTCGCTAAATTCAAAGATAAGGATACCGGCTTCGGCTGGGGATTGACAGATCCCGGGCACGGTGTTTCGTTCATTTCAACCACCACACCACAGCTTGTGATTCCTGCAGCCCCTTTTTCCCATCTTGGAAAGCACGCTCCCCTTGTTTGGCTGGAGAACGGGAAAGCAAACAAGACTGTGGTTGACTTTTTAGCAGAAATCAAGCCTGCTTTCAAAGAGAATCCACAAGAAGGACCGTACAATCACGGGATCATCATCGGCGATTTACAAGCCATCCCTTATCAGACACAAGGCATTCTTGATGATGTCCTTGAAATTGTCCCAGCCAGCGGAGATGCTCACGGAGGACATTGAGTAAGACATGGAAGGCAGGCCCGCTAAAGGAGCTTGTCTTTTCATTGTTTGTCTTACTAGTTCCATTGAAGCTAAAATGAAGTTAAGGGAATAACGTGTTTGGAACAATACAATTAAAAACTGCACAAATTCTTCAAAAAGTTCAGGTACGATTTCATTGAGGGGAATGGGGGTATTCAGTGAATAAAATCTCAACAAAATTAGCTCTATACTTTACGATTGCCGTTATGATCATGGAAGCATTTCTTATGTTTTACCTTCATGAAAAAATCGTCAGCAACCGCATCGAAGAAGAGCTGCAGTCCATTCAATTAAGAGGAAACAGCCACAGGGATGTGTTGGAAGATAACTACTCCCAGGATACCCTGCATCATATCGCCCTTATGGAGTCAAAAACCGAAA
Source organism: Rossellomorea oryzaecorticis (assembly GCF_038405515.1). Classification (GTDB taxonomy): domain Bacteria; phylum Bacillota; class Bacilli; order Bacillales; family Bacillaceae_B; genus Rossellomorea; species Rossellomorea oryzaecorticis_A. The sequence continues at coordinate 178,889 of NZ_JBBYAF010000002.1, read as the reverse complement.
CGGAAGTATTGATCACAGATAGAAATCACGGTAAGATTATCAGCTCTGCCGACTTTTCTTCCAAGCTGGACGCACTGATTGAAAGCACTCCCTCTTCACTCGGCAGGGAAGGGAAAATCCTTGAGTCGGATTATAGGGATCAGCGTTATCTCGCCACCGTCACTTCTTTTAAGACAGACAGCGAGTCCGGATATGTGTACATGTTTAAAAGCACGGCACCCCTCCGCGAGCTGATCAAGGAACTGAATGCCCACTTTTTGATTGCCGGCATTTCCAGTTTATTCTTACTGGTCATCATCCATTTCACCCTATCCAAAATCCTGACCAGGCCGCTCATCCGGATGAAACGCGCCACTGAAAAAATCAGTAAGGGTGATTATGAAGTCGCTCTCCCCAGGCTCGGAAATGATGAAATCGGAGAATTGGGGGAATCGATCAACAAACTGTCAAAGGATTTAAAAACCATGAAAAGAGACCGGGCCGAGTTTTTAGGCAGCATCTCACATGAACTAAGGACGCCGCTTACATATGTACAAGGTTATACGAATGTGGCGCTGCGTGAGAATATTGACGAAAAGGACCGGCAGGAATACTTGCGGATCATACAGGAAGAAACAAGCACCATTGTAGCGCTCGTAGAAAATTTATTCGAATTGGCCAAGCTGGATGAAAATACGTTCACGATTTTGAAAGAGCATGTTGAACTCTGCCCTTTACTGCGTAAAATCCATACAAAGATGGCACCTGCTTTTAACAGCGAGGGGATCTCGCTGGATGTTGAATGCCATGAAGATCTGACTCTGTATGCGGATCCAATCAGGCTCGAACAAATTCTCTTGAACCTCCTGGATAACGCAAGAAAATATTCCAAGGCCGGTTCTGCGACCAGACTTCACGTCACAGCTGAAGCTCATTCACTGGTCTTTACAATAGCAGATGAAGGAATCGGAATCCCGCAGTCCGAGCTCCCTCATATTTTTGAACGCCTTTACCGGGTTGAAAAATCAAGATCACGGGAGCTTGGAGGGACGGGGTTGGGGCTTTCCATCGTCAAAATGCTTGTAGAAGCCCATGGAGGAGATATCTCCATTACAAGTTCAGAAGGAGTGGGAACGACGGTTATGCTGACAATGCCCAATGAGGAGGATCGAGAATGAACACGATTTTACTAGTAGATGATGAAGCACGGATGCTGAACCTGCTGGAGCTTTATTTAAGCCCTGGCGGCTATTCCATTTTAAAAGTGAATAATGGCCATGAAGCGATTCAAGCCATCAAAAATAAATCGGTCGACCTGGTTCTTCTCGATATCATGATGCCGGAACTGTCAGGCTGGGAAACCTGTGAACGCATCCGTTCATTTTCAAACGTTCCCATCATCATGCTGACGGCCAGGGATACAAAGGGTGACGTCATAAAAGGACTTAATGCAGGAGCGGATGATTACATCACGAAGCCTTTTGATGAAGAGGTGCTTCTTGCCCGTATAAACGCCCTTTTAAGGAGACGTAACAATGACTTTCATTCAGCACAGAACCATCTGCTGACCCGGGGTGATTTCACCCTGGATTCCAGTTCCTATACGTTTCATCACCGTGATCAGAAGATTGCGCTCACTCTTAAAGAATTCAAATTGCTCGAATCGCTGATGAAAAACCCGGAGCGGGTTCACACTCGTGAACAATTGCTCGTGATGGTCTGGGACATAAACTCAACGACTGAGACCAGGACAGTGGACTCTCATATCAGAAATCTGAGAGACAAACTTAAACGTGCCGATTTCCCGATTGAAGATCATTTGACGACTGTTTGGGGAATCGGCTATCAGTGGAAAATTTAAACAGAAAGCAGGAGATTGAATGAGAAAATTGATTGGACTTTTAGGGGCAGCAGGATTGCTGGTTACCGGCTGCTCTTCTTCTGGAGACGAAGAATATAAATTCATTGAAGCAGAAAGCGGAAATATCGAACATCTGCACGGGGCAGGCTATCCAAATGATAAAGAAGCATTTGTCATTGCCACTCATAACGGTCTTTATAAATATGAAGATGGAAAATGGCTCGAAGCGAACAGTGAAAAGCATGATTATATGGGGTTTTACCCTTATAGCGAAGGTTTCTATTCAAGCGGCCATCCTGAAGAAGGCTCTGACTTGAAAAATCCTTTAGGCCTGATCAAAAGTACCGACTATGGTAAGAGTATGAAGAAACTTGCCTTCTACGGGGAAACTGATTTTCATTATCTTGCGGCCGGCTATGAGTCAGGTGCCGTTTATGTATTGAATCAAGAACCTAATTCAAGTCTTGAAAGTGGACTTTATCTTACAGAGGATGAAGGAGAAAATTGGAGCAAGAAAGAAATGTCAGGATTTGATTCGACAGGCATCGGCGGGATGGCTGTCCACCCGACTGACAAAAACACGATGGCGATCGCAAGCCGAGACGGCCTCTTCCTTTCTGAGGACGGCGGTGATAACTTCAAGGCTGTAACGGAAGGGAAAATGACGACAGGCATTTTGCTGGGCGAAAAAACAGCGGTGTATTCTTCAATCGAAAATGGAGAAATAACACTCGTGGAATTCGACCTTGAAAGCGGCAAAGAAACTCCGCTTCAAGCACCCGCCTTGAAAGAGGATAATCCCATCATGCATATCAACCAAAACCCAAGTGAACCTTCAGAATTGACGATTGTGACGTATAAAAATGATATATACCGCACGACCGATAAGGGTGAGAAGTGGGAAGAAATCATGGATGAAGGTACAATTGAATAGCAGGAAGATTTTTAAAGACACGTTTAAGGAATGAAGAGAATGGACTGGCTGGCACTTACCATAAAGGAAATAATAGAGAATCATTTGAGCGGGAGTGCAGTCTTACTGGCTATCTTCAGCGTACTCGTGAACATTCTGATCAGTATTGCCGGCGTACTTCCGAGCTTTTTCATCACTGCTTTGAACATTTCTTACTTTGGCCTGGAAACTGGATTACTTCTCTCCATCATCGGGGAATCGCTCGGTGCCATCGTCACGTTTGTGCTCTACCGGAAAGGGATATCCGCCGCAAAGCTCGATACGATATCAAACAATCGATACTTTTTAAGATTGAAGCAGGCAAAAGGAAATGAGTGGATTTTCCTGCTGTTTGTTTTTCGCATCGTCCCGTTTGTCCCTTCCGGTGTCGTCACAGCCGCAGCCGCATTCAGCAACATCCCCCTCACCGCTTTTGCCGTGGTGAGCACGGTGGGGAAAATCCCGGCTCTCTTGCTGGAAGCTTTAATCGTCGTGAATGTGATCGAAGCGTCAAAGGGAACGTGGATATTGCTGGGAGCCGCGGCGGTATTGGGACTCGGATATGCAGCGGTCCGCTACGGACGCCAGCGAAGATAGCATACTTAACGCCCGGAACATTGGATTCCGGGCGTTTTTTGGGGTGTGTTATGTTTGATTGTACCTGGTACATCACAGCTTAAATGTACCTGGTACACCAAGCAGCGGTCCAGGTACCGTCACATAAGGAGTAAAAAATCCAGCGCTAGCAATGTCTGTTATCATCCACTTAATGATTTATCCCGATGCTTCACGCGTTCAAAATCACTCTGACTCACATCGAACGTTTCCCCTTTTGCCGCTCCTTCGTACTTCTCCTTGAATTTTTTATAATAATAAGAATGTCCCGAAGTCACTCTCACATAGCCCTCCATCATAAGGGCCACAGCGAACATCGCACTCGCAAAGAACAGGATCGGGGTGAGCGGTACCCACGGGGCGCCCTGTAGGTAACGAAAGGAGTCGCCGATCAGACCGGACCATTCGTTTGTCATCGATTGGGGCGGGTCCTTAGCGAAGGAATAGTCCACATCGGTACCTCCCACAAAAAGCTGAAGCAAACCGAGATGAATAAAAATGATCAGGGTCTGCATGACTTGCTGGCCAAACATAATCACAAGTTTGTCTTTCAATGAAGGCAATATATGCTTAACGATGATTCTGAGCCTGTTTGCCCCTAATACTCTCGCACTAAAAATAAATTCTTCCTTATAAATCAATGCGATTTCATTTCCCAACAGAGATGAAATGACCGGGACGATGAGAATCGTGAGCACGACGATTTCAATGATGAACCTCTCTGTCAAAGTGGTCGGAAAACCGTTATATGGCTCCCACAGGACAGGTTTGAGAAGGAAATAGGCCAAGATGGATAACGGCAGGTAATGAAAGGAATCGATCATGCCGTTTACCGATTTTCTATATTTTCCAAGGTAGATGCCGAGGACGAATCCGATCGGCAGCGAGACGGCCACCCTCAGAAATGCGATGATAAAAGCGGTGATCAGCGTATACTTAGCACCGATCACGATTTTCCCAAGCATATCAAGTCCGAGTGGATCTGTTCCGAACGGAAAGGCCCATTTCGGTGAAATAGGAGCTGCTTCAACGGGAAGACCATTTTCTGAAATAAAATAAAGTCTTCTGACCTCATCCCCCCACAAAATCGAATACAGAAAACTGGCCAGAATTAATAAAGTGATATACAGGAATCCCGTCAGAAAATAGGGGTTCTTCCAAATATTCGGTTTCATCATAACTCCTCCCCCCTGTTCGCTTTGCGGGACAGCACAAACTCCCCGACGTTATAAAAAAGAAACAGGGGAATAAAGATGCTGAATAAAGCGAGTGTGAATAAAGTCGGCTGTATGGTGGACATGAGAAACCTTGTGATGCCCGGTATATTGAACAACAGCTCAACGACGAATAAATTCGACAGCATGAACCAAATCGTTTTCTTAGATTGAAAGAATACCGTGATGACGGCATTTTTAAGAATATGTACAATCAATATGAATAAACGTCCGAACCCGATGGATTTTGCCAGCAGCACATAATCCTTCTTGTCTTCTTTCTCGAACGTCAAAATCGTCAAACGGTACAACTGAATCGTCGGTAAAATTGCGAGCGCCAGGATCGGTAGGAGATAGACTTTTTCTTCATAGGTGGCGGCGATTCCGACGATGACCTCTCCTGATTGTTTGTAATAATAAAGGATGACGAGCTGCAGAAGCAGTATGATGAGGAGATCCGGCAGACTCTCCAGAAGATAGAAACCAAATTTAATAGATTGCCTGATTCTCTCTGAGAACATCATGGTGAAAATCGTGAGGAAGACGGCCACAAGCATGGCCAGGAAGAAAGAAGAGAACAGCACGGTCAGCGAATACTGGATCGGCTCCCATAGATACGGAAATAAATCGCGCTCTTTCTGGCCCCCGATCACCTTATAAGTAAGTTCCGAAGGATGGAAGATGGCGTGAAGTATGACTTTGATGGCTGTCCAGTACTCCCCCCATTGTAACTCTTTATTGGCTAGGCCTGACATGAGGACCGGAAGCCCGCCCATCAACACGATACCAGCTGCCGAAAGAATGAAATTTTTTATGATATGCAGAATTTTCATTGACTGCCTCCCTATTTACAATACCCATTAGTAAAATTATACCAAATAACATTTTTTATGGAAGGACAAATCAAAAAACAATCAAGCAGCATGTGAGGCTGCCTGATTGTTTGAAGATATTCTTTATAATGGTTGCTTTTTCAACCAGCGGATTTACACAGAACAGTTATTAGGCCCTGTCTCCATTTCCTTCTTCTTGTCCTGATCAGGGTTTTGTTTCCCCATATTCGTTTTACGGATTTCTTCGTGGCTGTTCGGCTGTTCCGGCAGGTTATCGGTGACCATATGCCTGAATTCTTCCGGATTTTCCACATTCAGCTTTTTATTTTTTTCATAGAGGCTGTTCAATTTATCCGATACGCTTCCATCTTCATTCAGTTCGCTTATTTCACCGAAGTGAGATGGAAGGACGGTCAGGTCTGATGACAGGTTTTTATATCGTTTATACAGAGTTTCCCTTAGGTCGTCCACCCAGTCATCCGCTTTACCGGCAAGATCCGGACGACCGATGGATTCCACGAACAGGATATCACCTGTCAGCAGAAATTCGTCATCCACGATAAGGCTCGTGCTTCCGATCGTATGACCCGGAGAGTAAAATGGCTTGATCGTCACATCTCCGACTCTGATTTCATCGCCGTCCTTCAGCGGTGTATACTCAAACTCCACTCCTTCATCATCTTTTTCAGGAAAAGAATAAGACGCTCCGGACTGTTTCGCGATTTCACGCCCGCCGGAGATATGGTCGGCATGTAAATGGGTATCTAGCACGGCTTTGATCGTTAAGCCCTGTTCTTTAATGAAGTTCGTGTAATACTCCGTCATACGGTTCGGGTCGACAATCGCCGCCTCTCCATTCGATTCTATTACGTAGGATAAACATCCTTTTCCGAGACGGACGAATTGATAGAGAGCGCCGCCTTCCCCGGACAATTTGCTCACCTTGATTGGTTCCAGATGTTCGCTCCAGCCGTTCATTCCGTCCACCAGGTGAGTGATCTGTTCGACACCTGCTTCTTTCAGAATCTTGACTCCGTCCTGAGATGAAACCCCTTTTGCACAAACAACATAGATTGGCCCGTCATCCGGCAGTTTTTCCTTTGCTTTCTGCGGATCTTCTTTGATTTCTTTCAGCGGGATATTCATCGTTTCAACCGAATCGCCTTCGATCTTCCAGTTTTCATAATCGTCTTCACCGCGAACATCCAGGATAAAGACATTTTCTTTTTTAATGATTTTCTTTACTAAGTCTTTTACTTCTAATGGTTGCAGTGACATTGAATCTCCTCCTATTTTTATTGCTGTACATTCATATTTTCTGTATACCCTCTTCCGTATGAGTAAAACGTAAAAAAATGGAGTGAAAGACATGTCTTTTGACAGACAAAAGAATGTATTGTATCGTTATTTAATCCCGACTAAATCAATATGATTATATTTTCAATATGGAAGATTCTAATAGAACCTATTGGGGAAACTATGGAATAAAGGAGGAATTTACATGAAGGCGATATGGAAGAGTTACAGGGATGCTTCTCTTATTTTAAAAATCACTGTTGCACTCGTGCTTGGTGTCATAGCCGGTCTGGTGTTTGGAGAAGATGCTTCCGTACTCACACCGCTTGGTGACGTTTTGATTCGTTTACTTAAATTTCTTATTCTGCCGCTGATTCTGTTCACTCTCATTGTGGGTGTCAATCAGACAAGAGTAAGCAAACTCGGGCGCATGGGCGGAAAAATGTTCTTATATTACGTACTGACTTCTTCTTTGGCAATCATCGTCGGCATTACAGTCGCCAGTCTATTCGACCCTGGAACCGGAATGACATTGGATACGAAAGAAACATTCGAAGTACCTGAAAATCCCGGAATCACGAGTGTGTTATTAAGTATCATTCCTGAGAACATCGTGACTGCATTTTCCGAGTTCAATCTGTTGGGAATCATTTTTACAGCTCTTACCTTTGGAATTGCCATTTCATATTTACGATCGAGTGACCAATTCCACGAGGCTGGCGAACAGGTGTACAAGCTGGTTGATGGATTGAATGAAGCTACACTTGTCATCATGAAAGCCGTATTGCAATATGTGCCGATCGGAATTTTTGCCATCATGGCCAATACGGTAGGAAGTCAGGGGATGGATACCCTTGTATCGCTAGGCAATATGGTGCTTGTTCTTTATGCAGCGATCGCGGTTCAAATCGGGCTCTATATTCTGTTTATGATTTTCTTCAAAATCAGGCCCGGCAGATTTTTTGCCCAAGCCCGCACACCGATGATCACCGCTTTTGTCACGCAAAGCAGCTCAGGGACACTCCCCCTTACGTTGAATGCGGCGAAAAACTTAGGGTTGTCAAAAAGTCTTTATGGCTTCAGTCTTCCACTCGGGGCGACAATAAACATGGACGGCGCTGCGATACGCATAGCGGTTTCCGCCGTATTTGCCGCTAACGTCATCGGTGAACCGCTGACGATCTCAGAAATGCTTGTCGTCGTCTTGATCGGGACGCTCGCATCGATCGGGACTGCCGGCGTACCGGGTGCAGGGATTGTCATGATCGCGACCGTGTTTGCACAACTCGGACTGCCGATGGAAACGGTCGCGCTCTTGACTGCCATCGACGCTCTTGTCGGGATGGGTGCGACTGCCCTGAATGTGACAGGAGATTTGGTGGGGACAGCGATTATTGATAAGACGGAGAAGGATGAGGTCGAGTCGGTTTAGATCCGTTTTAATAATGCAACAGGCTTTGCTGCCTCTTGTGGTATTATAAAAAGCTTGCAGGTATTTAGTCTGCAAGCTTTTTGTATGGAATGATTGTGTTATGAAACCTGATGGCGATCCCAACCAGAATCCTGATCGGCAAACAGGATGCCCAGTTCGTGGTGATCGCCTTCGTAAAGGGCACCTTGTGCAAATCGATTTTCTCCGTTCGTCCCGAGGACCTCAAGTTTGCAGTAGGCTCCATTTTTCTGAAGAGCTTCATAGAACCCTCTTTCCGTGTGTACGTCTGCTCCGTTCACCTTCAAAATGATTTCCCCGACACCGAGGGATAATTTTTCAGCAGGAGAATCGGGAAGAATGCCGAGAATCATGACGCCTTTCGACTGCCTCTTATAGTAATAGGGCTTCGAATCTTCCGCAGATCGGTGGCGATACGCAATCCAGGCACGGCCGAGTATTGCAGCTACCCCTGCTGCAATCGAAAACATCGGAGCCCAAAATCCTGTAACAGCGAGCGTCAGAACGAAAGCGCCAAGCCAGAATACGCGCGAGCCCATTTGCTTGATCGCGATTTCCGGCAGGCTGCTTTTGACAAGCTGCTGAAAACCAAGCAGGAAGGGCACGCAAAGCAGCGAATAACTCTGTGTACCAAGAGTGAATACCGGCCACCAGTCGAACGGCAGGTTCAGATTCCCTCCAGGCAGGAGGACAAACATCGGGACCAGCCACAGCTTCTTGCTTTGGTGAACCCCGACCTTCAATCCTCTCTCACTTTTAATCAGACGGGGGGAAGTATGCTTCCATCCGTTCAACTTGATGAGGATGCCTTCTATTAAAGTAAGCACCCCTGCAAGTACCATGATCGAACTCAGCAGCCCCAGATTCAACTCATCCATATATGTATGTACATAAGGAATTTCCACACCGAAATAACGGACCGTTACGAGAAGGAAATAAGAAAAGCCGACAGTGATGGCAGCTGACACCAGATGAAAGTTCCTGGTAAGTGCGAATAACACACTTAAAGCCCCTATCAAAGTAAGAGCAATAACCGGAATGACGAGACCCGCCCCAATGGTGACGAGGGAGAAAAGAAGCCCTGCCACTATGCCATATGATAATAGAACACGTGTATCGTGATATCCGTCCAATAATCTTGTGTTAAAATCCTTCCGTTCTCTCTTAACACGATAATATCCAGTCAAAACCGCTAAAAACACGGATAAAAATAGAACCGGGTGTAGAATGAATTTCCCTAATGCCTTCAAGACGTCCAGTAACCAAAGCTCGACCAATGAACCGTCACCCCCTCAAAACTTGTGAAAGATTGTTATCTTATATTTTATCAAACTACGCTGTTAAAACCTATTGCAATTTTTTTCGGATTCTATTACATTGGGAAACTTCTCGTAATGAGCAGTCTGGAAATCCCCGTTTATAGAGATTATTTCGACAGCATATCTTGTATTTTCCCGGGAAATGATGTCGGAATTTCCGGTTTGGTTGGGGTTTTATTGGGTTGGGGGTGGGTTGGTTGAGGGTGCCTGGCTCGATTGGGGTAGATTGAGCCTGGCTCAAATCGGTGGTTTTTGAGCTAGGTTAGGGAAAGGGGTGCCAGGCACAATTTGCCTGTTTTGTTCCTGGCACAATCAGCACGTTTTGTACCAGGTACAAATAGAATGTCTTGTACCTGGTACACCGCAGACCCGCCTGCCCCCATTTACCATAACCGGAAAAAGACCGCCTCCCGTATCGGGAAGCGATCTACATCTGATTATTCGTTTGCAGCCTGTGTCTTGGCAATTCGGTTCACGTATTCGATTGCTGCCTGCAGTTGAAGATCGTTCTTTTCGTTCTGCACCTGCTGGTAGATTTCCGCTTGCAGATGTTCTGCTGTTTTACTGTCGATGACTCCGTTCACGTCCAGGCCTTGCTGGATCTGGAATTCCTTGACGGCCTGTTCTGTCTTCTTGCTGTAGTAGCCGTCGGTACGGTCGAGCATGAATCCGAGTCCTTTCAGCATTTCCTGTGCATTCTTGACTTGATCGTTGTTCATTTCCGGTTTCAGCGGTTTTTCGATTTGAAGAGGGTGAGCGTAGTAATAAGCAGGCTGTTTGACTGGAATGTCAGGCCTGATCCCCTTCTTGTGAATCCAATTTCCGTTCGGGGTGAGCCATTTGTACATAGTCAGCTTGATGTTGCTGCCGTCACCCATAGGAACCGCCTGCTGGACCGTGCCTTTTCCGAAGCTCTTCGTGCCGATCAGCGGATATCCTTCCGTTTCCTTCAGGGCACCTGCCAGGATTTCCGATGCCGAAGCACTTCCTTCATCGATCAGGACAACAACCGGATAAGCTTTCTTTTTCTTGTTACTGGAGAAGGATTTCATGACCTCCCCGCTTCGTTCCTGAATTTGGATATAAGGTTTTTTCGCTGTGACAAACTCCTGCAGGATCTGTTCGACACTCGATAGCAGTCCGCCTGGGTTGCCGCGGACATCAATCACGAGGCCTTCCACCTTTTTCTTCTCAAGTTCTGCCAGCTGCTTTTTAAAATCAACCGCCGTATTTTCAGAGAACGTCGTGATTTCGATATACCCAGTCGTGGTCCCATTCACTTTTTTTACATCTGAATGGACGGTTTCAACCGGTATATCATCCCGTTTGACGGACACTTCAATCGGTTCTGCGACACCTTCTCTCAGCACTTCCAGTTTTACTTTCGTACCTTTCTTCCCTCTTATCTTAAGGGTGGCTTCGTATAAATCCAGACCGTCGATGCTGCTGCCGTCGATTTTTACGATTCGGTCATTCGGCTTCAGACCCGCCTCTTCTGCAGGAGAATTTTTAAAAGGGGCAACGATAATCAATTTCCCGTCCATCATCGTGACCTCTGCTCCGATCCCTTCAAAAGAAGAATCGAGGGCATCATTAAACTGCGAAGCCGTCTCTGCGTTCATGTAGACCGAGTATGGATCGTTCAAGGTCTTCAGCATGCCTTGAATCGCGCCCTCCACAAGCTCTCCTTTGTTCACATCCTGAAAAAACTTCTCACTGATCAAATCATAGGCCACTTCCACCTTATGAAGCTTGTCATCCACACTTCCTTTGCCGTTGAATTCTGCCAGCTCGTCCCCTGAATCTGTGAAATCAAGCAGGGTGACCCCTCCGTACATCCCGCCTGCTCCGATCAGCATGCTAATCACGATTGCGATGATAAGCTTTTTGCCTCTCAACTCCATATTTTCCCCTCCAACTTGTCAATGGCTGATAAGAAAAATGCCGGCCGCTTACGGATGAAGGATGGTTTGTCCTCTTTTAAACAACTGACCGCCTGAAACGGCTCGTCCTTGTTAAAATGGTCCTTCTCTCAACCGCTGCTGCCCCGCACTTCAAAAAGCGTTGACCATTCTTATTCAAAAAAAAGACACCACACAAAAACGCGCTTCTTCGCGGTGCGATGTCTTTGCTTATTTAACTATATGCCGGAGGGGGACGGGTTATGATACTTTAGCCGTTCACAACACGATTGGGCTGATATTTTTTCAGATGAGAAGCAATCATGCTCCCCCATTTCTCGAACTCTACTAAAAACCCGTCGTGGCCAAAGGCCGTGGAGACGAAATAGTGGCGCCCAGACCGCACCCGGTTTGTGAAGCTTTCGAGATACTGAGGAGAGTAGATCAGGTCGCCTTCATAGCTGATCGTGATCAGCTCGGTTGGATATTCTCTAGCAATCTCATCCATCGTGCAGCCGCGGTTTCTGCTTAAGTCATGTGAATTCATCGCTTTCAGGAGCGTCAGATAGCTGTTCGGATCGAATCGCTTTGCGAGCTTCTGCCCCTGGTAATTCAAATAGCTCTCCACTTGAAAACAAGACTGTGCTTCTTCCCGCTTGAACCGGTCGTCAAAAAGCTGGGGCGTCCTGTAGGTGACCATACCTGCCATCCTCGCAATCTCCAATCCTTTTAAAAGAGTGCCCGCGGGGTAATTTCCGTCTTGAAAGTCAGGATCTGATTCGATTGCCTGGATGCCGATGTGGTTAAAAGCAAGCCCGTAGTCGCTGAGAGCCGGTGTAACGGCAAGCGCAAATACCTTATCGACGAAAGAAGGATACACCATCCCCCACTCGAGTGCTTGCATCCCGCCCAAAGAACCACCGATCACAGCATAAAGATGCGGGATCGACAGTTCCTTCAGCGCCAGATATTGAGCTTTGACCATGTCTCTTACGGTGACTTTTGGAAAATCCCTTCCATAGGGATGCCCGGTTGATGGGTTGATGGATGCGGGTCCGGTGCTGCCATCATTGCCGCCAAGAACATTGAAAGAAAGAATCGTGTATTCATCAGTATCAAGGTAGGAACCCGGCCCCACGAGTCCGTCCCACCAGCCTTTAGCAGTCGGGGTCCCTTTTACAAGGTGATTTCCTGTGAGCGCGTGACAGATAAGGATGACAGGACCGTCTTTGACACCGATTTTTTCATACGCAAGCTCTGCCTGCTCCAGGGTGGTGCCGCATTCCAGGGTCAGGGATGGGATCGTAATGGAGTTTACTTCGTATTGAGTCTGTCGGGTATGCGGGTTCTCCATTCCGCCGCCTCCTTTTTGGTGAGAGATTGGGGGCAGGCGGATGGATGTTCAGCCTGCATACCCCTTTTTTCATTTATTTTTGATGGATTTCACAAAAATACAGCTGTCATCATGCGACCGGCCACACTGCTGAGTTTCAGATCACCGGTTCATTTTTCGGTTTATACAGGGGAAGCTGCCAATGCCGCTTCGATCGCGCTGTCCAGGTCTTCGATCAGGTCTTTTGCAGACTCCAATCCGACCGATAACCGTACTAATTCTTCAGTGACACCTGTCGCACGCAGTTCTTGATCGTTTAATTGCTGATGCGTCGTTGAAGCCGGATGGATGATGAGTGATTTTGCATCCCCGACGTTCGCCACATGTGACCAAAGGGTAATGTTATCGACGACTTTGCGTCCAGAATCCCTTCCGCCTTTGATACCGAACACGACGATCGAGCCGGCACCTTTTTTCAGGTATTTTTGCGCCAATGCGTGCGACGGATGCTGGGCGAGTCCCGGGTAGGATACCCACGCTACACCGTTGTGCTGATCGAGATGCTCGGCGATCTTCAATGCATTTTCCGTATGCCTTTCGATTCGCAAGTGCAGTGTCTCGAGCCCCTGCAGAAGCAGAAAGGCATTTTGCGGACTTAAGCAAGCGCCGAAGTCACGCAGCAGCTGCACTCTGAGTTTCGTGATGAAGGCAGCTTCGCCGACATCGATGCCAAAGCGGATTCCATTGTAGCTTGGGTCTTCGTCTACAAATCCAGGGAATTTTTTATTATTCCAATCAAACTTGCCTCCGTCGACAACAAGGCCGCCGATTGCTGTACCGTGACCGCCGATCCATTTCGTAGCAGAATGGATGACGATGTCCGCACCCCATTCAATCGGCTTGGTAAGATACGGCGTGGCGAATGTGTTATCGATGATGAGTGGGATTTCATTGTCATGCGCTACTTTTGCGACAGCTTCGATATCTAATACGTGCAGGCTCGGATTTCCGATCGTTTCGGCAAATACAGCCTTCGTTTTCGGAGTGATCGCATTCCGGAAGTTCTCCGGATCGGTCGGATCAACGAAGTGCACCTTGATTCCGTACTTCGGAAGCGTTGTGGAGAAAAGATTGTACGTACCGCCGTAAAGATTCGTTGCGGCGACGATTTCATCCCCGGCTCCCGCGATATTCAAGATGGATAACGAAATTGCAGCCATACCGGAGGAAACGCCAAGCGCTCCAATTCCGCCTTCCAACAGGGCGATTCGCTTCTCAAGTACATCCACCGTCGGGTTCATGATACGGGAGTAGATATTCCCCTCTTCTTCAAGGCCGAATAATTTTGCAGCGTGCTCACTGTTGTCAAAAACGTAAGATGTGGTCTGGTAAATCGGGACTGCGCGCGAACCTGTTGTCGGATCCGGTTCTTGACCTCCGTGTAGTAGTAACGTTTCAACATCGAATGATTTTGTCATAATGAATTCCTCCTGGGTAATGGTTTTAGTTTGTTTGGCTTTTGCGGGTGATTGTGACTTGGCGGGTGAATGTATCCGGCTATTCACAAAAACGATTCAGCATTCATTCTAGGAATTTTTAAAAGAAGAGGAAAAATCAAAAACCCCCTTCCTAAGAAGAGGGTCTAATTTAATAGGGGTCCTCCTCTTATCTTTCAGACAATTGTCTGCAGGAATTAGCACCTTTTCATGTAGACGCAGTTAGTCTCTCGCGAACATGAAGGTTGCCGGGCTTCATCGGGCCTAGTCCCTCCGCCTCTCTGGATAAGAGCGATTTAGTTGTCATTAAGTAGTGCGTTGAAAAGAATTATAAAGGCTGCTTCACTTAACGTCAAGGGTGTTTTCTGATTTTTTTTATAATTTAGTTTTTTAATCGTCCTAATTTCCATTCAGAAAGCTCTGTAATCACCGCTGTTGATTTCCGTGCAAGACTTCGCTTTCCGCGGGCGGTTGGTGAGCCTCCTCGTCGCTCTGCTCCTGCGGGGTCTCACCTAACACGCTTCTCCCGCAGGAGTCTGCGTCTTGCACTCCAATCAACAGCTGGAACCAGTCAAAAAACAAGAGCAAGATTTAAATAAAGCTATGAGGAAATGAATATGCACCTACTTCATTTAGCGAAATTAAATAAATTTGAAAAGCCATATTCCTTAAAAGACAACATTAGTTAATAGCTTCTTGAATTGCTGCGTTGAACTGCTCCACGATGTCTTCTGCGTCTTCGATTCCTAATGATATGCGGACGACATGTGTGTTTATGCCGAGTTTTTCCTGTGCTTCTTTCGGCAGCGCCCGATGGGAGGTTCCGAGCGGGTAGGAGACGGTCGTTTCCACTCCGGCAAGGGTCGGCACGATTTTGATCCAGCCGAGGGATTTGAAAAATGCACTGATGTCACATGACGGATCGAGCTCGATTGTGACGATGGCTCCGTGACCTTTTTCTGAAAGGGTGTTTGGATAGTACACGTGTTTTATATGCTCGTTCGTTCGTAGGTTTTCTGCGAGGACACCGGCGTTATAAGCTTGCGCTCCCATGCGGAGACCCAGCGTTTTCGCCCCTCTTGCTGTCAGCCATGCCTCAAATGGACTTAAGTTCGAGCCCATGTTGACGACTTTTTCTCTTGCTTTTTTTACGAGGTCTTCATTCCCGGTTACGACCCCTGCGGTGATATCACTGTGGCCGCCGATGTATTTGGTCGCGCTGTGAGCGATGAGGTCGACGCCTTCAAGAAATGGGGTCCGCAGGTATGGTGTAGCAAATGTGTTATCGATGATCGTTTTGAGATTATATTTTTCGGCAAGCTCGACCAGCTGCGGGATATCCTCCACCCTCATGAACGGATTAGTGACCGTTTCACTGTACAGGAGTTTTGTCCGAGGCGTGATGGCTTGTTCGATTTCCTCGCGTTTGGTGAAATCGACGAACGTTGTCTCGATGCCGAAGCCTTTCAGCTCTTCCTTCAGCATATGGAAGGTGCCGCCGTACAGATCTTCCGCTGCGACGATTTGGTCTCCGCTTTGTACAACTGCAAGTACCGCCGCTAAGATAGCGGACAAACCTGAAGACGTCGCCACCCCGGCAGGCGCCCCTTCAAGAGCCGCCACCATCTGCCCGAGTTCATCCGTGTTCGGATTTCCCGTCCTAGTGTAGAGGTAGGGTGATTTCCCTTCATAAAAACCTTCAAGCTCTTCAAGTGATTTGAACGAAAAAGCTGAAGTCTGATAGATTGGCGTCGTTTTGCTGCGGATTTCCTCGGTTCCTTTTAACTGACTATGTACGACTTTCGTTGTGAATTTCATGTATGTCATCCTTCCTCTTATGTTCGGTAGTATTTAGAAGAGTGTATCATATTCAGAAGATTGCGAGGAAGGAAAATGTTTCGGGGGTCGGATTATTTTTTTGGTGTTGGTTTTAGTTTTGGTATGAGTTTTGGTTGGGGTTGGGGTTAAGGCTGGGCTGGGTAAAGATTTTTCGACAAGTTGCTTGTATTTTGGGATTTTGGATTGTATTTTTTAAAGTGGATTGAATCAGAATGGATTGTATATTTTAAATTTGGATCGAATATCAAGAAAAGTGGATTGAATCTCTGTTACCGACAAGCTTTATAAGTGATTATACACGTGTATCCTCTTTGATTTGAACCGAATTCAATAGATTTGATAGGGGCAGGCACTAAAACAGATGATTTCGCATTCATTTTGGGATTTTACACCCTTAACCTCAAAAAAAACCCGCCGCCAATGCAGCAGGTGTTCCTCCATTCAAACCCTATACTCGATCCATACAAGCAATCAACCGGTCTTCAATATCCACCGCAATGCTCTTCAGCTCATCATTATCCACAAGCTCGATCAGCTTGCTCGGTTTGGCCATGCCGACCTTGGTTGTTCCTTTTTCTGTGTAAACAGTGATTTTACAAGGCAGGAAGTAGCTGACAAGCATGCTTTGCTCAAGGACTTTCTTCGCTTCATGCGGGTTGCAGACTTCAAGGATCACGACTTCCTCGTTAAAATCCAAGCCTTTTTCCTCAAGCTTACCGGCTAGATCCAGATTCCAAAGAACGCCGAAGCTTTCTTCCTTCAGGGCAGCTTCCACCTTCTCCGCCGCTTCTTTCACATTCATAGAAACTTCTTTTGTGTAATGAAACATCCAATACTCCTCCTTCATCTTCTCTCGATTAATAGTGTCTTCAAGAAAATCGTTCACATACATATTTTATACCTCTTGGAGTATGCGATTAAACTTCCATGCTTTAACGAGGTGAGGGACGGGCTTTTAGCGTGCTAAAAGCCCGTCCCTCACTGGATTAACGCGTTAGTCCATTCCTGCGACCATTTCGCCCATCATTTCTTCGTTCATGGGGCCGACGATTTTATGTTGGATTTGACCTTTTGTGTCGATCATGTAAGTGGTCGGGATGGTGAAGGCGCGGTACTCTCCGCCGATATCACCGTCTACGTCCATAGGGATCGGGAAGGTGAGTTCGTAGCCGTCAACGAATTCTTGTACAGCGTTCCTTCCTTCATCCATGCTTGTCAGATTCACTGCCAGTATTTCGACATTTTCTTTGTCAGCATTTTTTTCGTAGTATTTTTGCATATGCGGCATTTCCGCTTTACATGGCGGGCACCATGTTGCCCAGAAGTTAAGGATCACTTTCTGGCCCTGGTAATCGGAAAGCTTCACTTTTTCACCAGCCAGAGTCGTCAGTTCAAAGTCCGGGGCCTGGTCGCCTTTCGCCAATCCCTGTTCGGCATTCGAAAGGTCCATTGACTCCTCTGCAAGCTTGGCCGCTTCCTCTTTTTCTTTTTTCTCCTGCTGATCCTGGAATATATTCACCAAGAAGATCCCGATCAAGAGAGCCACGATGGCTAAAGCAAAGTTACGTTTATTCACTGATTTTTCCTCCCTGCTTTATTGATTTGGTCTGTTCATCTTTTTTCAATAGATATAGCAGAACGATGGTTATAACGATGTATGTGAGTAGGGGTGTCTCTATTTCAAATCCCCCGGATGAGTTCAACAGCAATTGAATCAGAGTAAAGATGATCAAGAGCTGCATAGACCATACTTCCTTACCGGTTGTGTTCAATTTTTTTAGTAAAAAGAGCAACAGTAGACTGTTTAAAATGAGCTGCGCCCCTCCAAAGATGTAAATCCCGTGAAGAATGTCGAACACGCCTTCATAGATAAGGACGGTCATGACCCATGCGGCGAGCACATGATAAGGATTCTCTTTTTTTATAAACGTATAGATCAAGACAACTGCGATCCCGATCCAATATCCGGCGGTGCCTCCGTGAAAATAGAGAATGGTGAGCGGATGTTTGATGACCGTATTGAAGTCGACGACAATCACACTCAGTTTCCAGGTAAGGATAAAATAGAATACCGCGTTCGAATACCAGTCACTCGCTTTCTTATTCCAGAAAAAGAGAAACAAGAACGTCAGGATGAACGCGGCGACAATCGCTGCCCAAGATCCCGGGAACGTGAAGGCTCCGATGTTATACCATTGTTGATTCATCTTGATCCTCCTCCGTTCCGTAATGATTGATCGGCAATCGCACCTCGAATGTGTGATGATGTCCGTCCGTATCAAGGGTCAGCGTGCCGCTGTGAGCCTTCACGATTTCCTTTGTGATCGCAAGACCCAATCCTGCTCCGTCGGTAACAAATGAACGAGATGAATCGACACGGTAAAAACGTTCAAAGATGAGATCTTTTTCGTCTTCGGGAATCTCTTTCCCCTGATGATAAAATTGTATGATATAGTATTGATTTTCTACAAATCCTTTAATGTTTACCTTTTTCCCAATGTCATAGTCGGTCATATTCTGAAGCAGATTATTGAAGACCTGATGAAGCCCGTCGCTGTTTCCGTAAAGGGAACAAGGAGCGAGGTCCACCGCTGCATCGATCTCTTTTTGCCTGAATTTCAATTGAAATGCAGTGATCCGATTTTGTAACAACTTGTGAATGAGAACTGGTTCCTGGCGATGATCGGTTAATTTTTCTTCCGCCGTCCACTGATTGATGCGCACAAGCTGCTGCAGCAGACGCTCGATCCGCCCTGTTTCTTCCTGCAGGGAACGGTAAATATCTTTATCCCCTTCTATGATACCTTTTTCCAGACCTTCTAGATAGCCGGTCAGATTCGTGAGCGGCGTCCGCAGTTCATGCGACAGGTCACGGAGGAGACGGTTTTGTTTGGCTTTTATAAGGGCAGTCGTTTCCGAAAGATCATTGAACGCTTCACTTAATTCCTTCACTTCGTAAATGAGCGGTTTTTTTAGTCTTTCGGGCTGCTCTCCCCTTTTAAGTGTCTGCGTGGCTTCCGTTAATCTCTTCAGTGGCGTTGTCAGCCATTTTATAAAGAAAAAATGAAAGCCTCCCGCAAGGATGAACGCGAGTACACTGACCTTTATCAGATAATCATTTAAAAGAATTTCAAGATTCGCCCCGGTGATTTGCTGTTGATTCACCAGATTGCAAGCATAATTTTTAACGGTAAACCCGGCAATCAGAATCACGGCAGCTATGATGAAGGTGTTGAGAAAGGTGAGCTGGGATAGTAAACTCCCGAGCTTTTTTCGGTTACCCATTGAATTTATACCCCATTCCTCTTACCGTCTCGATGAAATTCAGGCACGTCCCTTCCTGGAGTTTTTGCCTGAGGTGACGGATATGAACATCAATTGTCCGCTCTGAAACCACTTTTTCATGTAATTCATACAGGGAGTCAAGGATTTGCTGCCTCGAGATGACCTGTCCTGGATGAGTCATCAGCAGCTGAAGAATCCGGAATTCGAAAGCAGTCAGTTCGACAGGATTTCCTTTATACGTGACTTCCCCTTTTTGAGGTTTGAGGGTGAGTCCATTGCGGCTGAGTTTTTGACAGCGATTGGAGGTCCTTCGGAGGACCGTCTCCACCCGTGTCACGAGCTCGGTTGGACTGAACGGCTTGGTGACATAGTCATCCGCCCCCGTTTTTAACCCGGAAATCCGGTCGTTTTCACTTGTTTTTGCCGTCACCAGAATGATGCCGATGTCGCTCTTTTCATCCTCGCGAATCCATTTGCACAGCTCTTCGCCTTGAATTTCAGGCAGCATCAAATCAAGGATGGCAAAGCAGGGATCATGCTCTTTAAAGAGACGTTTCCCTTCCTCACCGTCACCTGCTTCAATGACTTCATAGCCTTCTTTTTCAAGAAAAATCTTTATCAGCTTTCGGATCTTTGCATCGTCTTCCACGACGAGGATGCTTTTATTCTGAACGTTCACGACCATTTCCTCCTAAGTTGAAAAGAGACTGAATACGGATAGATACGCAGAAATTTGCTGCATTTTCCCGCTGAAGACGAGAAGCCCCAATGCCACCATGATGGCACCATTGATTTTCGCCAGTTTCGGGAGGATTCTGTTCACTTTTTTCATGACCGAGAATGTTTTCGTGATCATGAGCGAGATGATCAGAAACGGAATCGCAAGCCCGATTGAATAAACGACCAGCAGCGTGATCCCCTGGGCCAACGTAGAGCTTGCACCTGCCAGTAACAGGATCGATGACAGCGTCAATCCTACGCAAGGCGACCATCCGCTCGCAAAGGCCATCCCAAGCAGGATCGAACCGAATGCAGTCCCTTTTTTCTTCGTTTCAAACTGCTTTCCGCCCTTCATCAGAAACGAGAACGAAATCCAGCCCATCATCTGCAAACCGAATACGATGATCAGTATTCCCGCGATTTGCTCTATGTACATGCGATACTCCGAGAACAAGCCGCCGAGTAAGCTCGCCGATGCTCCCATTAATATAAAGATAAAAGAAAAACCTGCA
This sequence comes from Rossellomorea oryzaecorticis, assembly GCF_038405515.1. Taxonomy (GTDB): domain Bacteria; phylum Bacillota; class Bacilli; order Bacillales; family Bacillaceae_B; genus Rossellomorea; species Rossellomorea oryzaecorticis_A. The sequence continues at coordinate 158,284 of NZ_JBBYAF010000002.1, read as the reverse complement.
ATGAAGCCAAACGACCGCGTAAAGACGATCTTTCTCTCCACCTGGATGCGCCCGCCTTCAGCCTGCCCCCCAGTCAAATGACTCACATAAGCCGGCAGCAGCGGAAACACACAAGGCGAGAAAAACGACAGCGCCCCCGCAGCCAGCGCAAACCAAATTGATACCTCTACCATACATTGTTCACTCCTTTACTCCAATAGTATGGCGGGGGAATGTTAATTTTTTGTTAAGTGTGGGGAAATTTTTTGTGGGGAAAGAATTGGCGGGGCTGGGTTTATCGGGTTGGTGGAGTTGGCGGTTGATTGGTGCATTGATTTGTTGTGTACCTTTGATTGGTGCCTGGCTCAAATTGGGTGGTTTGAGCCAGGCTCGTTTGTACCGGTTTGAGCCTGGCTCAGATCAGGGGTATTGAGCCTGGCTCAGTTTTTGTACCTGGTACATTTCCTCCGATTTGTACCTGGTACAAGTATGTCAAAATGTACCTGGTACAAAACCATCACCGGTACCAGATCCGCCCCAATTAACCGGCCTTTCAGCCCTTACGCACAACAATATAATACACAGCCGGATGCAGATGTCCCACTGTGGTCTCGTATCCTGCTGTCTCCAGCTGCTGTGCCAGTTCTTCTGACGGAATCCGTTCATGAAGCGGCGGGCCCATTTCCGATTCTACCGCTTCCCAGTCGAGGATCAGCCAGAGACCATCGTCTTTCAGCATGTCATTTAAATCCTGAAATACTTTGGTGAGGTTCGGCACTTCATGCAGGACGAATGCAGATACAACCTTGTTCAGGGTGTTTTTGTTAAAACTCAGGTACTCCAGCGAAGCTTTTTCATACTCAATGTTGTGCACATCCGCTTCCTTTGCCCGATGCTGAAGATACTCGAGCATTTCCTGCTGGAGGTCGACAGCATGTACTTTTGTGTCTACCGACTTTGCTATTGGAAGCGTCAGATAGCCATTTCCGCAGCCCAGGTCGGCGACGAGGTCCTCTTTTTTCAGTTGAAGAAGCTCAAGCACTTTGTCTACCGGTACCATTTCCTGCCGCTTTGGATCGAGCAATTTTGATGCTTTGTGATGTTGAAATAAGTGTCCGTGTCCTTCCATGGTTGATCCCTCCGTTATGTTGGTTTGGTTTAGATCATGACAGTCTGCTATTGCAAGTTTCAGCAGCCGAAGTGAATGACACAAGCTTGTTTCATATTATTGTTATCGTTTCGACTTACCTATAGACTGTTTCGAAAGAATAGTCGAGTGCAAGTACCCTTAATATGATACCCTCTTATGTATTTCAGTATGAACCTTTTCCTGGACCCAATCAAGTAGCATGACTTGAACTAAGCGTTTGCATATTAGTCTTTTAGAACTATTACTTTATCTTCATATACGGTTAACAGTATATAATAAAAAGCCGATAATAGGGGAAAGGTGAATTTCTTTTTCACAAGGTTCTGTTGAAAAAGGCAAACTTCCTGAAAAGGAAGGACGCAAAGCTTCGGGTCTAAGGCGGACAGTGCCGCTAGGATGGCCGGGCCGCCAACAAAAATATAAAGGGGAAATTATGATGACATTTGAAGAACTTCAAACGATTAAACGTCATATATGCCAGTTGAATGCATTGATTGAATTACGAAGCGACGATGCAAAGGATGCAGGAGAATTCATCCAGCTTATTCGCTCATTTTTGCGAATTCAACCTAAAGAAGCTTACTTGCCAATGATGGAAGTGATGACGGTAATCAAATATCAAAAGCCCGTAATCTTTCAAGTATTGAAACATCGCGGTCAAAAAGATCACCACTTCGAGTTCCTAACTAACATTACAATGGATATTCGTACAGCCGAAAAGAATCTTGAACATTGGCTAGCCAAGTCGGCCTAATATTTTTATTAATAAAGGATTGATTTCATCGATGATCTGCTTTCATAAAAAAAACCGGCTGTCGAAAGAAGTAGACATCCGGTTTTTTTTATATAATGGCTCTTTCATCTGAATTATCTTTTTGTGAGCTCTTTAATGCTTCCAGTATAAGTATTAAATAAAAACCCGTGTTTCCACCTCTGCGGTCGATCAGCTGGATGTCGTCAACGATTCTCTTAACCTCTTCATAGCCCAATCTGCTTAATACCATGTCGCTGATTTCTTCTGCTGAATAGGAGCCAAACTTCTTCAAAGAGGAACGGTTTCTCCTGCAAAAACTTCTCAACTGTCTTCTAACATCAGAAATTGTTACTTGTTCCATCTTCATTCTCCTTTCTCATTCTCAAGTTTTTCCTCCAGTGACGTTTGAGGGCTGGTTTATTAAAATAAAATAGCCCGCCAAAAAGAATGGCGGGCTATAAACGAAACTGACACCTGTCGACAGCATTCATTTATCTTCCAATCCTTTTCGGTAACCCGGCGGTCATAGTTTTTTAAAAAAAACGTTAGATCCGTGGCTTTGCGTCCTAATCTTTCGAATTAGTTTGCCATTATCGTAGGGTCATGCATAGTTCCAATGATACAGTTCACTTCTACAACAATACTACTATAGTACCAATTACCAAGAAAATTTAAAATAGATTTTTTACAAGAAACTTACTTTTTCGACATTTATTTTTTATTATACATGATAACGTATGATTTGTAAGCGTCCGGTTATATTCTTTTATGAATATTAGAAAGCTTGTAATTTGCGAAATCTTGTAAAAGGTGGACTTAGTTTTTAACTATTATTAATCTATTATCCAAAAAAAACCTGCCATAAACGTATGGCAGGTTTTTACAATACTACTATTCTCTTAAAAATTGATATATTGACGCGGATTTACAGCGTTAGATTTCGATCCATTCCATGAACCTGCATGAAGTTCAAAGTGTAAATGCTGACCGAAAGAGTAACCCGTGTTACCCATATATCCGATTCGCTGACCTTTATCTACAGGCGTCCCAGTGCTTACGTTTGATGAAGACAAATGGGCATAGACTGTAGTGAAGGTTTTTCCGTTAATTGAGTGCGTGATGTATACGACGTTACCGTAACTTGAGCTGTAATGGCTCTTGATGACATATCCGTCAGCCGCAGCAACGATCGGCACGCTTCCACCAGCAGCCACATCTATACCATAGTGGTAACGACGCTTGCCATTTAATATATCCCAGCCGAACTCGGTTGTAATGGCACCTGATGCCGGTCTTGTCCAAGCTCCTTCGCTGACAGGAGCAGAAGCTACCGGAGCAGATGCAGTGCTGCCACTGTTGCCGCTGCTGCTTGCTGATGCCTGGGCTTGTGCTGCTGCTGCTGCTGCACGTTTTGCTGCCTCAGCTTCAGCCTTTCTCTTCTTCTCAAGTTCACGCTGGCGTGCAAGTTCTGCTAAGCGAGCCTGCTCAGCCTGGATTTCTCCACCGATTTGCTGTTCAATTTTCGACAATTCATCTGATTCTTTTTCAAGATTAACTTTTTCTTTTTCAAGTGCCGCCTGCTGTTTTTCAAGCTGCTTGAACAGTTCCGCTTTTTGAGCTTTTTCACTGTTCAGATCTTGCTTAAGTGTTTCCAGACTTGCTTTATCATTTTCTAGTTCTGCCAGTTTCGTTTCTACTTCGCTTTTCTTCTTCTCTAATTCTTCCTGGTCTCTCTTTTGTTCATCCATGATCTTCTTATCTGCACTCACAATTGTGTTCACTGCAGTCACCCGGTTGATGAAGTCACCGATGCTGTCCGCACCAAGAAGTACATCAAGATAGTTTGCTGAGCCGCCTTTTTCCTGGATCGCACGTGCGCGTTCTTTTAAAAGTTCGTTACGCTCTTTAATTTTTTCTTCTAACTCTTTGATCTCTACTTTAAGCTGATCGATTTCAGCATTTGTTTCATCGATTTCTTTCACTTTTTCTGCGATCTTCTTTTCAGTGTCTCTTATCTTCGCATCAAATTCTGCAATTTTCGCTTTGATTTCTTCTTGTTTATTGATGTTGGCATCGATTTCTGATTTTTTCTTATTGATTTCACCGTTGATTTTATCTTTTTTAGAGGAAACCTCATCTTGTTTCTTTTTTAAATCCTCTACTGAGGAATTAGCGTTGGCTGGATTACCTAACGCTGGAAAACTTCCGATTGTTAATGCTGCTGCTATAGCTATTGATACGAAATACTTCTTGTTCAAGCGGCATGCTCCTTTCAGCTTCTATCAACCTATCAACTTTACACTCTCAAGAATTTACGCACTGACATAAAGCTTCCCCAAGCCCCGATCAAGCATCCCATTAACAGGATCAATCCGTTTACTTGATAGATAAATGGGGTAAAGTCCAATATCTGTATAAAATGGTTTTGAAGTTTCGGTTTTATGAATTCGTAAGCATAGTAATAACCAGTTGTAACAAGAGCGATCGGGATAATAGAACCTAAAACACCAAGCCATAGCCCTTCTAAAACGAATGGCCAGCGGACGAACCAGTTGGTTGCACCCACGAGTTTCATTATCTCGATTTCCCTTCTTCTAGCGACGATCGTTATCTTTATCGTATTGGAGATGAGGAACATCGCTGTGAACAGCAGACCGATGATTAGTACCAGCCCTACGTTCCGACTCACTTCCAGGATATTGAATAACTTCTCAATCTTCGCTTCTCCGTATAATGCTTCATTAACGTTATCATACTTGTTAATCTGTGCAGCAATTTTTCCGGTATCACGAGGATTTTCAGCTTTTACAATAAATACATCATATAATGGGTTATCCTGCTCGAATAATCTGAAATCATCACCGAGATCCTTTACCAGGTTCTTAAGTTCTTCTTCCTTAGAAGAATAGTCCACGGATTCGACTCCATTTATTTTCTCTATCTTATCTCCAACGGCTTTAGCTTCTTCCTGCTTTGTACCGATTTCGAGGAGTACGCGTACTTCAACATCTTTCTCTATATCGGTTGCAACCTTGTTCATGTTTAACATCAGGACGATGAAAACACCAACAAGCAATAATGTAACGGTTACGGCACTGACGGATGCGAATGTCATCCAGCCGTTACGGCCGATGCTCTTAAAACTTTCCCTTACGTGACGGGCATACGTTCTAGCCTTCATAACCGTAATCACCTCGCTGTTCGTCCCGGACAATCCGGCCATTCTCAATGGCGATTACCCGATGCTTGATTGTATTTACGATTTCCCGGTTATGTGTAGCCATGATCACTGTTGTACCGCGTGTAGCGATTTCCTCAAGGATATTCATGATATCCCAGGACGTTTCAGGATCCAGGTTCCCAGTAGGCTCGTCCGCAATTACCAGCTTCGGCGTATTGACGATCGACCGTGCAATCGAAACACGCTGCTGCTCCCCGCCTGATAATTCATTAGGAAGCATTCTGGCTTTATGCTTAAGACCAACAAGTTCAAGTACATCCATTACACGCTTCTTGATCTGTTTCGGATGCTCTTCTATTACTTCAAGAGCAAACGCAATGTTTTCGTATATTGTCAGGGACGGAAGCAGTTTGAAGTCCTGGAAAACCACCCCTATATTCCTGCGTAAATGAGGTACTTTGCTATTCTTTATTTTTGCTAGATTTATACCATTCACGATGATGTCACCTTTTGAAGGCTTCACTTCACGGTACATCATCTTGATGAATGTTGACTTACCGGCGCCACTTGGACCCACGACATAAACAAACTCGCCTTGCTTAATGTGGACGTTAAACCCATTCGCAGCCATAACGCCATTGTTATACTGCTTATAGACGTCTTTCATTTCAATCATTTTAAAATCACCTAATTTGTAGTATGTAGTTCCCCTCTTGGCTGTTTCGACTATGTGCGTGACTAAAATTCAGCTGTCTTTACCAAATTAGACATAAATTGGTGAAATTGCTCGAATTTCGCTCACGAAAATATTATAACATCACTTCTTGCGATGTTAAGGAAAAAAATTATTACAGTTTCATTGCAAAACCCTACTTTTTGAGAAATTTTTACCTTTTTTATTGACAAATATACCTAAAATCCGATTTTCACATAGTTATTTTTGACTAGTAACAGGTACTAACAACAAGTAAAAAAGATAGAAAGCGATTGATTTCAACTCCTCTGTTTTAAGGTAGTCAGCGAGGCGTTAATGAGATAGGGGAGGTTTTATTAGTTTGTCATATAGATTTAAAATAGGGGGGAGTTATTTGTGTGGATAAGTGGAAATTTCTATATTAATTGAGGACAATTGAGAGTGATAGGTGCGATTTCTGCAAAATGACAATAAAAATTATTTGCTAATTTTGAAATATGTTATCTACCATATCATTAAATTAAGCTCTTTATACACCGCTGTTGATTTCCGTGCAAGACTTCGCTTTCCGCGGGCGGTTGGTGAGCCTCCTCGTCGCTAAAGCTCCTGTGGGTTAGAAAAGCGGAGGCGGCTCGTTCAGCCCCGACAAGCATAAGATGAATGGGACGGGAAGGCGTTTTTTGCCTTCTTGGCCCATTTAGCTTATGACCTCGAGGGGCTAGCCGCCGGAGCTGGACAAGTCTCACCTAACACGCTTTTCCCGCAGGAGTCTTCGTCTTGCACTCCAAAATCAACAGCTAGAACCAATTTATAGTAAAAAAAAGAAGAACCCTCTCACAGGATTCCCCCTCTTCACCGATTACTTTTTATTCGCCAGCCATTCAGCAACAGCTTCTGCTTCTTCACCTTTTACAAGATCCGCAGGCATTTGGCCTTTACCATTTTGAATGATTTCAAGAATTTGATCTTTGTCTAAACGAGACCCTATGTCGTTCAGCGCCGGTCCCATCCCGCCTTCAAGGTTACCGCCATGACAACTGGTACATTTGTTGTTCACGATTTTCTCGGCATCCATACCGCCGGAGCTCGTTTCCTTACTGTCCCCGCCATCGTCTCCGCCGCAGGCAGCAAGAACTAATGATGTTCCTAAAAGAATGCCTAAAAGCTTTTTCTTCATGTTTTCTCCTCCTAGGAAAAAATTAAGAGTAAGAAATCGACCGAGATGAAATCTTTCCTCCTATAGATAATTATACCAAGCTTACACCCGTTTGAAACCTTCGCCCAATACCTCTGAAGCGTCCATAGTGACCACAAATGCAGACGCATCAATACTTTTCACCAGTTGTTTCAGTTTTGTGAATTCTGTCTGATCGACCACGACCATCAGAATCGGACGTTCATCATCGGTGAAACCGCCGTATGCAGATAGTTTTGTCACACCGCGGTCGATTTTATTCAGGATTCCTTCACGAATCTCCTCCTGGCGGTTGGTGATGATGAGTGCCATCTTGGAACGGCTGACACCTACTTGTACAAGGTCGATGGTTTTACTTGTTACATATAATCCGATCAAGGCATAAAGCCCTCGTTCAATATCAAAAACGATTGCAGCTGATAACACGATCATCCCATCGATCATCGCAACACAGGTCCCTAGTGAAAGACCGGTGAATTTGTTCACGATCTGAGCTGCTAGGTCCGTTCCACCTGTGGAGGCTTTACCACGGAAGACGATCCCCAGTCCCAATCCGACTCCGATCCCTCCGAACAGTGCCCCAAGCAGCGGATCCTCCGTCCACGGATTCCAGTCCTCAGTAAGATAAACGACTAATGGTAAAAACACAGTACCGATCGCTGTTTTTACACCAAACTGAAGACCAAGGAAGATGAGGCCTGCGATGAAAAGCGGAATATTGAATGCCCACTGAACAAATGCAGGTTTCCAATCAAATAGCCCCTTTAATATAGTAGAAATCCCGCTGACCCCTCCTGAGGCAACCTCATTCGGTAGTAAAAACACATTGAACGCAATGGCCACAATCGTTGACCCAAATACGACAAACAAATACTCCAAAAACTTCTCTCTCCGCGGATTAAATGACTGCTCTCGACGTCTTTGCTTCAAACCCATCCCGTACGACTCCTTCTTCATATGTATTGATAGTATGAGTACAAGTTCCGCAAATCATCCCTCATTCACAAACGTGAGTATTGTCCTGTTTTAGCACGTTAATCGAGCGAGGGACGGGCCTTGACTCATACTGTTTAAATTTAGTTGAATTGTTGTCTTAAGATGTATTGCGCGGGCGTTTGTAAGTACTCCCGGCATGCTCTGTTACAACCTTTGAGAGTATAGCACGGGTGTCGAAACGTGTAAATGACAGTTGAGTGACGTGGTAAAGCATTAATGGGTTGGGGTGATGATGGTTGGGAGGGACAGTTCTTGTGAGGGGTGTGAGGTGTGTGCGGGGTTGGAGTTGGTGCCTGGAGTTGGTGCCTGGCTCAAAAGAGGGGAATTGAGCCAGGGTCAGGATGCGGGAAATGAGCCTGGCTCAGGTTGAGGGATTTGAGCCAGGCTCGATTTTCCGTTTCGTTTCCGTGCCAGGAACAAATCGGGGGTTTTGTTCCTGGTACAATTTCAACTTTTGGTGCCTGGCACAATTCACTCATTTTGTTCCTGGCACTTTTCCCGATCAAGCCCCTTACTCAAAAAAGCCGGCCCCCCCAGCTAAGGGGCTAAGTTAAAGGAGGGACAACCTTAGATCACACCCAAATCAGCTGCAGAAATAGCAATGTAAATAACTTTAAATTTTTTTATATAAATCTTTTTAAGTATTCGCCAAATATTTTGTTCATAACTTTGGGTGTATTTTCTAAATAAACATTAATCTGTTCAATGTTCGATTCGAATTTATCAGAGTTACTTTCTTCTGTTGGAAAATCAGATATTCCTTTGATAATAATGCATTCAACATCATTTTTCTTACAGATATAAGCAATTGCACCGGCTTCTGTATCGGCTATTATAATTTTGTTTTCTTTAAGTTCTAAATAGTCCTTCCACATAACTACTGCTTTATCAGCTGTGCCAATTGTTCCGGTATAATAATCAGTTCCATATTTTGATAGATCAATATCAACTATGAAGGATTGTTTAATAAAAGGCTCAATTTCTTTTACTGTGCAATCATATTGAACGGCTTTATCGGGAACAAAAATATCCAAATTACTGAACTTATCATCTATTCCTGCACATGTTCCAGCAACGATTACTTTAGTTAGATTAAATTTAGAAATCATATACTGATTACCACCAACACCATTTACTTTTCTTACACCGGTACTATAAAAAACAAGCTCAGTGTCATTCATTGTTCTCATGAAATACTCGCCATAAGGATAACCGAAACGTTCGTTATCTTTTATACTAAAGTACTCCAATGCCGCTTCATATTCCCACTTCGTCGCTATACTTATTCCTATCATCGGCTTATCACCCTAAAATATATTTGTCACTATTGAACAATACCTAATTAAAATCCTCTATTACTGATTTAATGGATTATCCAATATTTACAATTGTATCACTCAATTCCTTACAAGAGGCTCCTCTTATCAAGAACAAGTTCTGAATTGATAAGTCATTTAGCCCTAATTAGCACTTCATTTTTTAGTTATACAATAATAATTGTACTCCTCATGCTATTTAAGATGCTAATTTCACCACAAAATCGAATGAAAACATTGTTATAGCAAAAAAATAAAGCAGGTCTAATTCATATGCGAATTAGCCTGCTATTTATAATGCTATTTGAATTTTCTTCGAAGACGGAACCCCTTACTACCGAGCAGGGTGGTTCAGCTTGTTGAATTACATTATTTTAGAACGCAGGTACGCATTGATGAACGGATCGATATCTCCGTCCATTACACCCTGTACGTTTCCGGATTCTGTATTGGTTCTATGATCTTTGACCATCGAGTATGGATGGAAGACGTATGAACGGATCTGGCTTCCCCATCCGATTTCTTTTTGCTCTCCGCGGATTTCAGCCAGTTCCTGTTCCTGCTCTTCGATGCGCTTTTGATAAAGCTTTGCTTTCAGCATTTTCATGGCAGATTCACGGTTCTTGATCTGCGAACGTTCTGACTGACATGTCACGACGACATTTGTCGGCAAGTGGGTGATCCGGACAGCTGAGTCGGTCGTATTGATATGCTGACCGCCGGCACCGCTTGCACGATACGTATCCACTTTAAGATCTTCTGTACGGATCTCGATTTCGATTTCTTCATTAAACTCAGGCATCACTTCGCAAGATACGAACGAGGTGTGACGTCGGCCAGAGGAGTCGAATGGTGAAATACGCACAAGACGGTGTACTCCTTTTTCAGCTTTCAAATAGCCATAAGCGTTGTGACCTTTAATGGCAAGGGTGACACTTTTGATACCCGCTTCGTCTCCTGGAAGATAATCGAGCGTCTCCACCTTGAATCCTTTTTTCTCACCCCAGCGAGTGTACATGCGAAGCAGCATGGAGCCCCAGTCCTGAGACTCGGTTCCGCCTGCACCCGGATGCAGCTCTAGAATCGCGTTGTTTTTGTCGTATTCTTCGCTTAGCAATAACTGAAGTTCATAATCGCTCAGGCGTTTCATAAGGTCGCCCAGCTCTTCTTCAAGATCCTGCTGCAGTTCCTCATCGGGCTCTTCTTTTACAAGTTCGAGCGTCAGCTCCAGGTTCTCCTGTGTTTCAAGCAGTGCTTTGTATTCATTTACAAGGGCTTTAAGTCCGTTTCCTTCATTAATAAGTCCCTGCGCTTTTTGCTGGTCATCCCAGAAGTCGGGCTCTACCATGATTTCATCAAGTTCCTGGATGCGCGCCTCTTTGTTTTCTAAGTCAAAGAGACCCCCTGAAGTCCGCTAACGTAGTAGCTGATTTTTCTAATTCTGATCTGATTTCTGCTAGTTCCATGATTGGTCACCTCTGTGGTTATTTGGTTTATTTTGATTTGGCTCTTTTAACACCGCTGTTGATTTCCGTGCAAGACTTCGCTTTCCGCGGGCGGTTGGTGAGCCTCCTCGGAGCTGCGCTCCTGTGGGGTCTCACCTAACACGCTTTTCCCGCAGGAGTCTTCGTCTTGCACTCCAATCAACAGCTGGATATGTCTCACAACGGGTGGTGTACCTGGTACAATTCAATTGTTTTGTACCAGGTACATCCCTTCTTACTTTGAGCCTGGCTCAGTGTCCTGGATGTGTGCCTGGCACCAAAAGGCGATTTTGTTCCTCGCACAATCCACTTGATTTGTGCCTGGCACCAAAACACCAGCCAAAACGCACCCGTGCATAAAAACGGAAAAGTACCTGGCACTCATCAATAAGTACCAGGTATCATCTCCAAGCTGATTTTTTATCCTATATTGCCGTGGCAGTTTTTGTATTTTTTTCCGCTTCCGCATGGACATGGGTCATTGCGCCCTACGTCTTCTTGCTTGCGGACTGGTTTTTTCTTGGCTTTTCCGCCTTCTTCTTTAGGGTTGACGGCTTGGCCTTTGGCTACTTCCTGGCGCTGAAGGTTGTTGCGGATTTCAGCTTTCATTACGTATTTTGCTGCGTCTTCTTCGATTGCAAGAATCATGCTTTCGAACATGGCGAAACCTTCATGCTGGTACTCGCGCAGTGGATCGGTCTGACCGTATGCACGCAGGTGAATACCTTGACGGAGCTGGTCCATCGCGTCGATGTGGTCGATCCATTTTGTGTCGACCGCACGAAGAAGGATGACTTTCTCGAACTCACGCATTTGTTCGGCGCTCATTTCTTCTTCTTTTTCATCATAGCGACGCTTTACGGCTTCCCAGATGAGATCCATGATTTCATCTGCTTCTTTTCCGCGAAGCTCGTCTACTGAGATATCTCCTTCTGGAAGAAGGTTAGCGTTCACGTAATCAACAAGCCCTTGAAGATTCCAGCTTTCGATTTCCTCATTCGCGGTGTGAGCAGCAACCTGGCGCTCGATAACGGATTTGATCATGCCTTCCACGATTTCGCGAAGGTTTTCAGATTCGATGACATCATAACGCTGCTTGTAGATGATCTCACGCTGCTGGCGAAGGACATCGTCATATTGCAGAAGCTGTTTACGCGCATCGAAGTTGTTTCCTTCCACTCGTTTCTGTGCAGATTCAACGGCACGACTGACCATTTTACTCTGGATCGGCTGTGAATCATCCATTCCGAGACGGCTCATCATCGTCTTCATATTGTCGGAACCGAAACGGCGCATCAATTCATCTTCCATTGAAAGATAGAATTGAGTGACACCAGGGTCCCCTTGACGACCAGAACGTCCACGGAGCTGGTTATCGATACGGCGTGATTCGTGACGTTCGGTACCGATGACGGCAAGACCGCCAAGATCAAGCACGCCTTCACCAAGCTTGATATCCGTACCACGACCGGCCATATTTGTGGCAATCGTTACGGCCCCTTTTTGACCTGCTTCTAAAATAATTTCAGCTTCACGGCCATGGTTTTTCGCGTTCAACACGTTATGGCGCACGCCTTTTTTCGTTAAAAGTTTCGAAATCAATTCTGACGTTTCTACTGCAACCGTCCCGACAAGGACCGGCTGTCCTTTTTCATAACGTTCCTTGATATCCTCGACGACGGCCAGGAATTTACCTTCCATCGAAGCATAAATCAGATCGGCACGGTCATCACGGACGATCGGTTTGTTCGTCGGGATCACGATGACGTTCATGTTGTAGATGTTACGGAATTCTTCTTCTTCCGTCTTCGCAGTACCGGTCATACCGGAAAGCTTTTCGTACATACGGAAGTAGTTCTGGAATGTGATCGTTGCCATCGTCATGCTTTCGTTCTGGATCTCGAGACCTTCTTTTGCCTCGATTGATTGATGAAGACCGTCACTGTAGCGGCGCCCTTTCATCAGACGTCCCGTGAAGGAGTCAACGATGACGATTTCGCCTTCCTGAACCACGTAATCAACGTCGCGGTGCATACTCTGGTGAGCTTTCAGCGCCTGATTGATGTGGTGATTAAGGGTTACATGTGAAATATCGAACAGGTTATCGATGTGGAAAGCTTTCTCCACTTTTGTGATACCTTCTTCAGTCAGCTGCACACCTTTTGTTTTTTCATCGTATGTGAAGTCTTCGTCTTTTTTCAGGGTGCGGACAACCGCATTCGCCTGGATATAAAGCTGTGGCGTGCGTTGTGCGTTTCCTGAAATAATCAATGGCGTACGCGCTTCATCAATCAGGATCGAATCGACTTCATCGATCACAGCAAAATGAAGAGGACGCTGAACCATTTGATCTTTATAAAGGACCATATTGTCACGAAGATAGTCGAAACCGAACTCGTTGTTCGTTCCGTACGTGATGTCCGCTTTGTATGCTTCACGCTTTTCTTCTTTTGACATGGAGTTCAGGTTCAGTCCGACTGTCAGACCAAGAAAGTTGTACAGCTGACCCATTTCCTCAGCGTCACGGCTTGCAAGGTATTCGTTGACCGTTACGACGTGAACGCCTTTGCCTGTGATTGCGTTAAGATAAACCGGCATCGTTGCAGTCAGGGTTTTACCTTCACCGGTTTTCATCTCGGAAATATTACCGCCGTGAAGGGAAGCTCCCCCCATCAGCTGGACGCGGTACGGGTATAGACCAAGGACACGGCGTGCCGCTTCACGTACGACTGCGAATGCTTCGACAAGCATATCCTCCAGGTCTTCTCCTTTTTGATAACGCTCTTTAAAGCGCTCTGTTCTTTCGCGGATCTGGTCATCCGAAAGGCGCTCCATCTCCGGAGCCATTTCTTCTATTTGATCAGCCAGTTTTTCCAGCTTCTTCAATTCTCTCTTATTTGCATCGAACACTTTGTTTAAAATCCCAAGCATGTATAACGCTCCTTTATCCTGTATAAGTAAGAGCCAAACAACACTTCCACTATAGCGAAAGCAGATGAGAATTCCATGAGAATAAATAAAAACATCGATAGGCTTCAAAACCTATTCATTCCCCGCTCAAACATCTCTATTACACATTCGCTAAAAGCCCTATATATCCTGCTACTAAATACAATACATTCCTACTAATTCTACCACTAACCCACCCCTCTTACAACTTAAGCCAAATGGATGCGCTTTAGTTGAGTGAGGGACGGGCGTTTAGCGGTTTAAACGGCTAAAGGCCCGTCCCTCATCACGGTGAAGCGACATAGGGCGGGCCTTTGGGTAGGCTTATTTGTTTAATAGTTCACAGACTGTGTCCTGGTAGCTTTCCCAGATTTGTTTGCTTCGTCTGGAGATGCTGTTGGCTGATACGTCGAAGTATTCGGCCAGTTCCTTTTGGACGTGGCGGATGCTGATTTCATTGATATTCTTAGCCATGTCGACGAGTGCACCTGAATAGATTTTCGGATTGCGTATCGTCGGGCGTTCTGTGTAGAAGTATTTTTCCAGTACTGCTACGAGCAATTCGCTTTCCGCTTTGTCTTCGCCTTTTTCAGACAGGAAGTTTTTCAGCGCAGTGATGGCTTCGATGTATTCTGGAGTTTTCCAGATTTCGACTCCTTCAATCGTGTCAGCCTGCTCACTTGATTCTTCCTGAGTTTCTGGTACATCGATCTCCGTACCTTCTGAATCAACGGCTGCTTTCTTACCGGACTTTTTCTTTTCCGCACTGTATAGAACAAATCCGACATCGGCAAGCATCATATATTGATCAGCCAGGTAATCCTGCAGGTTTTCGAATTCACCCTGCTCAAAACGAATCTTCACCAATTCCATCGCCGCTTTTTCGATCAATGGATAGATGAAATACTGGGCGAACGGCAGATATTTGTCTCCGTTCGGCAGCAGCAGTGCAAGGAAGAAGCTGTTCTCTTCCAACTTTCCAAATCTCTCTTTCACTACTAATTTTTCGCCAGTGATGACTTCTTCTACATGAAGTGTGCTGTCATCCACTTTTTCAACCGTACCAGCAGTCACACGAAGATTTCTCCATGATTCCAAAACTTCAGCCGTTTGCGGACGTGTTACCGAGCTTATCGCCTTATCGATGAAGCGGTCAATCAGACGGACTCCATCTGCTGCATTTTGCGTAGAACCGTACCAGCTGACAAATGCCATCTCATAAATATCCGGATCTGCCTTCATGAGATCCATTTTCTTGAGGTATTCATGATAGGCTTCTTCCATTTTTGGGTCCTGCGCAGTAGCTATGTAATCATAAAGCTGCGCCTGGAGCACATCAAGTTCCTGGTTCACCAGTGTATCTATATTTACAACGTTCTCTTTTTCACAGCATTTCTTATATTTCTTACCGCTCCCGCAAGGACACGGTTCATTTCTACCGACTGTACTCATGTTTGTTCTTACCTCCGAATTGTTGAGTCCCGTTCACAAATGTTCATTATATAACATTTTGGGGTTGGGTTAAACTGTTTTGGTGTATGTAAAAACAACCAGTGGTGCTTTAACAGAGATAAAGGGCTGTTAAGTGACCATTTAATACCGCTTTTGATTTCCGTGCAAGACTTCGCTTTCCGCGGGCGAGCGGGGAGCCTCCTCGGACATGCGCTCCTGTGGGGTCTCCCCAGCTTCGCTTTTCCCGCAGGAGTCTTCGTCTTGCACTACAATCAAAAGCTGGATATGGCTATCTATTTTTTCACCCATAAAAAAAGAACTGTTTTCAACGTCAACCAATCCTTGAAAACAGCTCTATATCTTTTTACCTGTCCTGTTTCTTCATGTAATCCAATACATCCAAATCAATATAATTCTCTTCCTGCTCCCGCATTTCGAAGTTTTCGGTGTGCAGGTAGTCTTTGAGTGCTTGGTGCAGGGACTTCTTAGCATGTGCATATCCGAGGCGGGTCAATTGTTTTTCCAGGTCATCACGGATCTCGCCTTCTATTAGAACGACTCTTCCGGGCTCTGATTCTTTAAAATAAAGCTGGTGCATTAAATAGATTCGCTTCAACTCTTTTATAGGAGAGGGATGATCGTCTACCCGGAGGTCAATGTAGCGGTCGTTGAATCCTCCGTAGCCTCCGTTTTCTTTTACGACCAGAAGAGCTGCCGACTGCATGCCTCGGGAGTCGCCTCCTGCATCCTGGCCGGCACCCAGTGCTTGAAGCAGTCGTTCTGCCAGACTTCCGGTAGTAGATTCAAAGGTTTCCGCCATCGCTTTGACCGTATGTTCATCTACTAAAATATTTCCCTGTGCTGCAAAATGCTTGCCTGTCACTCCGCCTGCCCAGTCGTAACAACCTTCTCCTGTGAACGTAGCAGCGTGGCCCCAGGCATCTATCAGCCCTACCTGTCTGAGATGGCGTTCGGGATCATCTTTTGTAATGATGTCCATTGCTTCTTCAGCCGTCTTTCCTTCTTCCATCAACTGAAGCGCCTGGGGTCCGTATGCTGTATTGGCGTAGGACTGGGTTGCCACTGCCCCGACTCCTGCTTTGGCAAAAGGGACCACCGAGCCGACACCGAGGAATTTGGACTGAACCGCGATTCCCCATTCTTTTTCTTCAGGATCATAACCGACTATGGAATATGTCATGTTGAAGTCCTCCTTATGTTTTAATATCATTAATTGATATGTTCTCTTATATTGCAAAAAATCCTGCAGCCATAATGACTGCAGGATCTTCGATTGTATGATCAGTTCGTTTCGATCAATCCGTATTTGCCGTCACGACGCTTGTACACAATGTTTGTCGCGTTTGTTTCGGCATCTGTGAAGACGAAGAAGCTGTGGCCTAACAGGTCCATCTGAAGAATCGCTTCTTCACTGTCCATCGGCTTCAGGTTGAATTGCTTTGTACGTACTACTTCTGATTCGTTTTCATCCTCTACTTCAACAGCCGCTGCACCGTTTGGAGAAACATGATTCAGATCCTCCTGGGCTGCGAAGAATTCTTTCGGGCTGCCTTTTTCACGCATTTTGCGGTTCACTCTTGTTTTATGTTTGCGAATTTGTCGTTCCAATTTATCTAGTATCAGATCAATGGCCGCATACATATCTGTGTGGCGTTCCTCTGCTCGAAGGACCAGATGCGGCATTGGAATAGTCACTTCAACTTTAGTATTTTTATCAGGGTACACTTTCAAATTAACATGTACATTTGCATCAGGAGTTTCATTAAAGTAACGATCTAACTTGCCAATCTTCTTCTCCACGTGTTCGCGAATCGCTGGAGTTACCTCAATGTTCTCGCCTCGAATGTTGTAATTCAACATGTAAACTCCTCCTTTTAAAAATAAAGCTATGTTTATATATTTCTACATTCCCTCAATTATTCCTGCTTAAACTTTCAAAATTTTTTGTCATTTTACAAAGATTTTTGTCGCAGGATTTTGAAACATGTCGAACGTGTTGATACATAAGGGATTGAAGAAATAGAAGAGTGAAAAGTATGTGGAGCCTGTAAGTGACCATTCACTCTTTATACTATTATTTTCTCACTGTTTTTGAGGATTAAACGGATAAAATTTGAAGGATTGGTGGATAATTTGGGGCAGGTTTGTGAATGAACAACTACCAAAAGTGTACCTGGTACAATTAACTCCGTTTGTACCAGGTACACCAGCCAACATCCCATTCAACAAATTTCTCCTGAGCATGAAACCTTCCCCCATCTAAAACGTATGTATAGGTATTATCCACCTTTTAAGGAGGCCATTTCAATGCTGCTTGATGTGTTTTTCATCATAATCGGAGTCTATATTTTGATTTCACTTCTCATCCTGCCGTTTCAGTACCGTTTTCTATTGGTCTTAAAAAAGGAAGAGGAGAAATATAGAAAAAAAGGGCTGACCCAGGGGGAGATGTACGATAAGATGAACGCCGGAGAACTTGCTCTTCACAGCAATATGCAGGGGAATCCGTTGTTTTTTCTTGCTAATGTTCTTGCTTCAATAATCTATTGGCTGAAACATCGGGAGAAAACTCTCTAAATTATAAATACTCGCAAAAGAAAAGCCCCAGTTCATCCGGGGCTTTTTATCAGTTATTCAATAACGGCTTCATCACTTGATCGATCTCCAGCTTCCAGGCGGAGAATGCAGGTGAAAGTTTGCCTCTCACGATTTCTTCTTTCATGTTGCTTTCCTGGAAGTGGCCATTCAGCTCCATTGCTTGATCGATGACCGTCTCGAATTTTTCCAATACAGTGATAAACTCCGGACGATCCTTGAACAAGTCCTTGAAAACCCTGTTGCTCTCGGAAACCTGCCCCAATGCCTCGAACACATCCCCCAGCACCCGGCCGCCTTCTGTCTTTTCGATGTCTGCGAAGCTCGCTGTGACGTAGTCCAATGCCTCTTCGATCGTCTCTAGCATATCAATATACTGCTGGATCAGCTCATACTGTTTTTCATCGATCTTTACTGCATTTGTCAAAGAATCACCTATTTCTTTTTATCGTAGAACATTCCGTCGTGCTGCATGTTTTCATATGGATTTGTATACTTTTGGGCCGATGTTTTCTTCTTTGTCAGACCGTTCATATCACGCTTGATTTCTGTACGGAGAAGGATGAGTTTACGGTCAATCTCCTGATTCCATGCCATCATCTGCTTGCCAAGCACCTGTTCGTCTTCCGTTAAAGGGGGCTGGATGCTGCCCAGCAGACTTTGTCTTTCCGTCAGTAGTTTTTCGATTTTTTGAATAATAGAATCACGATTGCCGCCAGACACCTCATCCATTGCTTCTTTCAGCTGTTTCGTGATGGAGTGGCAGAGTATTACTGAGCTCATTATGCCTGCCCGCCTTGACCAGCATGCTGTTTTTGACGGTTAAGCTGGATGACTTGTTTCCACGTGTCACGGAATTCAGTGATCATCCCTTCTACCTCTTCTAAAATAGCACTGTCGTTTTTTACATTCGCTTCCGTTAAACGGCGGTTGATGTAGTCGTAAAGTGACATGAGATTCTGAGAGATTTCAAGGTCGGTATTGAGCGTGACCATCAGTTCACTGACGATGGCCTGTGCTTTTTGAATATTAGTGTTCTTCAGTTCAATATTTTTATCTTCAATGGCTTTTTTTGCGATATGGATAAACTTCAGGCTTCCGTTATAAAGCATAAGCGTAAGTTCACCGGGCGATGCCGTGTTCACTGAGTTGTTCTGATATGCTGTATACGGGTTGTTGATGGCCATATTGACACTCCTTTTGTACTGCTTTTATAAAAAATTACATGCCCCCGCCGAATTGCTGCATGAGGTACATGGATTGCTGATTTGATCGCTGAATCGCCTTTTCCATGGCGGTGAATTGACGCCAGTAGCGGTCTTCGACTTGAATCAAGCGGTCCTCAAACCGGTCGATCTGATTGTCCATATTGTTCAACAGGCGGCCCAATGAAAAGGTATTATTCGTGCTGGAGGCTTTCCCCGCCTTCTTCTCGACACTGTCCATCGTATCTTTCAAGGTCTCGCGCAAACGGCGCGCAATTCCTTGTTCACCGGATGTCGCACCGTCTTTTCCAAATATTTCATAAATGGCATTCGGATCCTTCGAAATCGCTTCCCGCAGCTTGGCTTCATCGATGATTAATTTTCCTCTTTCCAAATAGTTGCTGGAGGTCTTGATGCCGATTTGAGATAACTGGTCGGTTCCCGACGTTCCACCGGATACAGGAGTATACAGATCCACTCTCATCTTGTTCATGGCAGAGGACAGAACCGAGTCATTCCTCAGTGTCCCGCTGCGCGCTTTCTCTTCCCAAAGCTCGATCTCTTTTTCTTCCATCGCTTCTTTTTGCTCGGCTGTTAAAGGTTTAAAATCACGGTAATTCTTTTCGTTAAGTTCGCCGTTTACCTTTTCGATCAGTTTATTGTATTCGTCTACGAATTTGACGATTTTTTCTAGGATCTTGTCGGTGTCGGGCTTTGAACTGAATGTGATTGGAGTTGTAGTTGTACCTTTCAACGTAATTTCAAATCCGTTAATCTGAAAAGTATTCGACGGGCGCGTAGTAGTCAACCCGTTATAGGTAAAGGAAGCATTTGCCCCTTCTTGTCTTGTACCAGTAAAAGTATTTGCTGAGTTTACAGGAGTCTCCTCAAGCCTTAATGTTTCAAAGAAGGTACCTGACAGATCTTCCAGTACAATATCATTACCGGCTGCATCACCCGTATTTTTGGCGGTGACGGAAAGCTTTTTGGATTGCTCATCAAAAAAGACCGACACACCGGTTTGCTGATTGATTTTCGAAATCAAACTATTTAATGTTTCCGTTGCAGGGTCAAACTCAATCGTTTTACCTGTAGCATCCAACGTCCCATCTTTCAATATGGACTTAATGGAGATTTTTTGTGTTCCTGTCAAACCCATTGACGTACTGAGTGTTGCTTTTGGGTCTACTATTCCTGTGTCTTCACTGACAATAGTTGCCGCTTTTGCAAGACTTCCAACTTCAATTGTTCCAGAGAGATCAGTAGTAGAGTTGATATTCTGAATAGAAACTTTCGATGAATCAGAAGCTGTGACTGATTTCTGCGTATATGTACCATGCTTCATGACCCCGTCAAAAATCAAATTACTAAAATCAAACATCATCTTATTCATATCCCGGTAATCATCGCGCTGCCACTCGAGATACTGCTTTTTCTGTTCCATTTTATCAAGGGGGATTCGTTCCGCCTTCATTAAATCCATTATGATCTGATCAGTGTCCATACCACTGGCAAGCCCACCAATTCGCATATCTGCCATCAGGAATCACCTTCCTTTAAATCTTTTTATCTACCATCAATCCCACAAATTCAGTCATCGCTGCGTACATATCCAATATCTTTTTTGCCGGAATTTCTCTGACTACTTCTTTTGTTTGCTCGTCTACAATGGTTACATAGTATTCTTGTAATTTATCGTGAAATTCGAATTTGAGGTGAGTGTTCGAAGCATGCAAAAACTCATTCATCCCCTGAACGACATCTTCCACTTTTTCTTTTGTGACAGATTCTTTGTTGGTGTTCTCTTCTTGCTGCCGTTCCTGTCCTTGAATGTATTTTACCGCTTCGTTTTGATTGTTTTCTAGTTTGGTAAATGATTGTGTGGGTTGTATATTTCCTGTCACTTTTTCAATCATTGGTTGATCCTCCTTGAGGGGTATATGGGTTATATCGGAAAGACATTGAGGAAAGTTTAGTTTCTTCTAAAAGAAAGAGGTTGCTAATGTACAAATAGTGTTAAAAATGGGTATAATCGAATAAAGAACATACGTTCCTGTAAAGGGGGGTGAAATATTTTGGGAGATGAATCCAAATTTATGGATATAATGATCGGGAAGCTATTAGGTGACGGCTGTATTACAAAACAAGAAGGAAGAAAACCTCGATTTCAATTTATTCATTCGAAGAAAGACCAGGAATGGTGTGAACATTGTTATTCCGTCTTAAAAGAGTATTTCCCTTTAAATGCTCCTAAGTATAAAAAGGTAAAAGACAAAAGAGTACAGGCAGGTTATACTGAAGGTTATTATGTTCAATCTAAAACTCACGAGACTATTACCATGTTAAGAAACGTTTGGTACAAAGAAGGCAAGAAAATAGTCCCGTTTGATTTTATATCTGAGCATCTTTCTCCTAGAACTCTTGCTTGGTGGTATCAGGATGACGGACACCTAAAAAGACAAAGTAATATCCCGAAGAAAATAATCCTTTCCACAGAAAGTTTTTCAACTCTCGAAAACATACAACTTTGTAAAATTCTAAAAGAAAAATTTCTATTGTCCTTTTCACATGATAAGCAAAACAGGATAATCCTCTATGATAAGTTTCAAATACTCTACTTCCTGAAGCTGATCGAGCCCTATATTCATCCAAGTATGAGTCGTAAAATCGTCCCTGTCTTTGATATTTATTCACAGGAAATCATCTCAAAAAGAACCTCTATTTATCTCCCTACACATCTGACATTGCAATCGCCGACTTCAGAAATTAACAATCGTCTTTTGTTTCTTGAGCAACTCATAATCACTTACAAAGCCGGAAAGTTTTATACTAAAGAACTGGTTGGCTATATTGAAAAAATCAGAAACGGAATTGAGACAAAGCCTTATCAGGTTGTAATTAACCAGAAAAACTTACATCAACTTAACAACCTTAGCAAACTCACTGGATTAAACAATAGTGTACTTACCTTACTATGCTTTGAATACTTCTCCTAATTTAAATGAGAAAAATCCGGCACTCTTTTTAAAGAGAACCGGATTTACCATAAAATTAACGAAGTAGTTGTAGAACTCCTTGAGGCTGCTGGTTTGCTTGAGCTAGCATAGCTTGAGCAGCTTGAGAAAGGATAGAGTTCTTTGTTTGGTTCATCATTTCTTTCGCCATCGTGCGAACATTTACTTTCATAAATGACCAGACTATATCTTCACCCTCTGTTTTCCAGTAGGGGTTGGGCACTTCGGATTCACAATGCTGATGACCATTGTTTCACCTACGAATTTCATCACCATAGCTTTCGCCTTAGATGGTCTATCCTAGTCGTTGAACCTTCTCCACTTTTTCAAGACAGGAGCTTGGCTGCTGATTGCCCAATCTTTTCTTTTATCAAACCTTCACGCTTGTCGTTTCCAACTACGTTGTGGCAAGAAAAGCTCTAAGGGGTTTCCAGCAATTCACCCAATTATGATCTCTGACCGTTACCAGTCAGGACGACTGTGCTTGTTGCTGCTATGCAGCTAAAGCATAATCTACGTCACGGATACGAGATTCCGCTGCAGTTAGGTTTTCTGAAGATGTACCTAGGTTGTTGATTGTGTGTTCCAGGCGGTTTTGATAAGCACCTAACTTAGAACGCTCACCAGAAACAGTCTCAATAGCAGTATTAATAACATCAATAGCAGAGTCAGCCGCAGTTTGAGTAGAGATATCTATTCCTCCGGTTGTTGCTGCATCACCACCAGCTGCTGTAGCAGCAGTTCCTGTCCCATTAGAAACCAACAAAGTTTCTGCATCCATTGCAGTAATATCTAATGTCACGTTTTGGCCAGTATTAGCTCCGATCTGGAAAGTTAATGAAGCTCCTACACCACCAGAATCTCGTGTACCATCGATTAATTTTTTGGTATTAAACTCAGTATTGTTAGAAATACGAGTAATCTCTTTTGCTAACTCATCAACTTCTTTTTGAAGTTCTCCGCGATCTGTATCAGTATTCGTATCATTTGAAGACTGGACTGCAAGTTCACGCATACGTTGAAGAATTGAGTGAGTTTCGTTTAAAGCACCTTCAGCAGTTGCAATCAATGAAATACCATCTTGAGCATTTTTTGATGCCATATCCAACCCACGAATTTGTCCACGCATTTTTTCAGAGATTGCTAGACCGGCTGCATCATCTCCAGCTTTGTTAATACGAAGACCAGAAGATAACTTTTCCATTGAGCTAGATTGTGCAGTTGAAGCACTATTTAACTGACGATAAGTATTCAACGCAGCAATATTATGATTAATTCTCATAACAATAATTTCCTCCTTGAAAGTAAGTCCACATCCTTGTGAACTGTTCATTATTTGGTTTACAAAGAACAGAAAGGTCGGCCGCCTCTTTCTTCCTTGCTTACATAGTTAATATCGGCCGTTTTTACCAGGGTTTAATAGTTTGATAGAAAAAATTATTGTTTTTTTGGCAAAATGTTGAAGAGGTTGTCGATTCCTTTGGATGCTTCGTTGTTTTCTTCTTGAATAGTCAGGTAGATTTCTTTTCGATGAATCTCAACGTTCTTCGGCGCATTGATGCCAAGCTTCACCTGATCTCCTTTTACAGATACCACACTGATTTCAATATCTTCCCCGATTTGAATGGCTTCTCCGGTTTTTCTCGTTAATACAAGCATCGTCTCACTCCTTACCAGCTTGCTCTGGCTGAGCAAAGATTAGATGTTTCGTTTGATAGTTTGTATCATTCAGGATCACTTGTTTTGCTTTTTTGTTTGACAGATTAATAACGATGGGAGCTTGCAGATTGGCGGTTGATTCATTTAGGGTTTCCTTCATTGTAAGTATGGTCAATACCTTGACATCTTTTTCGGAAGTGAATCCTAATGATTCAACGCTGCCTTGATCCAGTTCGAAGTCAAACTCTTCCGTAAATAAAAACGGATCCGTCACCACAAATCCAAGCTGAGGTGTGGAAACAGACTGCAAGATATGAAACCAATCATTCTCCGGCAGAGGGAGCAGGACGAATTTTTTCTCATCGGCAAACCCCGGGATCCCCTGCTCAAAATTCAATACATCGTCTTCTTTGACGTCAATCTCTCCGTGGTATTTCGTGTTTATGTTCATGCTCTCATTCCTTACTTTTTAGATTTCCTGTTCGTAGTTAATTCCGACGTGTTTTAAATTCACAAAATCAATCTGTAAATCGGCATATTTTTGAAGGCTGATATCCACCTGAGCTTTCGACACATTAATGTGCGGCTTCACAACCTGTGTATTGTTGATGACTTTTTGCGGCTCAAACTTCACATTCACCTCGCCGGGGTCATATTGAATTTTCACACTTCCTGCTGAAGGGATCCAACCTATATTAAAGTCATACATCGGATTTTCGCTGTTTCGTTTGGCTTGTGCTGCAATGGCATTACCTCCATTTTCTATCCTCATCAGCTCGTCTCCGTCCTGCGCCATCCGTGCGAGTCCGGCCAGCCAATCCTCATGACCCTGTCTTGCAAAGTCTTCAATTCGCCTGCGCACTGACTTTAAATCCATATCAGCCCGAGCCTCGGTTTGGTCGATCGTCAGCTTCGATGGTCTCCAGTCGATCTCCATCTTCGCTTTCGGCTGCTGGATGTCCAGTGACGGCGGGGGTGTTTCGACTTCCAGTTTACCCGGAGTCGTTTTGATCCCGATGGATGACGGTGTGGATTGCAATCGTATCTGTGGAAAGTTCATATCCTTTCACCTCTACTAAAAAAGGGCCCGCCCCTAAGGTGACGAAACACCTTAAAGGGTTGGTCCCCTTGCTTTTTTTATCGTAAAAAGTCCATCAATGTTGGCTGGATGATTCTCGCACCTACTCCAAGTGCCGCACGGTGTACACTTTCTTGAGTCTTCAAATCAGTGATCACTCGTTCGATATCCGCATCTTCGTTGTCTGAAAGGATTCGGTTCGCCACGACTTCTTGCTGTCCAAGGCGGTCGTCGATCATTTCCAATCGGTTGTAACGGGCACCCAGCTCAGAACGTTCAGCTGATAGGGTCTCCATTACATCATCCAAGTTCCCTAACTCTGTATCCAATGCGGAAGTATCCCCGGATTCCAATGCTTTTTGAATGTTATGGACGGTGTCAAAAAGCTTCTGGCTAAATACATTGCCTGGATTAATGTTGGCTTTCAGAGAAACTCCCTGTGAAACTTCCACATTATAAGTACCAATGGCTGCACTAGTCAGATTATCAGCAACCTTTGGTGCACTTCCATCGGCAGGCTTTCCATCTTTTATAGGAGAATTCCCCACGTCGGTACCATGGAAAATATATCGTCCTGCCACCTTGGTTTCCGCCACTCCGACTAAGTCCATCTTAATTTGTTCAATTTCAACTGCGACTGCTTTTTTATCCTCATCACTTAAGGTTCCATTCTTACCTTGAAGGGTAAGTTCACGAACGCGCTGCAATCCTTGATTGGCCTGGTCAATCCCTGCTTCGGAGTTGTCCATCCACAGATACAGTTCAGAAAGATTCCGCTTGTACTGCTCGATGCTCGTCAGGTTCGAACGATAGAACATCCCTTTCATCGCGACAACCGGATCATCAGAAGGCTTGGTGATTTTTTTACCAGTAGCCAATTGATCTTGAAGCTGACCCATCCGACCGTAGGAAGAGCTTAAATTCCTCATTGAGTTATTGGTTAGCATGCTTTGTGTTACGCGCATTTAGGTTTCACCTTCCTATCTTCCCACGGTTCCCATGCCGTTGATGATTTTGTCGAGCATTTCGTCCTGTAGTGTGATCATCCGGGCAGAGGCGTTGTAGGCGTGCTGGAATTTGATCATGTTGGTCATTTCTTCATCTAGTGAGACTCCGCTTACGGACATGCGGCGTTCTTCAACCGCTGATCGCAGGACCCCGGAATTCTGGGAAAGTCTGACGGTTTCCTGAGATTCAACTGCCATCGCACCGATGACCGATTCAAAGTGCGCTCTGAAGGTTGCCGGTTTTTTTCCGTATGGAAGCTCAGTCGTTGTAATGATATCTGCAAGTTCTCTAACATTGGCTGCGTTACCAAGTGTAGGGTTGTCTGCACTTGAGGTAGCAATCATGTCCAGGTTTTCCAGTTCACCTGCAATTTGCATACGCTGGGCAAACCCTGCTTTATCAATGTTTTCCAAGTCAGCAGAAGCATTCGCAGCATCCTGGAAGAACTTCGGTGTTTCGATGGACGGGTCTTCCATTTTTGCAGGAGAGACACCTTTTTGATGCTGTTCGTTAAAGGCTTTCGCGAATTCATATGCCATATTGTCGAGTTCGTTCAGCATCGTAATGTAAGAGCCTTTTGCTTCACCGTTCTTGTCCGAGTAGCCGTATGTATCGATGAGGGCTCTCAATTTCCCTTCGCCCTGTGATAAGAAGTCGTTCACATCGAACGTCTGGCTGCCGATTGTAACGGAATTGACCGTATTCTGCGGCCCTTTCATAGAGAGCTTCAGTTCGTTCGCTCCGCTTTTCCCAACGAGATTCAGTGCAAAATTACCGTCCTTGCCGACCAGGTTGACTGTCACTTGGCCTTCCGCAATAGGGGAGGCTGCTCCGCCGCTTGATTGATAGCTTGTTTGAATGGAAACGTGGGAAGATAGTTCATCGATTAAGCGGTCACGCTCATCATACAGATCATTCGGCAGGTAGCCATGAGGCTCGACATCGGCGATTTGCTTGTTGATTTTATCAATTTGGCTTGTGAGTGAATTGATTTGTTTTTCAGTTACGGATAGTTCATTTTTCAAATCACCGCGTACAGCTGTCAGTGATGTGGACAAGTAATTAAATGTATTCGCCACTGCAATTCCGCGTTCACGGACAACGGAGCGGGCACCAGCATTGGTCGGATTGACCGCAAGATCCTGGAGCGACTGCCAGAACATGTCCATGGTTTTGGACAAGCCGGACTCGGATGGTTCGTTCATGACTTCCTCCATCTTCTTCATCGCTTCCATTTTCGACTCCCAATAGCCAAGCTTGTTATTTTCACCACGGTATTGAACATCTAGAAATGAATCGCGGACACGCTGAATGGACCCTGCCTCTACACCGGTCCCCATTTGACCGGGGATATCCGGACGGTTCATTGAAGGAGCTGGATATGGAGTTGTCTGTTCAAAATTCACACGCTGACGGCTGTAGCCGGGTGTGTTCGCGTTTGAAATATTGTGACCTGTTGTATAAAGGGCGCCTTGCTGTGTGTACATGCCGCGCTTTGCGGTTTCAAGGCCGTGGAAAGTAGATCGCATGGGTGGTGCCTCCGTTTCAAAAATTAAGCTTGCGAATCAAAGATTGATCGCTGTGCCGGTGCTTTTTTTTCACCGTTCGGACGTGAGTATGTCGATTGCCGGTCCTGCGGCTGCATCGCGGATAGATTCATATTCACAAACTGAAGAGATTGATATACCAGCTTCTGATTCAGTTCATTCCGTTCTTTCAACAGAGAAACCAGCTCTGTCAATTTGATTTGCCAGTCCCGAAGCACCGCTTGATCCCCGGGCGGACTGTACTCGATGCATTGTGAAAGAGTAGGCGGTTCTTCCGTCAGCAGGTCCATGGTTCTCAAATACTCGGCTGATTCCCGCTGGCGATCGTTTTCGACCATGTTGATGGCAGCAATATGCTTCTGCTCGTCTTTCAACAGATGATCGAGCCCTTCCATATCGCCGCCTTTGATTACATCGGTCTTTTTTACAGAAAGGTCGAACAAACTTTTATTCAGCTTATACAGTTTTTCAAGCGTTGCAATCAGGGTAGTCGCTGACATGCTTGTTCTCTCCTAGCTTTGATAGAAATTTTTTAATCCTTTGGCAATGGCTTTCGGATCGATTGTGTAATTCCCGCTCTGTACCTGATCCTTCAGTGCTTCTACTTTTGCCTGACGTTCCTTCACGAGCTTAGAAGTTTCCTGCATCTCCTTTGCGGTGGAGGAAATCTCGATTTTATCAGAAGGTGTTTTCCCGGATTTCGCTGCTGAATCCAATTTATTCAGGCTGCGCTGATACGGATTGATATTCTGGTTCCCAATATTATTGATTTTCATATTGTTTCCCTCGCTTTCATCACGTTCAAAGTGTCTCTATATAAGTATATCGGATAGAACGCTTCATTGTTTAGTAATCTCCACTGGTTAGTTCTTCCTAATTCTGTTCTGGTTCACTTGTCACGCATCGTGTAATACGTACGCTGCTCTTTCATCTTTTCTTTCCATTCATTATTCGCCTCGTAATGCTGTAAGTCCTTTTTCAATTCATCCGAGCATCCCTGACATAGCTTGCCGGCAGTAATAATCTTCCCGCATTTATCACAAGGATAACCCAGGTTCGGGAACAATTTTGTTTGAATCCGCCCTTTCTTCACCCATTTATAAAGAAGTTCTTCCTCTACACCGGTTTGATTAATGACCGTTTCCATCGTTGCGGCACGATTATCTCTTTTCTTTAAAAATTGGTACACCGTTTCATACATCTTCTCATCTTCTTTAAAACATTTATCACATACATCGCGGAATTTATTTTTCATAAAAAGCGTATTACAGCGCGGGCAGTTCATAACTTCTGACATCTTGATCTTCCTCCTGGCGGTACTCATTGTTATCCTTTATATCGGAGGAAACCTGCAAATTTTTAACCCCTGGCGAGAGTTAAAGAAGAGACTTGCCGTGCCCCGGCTTCTTTTAACAATTTAGCTGCTTGTCTTAGGGTCGTACCGGTTGTATAGATGTCATCGAAGAGTAGAATGGATTGTCCATTGAGGTTTGCGTCCGGCAAAGTGAAAATTTGTTTTTGCTGCAACCTTTGCTGACGTGATTTTTTCGACTGTTTTTCAGAATGGATTCTTGATAGTATGTTTGACGAATCGATACCTGCAGCTTCTAAAAGGGCGGTCGATTGGTTAAAGCCTCTTTCATAGTGTCTTTCCTGACTAAGAGGAATGGTGGATATGAGGTCATAATGAAAACTTTTAAGGCAGTTTGAGATTTGAAGCCCGAATTCTTTTGCTAAAATGTGATCTCCTCGGTATTTGTAGCGGGCAAGGTATTCTCTTAGGAAGTCATTGTATTCGAAGAGTGAAGTATTATTTTCCAGGATACCCTTCCACTTGGGATCTTTCTCCCACCGATAACAGTCCAGACAAACCTCCCCTTTTATAAGGTCATCGGGAAGTTTATCTATTGACCGGGAACATTGCGTGCACCGTTCACCCGTTATGGGCTGCAGGCCGCTTTTACAATCACCACAAAGATACTGGGGTTCACTGTGAAATAAACCTCTCCATGAGATGATTTCGCTGATTGGACTGTCGCAATACAGGCATACATTATTCATCAATCAACCCTCGCTTCGCTGCTTCCTTATTCATCATAAAAATCTGCAAAATTGCATAGATCATCGCTCTTGTCCGGCCATTGTGAAAATAGACGGCGTCCCCTTTCGGATAATCGGCGCTCCTCCCCACTCTACCTGCAATCTGGATTAGTGCACTTTCAGTGAAAATCTGATCTTCAGCCCCCAGCACCGCTACATCGATATTCGGGATGGTGACCCCTCTTTCTAAAATGGTTGTAGTGAGCAGGATCGGGATTTCCTTGCTTCTCATTTTTTGAACTTTTTCTTTTCTGTCGGGATCTTCAGCATGGACAGATTCAATGGAAGGATTGAGTTCCTGGAATAGCGGCAGGGCCTTTTCCATGACTTGTACAGACGGGAAAAAGATGAGCGCCTGTTTGTTTTGTTCGAGTCTTTGGAGGGTCCACTTCTTTACCGGTGAAGGGATTCTGCGTTTCTCAAACGCTTTATCCCAGTTTCCGCCCCAGGCTAATCGCGGTATAGGAATCGGGTTCCGATGATAACGGGCCGGGATGCGGATGTGGTTTTGCTTTCCTGATGTACACTTTTTCTGGGTTTGTGCGTCGGGGGTCGCTGTTAAATAGACGATCGCCGACTCAGGTTTGCGTGCTTTCTCTACCGCATATTGCAGGGATGTGTCGTAGGAAAATGGGAAGGCATCCACTTCGTCGATGATGATGAAATCGAATGCATGCTGGTATCTATATAGCTGATGTGTGGTTGAAAGGACAAGCTGACCGTATTCGTGGCGGTCTTCGGATCCTCCGTAAAGCGTGGTGATGGATGTTTTCGGAAAGACTTTTTGAAGTCTTGGGGAAAGTTCAAGGATGACGTCTGTCCTGGGTGCGGCGATGCAGACCCGTTTGTTTTGAGTGAGAGCCTCATGGATTCCTTCAAAAAGAACTTCTGTTTTCCCGGCTCCGCAGACGGCCCAGACTAGTAGATTGTCATTGGTTTTGACGGCGCCTACCACTCTATCGGAAGCTTCCTGCTGGGCTGGGGAGAGAGTGCCCTGCCAGTCGAAAATAAGTTGGTCGTGATTGGTTGGCGGTGGTCCTGTCCAGGTGATGAGCGGCGTGCACTCGGATACCCTGCCCATCATGATGCAATTTCTGCAATACTTGCAGGGTTCTTTGCAGCGGTAGCACTGGAATGTGGCAAATAAATGTTTTTTAGAGTTGCCGCAACGGGTGCAGTGGTTTTTGTCGACTCCTTTGCTGTAGGTGGTGTAGCCGTTTATGTGGTGTTGGTGGAGTGTTTCGATGGGGAAAGGCAGTTCGTTTGGGAGGAGGGAGCGGCCTGAGAGGTAGTGTTGGAGTTGGGGTGAGTAGTTGAATGATGGGTTGGGTGGTGCTGAGGGTGGGATGGTGATTTGGGATATTTTTTGGAGAGTTGCTGGTTGGTTGGATAGTAGTTGTTCTGGGGTTAGGTGGTTGGCTGTTAGTGTGAATCTCATTGGGATTCCTCCTTGGTTTGGTTGGTAGATTTGATTGCTTGGCGAGGTCATTTATTGGGGTGGTGCTTGGGAGTGGTGCCTCTGAGAGTTGTGCCAGGCACAGAAGGCCCTATTTGTTCCTGGCACAAATTAGACGTTTTGTGCCAGGAACAAAAACCTATAATTGTGCCTGGCACCAACAAACACAAAAATTTCTAAGTCGGTTTTTGCCAATCTTTAATTTTCAATTTTGATTCTACATAGAATTGATATTTTTGTTGAGGATTTTCCCCTAATGCCTCGTAAAGCTTTTCCTTATCGGTAATTTTGTCATTATACATGGTGATGTAGCTCTTATAATTACTCCAGCGGTATTCCTCAGGCAAGGTAGAATTGTGTGATTTTACAGGGTTCAAATGAACATAACTGCTCGTATCTAAAAGCTGCTTCATATTTTTTATTTCCTTAGAATAATAGCGATCCTGAAAAACATGACCAACATAGTTGTACTTTCTGTTGAAATATCTTGCATATATGGAATGGATATAATGAATGATCTCTGCGGGGGAATGGTTGATGGTTTCGATTACTAAGTGGATATGGTTAGGCATAAGACAAAAGGAGTGTAAGATGAAGGGTGTGCGAAGCTTTGCTCTTAAAAGTAGTGATAGATAGTGGTGGTAATCCTTGCTGTCCCTGAAAATATTGTTTTTCCTATTTCCTCTGGCTGTAATATGATAAATTGCACCCGGATCCCACACTCGTGGTTTTCTTCCCATTGAATCATCCTTTCTAGGTTTTTATTAACCTAGTACTACATTCGACAAACTCCTTCATTTTCCTTCTTTTTACAGTAAAAAAAAGACTTGTGCCAGGCACAGATTGCCTGATTTGTGCCTGGCACAATTTGGTTTATTTGTTCCTGACACAAACTCCCCGAATTGTTCCTGGCACAATCAGCCCCGTTTGTGCCAGGAACAGCGTCTAATACACCTCCCATTAAATCAAAAAAGCCAGGCACCATCCACCGGCACCTGACCACACCCTACTATCCACTAATCTTCCTAGCCCAGCCCATCCCCATCGAGCCTTCACCCAAATGAGTACCGATCACCGGACCAAAATAACTAACATCAAACTCCACATTCGGATACTTCGCAGAAAGCTCCTTCATCCACTCCATCGCTTCCAACTCGCGATTTGCATGGATAATGGATGCTTGATAAGAACCTCCGTCCTTAACAGCATCCTCCAACAAGCCTTCCACCCGCTTCAACGCCTTCTTACGGGTACGTATCTTCTCAAACGGCACGATCACCCTGTCTACAAAATGCAGCAAAGGCTTGACCTGCAATAAGCTTCCAATGATCGCCTGAGCCTGTGATAAGCGACCTCCGCGCTGCAAATGAGCTAAATCGTCAACCATGAAATAAGCCTGAACCGACCCTTTCATTTCATCCAGCAACCGAACTATTTCTTCAGCACCCTTTCCTTCACGGGCAAGCTTGGCACCCTCGAGGGCATAGAATCCCTGTATCATACAGCTGATTTCTGAATCATAAGGATAGACCTTGATTCCATCCACCATCTCTCCGGCCTGCACCGCTCCCTGGTAGGTTCCGCTGATGCCACTCGATAAATGAATCGAAATCACCGCGTCATAGTCACGGGACAATTTTTCAAAGAGCTCCACGAATTCACCAACCGGGGGCTGGGATGTTGTCGGCAGCTTGTCCTGACTCACAACCTCTTCGTAGAATTCGTTTGCTGTGATATCGATTTCTTCACGGTATGTTTCGCCGCCCAGGATGACGCTCAGCGGGATCATGTGTATGTTTAATGACTCGCGCAATTCTTTAGGGATGTAGGCTGTACTATCCGTGACAATTGCCGTTTTCATCATATTTATCCCTCTTATTCTTTAGTTTTATGTCGATCGGCAGCCGGCACTGCATAAGCGCCCGCCGATAACTCGTCTACTCTACCCTATGTATCTTTTTCATTTTATATGAAAGTTCTTTCGAATGCATCACTTTCGCCAAAAAACCACTTCTCAAAAAATAAAACAAACGTTTGTTTAAGTACTGGAAACCCCGTCAGCACTGGGCTCCCAAATCTTAATCAAACGTTTGTTTAAATTCTCAACGCGCGCCGACGGTAAGAGAAGCGAGCGTCTTTTTAGACTTTCTGGAAGACAAAAACACTCCTGCAAAAATGATTAAAAGACCAAGTACTAAATTATGCGTAACCGGTTCCCCAAGCAGCACAAATCCCCAGATCATCGCAGTCCCCGGTATCAAGTATGTAACCGTCGAAGCGAACTCCGGACTTCCATTCGTCATGATGTAAAAATAAAGCAGTGTGGCAATTCCCGATCCGAAACAACCAAGTCCGATGATGCCAAGCAAAGCTTCACCTGTTAACAGGCTTCCGACTTCAATCGGCTGGGTCGCCAGCATCCCACCAAAACCGATGGCTGCCCCAATCAACAACTGAAAAGTCGAAATGGTAACGACGCTCGTACCGGCCAGATATTTTTTCGTGAAATGAGAAGAAAACGCATAGCTCACGGTCGCAAGGATCATCGTCCCTACTCCGACAAAATCAGAACTGAAGATTCCGCTCACTTCAAAATTCATCAATACCAATATGCCAAAGAAACCAACCAGGATCCCAATCCATTGAAAGCTGGTCAGGACGACTGAAAACAGCAGAAAGCCGATAAGGCCGGTCCAGATCGGGGTAGTCGCATTCAAAATCGACGCTGTATTACTATTAATCTGTGTTTCACTCAAAGCGATAAGCGTCCAGGGTAGGGCCGCGTTCCCGATTCCTACTACGAGGAGCTTCCATATCGGAAGAGGTTTCTTCTCCCCTTTCCGTCTTTGCAAGAAAAAGATCGGCAGCAGCACGAGTGCCCCTGCGATGCAGCGAAGAAAAGTCGTGCCCCATACGCCTGCAGGCTCGACCAGCCATTTTATGAAGACAAAGGACATTCCCCAGATCAGGCTCAGCCCGATTAGTGCTATGTATAAGCGTCCCATAACGTTTCCTCCTCTCTCTTCCTATTAATGTATGATGTGGATGTACAATTTAATAGATAAAAAGATGCTATAACGGATAATTTTATACGTTCAATCCTATCTTATTTTCCCATGAAAAGGTAGTCCCCAATTTAGCACATTATTCTTCTTTACAAACTATTACACTATTCAAAAAAACACTACTTTTCAACCATTCTATTATTACAATTAAGTGCTACTATGTAATTGTTTGCAATAAAATACATATTTTAGGGGAGATACTGTTGAAGAATAATAAGAAAAAAGTCGTTGGTACCGCTTTAGCACTAGGACTTCTCATCCCTCAAGCCGCTCCTTCCATTACGTACGCTGATGTCATGGATCAGGACGTGGTGAA
Source organism: Rossellomorea oryzaecorticis (assembly GCF_038405515.1). Classification (GTDB taxonomy): domain Bacteria; phylum Bacillota; class Bacilli; order Bacillales; family Bacillaceae_B; genus Rossellomorea; species Rossellomorea oryzaecorticis_A. Next base: position 124,070 of record NZ_JBBYAF010000002.1, on the reverse strand, counting down.
GCTTCGTATTTTGGAAACAACGGACATACACGTAAACCTTGCCAACTATGATTATTATCAAGATAAAGAAACAAACAGCTATGGGCTTGTTAAAACAGCCACTCTTATAAAAAACGCGCGTGAAGAAGTAAATAACAGCCTGTTATTCGATAACGGTGACCTGATTCAGGGAAATCCACTGGGGGATTACGTGGCAAAAGTCGATCCGCTGCAAGATGGGGAGACTCACCCGGTATTTAAAGCAATGAATCTGCTTGATTATGATGCAGCGAACATTGGAAATCACGAGTTCAACTATGGACTGGATTTTCTTCAAACATCTTTAAAAGGCTCTAATTTTCCATATGTAAACGCCAATGTTTATAAAGATGATGGAAACGGCGATCCAAGTGACGATGAGAATTATTTTACACCTTATGAAATTCTTGACCGTGAAGTAATCGATGAAGACGGGGAAAAACATACCCTGAAAGTCGGTGTCATCGGATTCACCCCTCCTCAGATCATGCAATGGGATAAAGCGAACCTTGAAGGAAAAGTGATTGCAAAAGATATCGTGGAGTCAGCAAATAAATTCGTCCCTGCGATGAAAGAAAAAGGTGCCGACATCATTGTCGCCATTCCTCACTCCGGAATCGGAAATGTAACAGATGAAGGCATCGAAGAGAACGCTACTTATTCCCTGTCAAAAGTGGAAGGCATTGACGCCATCCTGTTCGGCCATTCCCATGGGGTCTTCCCTTCTGACTCATATGCCGGCATCGAAGGCGTTGACGTAGAAAAAGGAACAATCAATGGCGTAGCTTCCGTTATGCCTGGTTATTGGGGAAGCCACCTGGGTCTCGTCGACTTGGAAATCGAACTGAAAGACGGAGAATGGTCAGTTGTTGATTCCCAATCTTCCACCCGTGCTATCGCGGATAAGGACGGCAATCCATTAGTTCAGCGCGATGAAGAGGTTTTTGGAGCTATCGAGGAAGACCATAACCACACAGTAGACTGGGTCAGAAGTGCAGTCGGCGAAACAACGGCTCCGATCAACAGCTATTTCGCACAGGTAAAAGATGATCCTTCCATTCAGATCGTGACGAACGCACAAAAATGGTATGTGGAGAAATACATCATAGGCACTGAATATGAAGGGCTTCCGGTATTATCCGCAGGCGCACCGTTCAAAGCAGGAACACGCGGGGACGCTTCCTACTACACAGACATCCCTGCAGGCGAACTTGCCATCAAAAACGTTGCTGACCTGTATTTGTACCCTAATACTCTTCAGGCAGTATTAATTGATGGTGCACAAGTGAAAGAGTGGCTGGAGATGTCTGCCGGGCAATTCAATCAGATCGATACAGCAACCTCTGAAGAGCAGTCACTTGTGAATGGGAATTTCCGTTCCTATAACTTTGACGTGATTGACGGTGTCACGTATGAAATCGATGTAACAAAACCTGTTCGTTACGGAACAGACGGCAAACTGATCAATGAGGATTCCCACAGAATCAAAAATCTCAAATATAATGGCCAGGCGATCGACCCGGATCAAAAGTTCATCGTCGCAACGAATAACTATCGTGCAAGCGGCGGCGGACATTTCCCTGGCATCGATGGATCGAACATCATCATCCAATCGCCGGATGAAAACCGCAATGTCATCATCGAATACATCATGGAAAAAGGAACGATCAACCCTGAAGCAGACGGCAACTGGAATTTTGCTGCGATCAAGGGGGATGTGAATGTCGTATTCGAGACTTCCCCTGAAGCTCAGAAATACATCCATGATTCAAGAACATACGAGTACATCAGCACAGAAGACAGCGGATTCGCCAAGTATTCAATCAAGTTCAAACAAAGTGATGCAACGAATCCCGGACAGGAAAAGAAGGAGTCTAAAGGAAACTTTTTGACAAACTTCATTTCATCGATTGCACAGACATTTAATTTCATAAAGTAAAGTCTTAGAACCTCCTGCATGGGGGTTCTTTTTACATTTGAAACTGTTAAACTGGGAAAAACACTACATTATATGAGAGAGGTAGAAACATGATTGTCGTATTGATCTTGTTCACAACACTGCTCCTTGGATATATCTCGTTTTTACTTAACGGAAAGAACGACTGGAAAAGAATCAAAGTGCCCCTTCTTCTTTACATGAGCGGAATCTTCCTTCTGTTGTATGCAAAACTGGTTGTCGGGGACTTCTTTTTAATGTTTTTGCTCATGCTCCCAGCTCTCGGCATTCTTGGAGTATCCCTCTTATGGCTTTTCATTTTGAGTGTGGGAAAGAAAGGGATTGGGAAAAAACTGCTGAAGACCACGGCGTTTTGTTTTATTACTCCCTTCCTGTTTTTAATCGGACTAAATCAAGAAACAACCTTCATATTCCATAAGGCTGACTATACGACTGTTTCCGATGCCTTGTTTAAGGCAGTGGATAATGGGCAGATCAGCGTTGGAGATGAATTCTCCACCCATACATATGACCAGGAAAAACTAAAGCCCTTTTTATCTGACAGGGCAGTTGAAAAGATGAATCGATTGAAAGAATCCAGCGGAGTTTACTCTATAATCATAGCAGACCGGGATGTGATCTATTTCAGCCACGGAGCAGCCTTCCAATCGATAAGCGGGATTGCCATCACCCGAAACGGGAAGGATCCGGGAGCCGATGAAGGGCTGAAATCGAGATTCTTTGATGGCAATACTTCTTTTAGACACATCATCAATGAGGCTTACTATTTTTCTGACGGACTTTAAATGGACTTCCTGCCTTCGGTGGTTTTTTTAACTGTCAACGGAAACCATTTAACTTTCATGGGTTTTCATCATATAATGGGAGGGTAGAACTTATAATCAGAGAAAAATATTTTATGGGACTGATCATGAATGTACAATAAAGAAACGGTTTATAAAGAATTACTGAATGTGATGCATACAGAGAATATCAAGCGTGATGAAATGCTTAGGGACCACCTTTATACCAAGCTCGGCGGGAAAGCGGATTTCTTCCTGACACCGACCACCTATGAGGAAGTGCAGAACATCGTCAAACTTTCCAATAAGGTGGACGTACCGTTTACACTGCTTGGAAACGGGTCAAATTTGATTGTAAAAGACGGCGGGATCCGCGGAATCGTTCTTCATCTGAAGAACTTTGATGATATCAAGTCAAACGACCAGCAGATTGTGGCGCAAAGCGGTGCAGCGATCATCGATGTATCAAGGCGGGCATTGGCAGAACGCCTCTCCGGACTTGAATTCGCCTGCGGCATTCCCGGAACAGTCGGCGGCGCCCTGTTTATGAACGCAGGGGCTTACGGCGGTGAAATCAAAGACGTGCTGGACTACTGCTATGTGGTTGACCGTCACGGCGAGCTTGTTAAACGGACGGCTGCAGATCTTGAACTCGATTACCGCCACAGCAACATCTCGGAAAATGGCGATATCGTCCTTGAGGCAACCTTCAGTTTGAAGCCGGGTGAATACGAGGATATCAAAGCAGTAATGGACGACCTGACGTATAAAAGAGAATCCAAGCAGCCGCTTGAATTCCCATCATGCGGAAGTGTCTTCAAACGCCCTCCTGGTTACTTTGCCGGCAAACTGATTCAGGACAGCGAGCTGCAGGGAACGAATTTTGGCGGTGCCGAGGTTTCCACTAAGCATGCCGGGTTCATCGTCAACAAAGAGAATGCGACGGCAAAGGATTATATTTCATTGATCGAGCATGTGCAGAAAACGGTGAAAGAGAAGTTTGATGTGGAGCTTGAACGTGAAGTGCGGATCATTGGTGAGGATTTGGAATAAACATAAAAAATCAGGGCTGCCAATAACGGGGCCTGATTTTTTATGACTTAATTGCATCCACAATGAGAGATACAAACCCTAACCCCCCATTTGAATTTCGATGATCAAAACGCTTGGAACGATAGATGCAGCCATCTTTTTCATCCCATTCATTGAAAACAAACTCCCCGGCATCATTACAATATTCAAGAAGGCGAACCTCAAATCCAGCCTCTTCAAACATTTTCGCAAGGGTTTGATAAGTATGTACAATTTTATGACTGGCAGCGGGGTGATCGAGTGAACCCGGTCCCCCAACCTGCACCATTTGCTGATATTCTTCGTCAGGAAAATTCCCATCCGGTACTGCACAGCGAACGTATCCGCCTGATTTTAAATAGGTATAACAGTTCCTGGCAGCCTTTACGCCTTCTTTATAGGTCAAGTGCTCCCATACATGCTCAGCCAAGATGGCCTTGATGCTGTTTTGAGAAAACAAGTCAGCCCAGTCCCCTTGATTCAACAGGTTAAGATCTTTTTCCTGTGTCTGCATCCAAGCCGGGTTATTGGAATATTCCCCTGCTCCGATGACAACTCGGATATCCTTATCTTCATACATTCTCATCAACTCCCTTCAGCTATACTAAACTTCTATTTAATTATAGAAATCACCTTTAATAAAATAAAAAAACAGCCTAACTAAATTAGACTGCCGGAATGGATGATGAGTGGTCTTTATCTGTTTTTCTGAACAGGTGCAGACTTTGGTTTACGGAACAGGCGGATATTCGTGTTCTGAGACTGCTGGACTTTCGCGTCGAATTCCATCATTTCTCGAGCCTTTACGTATAAAAGGGACACAGCCTAGCCCTCCTTTTTAAAATGGTTAATTAGTTTCTAAATACCCCGACTTTTTCTTCTAAAACCTGTAATTTAAAAATCATAGCCCCATAAAATTTTCCATTCCCCTTTTTCCTGGGCAACATAGCAAATCTGACTGATCGTCATCTCACCGAACTGGCTTTCAAACAGCAAATCCACCTCGGCTGACCTCACGTCCTTGAAGGTCGGGCCATCCTTACTGAACTCAAAGTTCTTGACTTCCTCCATTTTCCCCATCTCCACCTCGAAGGTGTCAACACCCATGTGACCGAGGAACACATGATTTTTTGTTTGAATATAGGAAGATTTCCCGAATTTCTTCTTCATCTCAGAATGGAACAACTCCCACGAATTGCCGAAGTCGCCTTTCTGCTCATATTCATAAAATTCCTGAATGACTTGCTCCGGGGATTCCCCTCCTCCACTTCCAAGTACGCTTACGAAAAGAAAAAGGAGAATACCCCCGGTGACGCCAATAAGTAAAAGAGGAACTGAGTTTTTGCGTCTCCTCATCCTTTCACCCCTGTCTGAACCCTATACAACCATTAGTATGAAAGCCCGCCTCTCTGTATGTAACTTTCAAGTGGATTAAATGAGAAAAGCCTTCATGATTTTTTCATGAAGGCTCGCAGCTAGTCTGCAGTATAATCAATTTCAATCAAATCCCAAGCAGTAACGATACCAAGCGGCACCTCATCTTTCCGGCCATTTTCCGTAATGATGATGGCTTCAAGATCAAGTTTCTTTTGATGATAGAACTCAAATAATTCTTCCACATCGAAAATGGTAGATGATTTTGATGCAAAAGCTAATGGATATTCTTTCTCATTTTGAAAAACATCTTTAATTTTCACATGTGATAAATCCACAATACTCCCCATCATCCGTTCTGCAAGCCACTTTACAATACCTTTTGCAGTTAATAGACCCACGCAGAAACCGTCATGATAAACAGGGTACTGAGAATAATTATACGTTCTAATGCCATTGATGACGTCTTCGATACTTTCTTCCATCTGAAAAAAGATGATGTCTTTCGTTGCAATCGTCAAGGCATAATTGGGACTGGTAAGAACCCGTGCGATCTTCTCGATTCTCTCGACTACTTCTGTATGAGGTTCCGCTATGTAATAGCCTAACTCCGTCTTTTCATGGACAAGTGCATTTCGCAGTTTGGCATATTGAAAGAGTTCATCCTGATACGTACTGATAACTCGGTGATGCCGTCCAGCGTGTACAAGGCTTGTGAATTTATCTGATCGGGATTTGACCTGCTTTTTTAAAGCGTCATGAATTTGATTGAACGCCACTTCGTATCGCTCTGATAATGAGTAGGTAGTCGTATTCATTTAACTAATCCTTTCTATAAGGGCTGCTCATTCCTGTTTGGATAGGATTTCCTCTTTTTTCTTTATCAAATAAGACAGGTATTTATCATCCCTCAGTATGTCAAAAAGATGGATGGACTTTTCTACGTAGTCCAAAGCCTTTTCAGAACATCCTTCTAACTCATAATTATAACCGATATGATAGTGCAATTGACCCAAACCGTATAGATTTTCTTCTTCAAGACACCACTTGATTGCTTCTTCACAGCGTTTGATGGATTCCTGTCGTTTCCCTAATCGAGTCAGGACTCTTGCGATATTATATAACATCCGTGTTTTAATCGACTTATCGTTCAGTTTGGTAAACATTCTCAATCCTTGCCTGACTTCATTGTAAATGTCTAATGCTGTTTCATAATTCTCCCCTATAAACTCAAGGGCGCCGATACTCAAGAGAATTTCCATTTCCCTCTCGGACAACGCTTTTTTACTGTAATAAGTCAGATGGAAAGCTATATAAAAAGTAGCGATAGCCTCCTCCCTCTTTTTTTCAATCTCGAACATGTAAATCCCCTTGTGCCACAGGAGGAGCTGCAGATTTTGATCGTCTTTGAAGAATATCGGGTTCTTTTCCTCTGCTTTCACCATCTCTATCATCTCTTCATATTTAAGCCGGATGCGCAGCTTCCGTAATTGACGCTCCACTTCCTGAATGTAATCAAGCCGGGGAGTCGTACCGATTTCAAAGAAGTAGTTTACATCCACCCCAAGTTTTTTTGAAATTTGATAAAGAGCTGTGGCACTGGGGTATATATCCCCTTTTTCAATGCGGCTGATCAGGGCCTGCGTACAAATGTCATCTGCCAGCTCCCCTTGAGTCAAACCGACAATCTTCCGGAGTTCTTTGATTTTTTTACCTATCAAGGAATAGTCCACGTATTCACGTCCCCCTGTGAATCTTTTTATTTGCTGTTTCTTTTTTCTCTTTTAGCCTTGATCTGTTCTTTCTTCTTAAAAAGATAGGAATGGTAGCCAGTATTATTTCGCATTTCAAATATGATCATCGACTTTTCTATATATGACAATGCCTTTTCCAACTCACCTTCCTGCTCATAGTTATGACCTATATGATAATAGAGCTCCCCAAGGCCCCACAAATGCTCCTCTTCAACACACCATCTTATTGCTTCCTCACAATATTCCGTTGACTCTCCATACTTACCCAGGCGGGTCAAACTCCTGGCAATATTATAAAGGAGTCTGGTTTTAATCGATTTATCAGTTAGAAGCTCAAGAGTACTTAAAGCGCTGTTCACTTTATGATAATATTCCATAGACTGATCATGATTTCCAAGGTTAAACTCAAATACACCGAGTGTCATAAGAATCTCTATCTCTCTCTCAGTCAATGCCTTTTTTTGGCCTGCCGTAAGATGATAAGCTTTCTTTAAAATTTCAATGGCTTTCTTATGATCTTTCTGAACTTCAAATAAATAAATACTTTTATGCCAATAGAGGAGCTGCAGATTGGTAGAGTCCTTATAGAATAGGGGATTACTCTCCTCAACTTTGATTACATCCATCATCTCACTGTATTTCAACTTAATCCTTAACTTCCGTAACTGTCGTTCAACCTCTTTAACATAATCCAATCTTGGGGTCGAGCCGATTTCAAAGAAATAGTTAACATCAACCCCTAATTTTTTCGAGATTTGATAGAGGGAGGCGGCGCTTGGGTAGATGTCTCCTTTTTCAATACGGCTGATCAATGCCTGTGTACATATGTCTTCCGCTAACTCCCCTTGTGTCAATCCAATGTCTTTTCTAAGCTCTTTGATCTTTGTCCCAATTGCCGAATAGTCCAAATCCACCCCTCCTATAGCCGAATATTAATATATTTATATTTTAACAGAAATGGTTTGAAAAACTTTGATTTTTCCGGTATTTCTACAAGAGAATGGCCCGAGAGTGAAATTACATGAAAGATTTGAATGTGGTTTAATAAATCTAACGACAAATTACAATACCTCTTGATGGCACTTCTCTTTTTGGGAAGTGCTCTTTTTTTTGCAAGATAAGCCTATGGAGTATGATGAAGTTTGCTACGGGTGAAAATATTAATATTTTAATATCCTCGAAGAAATTAGCTATTTTCATGAGATTCTTCCCAGCTAAGGGCATTTAATGGCCTTAGACCGGAAATCCATTCATTTTCTATCTGTGTTTTAATAGACCTAACGACAAATTACAATACCTGTTGACGGCACTTCTCTTTGGGGGAGTGCCCTTTTTTATGAAAGTTGGGATGTTTGTAGAGGTTTTGACCGAAAATGAGAAATATTAATATTTTAATATTTCTGAAGGAATAAGCTCTTTTAATTAGTTTCTCCCCAGCTCAGAGCAATTGAGAGGCTCAGACCGGAAATCCACTCATTTTTCATCTGTGATTTTATAGACCTAACGACAAATTACAATACCTGTTGACGGCACTTCTCTTTTGGGAAGTGCCCTTTTTTATTGAATTCGGGAAAACCCGCTAATTCTCATATAATTCTAATGGCAGCCCGTCAGGATCTTCAAAAAAGACAAAACGTTTTTGTGTGTAAGGGTCCACTCTGACTTCTTGGGGAACAATCCCATGTTTCTTCAGCTCAACCACCGCTTCTTCTATACTTTCCACTTCCAATGCTAAATGACGCAGTCCTCTTGCTTCTGGATAGCTTGGGCGAGCAGGCGCATCCGGGAATGAAAAAAGTTCGATGATATACTCGCCATTTAAAGCCAAATCCAATTTGTATGAGTGTCTTCCTTCTCTGTAGACTTCTTTTATGGGGAGGAGCCCCAGCTTGTTTACATAGAAATCTTTTGATTTTTCATAGTCTGAGCAGATGATGGCAATGTGATGAATTCGTTTTAGGTTCATGTTGAGCCCTCTTTCTTATGTTTTTTACTTAAGGTTGTGCCTGGCACAATCATGCGTTTTTGTTCCTGGCACATTTTGAGTGATTTGTGCCAGGAACAAAAAGGCCTTTTTGTGCCAGGCACCAGAAAAACAAAAAAGAAGCAGCCCTAAGACCGCTTCCTTAATACCATTACTTAATCGCATCCGTCAATACAGGCACGATTTGTTTCTTACGGGAAACAACACCTTTCAATACAGCTGTGTTGTTCTCAAGCTTCACGTTGAATGCCTTCTCAACTTCAGCAGTTTTGCTTCCAAGTGCAAGGGCAGTCGAATCGTTTTCAAGAATGTCTGTGACTACTAATAGGAACAAGTCCAACCCTTTTTCCTTGATCAACGTTTCCATTGCAGCTTCGATTTCCGCCTGGCGTCCAAGCACGTCGTTTGTGTCTACCACGTTCACTTGTGCCACTTCCACTTTCGCCGTACCCATTGAGAATTCTTTCGCATCAAGGGTCACAAGCTCAGCGATTGATTTCGAGCTCATGTCCGCTCCTGCTTTCAGCATTTCAAGACCGTATTCCTGAGCGTCGACGCCAGCGATTTCAGCCAGTTCATTAGCAGCTGCCACGTCTTCGTCCGTGCAGGTTGGTGATTTGAATAACAGGGAGTCTGAAATAATCGCTGAAAGCATCAAACCAGCCATTTCCTTCGTTACTTCTACACCTTTTTCTTTGTAAATTTTATTTAAAATTGTTGCCGTACATCCAACCGGTTCTGCGCGGTAATATAAAGGATCCGCTGTTTCGAAGTTTGCGATACGGTGGTGATCGATGACTTCAAGAACGCGAACTTCTTCAATGTCGTCTGCACTTTGCTGGCGCTCGTTGTGGTCAACAAGGATGACTGTGTCTGTTTCGTTTGCTACAGTTTCCACCAAACGAGGCGCCTCTACCTTGAAGTAGTCCAGCGCGTATTGTGTTTCACCGTTCACATCGCCTAAACGGACAGGTTCAACATCCATACCGATTTTTGTTTTTAAATCCGCATACACAAGTGCTGACGCAACTGTATCTGTATCAGGATTTTTGTGACCGAAAATAAGTGTTTTACTCATGATTAAAATCTCCTTACTCTATGTATTTTAATGATCGAAATATCTCTCTTTACATTTTCTTATAGTACCATATTTCATTGCTGTTTTCGCTAGTTTGTTGATTTTTTACAGGTAAGAAAATTGAGGTAATGGTTCATGATTTATCTTATTGGAAGTCGTTGAAAAACACAAATAAAAGGAAGAAATTTACCATTACGGGAGACGGTTTTAATCTATATTGTGTGCTATACTTTTAAGATAAGGAGGTGAAAGAATCATGGATCAGGTTTTACAGGCAATTAGAGAATTAAAAGAACAAGTTGAGAAAGTTCAAGACCAAATGACACGATTCGAAACAAATGTGAATGAACGTTTTGAAAGATTGGAAAGTCGTATGGACAAGCTTGAAACTAAAATGGATATCATCGATGAAAACCAGCGGGATACCCAGGACAACATTATGACCCTCGTGCAAGAAAATTGGGATCATAAGAAAGAACTTCAAAAGGTGAAGAGGCGAGTGGGGATGGATTTGATATAGCTTTTTCTCTCACTTTTTCTTCTACCTAAACCTCATATTTTCTCCATCATTTATATCTCATAGTAAATCCCGCCTTAACTCGTTGACATTAATGGCGGGATTTCAATTAAAATAACTGCATTTGTTCACTATCTACCTTCTCATGTTGAACATTATATCCTAAAGAATTGTATCCTTTTAACCTCTTCTCGTACATCTTTTTCAACACCGGTACTTTTCGGTCCACATAGTCGTACACTTTAACATCTTGTTTTAAATGATGGGTGCGGTGAAGTCTGCCTACATATTGTTGAAGAGTCCCCTTCCAGGATACTGGCATGGTTAGAAATAATGTATCCAGTCTTGAATCGTCAAAGCCTTCGCCGATATATTTGCCTGTTGCAATGATGATTCGTTCCTCAGTTTCGGGTATTTCTTTTAGACGCCGCAGTCTTTTTTGTTCCTCTTTTTTACTCAAACCACCTTTTAATACGATGATGTTTTTTGCAGATCCTTCTAATCGCTCTGTAAGTAAATCGATATGCCTTTGTCTTTCTGTTAATATGATGGGACTGCGCCCTTCGTCAAGCGACTTCAAAATATCATTAAAGATCATCTCATTTCGCTTTTCATCCTCTTGGAGTTGACTAAACAGCTCTTGGATCGTCTCCTTTTTGGAATGAAAAACAGTATGTTTCGGGATTAGAATATGGTCGAAATGATGGACTTTCGCCTGTGATTTCGCTTTTACTTTATAACGAATCGGCCCGCACTGCATGTTCATGATGGGATGCAATCCATCCTTTCGGGTTGGAGTTGCAGTCAATCCCAAAACGTATTGGGCTTGGGCTTCTTTCATCACACGTTCAAATGTAAAAGCCGAGATGTGATGACACTCGTCAACGATGATATGACCGTACTCTTTGATTTTCATGAGATTCTCTGTCTTGGATGTTAATGTCTGAATGGTGGCAACATCAATTTTCCCGCTTGGTTTGTGCTTACCTCCGCCTATGATGCCAATGTCCTTTTTCTCGCAATCCAGGAAAGCAGCCAGGCTCTCCTTCCATTGTTCCAGGAGTTGTTTTCTGTGCACGATAATCAACGTATTGGTTTGCCGCCTCTGAATCATTGCAGATCCTACGACTGTTTTCCCGAAACCCGTAGTTGCAGATAATACTCCGCAGGAATGAGAAGACAATTGTTCAACTGCTTCTTGCTGCTGAGGATAAAGACTTCCCTTGAACTCTTTATTAAGTACCTGCTCCTTAAATGTTTCATCCTGGATGATTGGTTTTATTTTATGTTCTTTACATAGCTTCAGTACGTCCTCAAGGCATCCCCTGGGCAATATGAGTTCCATGTCGGTTTGGTCCGAACAATTAATCAGCCGTGGGATTGGGTTTGTAGAGAGCCTATTGGCTTGAGCTTTGTAAAAAGCCGGATTGTTGAATGCAGTCAGTTCTATCAGCTTTTGAGAAAGGTAAGATGGAATATGTTCTTTACTGATGACGATTCCGTTTTTCAGCTTAATGATGAGTTCTTCCGGTAAGGTTGTAGAATGCTTTTCAGGTGTTTTTACTTCCCCGGCACTATTAATGAAATGATTGATTTCCTGTCTGCCCATTTTAGGAATGGAAGAAAGATATCCCCATTGATCATCAATCGGTTCTAAATCATGATCAAGGAAGACGCTGTTGCCTTGTTTTCTTGATTTCCCCTGGAGCGGCAATGCAATGAGATTCCCGAATCCCCCTTTAGGCAGCTTATCCTGATTGGGAAACAAACGGTCATAGGAGTCGATTCCCAATGCATAGTGCTTTTCAAGCGTTTTGGATAAGAGGAGCGCTCCCATTTTCCTTGCCATTGAAGCTGGAATTGCTTCGTTAAAAAACACCCATATATGACAGCCGTTTCCGGACCGCGACCGCTCTGCCGCGAAAGGAATCCGATGCTTCCCGCACGTTTCGATGAACGCTTGGACGTCCTGTTTCCAGCTCCCTTTATCAAAATCAACCGCAAGAAAGTAACAAGTATCATCATCAAGTATTGGATAAATACCAACCGTTTTGCGTCCGCTTAGGTGATCGAATAAGACTTGGTCCGTCAGAGGCAGATACCTTCGGTGGGGACATGCACTGCATTTTATATCAGGTTTCTTACATATGGTGGGATGCCATTCATGTTCACATGCTGGTGAATATCCAGAATGGTCTCTTTTAGACTCCCACCTGAGGGCATACACATCACTTCTTCCCCTGAAGAAATTTTTGAAAATCTTTATGCGTTCTTTTATAATTTCTTGCTTTGACTGATGAGGAATGTCTACTTGCTGCTCATACTGAATATGATGTTTTCTTAAAAGCTGCTTTAACCGGTAGTTTTCTTGTCTTAATTGCTCACATTCTTTGAGAACCTTCTGATACTGAGCCTGAGAATCAGGCATATTAAAACCTCAACTTTTTAAGAGTTTTAAGTATCGCTAGTTTAAAGAATACTAGATTATTCTGAGTAGTCAAAGGATGGTATTAGAAAGTATCCTCAATAACCATGAAACATATACGCTTAAAGGCAAAAGAAAAAGCAGATGGGCCCCCTGCTTTTTCTAATCTCTATAAAACTGCTTTTCTTGTATCGCTATACCCAGCCCGAATAATCATCTCGATCATTTCCTCAGTCATAGCCAAATGAGAAACACCCGTCCCCCTGATCAGTTCCAGCGTATTCCGGTCATCGAATGACAGGTTCCCGGCCAGATAGACTTTGAATACGTCAACCAGACCATTCAAACGGACCTCTTCTGCGTCTAGCTGCTCATCCGCACTTTCCACAACAGACAAGCTTTGAAAATCCAGCGCTTCTTTTAGCATTTGCAGCAGTTCAATATTGGTCGGCGGCTTGGGGTTTGTAATATGATAGATTTTATCCGCTTCCGCTTTCTGCGGTGCCAGGCTTAAGATATCAGCGACATAATCGACGGGAACCAGATTGGAGGTTCCGTTCTTCGCAGCCACCAGCCGGTAGGTACGATCTCTTTCACTTCTCCGTGCCGTCTTTCTTTTAAAAACAGCAAGAGCCCGCATGAATCCATAAAGCGTAAACTGAGAATCCGCTTCACCCGTTTTCGAATCACCGACTATGATCGCCGGCCTGAAAATGGACACCTCCATTTGATCACGGTAATAGAAAACGAGATGCTCGGATTTCACTTTGCTTTCTTCATAAGGGTTGTTGAACTTCCCGTCTTCGGGGTACAGCTCTTCTACACCATGAGTCAGCGTCCCGACTGTGTAGGCAGTACTCACATAGTAAAACTTTTTGGCTTGTAAGCGGGATGCCAGGTCTAGAATGTGTTTCGTCCCCTCGTAGTTGGCTGAAAACAATTCATCTCGCAGATCAAGGTCGAATTTTACCAGTGCTGCCAAATGGTAGACGGCATCTATTTTATTCGTGAGCCACTCGATGTCTTCAGACGATAGTCCGGCATTTGCAGAGGTGATGTCCCCTTGGAAAATATGGATTCTCCGCTGGTCCGAGGATGGGAATGAGTCTCGGAGTTTCTCCGCTTTTTCTACATTCCGCACTAAAATAAAGACTTCGTTCTGTTTAACTTTCAAAAGGTTCTTGATGAGTCTCCCTCCAAGAAAACCTGTAGCACCAGTCAAGAATAGGTTCAAAATAATCACTCCTGTTGTGATATCGACACAATGATTTCCCTTATCATAGCATAATTCGACAGGTGTCATGTCGTTCGGAACGTTATTTAAGAATTTTCCAATTGATGGGGTAGGTTTTTATTGGTTGAGAGGGCGAAATTTGTGGAATCTTTGACCGTGGAGCAGGTCTGCGGGTAAAGTAACGTATTTTATTGGGTGAGAAGATGAATAAATGTCTAAAATCCATTCGTTTATATGGTGGATGAAGAAAATCTTTTAGTTTCCACTAAAAATCGTCGAGTTTTCACCAAAAATCTTCGAGTTTTAGCCGGAAATCGTCGAGTTTCCACCAATAATCTTCGAGTTTCACATAAAAATCATTCATACAAACTCTCATGATCAAGTATCCACACATTTAAAAAACCTGCCGAGCACCACCCGGCAGGCCAAACTTATAAAATCAGTAACTTTTATAAAATTTCTGCGCCACTTGAACCGTATGCGTGCTGCCGCCGCGTTCTTCGACTCCTTCTAACAGCATCGCCAGGACAAACTCTGGATTTTTCTGATCATAGGAAACGAATAATCCATTTTCTTTCCCTTTCGTTCCTTGCTCAGATTTTATCTCTGCCGTTCCCGTTTTACCAGCAATCTCTTTTCCAGCCACCTGAGCCTTACCTGCAATCCCCTCCGAAACGACTTTGCGGAGATTTGTTCTCATCACCTTAGACTGTTCAGGACTCAGCAGACCCTCTTTCCAAGTTCCTTGTTCTTCATCCTTTAAAAGAACCGGCTTCATCATTGTGCCGTCATTGATAATGCCTCCATAGGCACTGGCCAGATGCACAATGCTCATTAGCACTTCACCTTGCCCGAAGGCTGAATCGGCGAGCAGGATTTCTTTAGAAATACTTCCATCATTTGAAATCTGTGATTTTCGAACGGGATAAGACATCGGAATCTCTTCCCCGAATCCGAAATCCTTCAGACCCTGGATAAAGGTTTCCGCACCCATTTCCAGACCGACGCGCGCGAAATAGATATTATCAGAGTATTTCATGGCGCTTTCCAGATCAACGACACTGTCGTTATCAAATACACGGACAACCTCATAGCCGCCCCAGGACTCGTCCTTTTGCCATCTCTTCCCCTTTATTTCGAAGGTTTTATTTGGATCCAGCTTGCCGGAATTCAACCCGACCGCAGCCGTGATCCCCTTCATTGCCGAACCAGGTGAATACGTTTGGTAGAAACGATTGCGCAGCGGCTTGTCAGGATTGTTATAGATTTTATCGTATTTATCGGGAGCAATTCCCAGTGCAAACTCATTCGGGTCATAAGACGGTACGCTTACAAGCGCTAATGCCTCTCCCGTTTCAGGATTTACAGCCGCCGCCGTGCCTGTTTCATCCTTCATTTGGTCATAAAGCTTTTTCTGCATTTCTGCGTCCAAGGTTAAAGTGACCGTATCACCGTTTTTCACTTCTTGTTCGACAATCGACACTTCTTCCTCTGACTCTTTAGTGAGGTAAATCCGCTGCCCATTTTGTCCTCGGAGTTTTTCTTCATATGCTTCCTCTGCTCCGCTGATACCCAGTAATGATTGGGCCGTGTACCCTTTTTCTTTTAACTTCTCCAATTTTTCTGCATTGATTTTTCCGATATACCCGGTTATATGAGCGGCTGCTTCTCCATATGGATATTGGCGCGCCTCCACTCGTTTGGAATAAAGTCCAGGAAGCTCGATGATTTCAAGTGCAAGCGGACGTTCAGAGATAGGAAGCTTTTTGATTGGTACAAAATATTCGGGCTGAACCCAGCTTTGGTTCAATTCTTTCTGAATCGCTTCAGGAGAAATCTCTAAAAGTGAAGATAGTTTTTCTAAATCACTTTCGTTAAATTCCTTGGGAACGATTCCAATATCAAACGCCTCTCCATTGATGGCCAGAGGATTCTCATTGCGGTCATAGATTTCACCGCGCTTGGCCGGGATACTTTCAACGCCGACTTTATCGCTCTTTTCCATCTCTGGCAGTATAAAAGAAGGTTTCCAGTCAACATACCAATTCTCTTTATCCTCTTTTTCTTCTTTTTTGAGAGTGATGGTTTCCTCATACGAAACCTCTCCGGCTAAGGTATTCATGGTGATTGTTACGGGAAATTCGGCTTTCTCTTCTTTATCCCATTCCTTTTCTTCTTTAGGTTGTTTGAATTCCACCTTAAGATCTTTTACGGCTAAATCTTTGTAGATGTCATTTGGTCTTTTTACAACGTCTTCTTTTTTGTAGGTTTTTTTTGCAGAAGACGTTAGATACGTTTCATACATCTTTTCAAACTTCTTGTCATTCCATAAATCAACATATTCATTTAACCGATCATCAGGCTGTGCTTTTTCCTGGCAGCCTGCTGCAAAAGCGCCCGTGACAACTAATAAGATCAACAGGATGAATTTTTTCAACATATGTATGGTCAGCCCCCTCACTCAAAACTATTCCTTCTTCTCATTCTGTCAAAAATATCTATTTTTTTCAATTTCAATGTATTAATATTCCAAAACAACTTCATTATGTCACAAGAGGAAGATGAGTCATAGGTTGGAACCTTCCAGATTCCCCCTTCACTGCCTCGGAATCCCGAACATTTTTCCGTAAAACCTGGTACATACCATATAAAATTTGTTATAATATGATGTCGTAAGAGTAATAAGGAAAAGATCCTAAGATTATATCTTGCAAATATAAATCGATAGGTGGAATTTAATATGAGTCAAAAACCTTACAGAGTCCTTCTGTACTACAACTATGTATCAATCGAAAATCCTGAGGAAGTGACTGCGAAGCATAAGGAATTATGCCAGGAACTCGGCCTTATGGGACGTATCCTGATTTCTTCTGAAGGAATTAACGGAACGTGCTCAGGTACGATTGAGCAGACAGATGCTTACATGGAAGCGATGAGAAATGACCCTCATTTTCACGATACTGTCTTCAAAATCGATGAATCAGACGAGCATGCTTTCAAAAAATTAAAAGTGAAACACCGTCCAGAGCTTGTGACACTTCGTCTAGAAGATGACGTGAATCCACATGAGATCACTGGTCAGTATTTAGAACCAAAAGATTTCTTCGAGCAAATTCAGCAAGAAGATACAATCCTGCTTGATGCGCGTAATGACTATGAATATGATTTAGGTCATTTCCGCGGAGCAATCAGACCTGATATCCGCAATTTCCGCGACCTGCCGGAATGGGTCCGTGAAAATAAAGAATTATTAGCCGATAAAAAAATCATCACTTATTGTACTGGCGGTATCCGATGTGAGAAATTCTCAGGCTGGTTATTGAAAGAAGGCTTCGAGGATGTTGCTCAATTACACGGTGGAATCGTTACTTATGGTCAAGATCCTGAAGTGCAAGGTGATCTATGGGACGGCCAGCTTTACGTATTTGATGAGCGTATCGCGGTACCTGTTAACCGTAAAGAGCACGTTGTTGTCGGTAAAGACTACTTTGACGGCGAGCCATGTGAGCGCTACGTGAACTGTGCCCACCCGCCATGTAACAAGAAAATTCTCTGCTCTGAAGAAAACGAGCATAAATATATGAGAAGCTGCTCTGATGAGTGCCGCAGCAGCGAGGAAAACCGTTATATCGTCGAACACGGTTTGACTGAGAAAGAAGTGGCAGAGCGTTTGGCAGTGATTGAGGCTGAGAAGCAAACTGTATAAACAAATTAAAACTCGAATCGGTCTATGGGCCGATTCATTTTTATTGTCCTTTAAAAAATCCAGATCCCTTTAAAAAGGGATCTGGATTTTTTATTAGTTACCTTTCTTTTTCCCTTTCCCTGAATTACCAGGTACTTCAGGACCTTCTGCACTCATGAAGAACCATTTCCCATTGGATTTGGTCCAACCGTTTTTGTCTTCTTCATTAGGTCGCAGCCATTTCGCATTTGAATTGGCCCCTCCGAATTTAAGGGTTCCATCTTCATTCAAGTGATACTTTTTACCGTTCCACTCGATTTTTCCTGTTTGCATTTCACCGTCTTCGTTGTAGAAGTACCAGTTACCGTCACTGTATACCCATCCAGTTAAGACTGGCTCTTCATCAGGCTCAACCTCTTGGACGATTCTCCCTTCCACTTCAGGTGAAACAGGGCTGTTTTTAGCCAGATAATCCGTAAACACTTCAAAATCCACTAGGAATAGATCTGTTTGACGGCCTTCATCTTTCGCTTGTTTAAACATATCATATCCGTCTCCGCCATTCGCAGTGAATGCGTTGGTCGCTACACGGTATGTCTGTTCCGGGTCGATTTCCTGGAATCCGTCAGCCGTATTCACTTCGACAGACCATACTCTTTCGCCAGCCGGTTTGTTTACATCATACTTGAAGTTGATTCCTGATACCTGCAGGAATTCACCCGGTGCATCTTCGCCTTCCACGCGTGATACACTGTGCTCAAGGGCATCAAGGATTTCTTGGCCAGTAAGGTCAAGGGTTACTAGCTGGTTACCGAATGGCATTGTAGTGAGTACTTCACCAAGAGTGATTTCCCCAGCGTCAATGGAAGCACGGATTCCTCCTCCATTTTGCAGCCCGATATATGTCTCAACAAATTCGTTCGCTTTGGCAACCATACCATCAGCAATCAGGTTACCAAGATTCGTTTCTTGTCTTCGAACGTCATTACGC
The DNA here is from genome assembly GCF_038405515.1 of Rossellomorea oryzaecorticis. Taxonomy (GTDB): domain Bacteria; phylum Bacillota; class Bacilli; order Bacillales; family Bacillaceae_B; genus Rossellomorea; species Rossellomorea oryzaecorticis_A. The sequence goes on along the minus strand of NZ_JBBYAF010000002.1, from coordinate 105,200 downwards.
TCACCATTAAGTACAACATCAGTAGAACCTACTACTTCACTTTTCAATTCTTCAAGCGGAGCTTTGTACTCTTGTACTTTGGCAAGAGCTTCGGCATCCTCTTCGTAATTTTCAAGATCAAGCACTTCACCAGCGTGGCTTGTCAAAACACCTTCAGCATTGAACGTTACATCCAATAAGCCGAGAAGATTCAGGTATTCACCAGCCTGTACGATGACAGTAGGCTCTTCTTTTTCAATCACAACAGGCTCTTCAAGAACGGTGTGAGAGTGTCCGCCGACGATGATATCAAGACCATCCACTGCTTCGGCAAGCTCTAAATCATGAGAATAGCCTAAGTGAGAAAGAGCGATGATTTTGTTTACGCCTTCTTCTTTAAGCATATTGATTGTGGCATTTGAACTTTCAACTGCATCTTCAAAGACAACATTTTCTCCTGGGTTTGAGATGAAAGCTGTGTCTGGAGTGGTCAATCCGAAGATTCCCACTTTTTCCCCATCCACTTCTTTGATCATCGCCGGATAGATGTTTCCGCCTTCTCCTGGCTGTCCGATTTCATTTTTCACCAATGGTTCCAGGTCAGCGTCGCCAGTCACGGTAACGTTCGATGACACCATCGGGAAGTTCATTTCTTTAATAAAATTGGCAAGTGTTTCTGAATCTTTGTCGAACTCATGGTTACCCAATGTCATCGCATCGTACCCAAGCTCGTTCATGAACCAAAGATCAGCAAGACCTTCATATTGACGGAAGTAAAGTGTGCCTGAGAATACGTCACCAGCATCTAACAGAAGGGCATTCTCTTTTTCTGCACGAACTTCGTTTACTGCTGTGAATAAACGAGGGTATCCTTCAACATGGGCATGCGTATCGTTTGTGTGCATGATGGAAAGATCGAATTCATCATTTGTTTCTTCCGTAAAATCAAGCTGTGCAACCAACGCATCATGATCGCTTGCGCGGCCGTGCTCTTCCATATAAGGAGAGTTGAAGTTGACGATATCAAATTCTGCACCGGCAGCTAAATGATTGGATACAAGCAAGTGATCAAGTACTTGCGCGTTCCCTTGGTATGTGTAAGTGTATCGTTCATTTTCAGGAAGTGTTTCAACAAGGTTTGTTAAAACATCACCTTTAAGGGTTTGTAATGGAGCAGAGAATTCAAAGTCATTCAAATCTCCCATTACCACTACATTTGCATCTGCATTCTTTTCATGAATATCTGTTACAAAAGAGTTAACAATTTGAGCAATTTCCAGGCGCTGTGCTTCGCTGCCCAGTACAGGCGGTTGATTTTTACCGAATAATGGCTGGTCTCCGCCTTTAGAATTGAAGTGGTTATTGATGACAATCACTTCTTCACCGTTAAAATCGAATTCAGCAGCCAATGGCTTACGGCTGTCATCGAAAGCAGGGTTAGTCGGATCGATTCTGCCCGGGTTGACCGTCAGAGATCCATTTTCATATGCAACAGCTGTTGTTGCATCGCCTTTTTGAGCTTCTTCAAGCGTTACGCGTTCAGGATTGTAAAGATAGCCGACACGGATATTCCCTCCTGGAACTCCACCGTCCTCTTTATCTTGAGGGGCAACTTCAGTCCATGCATATGTTGGACCGCCGAAGCTCGCAACCGCATCGCTGAGTGCTTTGTAGTTTGCATCTGCTTTTACAGTTCCATCGTCAGTCCTTCCACTTTCGTCAAGGACTTCCACAAGACCGATGATGTCCGGAGAATCCAAGTTCTCCACCATTGATTTTGCAAGCTTGTCACGCTTTTCAGTGTCAGAAGCCACGAAGTTTTCGATGTTGTATGCAGCAATGGATAGTTCCTCGTTATCTTTTTCGATTGTTGTCACTTCTGGAGTGAATTCGCGTTCATTCAACTCAGGAAGTTCTGCTTCATTCACTAGGATCTTGAAGTTACTGTAGCCATAGCTGACTACACCATTTACTGTTCCGTTAAATTGATCACCAGTTTTTGCGACATAGTCACGGTTATCCAGTAATAGGAACATTCTTTCAGGGTTTTGATTTTCTTTTGTCAGTAGAGGAGCTCCCTCTTTTGTATATGCTTTACCTTCGACTTGCTCAGTAATGACCGGAAGTTCACCGTATTTTTGAGGGCCAGTGATAGTAGGGCTCTCAATGGCGACGCGCATTCCTTCCAGGCTTTCGTAGAAATCGATTCCGTCTTGTTCCGGATCGAATTCAGCGAATTGATCATTGTCGATCACTGCAGACGGTGGTGTTACGTCTTCCCCGATTACAAGTGCTTCAGGAAGAGTGTTGCCGCTGGAAACGACAACAACGTTTCCATATTGAGCGTTTAGCTCTGTCATCGCTAAGTCTGTCTGTAATTTTTCATCGTACCCATCGAGTACCCATTCTTTCACCTGACCATCAACTTTTACATGGTCACCGACTTGGACACCGTGAGCTGGCTTGTACACAAGCAGCGCTTCGGAAGTATCCGGATTCTCATCTGGATTAGGGTCTTGCATGTAGAAGTTACTTGCATCGTCAACATGTGTGACGATCCCTTCTACTTCTTTTACTTTTTCAGAGACATAAGGAGATGTGTGGCTTTCTCCCTGGATGTCATGGATGCTTAAGCCTTCGATGCCTTCGTAAGGGGTTGGTTCTTCTGGCTGCTCACCTTCGAAGGACATGGCAGAGGCATTTTTTAGTGCAGGGACATTAAAGTATGCTGTTAAGTCTCCAGTAACAACTACTTTTTTACCGATAATATCAGGGTTTGTTTGAAGGCCAAAAGCCGGACGGAAAACAGACGGAACTTGTACCGGCAGTATTTTGGCAGGGTCCGTTTCATCCAGGCTATCAGCAATAGCGAAGTTGTAGTCATTGCTGAAAGGTGCTTCAAAATTATAACTATTGGTTGCAAGGGTGTGACCAACAATATACCCCGTAACAGTTCCGGTCCCCTCATTATTCTCAATCGCTTCCTGAACCGTCATATAGTCGGCAGCAGAAGCAGTCGAACCGATTGGAACAATATATCCAACCAGCATGGCAAAGATCGTTGTCAAAATAAACAACTGTTTTTTCATGATTTTCAAACTGGTTCCTCCTCTTTCTCTTTTTAACAGTAAATTTGGTCCAACCTTATAATGCAAACGCTTACATAAGATGTCATTTCTCTCCGCGAAAACCCGTCCTTTTCCCCAGAAGATTTTCAGGCGGATATTTATTTATCCTATGAAAACACCTCCATGATTTTTTTCCAATAACCGCTTAGTATGTAGAAATTTGACTAAGCTTCCTTTTTAATATAGCATCTTTTCGTCGAATTTTAAGATATTTTCAATTATTTTACAAAATCAGAACTTTAGACTTACAAATGTTACATAGGATATGAAATTAGACCCATTTTTAGTTTACTTATATATTAAAGTCTGCATTCATCCTTTGTAAAAAACAAAAAGAGACAGGCATTTTTTTACAAAGCCCGTCTCTTAACGCTTTAATTGAACATTTACTCTACAGTAATAACATCACTATTAGTGTAGTCCAACTGTCCATTTTTCACTGCATAAACAAAGAAATAATAGTTGCCAGGCGCCAGGTTTTCACCGTTTATTTTTCCATCCCAGCTTAACGTGTTATAGTATTTTGGCAAGTCTGTATAAACAGGACCGTCCCCAACATGAGTCATATCCGTTTTATATACCCAAATACCTGCTTCTTCTGCTCCGCCCGGCAGATATACTTCAAGGTCATATCCGTTCTCTGTCTCGGTAACCGTTACACCCCCATCGATACGCGGATAATCCGGCTCTTTAACAAAGAGAATGGTCGGCACTTCTAATTCACTTTCACCATCACTGACTACTATGGTTCCTTCATGATACCCCGGTTCCAATTTACTTGCGTCTACTTGTACTTTAAAATTCACTTTTTGTGATTTGTTTGCTTTGATTTTCAGGTTCTTGCTGGTCTTCACTTTGATTGCTTCCGGGTTTCCTTCAAACTCTACATCAAAATTGTACTTCTTATGTTTGTCCGAGAGATTTTTAATCGTGAAATGCTGCTTTTCTACCTGCTTTCCATTTTCTTTGGAGAAGACACCAAACGAATGGCTACCAGGTGTCACAAGTGTTTCTGCATTGATGGCATCCACCGGACGGATACTCCCTGCACCTTGTGTATTATGAGGGTATGATTCACCCGATTTATCATAAAGATTAACTGCAGTATTCATCAGGGCGGCCTTTACATCATCCACACCCCAATCACTGTGGGCATCCAGCAGTAATGCAGCAGCACCGGCAACATGCGGGGATGCCATGCTTGTTCCTTGTTTAGAAGCATATCCATGAGGATTCTCTTCATTATGTGTCGGAACTGTACTTACAATATTTACTCCAGGAGCGGAAACGTCCGGTTTGATCATCCAGGTATCCAATACCGGTCCGCGTGAAGAGAAGTCAGCGATCGTTTCCCCTATTTCACGGTCGAACTCCAAATCAAACGCTACTGTGTTGTTTCCTTTTTCTAACTCATCAAGCATTTTCTGACCGTCAGTCCCTGACATCTTAAAAGTCGGAACTGCCATTCCTGGAATCTCATATTCAAATTCATCTGGTGCACTATTGAAGATGATTGCCCCTGTAGCACCAGCAGCCTTGGCATTTGATGCTTTATCAACAAAAGGAATGGCACCGCGTTTGATGAGCGCGATTTTCCCTTCTACATCTTTGCCTTCAAAATCTTCCACTGTCCCTAAACCTGCATACACATACTCATATTCGTTTCCATCAAGGGCAAGCAATTCTTCATCGCTCGTGAAGCCCATCACTTTATCCGTTTCATACGCAACTCCGCCTGTGGTCGTGATCTCGGAAGTGTATACATTATAAGGAAGCTGAGTGGCTCCTACAGAAATGGCATCGCGTGAAGTTCCCGGTGAACCGACCGTCCAATTATCAGGGCCCGCGTTACCGTTGGATGTAACCGCAACGACCCCTTCTGCCATTGCCCAATCCAATGCAATACTCGTCGCCCAGTCAGGGTTATTTAAACTATTACCCAAGGAAAGGTTCATCACATCAGCACCGTCTTGAACCGCTCTTTCAATTCCAGCCACAACGTCTTCAGTGGTACCGCTGCCGCCAGGACCCAGCACACGATAAGCCAGCAAAGTCGCTTCAGGTGCAACCCCTTTTATCTGTCCATTTGCTGCAACTGTACCAGATACGTGCGTTCCATGAGTCGTTTCTTCTCCGCGTGGATCTCCCTTTGGCGTTTCCTGCGGATCATTATCATCGTCGACGAAATCATATCCTTTGTAATCGCCAAACGCATGAGCTAAATCAGGGTGTGTGTAATCTGCACCAGTATCAATGACAGCGACTGTGATTCCTTCACCGGTATAACCGGATTCCCATGCCTCATTCGCTCCGATGAAAGGAGCACTGTCCAGCATCTCAGGATGATAAGCATCCTCTTCGATGGTTACACCATCAGAACCTGTCACGGTGTATGTAACATTCGGGTATACTGCTTTCACCCCAGGCACAGCCAGTAAACTCGGAATTTCATTTGACTTAAGCTCCATGGAGAAGCCGGAGAACACATGATCATATTCACGTTTCACCTTACTTGATTTTGCTGCATCCTTAACATCTTTTTTTACCTTATCGCGTGTTTTTGCCAAGTTGGCTTTCGACTGCTTCTTTCCTTTATGTTTTGCTTCTACAACTGATTCTTCCTCCAGCTCTACAATGACGCTGGTGACTTTCGAAGACGTGGTATCCAGATTACCGAAGATTTCTGCTAGTTCAGGAGGTGTCTGGGCTTGAGGTGTACTTACTTTATTAGCCTGAGGGGCAGCACCAACACTAATTGTCGATAGAATAAATACTAGAATGATAGATAAAATTGAAGCATGAAATAGACGTTTTTTCATTTAAGGGTTTCATCTCCTTTTATTTTTTGTTGCTTGTAATCTAAACCCTCACCTTCCTTAATTACACATTTTTTCATAACATTACTAGGAATTCATTTAAAGAGGCTTATTTTCCTTGAGCAAAAAGCACTATTATTCTACTTATTTATGTAAAAAAAGAGGTTATTCGACTTTATTAACGGCTTTTTAATTAAAGTTCAAGAGATTAATAGAGGAATTCAAGAAGGCTAGATGTTAAAAAGGTTTCTAGAAGTTTTATGGTCATTTGACTGCCATACTCTTATTTAAGGGTGGAGAAATGCCGAAAGAGTCTTACACAAATGGGTAGTTTGTTCAACATTTCTTCCTTTAAACAGCATATTAAAATATTGTAATATTTTCACATTTTACTGGTATTTATTGGATATACACCAAGAAAGGAAAAATGGAGAATTTCTTATGGGAGCAAAATGAAAGGTATGATTTTCAACAAACAATCCTTCTACATCAAAGAAGAAAACGGAAAATATACGGCCAGCATCAATGTAGAAGAACGCTATGCCAGCAGCTGGAATGACCCATTCAATCCCGACGCGACCATCATCATTCCTAAAACCTACTATTATACTTACTACTGCGAATATGATGAATCGGCTGGGCAATGGTTTGTGTATGGTTCGAAGGAACATTCGAGGTTGATGATTAAGGAAGACGATGTAAGGAGCTTAAAGAAACTAATGCCCCTTACATCTACCTTCTAATCTATTTTCTTCGCATCACCCGAAAGGATTTTCAATTGATCATTTTCGTACCCGAGTTTATATGTGACTCTATATTTACTGTATCGAAAAGTTCCTTCGATGTTTTCTTCTGCACTGATTATGGCAACGACGGTATAGGAGTCACCATTATCTGTACTGGTAATTTCATCAATGGCGACCGATTCCGTCTGAAGATATCCGTTGCGTAAATCTTTATAAGCTGTTTCTTGCTGCCACTCACTCCCCAGAAGAGAATAGGCTGTAACATAATCTTGATAATTTACACTTTCATAGAAATAATGAACTACATACTCAGCAACTTCTGTATTAAGAGGTTCTTTATAGTTGTATTCTTCATTCTCGGTCTCAGTCGCAGCTACTGTCTCTGGCAAAATGGTCATTGGAGACTTTGACCACCCTTCAATCATGGAGAGCACATTTGAGAGAGGGATACTGAAGCCAATAGCCCCCTGGTTGGTCCCTGCTGAATTGATTCCGAGCACTTCCCCTGTTTTCACATCGACTAATGGGCCACCACTGTTCCCTGGAGCAATCGGCGCGGATATTTGATAGACGTCTTCATAATGATAGGGCTCCAAATCAAAATCCCGGTCCACTCCGCTGATGATCCCGGTGGTCACTGTATTTTGTAGTCCGAGGGGGCTCCCAAGTGCCAATACTTCTTCTCCAATGTCTGCCTTATTTTGACTTACTTTCAGAAAGTCTGACTGCGCAAGTCCCGGTACACGAACTACCGCCACATCGGTATCAGAGCTTATTCCGATAACAGTGCCGTCAAACTCTCTTGAGTCGGCTGCAATAATCCTTACATCTTTCACATTTGAAACCACATGAGCATTGGTGATGACGTCCCCCTTATCATTATATAGGAAGCCCGACCCCATTCCTCCTGGCACCTCGATCTTCACCACGACCTTTTGAACGTCCCTGATGATTTCTTTTAATTCTTTTGTCATTTCAGGTTTTTCATCAGCCTTTTCCTCTGTTACCACTGCAATAGCTGATTCCGCTTTTAATTGGTTTGGAACTTCCTTGTTTATAAGGTAAACAGACACCATCCCTGCCCCAACAATAATGAAGGAAACGACAATACTTGTTATCCATCCTGCTTTCATGTAACTCACCTTTCCCTATTCCACATACCATGTGATATTGTCAATTTCCACTGAGGTTGTTTCATCATAAACATAATAAACGGAATCACTGAATGAAGCTGTATCTCCTGCATTTAAATAGTAAGGAAACACGGACGTGTAGCCTGTTGTCAATAAACTTCCGTCTGATCCGTAAACGGAATAAGAGATATCAACCGAATATATAGAAACAGTGGCTGTATTTTTCACTTCCCCGTAGATATGTAAATCTCCGTATTCATCGACTTGGGTTTCTAATGAAATCAGTTCTACAGCTTCTGTGCGATTTTTTAAGTCTTCTTGTGCAGCCATCTCCATCGCTTGCTGTATTCGTTCTTCTTCTGCTTTTTCAAATGACGCTTTCTTTTGTTGGATCGTTTGTTTTAAAGCGGTCAGTTTCTCATGATCACCTGAATGCGACATTGCTTTCTCTACGATAGCAAAAGCATCCGAAAAATTATTTTCCATAAGAGCATTTTCCGCTTGATCACTTGTGATCTGTACCATTCTATTAATGATTTGGTCTTTGACTTTAGGCGCTTCCCCAGATGATAATGACTTAATTACACTTAATTTATTAGCCAGTTCGTCAATTGTAGTAAGCTTATCTACTTCCTCTTTGATTTTCCCGACCGTTATGGTGATTTCAGCTTCTTCTATTTTTGCAGAAAACTGATTCAATAAAGGAGCTTCTTCTTTCTTTTTAAGCTCTTTCAGCTCTTCCACTTGTTTTGTGGCATTTTCATAGTCTCGTTTTTTAATCAATTGAGCGATTTGATCCATAGAGTTTTTATAGCTTAGGGCTTTCTCGAGAACACTGATTTCTTCTTTTAAAATTGCATATTTCGGTCGGAGTGACCTTGCTTTTTTCAAATATTTAATCGCTTCATCGTACTTCCCTTCTAAGGCGAGCTCCTCCGCTTGCTCTTTCCAATTAGCGACTTTATGATTATTGCTCTCCTCAAATGAATAGTAGCCATAAACTCCGCCGCCTGTCAGTAATAGTGTAAGAAACGGCACTAGGAGCATAGCAGTCACTTTCCCGGTGGAAGGGGGTACTGATGATTCCTTTTTTTCTACCCTTGAAGAGTTATCATGGTCTTTTCCCTTATTGAGTTCAGTTCCACAACCGCCGCAAAACTTTGCACTCATACTTTGTTTTTCTCCACATTTATGGCAAAACATGTGTTTCTCTCCTTTATCTTCTTTCTTTGTTATGTATATCGGCATTTTTCACAGAAAACTACACTAAATAAAGTTAAAAAGAAGTTTTAATAGAGAAAGTTTAAATCATTCATAATTTCCTCTAAACATAATGAGAGACAGACCTTAAACTGAAGGTCTGCCCCATTTTACATATTACTGCTTCGTCTTATTAGCTATCTCAATCGCCCGATTCGTGCCTTTCACCGCTTGATCCAATGCTTCCTGCGGATCTGTTCCCTGATACAGATTCTCCAGTGCCGTCACGACTTGCTGACGGGATTCAGGGAATACAGAGATCAGTGCACCTTGGGTAGCAACTGACGGGGTCGTCTGCTGAAGCTGATCAACAGTAACCTTGAATTGCGGGTACTTCTCCCACTCCTGCTTCACGATGTCTTCATCATAAGCAGACGGGTTGATTGCGAAGTAGCCTGTTCCGATATGCCATTTCGCCTGGCTTTCAGGTGTTTGGAGGTATTTCATGAATTCCCATGCGGCTTCCTGCTTCTCCTCTGAGATTCCTTTTGACATCCAGAGGGACGCTCCGCCGATGGCCACTCCCTGGCGCTCCACTTCTTCAGGATATGGAATGAATGCGACGCCCACTTCAAACGGTGAGCTGTTGATCGCATTGGCTACACCTGCTGATGAATCCAGGTACATGGCGACTTTTCCGGTTTGGAAAGCGGCACGGATGTCATCCCAGTTTGTTCCGTAGTTGCCGAATGTTCCGGCTTTGTTCATGTCATCGAGGAACTTGAAGACGCGGAGACCTTCTTCCCCATTAAAGACTGCTTCTGTTGCATCGCCTGCACGCCCGTTTTCTTCGTTCACATATACCCCGCCTTGGGTGGCGACCAACTGTTCAAAGAACCAGCCATATGTGAGCATGGAGAAGCCGAAACGCTCATCTTTTTTCGTTAATTTTTCAGCAGCGGCTTTTACTTCTTCAAAGGTTTGAGGCGGACTTTCCGGATCAAGCCCGGCTTCTTTGAATGCGTCTTTGTTGTAGATCATAACCGGTGTAGAGGAGTTAAATGGCATGGAATAAAGTTTTCCGTCCACTGTGTAGTAGTTCAGGATATTCTTTTCAAGCTGAGACACGTCATACTTATCCTTGTCGATGAACGTCTGCATCGGTTCGATAAATCCGCTTTCGATCATGTATTTCGTGCCGACTTCGAATACCTGTGTGATCGCCGGGGCATTCTCTGTTCCACCGACACTGCGCAGTTTCGTCAGCGACTCTTCATAGGTTCCCTGGAACTCCGCGTTCACTTTGTACTTATCCTGAGAGTTGTTGAAGTCGGCGACGATTCCATCAAGCACTTCCTGTCCTGCTCCTGACATCGCATGCCAGAATTTAATCTCCACCGGCCCGGAACTCTTTCCATCATCTGAACCGCCGTCTTTCGGCTTTTGACTCTCACTGTTCGAACAGGCCGTCGTGAACAGCATGGCCGCCAGCACACTAAAAATGAACAACATCCTTAGCTTTCTTTTCATTGCGGTAACACCCCTTTTTGTTATTTATGCTAAAACATGCCAGAGCTTCGTAGAGCAGCAGGCATGTGAAACACCGCTATTTCAATGCTCCCTGCGTCAGTCCTTTTTGCAGCTGTTTCTGACCGAGGAAAAGAAGCAGCAGGGTCGGGATGATCACAATGATGACGCCTGCCATGACGACTCCCCATTCGGTCGCCATCTCCTGTGTCTGCAGCTGCTTCAAACCGATTTGAACCGTTCGGACCGAGTCATTGGTCGTCACAAGGAGCGGCCATAGATACATATTCCAAGTCGTCAGGAAGCCATATGCTCCGAGTGTTACCAGACTTGTTTTTGACACGGGCAGAATCACTCTCCAGAAAAAAGCGAATCTGCTCAAGCCGGCCACCTGTGCCGCTTCATGCAGTTCCTTGGGAATCGTTTTAAAATGCTGTCGCAAAAGAAACGTCCCGAAAGCCAGGGCGAAAAACGGAAGTGACAGCCCCTGATACGTATTGATCCAGTCCAGCTTCTGGATGGTAAAGAAGTTCGGGATCATCGTTGCTTCCCATGGAATCATCATAGTTGAAATGAATAAGAAGAAAATAAAATCTCTTCCTTTGAACGGGATGAAGACAAATGCATAGGCCGCCATGCTGCAGACCACCAGCTGGCCGAGCATCACACTGAAGGAGACAACGAAACTACTGATCAGGTAATTCAACAGCGGCAGCCGGTCAAACACCCTCAGGTAGTTTTCAAGCGTAAAAGACTGAGGAAGGAATTTTCCCTGCAGGATTTCCGAGCCGGTCATAAAACTGATCATGAACGCATAAAGCACGGGAAAACAGACGATGAATGCCGATACACTAAGGAGAACATAGAACAGTATTTTCCTAGAGATACTCATTGATAATGCACCTTCTTTTCCCCCAGCTTGAATTGCAGGATCGTCACGATCAGAATGCAGATAAACAGGAACACTGCCTGCGCACTCGCCGTTCCAAATTGATAATTGATGAAGGCCTCCCGGTAAATCGAATAGACGATGAGATTGGTAGACTGCGAAGGGCCTCCTTTGGTCAGGATGTCGATCTGGCCGAATGTCTGAAATGCGTTAATCAGCGAAATCGTGATAATGAAGAACAGTGTAGGCGACAGCATCGGGATCGTGATCCTTCTGAGCTGATACCAGTACCCCGCTCCGTCAATGCGGGCACTTTCATAGAGGTACTCATCGATGTTCTGAAGGCCTCCGAGCAGGATTAAAAAAGAGAATCCGGTGTTAAGCCAGATGGTCGAAATGGACACGGAAATCAGTGCCCACTCAGGATCAAGCAGCCATTGGACCTGCGGCAGATGCAGGAGGCTCAGTAGCCGGTTGAACATTCCGACGCTCGGATGGAAAAGGAATAACCATACCACCGAGGAAGCCGCGACCGATATCCCCATGGACGAGGAATACATCGTCCTGAAAAAGCCGACTCCCTTCAATTTTTCATTGGCGATGAGTGCAAGGAAAAGTGCTAATATAATTCCGATTGGGACGGTATATAAAACAAAAAGGATGGTCGCTTTGATGCTGTTCCTGAACTCGGGCGACTCTAGTAAATAAGCGTAATTTTCAAGACCGACAAACAAGGCGGCATTCCCCTGCTGATCGGTTAGGAAAAAGCTGAGATACAGTGTCCGGAACATCGGGTAAAAGATAAATACAGCAAACAATAATATAGAAGGAAAAAGATAGAGCATGGCGGTTCTGACGTTCAGTGACTTCTTCCACAGACTTGGTGAAGCAGTACTTCCGCGGGCTTTCATTTGAGCACCTCTTGGTCGAACATGTAATTTTCGATATCCGTCGGGGTTTTTACGATTTGATTCGTTTCGCTGTCAAAAAAGCAAAGAGATTCGTAGTTTATGACAATCGGGATCACGTCCCCCACATTGATCCGCCACTGGCCGGTCCACTTCGCCATCCATTCTTTTTGACCAAGTTTGAAGGCGAAGATTGTTTCGTTCCCGAGCACCTCAACATTGATGACTTCGACATGGATTTTATCTTCCGGGTTTGTATCTTTTGTGGCAGCTTTCAGATGCTCAGGACGGACACCGACGAGGATGCTTCCTGACTTTAGAAGTTCTTCGTCTTCTTGCGGAATGGTGATGCGTCCCTCGTCTCCCAGATGAAGTTGAGAGGTTGCTGCATCGTAACTCGCTTCACCGATATTCATAGGAGGAGAACCAATGAAAGTCGCCACAAATGGATTTGCCGGGTTATTATAAATATCTATCGGCTTCCCGATCTGCTGAATCTTCCCGTCATGAAGAATCATGATCCGGTCCCCCATCGTCATCGCTTCGACTTGATCATGAGTGACGTAAATCATGGTGATCCCCAGCTTTCGTTGTATCTGCCTGATCTCAGACCGCATATGTGCCCTTAATTTGGCATCAAGATTGGACAGCGGTTCATCCATCAGGCAGATCGGGGCCTGATTGACGATGGCGCGGGCAAGTGCGACACGCTGCCGCTGCCCTCCGGAAAGCTCGCGCGGTTTCCTTTTCAGATAGTCAGAGAGACCAAGCATCTTTGCCGTCTCTTCACATCTCGCCTTCCTCTCTGCCTTGGGGATTTTCTTTACGTGCAAACCGAAAACGATATTCTCTTCAACTGACAAATGTGGATAGAGGGCATAGTTCTGGAAAACCATCGAAATATTCCGCTTGCTCGGCGGGAGATTGTTTACCTCCTCATCCCCTATCTTCAGTACACCGGCGGTAATATCCTCAAGTCCCGCTATCATCCTCAGCATCGTACTTTTCCCGCAGCCGGACGGACCGACAAGCACAAAGAATTCACCTGGCTCGATGGTGACATTGATATTTGTAATGACTTCGGTCTTCTTGTCGTAAGACTTTGATACATCAATGAGCTCAACCTTTTTCACATCGTCTTCCCCTTTCCTCAAGGAACTGCATCGTTTTGAAGCGTTTTCAAATTTATGGGGTGCTTTTTAGTTGTGTACCTGGTACATAGAGAGGCTGCTGTACCTGGTACACAGAGTCGCGGTTGTACCAGGTACAATTCTACGATTCTGTACCAGGTACAAAGTGGGGCTTCTGTGCCTGGCACAATTCTTCGGTTTTGTGCCAGGTACAAAATGCGACTTCTGTGCCTGGTACAATTCTACGATTCTGTACCAGGTACAAAATGCGACCGATGTACCTGGTACAAATCCAATCGGTTTTCCACATAAAAAAAGAATCACAAACATAACCTAGGTGCGCCTAAGCTCATGATGTGAATCTCCGGGTCTCTACACAAAGTTATTAACTTGTAAGGTCTTTCCTCAACTCCCAAAATTGGAAATCAATAACCAATGTGAGTAAAGTATATGAAGGGATAAGAGGTTGTATGAACAAAACTTCCACCATTTTAACGCATTAGCGTAACGAGGGACGGGCTTTTAGCGGGGTAACCCAACGAGGGACGGGCCTTTAGCTAGCTAAAGGCCCGTCCCTCACTACATTAAAGTATGAAATTATTTCATCCACTCCGGCTTTCCAAAGCCTTTGAATTCTTCATCGATGACTTTTTCGAATTCTTCTGCTTCCACGACTGCTTTGATGTCTTTTGCCAGCTGTGAGTCAACGTCTTTTGTGTTCATGACGACACGGTTTCGGTATTGATCTGGCATGTTTTCAAGCTGGAGTGCGTCAAGCAGATCCATTTTTGCAGCCAGTGCATAGTTTCCTGGAACTGCTGACAAGTCAACGCTCTCCACCGCTCTTGGAAGCTGTGCCGCTTCGATTGGCTTGAATTGAAGATTCTTCACGTTTTTGTCGATGTCTTTTTCAGAAACGGTCAGCGGGTCGGTTCCTTCTTTCAAAGTAATCAATTCCGCATCCACTAAGATTTGGAACGCGCGTGCTGCGTTTGTCGGGTCGTTCGGGATGGCGATGGCACTGCCTTCTTTGATGTTTTCCAGTGAATCAAACTTGTTTGAATAGATTCCCATTGGTGCAGTCGGCACGACGATGACTTCCGAAAGCTCCATGCCGTGCTGCTTCGCGAATGTTTCCATATAGATTTTATGCTGGAATAGGTTTGCGTCGAGGTCCCCCTGCGCGAGTGCGTTGTTCGGCTGGATGTAGTCGCTGAATTCTTTCACTTCAACGGTGTATCCTTTTTCCTCAAGCCCCGGTTTGATTGCTTTTGTGACCATGTCACTGTAAGGACCGGATGTCGCCCCGATCGTGATTTCTTTCTTATCCTCCGAGCTTGCTTCTTCTCCGCCGCATGCTGCAAGAAGGCTTACTGTAAACAATGCTGCTAAAAGTAAAATCCATTTTTTCATGAAATCTTCCCCCTAAAGTATTTATCTTTTATCTACTACTCTTGCAAAAATATCGCCCGTATACTGGATGAGCTGAACCAGGCAGATCAGAACAACGACCGTGGTGATCATCACGGTATTGTCGTAACGGTAATAGCCGAAACGGATAGCGAGGTCACCGACACCGCCCCCCCCTACGATTCCTGCCATCGCGGAATAGGCGACCAGACTGATCGTTGTAATGGTGATTGCCTGTATGACAGCAGGCTTTGCTTCCGGCAGAAGTACATCTTTGATGATCATCCAAGGACTCGCACCCACCGAAACCGAAGCTTCAATGACACCCTTATCAATCTCACGGAGCGCCGTCTCCACCATCCTTGCAAAAAATGGGATCCCAGCCACAGATAACGAAACGGAAGCGGCTGTAGGTCCGATGGTCGTCCCCGTCAAAAATTTAGTAAGAGGTAAAAGTGCAACTAATAAAATAATGAACGGAACCGAGCGGACCATATTGACTACAAATCCGACGATCTTCTTAATGAACCCGTTTTGCAGGAACAATCCCTTGTCTGTTACAAAAAGGAGAACGCCTAGCGGCAAGCCGAGTAAGATCGCGATGGCCAAAGAAATGCCGACCATATATACGGTTTCGAGAAATGCTTTATTTAACTCTGGTAAAATTGCAATCAATGAATCAGGCAGCACGGTCAAGCACCTCCAAGCTTTGCGTTTTAGCGGTTATGTAGCGGATTGCCGCCTGTATTTCAGCTTCCTCGCCGATCAGTTCCATGATGAAGATCCCGAGCGGCGTTTCCTGGATATACTCTATCTTGCCATGAAGGATATTCCCGCGAACCTTGTATTTTTGGAACACCTCTGACACGACGCTCTCTTCTGCAATCGAACCCTTGAATTGGATCTTGATCAACCTTCCTGTCCGGCTGTTCAGCAGGTGAGGCGGCAATTCAAATTGCAGGATGTTTTCGATAAACTGCTTCGTCAGCGGCTGCCTCGGGTTGGCAAAGAGGTCGTATACCGCTCCTTCTTCGACGATTCTTCCGTCCTGCATGACGGCCATTCTATCGCAGATTTCTTTCACCACTTCCATTTCGTGAGTGATGAGGACAATCGTCAATCCAAGCTGTTTGTTGATATCTTTTAACAGTTTCAAGATGGATTTCGTTGTGCTCGGATCCAGCGCGGAAGTCGCCTCATCGCAAAGTAAAACTGATGGGTTGTTCGCAAGCGCCCGTGCGATTCCGACCCTCTGTTTTTGTCCGCCGCTCAGCTGGGCGGGATAAGCCTGGGCCTTATCGCTTAATCCGACCATTTCCAGGAGTTCGTTCACCCTTGGTTCGATTTTCGCTTTTGGGACCTTGGCTGCTTTTAAGGCAAAAGCAAGATTCTCATACACTGTTTTCGCTTTGATGAGATGGAAGTGTTGAAAAATCATGGAGATCTTCTGACGTGCGAGGCGAAGGTCTCTAGAAGAAAGCTTCGTCAAGTCCTGGCCGTCGATGATGATTTCTCCCGATGTAGGCTTTTCCAGCAGGTTCAGACAGCGGATGAGTGAGCTTTTTCCAGCGCCGCTGTAGCCGACGATTCCGAAGACTTCCCCTTTTTGAATGGTGACAGAAACATTATCCACACCGAGTACCGTCTGTTTTTTTGTCTTGTATTCTTTCACAAGGTTTTTGATTTCAATCACATTGGCCACCCCTTTTATTTCTAAAAAACTCCCTTGCCGGTTGGTATCCACGGTACTTTTTTAAATAAAAAATGCTCCTTTCAATTACTGAAAGAAGCATCGCGTATGTATATCGACTTATCTTTCAGAATGAGATTCATTCTGCAGGAATTAGCACCGTTCCATAATGGAGGTTGCCGGACGTCATAGGGCCTGATCCCTCGGTCACTCTTGATAATTGAAAGTATTTAATTTTCGAAGTTTTTAATCTTATAGGAGATGTTATATGGTTTGTATTGGAAAGTCAATAAGGGATTTTTTTGCGATTTTTACTGTAAGCGATTTCTTTGTTGGAGTGGCGGGGAGAAATTTATTGAAAAATTCCTTGAACACCGCTTTTGATTTCCGTGGAAGACTTCGCTTTCCGCGGGTAGCCCGTGAGCCTCCTCGGCTTTACGCTCCCCTAATATTTGGTTTGATCACTCATTCTATTTTTAAACAAACGTTTGATTAGTCCCGGTAATCCTATTAGTTAAAAGGATTTGAGGGTTTAAACAAACGTTTGATTAAATTCAGGGATAAACCCGCCCTCGGATATAAAGACTTTTGAACCCAAGGTGAAAGATTAATTAATTTCAATTTTATGCCCTTTTGGAATATAACAGGTTTCAATCTGGACCTTAGTCTTTCAGACACTTTGATTCCATCTAATACTTGAATCTTCATTTCCCTATGCTTCAAATAAAGATTATTCCTAAAAGAATATTTTTCAATAAATTCCATTGAATAGGAAAGAATACATAGTCTATATTACTCAAAAAGCAAAATATTGCAATATTTTACAATTTAATTTTTTTTTACAATTTATGTATGATAAAACAGAATCATCAATCTATTCAGAAGGGAGTGAATAAAATGAAGATTAAAGTGAAAATCAAACGCGCAGTTCAAAACGAAGTTCTTTGCATGTGCTATAACAGATGCTAAAACCTACATTTTTAAGGAAGGTGAAAAAGGAAAACCTTTTCACCTTCCTTTTATTATTATATAAAAAATAAAAGGATGAAGTCGCATGATCAAATTGAAATCCAGCCTTAACTTTAGAGGCTTCCCAGAAAAAAATGAAATTAGGTATTTTGATGGCGAAGAAAAATCACTCGAGATTGAAGACTTCGAAGCTATTTGGTCTTTACTTAATATTTATAGACTAGAGGATTCAAAAGAATTAACATTTGAATTAGAACAATGGAAGGCTCGATATGAGATTAATCAAACAGACTTTGATGAACTAAATGACTTCCTTCTTGTTAATGGATTCCTTGTCAAGGAATCCATTTATTCGGATGATCCTGAGAATATAAGGAATTTTAACTATTTTTCTGTTTATGATCACTCCTCTGAAGCAAATACATTGATGAAAAAAATTGAAAATTTGCATATCGTCGTAATCGGGACAGGAACAGTAGGATCATCTCTTATACTCACATTGTCAAAGCTTGGAGTAAAGAAATTCAGCATCATCGACCACGATATCGTTGAAAAGAAGAATATAAAGGCACAGTTCCTATTTGAACTCAGTGACGTGGATAAATATAAAGTGGATGTTATCAAAGAGAAGCTGAAAACTATCGACCCTTTTTGCAAAGTAAACGCATACAATAAAAGAATTGAAAACATCACTGAATTTTCCGACTTGGAACTTGGGTCCTTTGATTATATCTTTGGATGCTTTGATAATTCCACTGAGGTTCTTCATAAAGGTTTAGCAAAAGAAGCACAGCTATCAAAAGCTAAATATATTCTGCTTGGGTATTTTAATGATTCAACCATTGCTAATGATATTACAAGTGATCAAGGCATGGATATATTAACAACAAGTTATTCTAACTATTCTCATTATTTCATCAGTGATAACAGGGGAACGATTATTCAAAGTATGGCCGGCTGTATGTTAGTCGCTAAAATTTTGATGGATGACTTGTTGGGTAAGAAATCGTCTTCACATATCAGTTTAAGATTATCCGAAATGGGAAATACAAAATTATTTGAGGAAGTGTCATCTAATAGTAACGATTTGTTTATGGGGAACCTTTCACATATCATGCCTTTGAAGGAAGAGGAAATACGGAGAAAACTTACCTATATTCAAAATTGCTTAAGCGTATCTGTCGACATTCCAAATCACCTTGAACTGGAAGTATTGGCAATGTACCAGGTATTTGACCTATTGATTTCGACAGGATCTATAGAAGATTACGGCCTTGGGGGTGTATATGATGATTTCCTTCAACTGGTTGAATTTTTAGATCAAAGTGAAGAGGATTCAACAGTTTATATCTCCGAACAGCTACAAGAACAATACTTAGACCTTGTCCGAAATATTCAGGTTCCAGGCCATGCTTTCACGAATATTTTTGAAGCGCTTAATAGCATAAATTCAATCGAATCATATGAAGATAGGATGAAACTCCAAAAAGATTGCCATTTTTCTATAATTGAAGAGGGTGAACGACTTATTAGTTTCTTCAAACAAGTAAAGAATAAATTCGCAACAATCCCTTTGGAACATTATTACCAAGAGACGTTGGGAATCGGGGAAGAAAAGGTTAACGCTGTCGATAAAGTGTTACATCATCATCTAGAAGAGCTGGTGCCACTTATAGGCCGCACACTATTTCCTTCAGAAGACGATGACTTGGTAAACATTGATTACTTATATAAAAGTCTTGAATATAAAGAAGTATTTGGCGAAATCGAAAAAGCTGGGGCCATGCTAATAGGAAGTTTGAACAGAAAGTATAAAAACCCCTTCATCACGGAGCATATTAAAATGATGTTTTCCGGGAACCATATTAAAATCGTGGATGCCTCTAAAAATCATGGAATAAACCGTAACTATTATTTTCCACATCTCAAGTTAAACAAGATGATTCTCTCTTATGCAGGCAGTTTGGAATCTTTCTTTATTTTGTGCCATGAATTAGGTCATTCTTATTACAATAAGATGTACAATTCCTCTTTCTATAATGATAGCCGGACATTGTTGAACGAAACCTTGGCTTATTTATTTGAATTGTTCTGTGTAACTTCTATTATGGAAGACACCAGCTTGGATGAACCTACAAAAGAAAAAATTCATCACCAGTATCTTTTCCGATTAAATAAAATAGTATTAAGCCAGTATTCCATATATCAACTAGAATCTGAACTTGTGAGTTATTTATCTGAACATGGCGATTTAACCTTAAAGGATTATCTTGCCATTCAAAAGGATTTGGATACCACCTCAACACCAGATAGTGTCCAATTCACCAACCAAGAATACACTCATATGAATGCTTTATTAAACACTCCTTTCATTTTTGGTTTCAAAGATCATATAACAAGCCCATTGGCTTACTTACTTGCTTTCTCTCTTCTGACAAAATACAAAGGTAAGGAAAATATGCTGGACTTATCAATAAAATCTGCATTAGAAGAGAATGAAATCAGCGTTGAACAATTTATCACAAAAGTATTAGAACACGAAGAAAATTTCGAAGAAGTAATATCTCACGGTATCGACGCATTAAAAAATTTCATCAACCAACCTCAATATGTGTGCAATTAATAGAAAAAGGAACCTTTCTTCCAAGGTTCCTTTTTGTCCATTTTATAAGACTTCATGTCGTAAATGATCCTCTGAATTGATATTCAGATAGGACGGCAACTTTCTCAGGTTGCGATTCAATGTCCAATAGACCACAATAATTAAATTGACCAGACTTCCCCCAGCGTACACCCATTCGCTGCCTATTTTGGTGGCAAAATATCCCCCCAACAGAGATCCAAGAGGCAGCAATATGGTTGCTGCACTCGAAATGACTGAAAACACCCTCCCCATCATCCGCTCCGGTATCAGCGCCTGAATGAGAGAAAAGACCAATACGTTTGCAACTCCTATCCCTATGGAAGATATTCCAAACAAAAATATAGATATCCATGTGTTGTCCATCAGAAAGGATCCACCCCACGCTGTACCTGAAAGTAAGAAAGAAGTAACGATGACCAATCCCAAAGGAATGTTCTTAAAGTACATAGCAATGAAAGAGCCAATCAACATCCCAATAGACAATGAAGCGAGGTAATAACCATAGTATTGTTCCCCTCCCCTAAAGTCCGCATAAGCTGGCAGAATGGCGTTGATCATGCCGAAAACAAAATTCCCAATGACTAAAGGAAGAACAAGTTGAGGGATAGTTGAATTTTTCACAAAGCTGAATCCCTCCATAAGATCTCTTCTGTATGTGGAAAAACCGGGGGCAAGTCTTTTTGTTTCTCTTTTTCCTACAACTTCACTTTCAATTAACTTAATATTCTTAAATAACATGATGGCTAAGATGAAGGTGACTGAATTAATTAGATAAATATTTATTGCTCCAATTTTAACAATAAGAATTCCAGCCACGGCTGTGAGGATGAAATTCGCTCCCTTGTATGCAATGTTCATTAGTGAGTTTGCTTCCGGCAATGCTTCCTTCTTAATCACACGGGGAATCATTGCAGATTGTGCTGGATAAACAAATTGCTCGATGGCCACTACTGCAAACATGATAAACATGATGAGCCACACACTGCTGAAGCCAAGATAGTAGCTAACAGGTATGCTGAGGACAAGAATCCCTTGCAAAATTTGGGTTACAACTAATATAGTACGAAGCTTCCACCTGTCTACCATTGGACCCACTAAAAATTCAAAGACTTGCGGAATCATGATTAAAGCCCCTGCTAATCCTGTATAAAGAGTACTGCCGGTAAGTTCATAAACTAGCCACATGGCTGCCACATTATATAAACTATCCCCCATATTGGTGACAATTCTGCCCCAAAATAGATATGAAAAATTCGTGTTCTTTAGTACACTAAACATAAAATCACCTTTTCCCTTATTATTCCATATAATTGTACCTTAAATGGAACAACTAAAAATATTCTTTTAGGAATATTGTCCTAAATGAGTGGAATATCTTTTGGGTTGTTTTGATATGTTTCCTGCAGGACGAGTACCAATATACTAGACCCATCTAAAGGAAGGCTTTGATTTACTGAGGATATTTTCAGTTTCTCAAAGTCTATATTAAACAAACTTTTAATTAAATTGAGTAGGAGGGAGTAGATTACTCCCGACCTCTCACACCACCATACTTACGGGTCTCGTATACGGCGGTTCAATCTATTAAGTATCTACGTTCATAGAGTGAGGACATGTCTTTCAGTCCCCATTCTGTGAGCTTTTTGTTTGATAATGCTCGGTGGATAATCTCATTCTTAGAGACTCTCCAGTATCCCTTGCGGGAATTGGCTAGTTTCATCGCATTGTCTTGGTCGATGCCATATTTACGAAGTTTACGATATCTCGTGCCGACCTTCTTCCATCTCTTCCAAATCAACTGCCTCAGTCGATGGTTTAACCATTGTTGCGTATCTTGAATAAAATTCTTCATTCTTGACTTTCCATAATAGTTAATCCACCCGGTTGTCACTTGATTAATCTTTGTCACAATCTCCTCAAATGTACCGGGTCTTTCCGACTCGTCAGAATCTTTAGCTTTTGCTTCAGACGTAGTTGGGCAGATTTGGAAGGTCGGCAACCTACTTTCCCATCAGATTCTGGATGTGAAAGCCTAATATGGTACAGGTAGTTGCCCCTCCGACCTTGCTCTTCTTGCGATTTATGGTCAGGCCGAGCTTACCTTCAACGAATTTAGTGGTGGATTCAAACACCCTTTGACCAGCACGTATACTTTTAACGAAGATGACGAAGTCATCCGCATACCGGATGAAACGATACCCTCTTTGTTCAAGTTCACTGTCCAGTTTATTGAGATATACATTTGCGAGAAGAGGTGAGAGTGGTCCTCCTTGCGGAGCACCTTCCATTGTCTCGATGTAGGTATCTTTATCCAGGATTCCAAAGCGGAGGAATTTCCAGATTAATTTTAATACAGCTTGGTCCGGGATGAATTCCTCGAGAAACGCTTGTAGCCTTTGATGATAGATAGTGTCGAAATAACTTTTCAAGTCACACTCGACTGCTACTTTATAACCTTCTTCGTAATATCGCTGAGCTTGCTCGATGGCTTGGTGAGCATTTCTGCCTTTCCTGTAACCGTAACTATGATTCGAGAAGTACGGGTCTATGATCGGCTCGATGATTTGAAGGATTGCCTGTTGGATTGTACGGTCTAAGACCGTCGGTATTCCAAGGTTCCTTTGAGCGATCCTGTTTGGGAATCGCGACGCGTTTAACGGGTTGTGGCAGATAGGTGCCATCTACAATTGATTCTCTAATTGATGGCATATTTTCATCTACATGCTTATGAAGTTCATACACTGTCATACCATCAATTCCAGGGACTCCTTTGTTCTTACGAACTTTCTCATAGGCTGACCATATATTGTGTTCTGCGATGATTCTACAATGATTCTCATACCATCTTGTTCTCTCATATCCATGTCGACATCTTGAGCGCTTCTATATATCTTTCGGTTTCCAACCTATCCTTCTATAGACAGCCATCTTTCGGTCTATACCACGATGTTTTCTGCTCTCTCGCGGAGGACAGCCTTGTCATTCGCTAACAGTTCCTACTGCCAAGCCTGTAGTGGACTTTCACCACCGAGTTATCGCCCATGCCGGGCACACATTAAAAGGCCCCTCTCAATTTAGATTTCGAGAAGGGCTGCGATCATTTATTATAAAACTTCATAATCCGTCACATTACGTTCAACTACACGTGCACCTTCGACGCCTGTGAGTACACCGCCTGAGCTGCCGAATACGCCGGTTGCGATCAGGTTGTCCATTGCCGCTTTCACCTGGATTGTATCGATCGGGTCGATCGGATCATTGACGCTGATTTTCGCCGACTTCCCGGTTTCCGTTTTAAATTGAAGTTCGAGTACCTTTGCCATTTTGAAATCTCCTCCTTTCCATCAAATTTCAACGTTCATTACGCGTTGATATCAAAGTTTTGAATCTTTTCTACGTTGAATAAGTTTTTCTCGGAAAGACCTGCCAATGATTGAGCTGCGCTGTGCATCTCATCCGGAGTAGCCGAGCCTTTAATGTAGCTGTACGACTTGTACTTATACTTCGCATTGCCTTTCTCATCCAGCCCGTCGTTAAACGCAAATCTCAGCTTTGTTCCTTTCAAATCCGCTGTTGCCATTGTGCCTCACCTCCTTTCACCTTTTATATAGGGATGGAGGAAGGAAAAGGACACCGTTGGATGAAAAAAGTTTTAGTGAGTGGAGTTTTTTGTGGTGCCAGGCACAATGTTGGTGTTCTGTGCCTGGCACAAAAATACTGAATTGTGCCTGGCACCGGGCTCCCGTCTCGGTGCCAGGCTCAAAATCGTGTATTTGAGCCTGGCTCGATTCCACCTATTTGAGCCAGGCTCAGATTCTCCGGAAAAACCAAACAAAAAAGCCCTTCCTGGATCCAGCATCCAAAAAGAGCATTTCTTTATCTGACTTTCATTTCACTGCAGCTTTCCCGTTTCACCAAATGAACGGGTACCACTACTTTCTTCGCTAATTCGCGCTTTGATTGAATCTGGTCGAGGAGCAGTTCTACCGCTGATTCTCCCATGAATTCGGTGTAGACCTTCACCGTCGTCAGGGATGGCTGCAGGAATTTGGACGTGGCAATGTCATTGAAGCCGACGATTGACACTTCGTCCGGGATGGCGATCCCTTCTTCATGGAGGGCACGAATCGCTCCGATTGCCATCGAATCCGATGCGACGAAGAAAGCTGTCGGGACATCTTCCTTTTTCAACGCTTCCTTCATTAGGCTGTAGCCGCTCTCTGAAGTGAAGTTTCCGTCCGTCCAGATGAAGGCTGGATTATGAAGTCCATTCAAAGAGAGGTATTCGCGGAAGGTGGTTTCCCGTTCGTCCCTTATCGGTTCTTCTTCCAGGACGTACTCCTTCCCGCCGATGTAGCCGATTCGTTCATGGCCGAGGCTCATGAGATAATTAAGCACTTCGGTCATCGCTTTCCTGAAATCGACGACCACGGAGTCATAATCATCTGATGGTGAGTAATCGACGAGTACCAGCTGGCGGGCCGCTTTCTCGAAAGAATCGATCTCGGATTGGCTGTACTTACCGACCGCTATGATGCCGTCCAGCTCTGAAAGCCTGGTAGGGTCGATTGTATTGCCGTTTTTGAATAGCTTGACCAGGTCGATGTTTCTGTCCTGGCACTCCCGCTCCACCCCGTTGCGGACGGCCATGTAGTATGGGTCGGCCATTTCCTGCTGGTCGGAGTACCAGTATACTAGGCCGAATTGGAGGCGGTCGCTGATTTGCTGAGGATCTTTGCGGTTCCTCAAGGTTTTGTAATTCATATCTTGGGCGATTTGGAAAATCTTCTTCTTTGTTTCGTCCGTTACGGACAGTGAAGCATCATAGTTCAGAACTCTTGAAACGGTCGCCAGTGAGACTCCCGCTTTTTGTGCTATGTCTTTTAAAGTGGCCATCCCACTTCCCCCTTTAATGCTTTTTTCCTGGGAGAGAAGCGGGCCGCTCGACTTACTTCTCTCTTGCATTTTGATTGTTATTTTGAATGCTCTTCTAAAGCCGCTGTTGATTTCCGTGCAAGACTTCGCTTTCCGCGGGTGACCCGTGAGCCTCCTCGGCAAGCCTGCGGGGTCTCACATTGGCCACTTCTCCCGCAGGAGTCTTCGTCTTGCACTCCAATCAACAGCTGGAGCCAGTTTATTATTCAAAACATTTTCATTTTAAAAAAGTTGGTCAACCCTGTTCTTAAATTCATACCACTCTTTACTTTAAAACAAATCAGCCTGGATTTCCATCAATATGGGGATTTCTTATCGGACTTCCTTTAACTTCCAGGCTAATGATTGATAATCGCCTTTTATCATCGTGTTTTCAGTGATGACGGTCCCGCTGAACATAGGGGGAATCAGCAGCCCGATGTTCATGAGTTCATCGCCGTATGCCCGATGCACTGATTGGCCGGTCCCTTCGATTTCGTACAATGCATCCGGGTTCAACCCCTGCAGCCTGATCCGTTTTAGGGATGGGTTCGGAACGGCCAATGTCCGGTAGAAAGCCGCGATGGCCTCACCTCTCTGCACATCGACGACCATCCAGGCAGTGTCGTCGTTCTCGAAGGGACTTATTAATCGATAAAATGAGCCGAATTGGAGAAGTTTGCGGTTTTCTTTTACAAAACGAACCTGCTTTTTCACTTCCTGTTTTTCTTCCTCTGTAAATTGAGTGGCATCTAGTTCGTAACCGAACGCCCCGAACATAGAGACGTTGAACCGGGTATCAAGCGGAGTCGACCTGCCTGTCTGGTGATTCGGGCAGCTCGATACGTGCGCCCCCATCGATGACAGCGGGTAAACGAGCGAGGTTCCCCACTGGATTTTCAAACGTTCAATCGCATCGGTGTTGTCACTGGTCCATGTTTGCGGCATGTAATAAAGCATGCCCGGGTCGAAACGGTTCCCTCCGCTTGCACAGGATTCGAACAAGATGTGCGGGAACTTGGTGATCAGCCTTTCAAGAAGCTGATAGAGACCCAGCACGTACCGGTGGCCGACTTCTCCCTGGCGGTCGCCGCCAACAGAGTCAGATCCCACTTCCGTCATATTCCGGTTCATATCCCACTTTACATAAGAAATTTGGGACGAAGAAAGAATCGCTGAAAGTGTATTTTCTAAATAATCGACCACTTCCTGCTTTGACAGATCAAGGATGAATTGATTCCGTCCGTGTGAAAGAGGGCGGTCCTTCACGCCGAGCACCCAGTCTGGATGGACTTTGTACAGTTCACTCTTTTCGGAAATCATTTCAGGCTCCACCCAAAGGCCGAAGCTCATTCCCGTTTCCTCCAGGACTTTTCCACTCAACCCTTCGATTCCACCCGGCAGCTTCTTGCGGTCAACTTTCCAATCACCCAGGGAAGTTGTATCGTCATTACGTCCAAGGAACCAGCCGTCATCAAGAGCAAACAGCTCGATCCCCAGTACGGAGGCGGCACTGCAGATCTCAAGGATTTTTTCCTCATTAAAATCAAAATACGTGGCTTCCCAGTTATTGATGAGGATTGGTCTTTCCCTCTCGCGCCATTCTCCTCTCACAAGCCGTGATTCATAGAGACGGTGGAAGCATTGGCTCATTCCGTTCAGACCTTGATCGGAATATACCATGACCGCTTCAGGCGTCTGAAAAACCTCTCCACTTTCAAGTTTCCACTCAAAACCGAATGGGTTCACCCCGATCAGCGCCCTGGATGTATCATAATGATCGACTTCGACACCACCGAAGAAATTCCCACTGTAAACAAGATTGAACCCGTATACTTCCCCTTGCGATTCGGTCGTGTTCGGAGATTTAAGCGCGAAGAATGGATTATGAATCGAGCTGGATACACCTTTTTTACTGTCGATCGACTGCAGCCCTTTGCGGAGCGGACTCGCTGCCACATGGCGTTCGCGTATCCACGAACCATGAAGATGGATGAATTCAAATTCTGAATGCGGGAGGTCCACCGAGGCGCTGAGTAAGCGCTCGATCACCACATGTTCATCCCCCACATTCCGGAGCTTCACGCTGCGAATGATTGCATCCCGCTCATGATATACCGTATAGAACACCTCCATCTCGAGTCCTGCCGTCATATCCTGTAATGTAAGTACCAGCGTCTGTGCTTCATCTTTACTCTCTGCATAGGTCGCGGGCAGACCTTCTAGCCCCGGTTTCCCATTAAGGATTTCATATTTTTTAAAAGTAAATTGAGACGTCCTGCTTCCATTCTCGTGCTTCAGGACAAAAGCAGGTTCCCTGTAATCACTTGTCCCAATGCCGGGGTACTCCTGCTTCAAGAATTCAAGAGAAAAAAACTGATTTCCCTCATAAGGAAATGAAGCGTTCCCTAACGGCTCTGACGGAAGCTGACGCAAATGGGAAAAATCGTCGCGGTGTTTCACTTTTTTTCCAAAATAAAGCTGTCCGAGCTGTTCATTTTCCATTACTGAGAAGATATAGCTGACGTTTTTTCCCTGCAGATGAAATTGTCTATTTTTTTCCGTCACATAGATTGGCATATTGAAGCATCCTTTCTTATTTCACAGCACTTCCAAGCATTCCCGAAATGAACTGACGCTGCAGTGCCAGGAAGAAGATAATGATTGGAATGGTTGCAATCGTCACCCCTGCCATGACCTGGCCGTAATCGATCCGGGAAAGCCCAAATAGACTGGACAGAGCGACCGGGAATGTATACATATCATTGGACGATAGAGCGATCAGCGGCCAAAGGAAACTGTTCCATTGATAAAGGAACAAGAAGATCGCCGTTGCTGCCAGCGCCGGTTTCATGGATGGGAGTACAATTTTAAAGAAAATCTTCCACTCACCCGAGCCGTCGATTCTCGCCGCTTCGATCAACGAGGTCGGAAACGCAAGCATATTCTGCCTCATCAGGAAAATGGCAAAAGGATATGCCAGGTTTGGAAGGATCACGGCCTGATACGTATTCAGCCAGCCGAATCCCGCCATCATTTTAAATAAAGGAATAATGGTAGCATGGTAAGGCACCATCATCGAAAGCAGGAAGATACCAAAGATGATGTTTCTGCCTTTAAAACGAAACTTGGCAAACGCATAGGCTGCCATCGAACAGATCAATAAACTTAATACCGTGTAAACGATCGCGATGAATAGGGAGTTGAACATCACTTTTCCAATATCGATCGATGCATTCAGATTTTGGACATTTTCTGCAAGCTTCTCACCCGGCGTGAGGACCGGAGGCTTGGAAAACATCTTACCGCTCTCATTCGTCGCTCCGATCGCCGCCCAGTAAAACGGGAAAAGAGAAACAAGAGCACCCAGGGCCAGAACACTATATAAACCGATTTTCTTTCCTATTTTAGACTGTCTCATTCTTGATCCCCCGTTATCTTAAATTGTATAAACGTCATGATCGCAATAAGGACGACAATCACATACGCAATCGTTGAAGCATAACCAAAATCAAAGAAGCGGAATCCCGTTTGATACAGATACATCCCGATCGTCAGCGTCGCATCACTCGGCCCGCCTTTCGTCAATACGAATGGCTCATCGAATAGCTGCAGTGTTCCGATCGTCGATAAAACGACTGTAAACAAGATGACCGGCTTCAGCTGAGGGATCGTGATGGCAAAGAATTGACGGACCCTGGATGCCCCGTCCATGCTTGCCGCTTCGTAAAGCTCCTCGGGAATATTTTGAAGGCCGGCCAGGTAAATGACCATGTTATACCCGACCCATCTCCATGTCATCGCGATGATTAATGAAGCTTTTGCCCAGAAAGGGTCGTTCAGCCAGGGGATTGCCTTGAATCCAAGGGACGTCAGCAGCTGGTTGACCACCCCGTCGTTCATCAACATGATGGAGAAAATGATGGAGTAGGCGACCAATGAAGTGACGGCCGGCAGGAAGAATGTCACCCGGAAAAACCCTTTCATGCGAAGCAGTGCCGAGTTTAATAATGAAGCCAGCACAAGTGCCAGCAGGACCATGATAGGTACTTGAATGATTAATAGAATAAAAGTATTTTTAAGTGCGGTGTGGAAAATTTCATCCGATAACAACCGTTTGTAATTGTCCAGCCCGACAAAAGTCAGGTTGGCTCCTTGTCCGGTCTGAAAGCTGAGGATCAGCGATGAAATGATCGGATAGAGCATAAAGATGCTGAACAATATGACGGCTGGTGCGATAAATAAATATGGGATATATGTCTTTGACTTCATACATCATCCTTCTCTCTTGCAGAATTTTAAAGCGGAGGCGGCTCGTTCAGAGGCGACAAGCATAAGGCGAGCATACTGGAAAGGCGGTTTTTGCCTTTTTGGTATGCTTGACTTATCTCGAGCCTCTAGCTGCCGCAGCTGGATACAATAATTGTTATAAAAAAAGAGAGACCTAGATCACCAGAAGAACCTCTTGGCTCTAAATCTCTCTCTCTTTTCATCTCGTAAACGAGTTTCTAGTTTGCTTTACGTTCAGTACGGTCTTCTAGTCGTTTCGCTGCTGCTTTTAGTGCTTTTTCAGGATCTGTGCCGTTGAATGTATCTGCCTGTGCCTTGATGGCTTCATCAAGTGCCACAGAATAGTCTTTTGTGTAATATGCAGTAGGTACATCCTTCATTTCTTCTGCAAACAGTTCCCAGATCTTCTGACCACCGAAGAATTCGTCTTCACTTTTAAATACTTCAGAATCATAAACAGTGTTTAGGGATGGGAATAAACCGTAGTCTTCCATCGCCATAATCTGGGTATCTTTGTCCGTTGCAAAATACTCCATGAAATCATAAGCAGCATCTGCGTTTTCAGAAGCGGCAGGAATCATCCAGCTGGATCCTCCAAGGTTGGACGCACGGTTTCCGCCTTCCTCAAAGGCAGGCAGCTTGAATACTCCCCAGTCCCCGCTTGTGTCTTTCGCTTGATCGATGATCGTTCCGTAATACCAGGCTCCGAATGGAATCGTCGCCACGGATCCGTCGACCGTTGAAGAAACGACACCGTTCCACCCGTCTACATTCTTAATGAGATCGGCATCAGCAAATTTCTTCTGCATTTCCATTGCCTTTACGGCTTCAGGACTGGTCAAATCGATGTTCCCATCCTTGTCATAATAGAAGACACCTTGCTGGTTCAGCATCATCCGGAACGTTGGATCATCTTTGAACATATCCAGCGGCATTGCATAGGAACCGGTCTTTTCCTTAATTTTCTTACCGGCTTCGAGGAAGTCATCCCATGTCTCGATGTCTTCTGCCTTCACTCCCGCTTCTTCAAACAGGCTTCTGCGGTAGAACATTCCCCCCGGACCCGCATCGAACGGCATGGCGAAGTACTTGCCATCCACCTGTGCGAGGTCGTTTTTAAAAGAAGGGAATTTGTCTTTATGATCTCCAAATCCTTTTTCTGAAAGATCCAGGAACCCTTGAGGGAATGCCTGCACATACCCCTGGATGCGGTCATCTTCCACCAGGACGATGTCAGGAAGCCCGACGCCTCCTGCTGCAAGTCCGGTTGAAAGCTTGTCATACACATCTAAACGCCCGATGTCTTCCACTTTCAGTTTCACATTCGGATGTTCCTTTTGATATTCCTTCACTGCGTCGTTCAAGGCTCCCACGTTTACATTCCAAGCCCACGCCGTCAATGTCACTTCCCCATCCTTGCCGCCACCGGAACTGCTGGAACTGCAGCCTGCAATGATCAATGTGGCAATAATGCTCATCATCATGAATAATTTCTTCATACCCTTTGTCCCCCTTGGTTTCTTAGATTAAAAGAGTTGTAATCGTTTTCTTTTACCAGAAAAAACAAAACACTCATTAGAAAGCGTTTACATCTTACTTAAGATTTTAGTAAATTATCAGAAAATAGTCAATCATATTTTTACTAAAATTTTTATTATTTTAGTAAAGTGCTGGAGAGGTGAAGGTAAAGGGATTTGTGGGTAATTGATTTTCACTATTTGGGGATATTTTAAGAAGTTCATTTTGAGGTCATAATGAAAGGATTTTACTAACTTGGAAAATGAAAAAGATTCCATTTATTCGAGAGTGAGATTTAGCTCAATGGAGATGATGATAAAGCTAAACTGCTTTTGTACCTAGTATCCAAACAAAAAAACCCCATAAACCGTACCTTACCAGCACGATCCACAGGGTCGCAATCCAAAAACAAAAATCCTATCCGCGTTCACTCTTCACTTCGTCGG
Source organism: Rossellomorea oryzaecorticis (assembly GCF_038405515.1). Lineage (GTDB taxonomy): Bacteria > Bacillota > Bacilli > Bacillales > Bacillaceae_B > Rossellomorea > Rossellomorea oryzaecorticis_A. The sequence continues at coordinate 73,863 of NZ_JBBYAF010000002.1, read as the reverse complement.
GATATCCAGCCTTCGTCGCGCGTTTAAATTCCTTCGCCCATAAAACTTCCTGTGTATCTGTCAATCCATTGTTCTTCTCCGTGTTGATCCCTTTATACGGAAGCTTCTTTGCATTGCGTTCTGCCATGCTGAAATCTCTCCTTTCAAAGTAATGAATGTCTTTCTATAAATCCTTTTCCCGATAGACATTCAATTAAACATAGTGAGGGACGGGCCTTTAGCTTGCTAAAGGCCCGTCCCTCGATGCGTTAATTCAATAAAGTTTTCCTTGTCTGTAAAGGATGGTCGATAGTTTGGTCACGGAATGGATGTAGCAGTTCTGGCGGAGCGGGAATGGGTCCCCGAAGAATTGCGGAAGGACCGTATCCAGCGTCGCCTGCATTTTCTCATATAGGAGCCGGAACACTTCGTCTTCTGAGTAGAATTGGGTTTCCCGCCCCTGCAGCCATTCGAAATAAGAGACGATGACACCGCCGGCATTGGCGAGGATATCAGGTACGATGATGACTCCCTTGTCACTCAAGAATTTGTCGGCTTCCGTCGTGACAGGGGCGTTCGCTCCTTCGACGAGGATTCCCGCCTTCACTTTTTCCATATTGTCTTTATGGATCTGATCTTCGAGGGCGGCGAGGATGAGGACGTCCACATCCAAATACAGAACATCTTCGCGACCTGATATTTCGGCTTTCGCATCGATTTCCCTCAATTGTTCAGGGGTTGTCGGCAGGTCTCCTTTATTTCTCATCGTAAATTCGATCAATGCGGGAATATCCAGACCGTCACTGTTGTAAAGCGTCACGTTCCTGTCGCTGACAGCGACGACCTTGTTCTGCAGATGAGTGGACTGGTAGGCTTCAAGCGCTGCGACAGATCCGACATTTCCGAATCCCTGCACGGAAATGGTAAGCGGCTTTCCTTCATATTGCAAGGCAGTCTTGGCAAACACATTATCCGTCTTCGTCAGCAGATTCTTTTGGTTTTTTATAAAATCGTGAATCATATAACGGAACGTAAAAAATACACCTTTGCCGGTCGCTTCCCTGCGTCCCAGTGAACCTCCATTTATGACGCTTTTACCCGTGAAGCTTCCCCTGTAAGGATAGCCCGGATGGATGCTTTTATACTCGGACATCATCCAGTCCATCTCGCGTTCCCCGGATCCCATGTCGGGCGCGGGGATATCCTTATCGGGGCCGATGACATCACTGAAGTACTGGACATACTTCTTGGCAATCAGGTTCAGCTCTTTGTCCGTATAATCCCGTGGATTGATGATGATGCCGCCTTTCCCTCCCCCGAACGGCACGTCATGAAGGGAGTTCTTAAGGGTCATGAGCGACGCAAGGTTCACCACTTCGTCTTCATTGACTGATTCGTGAAACCGGATCCCGCCTTTATAAGGACCAAGTGCATTGTTATGCTGCACCCGGAAAGCTGGAATGCGGTCGACCCGCCCGTTTTCCAGCGGCACCCTCAGGAAAGATTTATGTACATGATTCGGGGTGGACAGAATGGCTGTCAGCGAGGTGAAAGCCTGTTCCCTCGCTTCCCCTTGCAGTTCCGGTAAAAAGTGTTCATCTTCCAGTAAAGCGTCCAGAGATTTCTGGACAATGTCACGTGTTTGGCTGATCATCGTTTCCCTCCTGCTCAGTATAAGTGGTTATTGGTATTTATTATAAAGTTACCCAATTAATTCTGAATAAAACGATTAGCAGAAAACCTTTTCATTTTCTTTTTTAATGCCGCTGTTGATTTCCGTGGAAGACTTCGCTTTCCGCGGGTGACCCGTGAGCCTCCTCGTCGCTGCGCTCCTGTGGGGTCTCACATTGGCCACTTCTCCCGCAGGAGTCTTCTTCTTCCGCTCCAATCAACAGCTGGAACCGGTTAGATACAAAATAACTTTTTACAGAAATTCTTGTTATGGCACAGCATCGATTGAAATTACAGTTATCCCCTGTAATTCCAGAGAAGAAACTATTATTCCATTAAGGTAATGATCATAGAAAAATCCGCAGCCTGACTCTGGCTGCGGATTCCTTCTCTTTTTATTCTTTTACACCGAAAGTATACACGGTGGAAGCCCTGTCCACCTCCCCCGCTTTGACCATCACTGATGGGAAATGCGGGTGGTTGACGGCATCGGGGTAGCCTTGGGTTTCGAGGCAGAGTCCCTTATGCCTGCCTGCCGTGCCGCCACCGCTGAGTCGCTCACCTGTTAGAAAGTTTCCGGTGTAGAGGACGACGGATTTCTGGTCGGTTTCGACTGTCATCGTCCTGCCGCTCCCTGCGTGTGAAAGCACGACACTTCCATCCTTTTTTAAAACAAAGGGGTGGTCATATCCATCTTTCGTTTCTTCCGACTCTCCCATCCCTTCTAGAATGGTGCGCGGCTGCCGGAAGTCAAACGGCGTCCCTTCTACATGTCGAATCTCTCCCGTCGGCAGGTTTTCTTCTGTCAGCGGAAGGTATGCGTCCGCTTCCATCTGCAAAGTGTGATCCAATATAGGGTACTTTGCATCACCGCTAAGGTTGAAATAACTGTGATTGGTGAGGTTGACCGGTGTATCACTGTCGGTTTCAGCTTGATATTCAATAAGGAAGCTGCCCTTATCCGTCAGGGTATAGGAGGCATCCACCTTCAAGTTGCCTGGATAGCCTTCTTCTCCATTCCGGCTGTAATAGGAAATGGTCACGCTGACCCTGTCGGCTGCTACACTTACTTTTTCTTCATTCCATATCACATGGTTAAAACCAATACTCCCGCCGTGCAGGTGATTGCGCCCTTCGTTCGGAGTCAGTTCCACTGTTTTCCCGTTCCAGGAATACCGGGCGTTACCGATCCGGCCGGCGACCCTTCCGGCAATGGCACCGAAATAATGGGTGTGTTTGATATATTCGTCCAGTGTGTCGAATCCAAGGACGACATTTTCAAGACACCCATTCCGGTCAGGTGCAAGGATCTTGGTCACAGTTCCTCCATACGTAATGAAGGAAACTTCCATTCCGTGATCATTTTTTAACGAATAGGAGTCGACCTGCTTTCCTTCGATTTCTCCGAATATTTCTTTTCTGATATCCAACCCGTTACACCTCTATGATGCGGCATTCATACGGCGCAAGCTCGAGGTCATTGAATGTCTCTTCGCAGCCGTTATGGTTCACGATCACCTGATAGTCTTTTCCTTCAGCCGTTCTTGTGATGATCTCCACACCAGGGTTGGACTCGACTGTTTGAAGACCGGAGGATGATGCGATCGTTTTTGCCAGAGAATGCATGATTTCCTGTTGAACACCTGCCCCGATGTAATAGGCTTTACCTTTGCCAAAATCATTTTCGGTCACACAGGAATATTCATTGTAGAAACGGTCATCATAGCGATGCAGCGTGCGTGCCGTCAGCGGCTTCACGAGATCGCGCCAGTAGACCGCCTCTGTTGCCTCCCCGCCATCGACAGGGACTACAGGGGCTGACTCACCCGCCTGCAGGGACTCGGATTCTTCGACTTCGATGCCCAGAAATCCGGAAAGCTCTCCAGGAACCATTTTTCCAAATACAAGATTATTGTCGCGGTCCTTTACACCTGCACGGTAGGACATGACGACAGTTCCCCCGTTCTTTGTGAATTCCTCGAGACGACCGGCCAATTCAGGGTCCATCACTTTCGCCACCGGAAGAAGAAGCACTTTATAATCGGAGAAGTCCTGATCGTATTTGATTACATCGATGGACGTATTTTGCTTATGGAACGGTTCGTATAAACGAAGGATCTCTTCCGTGTAATCGATGCTTCCGTTTTGCTGCTGATTCCTCCATGACCAGATCGTATCAAAATCGTATACAAGCGCTACATCCGCTTTCACTGGTGCATCAAACAGCGCCTTATGCTCTTTCACTTCACTGAAAAATTGCTGTACTTCCTTGTACTTGCGTGTCGTCCGGTTGTTGGCATCAAGGATCCCGAGACAGTATTGCTCAGCGCCTTTATTCATCCCGCGCCAGCGGAAGAACAGCATATTGGAACAGCCGTGGGCGAACGCATGCCATGCCCATGCCTTTGCCTGATTCGGACGAGGCAGGTAGCCGATGATGTCATGACCCTGTGCCCCCATCAATTCCTCGACGATCCAGAAATTCTCCTTCTTCAAGCCCCGGACATAATCGAGCGTCATCGAAAGGTGGGCAGGAGAGATCGGCTCCTTCAAGCCGCCCCACACCGGATAATTATCATAGGACACGAAATCAAGCTCCCTTGAGAATTCGTTGTGGTCGAACCACTTATCGAAAAATCCGCCCGGCAGGTTCGTCGTGACGGTCTGGTGCTTTCCTTTCAGTCTGTTGACGAGCTCGATGTGTTTATGAGCGAATCCCGAAAGTGACGCCGAGCGGAAACGTGCCCAATCAAGCATCATCGCCGGATTATGGACGGTGACCGTCACTTTCGGTACAGGGATTTCAGAGAAGTCATTATACGTCTGTCCCCAAAAAATCGTCCCCCAGCGCTCATTGAGTTCATCGATTGAACCGTATTTCTTTTCAAGGAAACGCTGGAACGCATCCCGGCATTTGCCGCAGTAGCACATGTCGCTGCCTTCATGTCCAAATTCGTTATCGATTTGCCATGACACAATCGCTTCTTCGTCCTTGTAGTGATTCACGAGTTTTTCGACGATGCGCAGGGAGTATGCTTCATAGGTTTCTGAGTTGAAGCAGTATTGACGGCGGCCGCCGAATGCCTTTTTGTTTCCGTTGATATCTTCGATCAGGATATCAGGATGGTTTTTCGCAAGCCATGCCGGGAATGTGGCAGTCGGGGTTCCGAACATGACGCTAATTCCTTGGTTTTTTGCCTTTGCGATGACGTGATCAAAGAATGAAAAGTCGAAGGTATTTTCTTGTTTTTCCATGAGGTGCCAGGCGAATTCGCCGATGCGTATCATGTTGACGCCCATTTCTTTCATGCGGGTAAGGTCTTCGTCGATGAGTGATTTGTCCCAATGCTCGGGGTAGTAATCCACACCTAGGTACATGTTTATCACCTTTCTCCTCTGTAGGCTTTCTTTAATATAAATTAATAAAGTAATCTTTAGAATCGCTGCTAATTACCGCTTTTGATTTCCGTGGAAGACTTCGCTTTCCGCGGGTGACCCGTGAGCCTCCTCGGCTTCGCTTTTCCCGCAGGAGTCTTCGTCTTCCACTCCAATCAAAAGCTGGAACGGGCTAGAATAGTAGTTTTAACAGGACACTTAACCATTTAAATTCCATATTTTCCGAGATCTCGCGCGATCTGGGACAACTGTCTTATTGGCTAAAACAAACGCTGCAATCCGCCATTAAAAATGATGTCTATTTCCCATTCAACCCATCCACGAACTTCTTGAATGCGTTCATTCCCTGGTCGTCTCGTTTGAAGACTCCGGCGTCTTCTAGGACGCGGGAGAATTTGTGGCCGAGTTCTTTGCGGACGATGCTTCTGACGTTTTCTTTGTTCACTTCGCTGCCGTGGCGGTCTTTCATTTGCTGCACCCATGGCATGTGGATGTCTTCTGCGTTGTGGTCCGTTCCCAATAGGGCTTTTTCCACTTCTTGGAGTTCACCCTTCAGGCGTGCCGGCAGGACGGCGAGGCCCATGACTTCGATGAGGCCGATGTTTTCTTTTTTGATGTGATGAACATCTGCGTGCGGGTGGAAGATGCCCATCGGATGCTCGTCGTTTGTGCGGTTGTTCCGGAGCACGAGATCCAGTTCGTATTTGCCGTCACGCATGCGTGCGATCGGTGTGATCGTGTTATGTCGGGTGTTGCCTGAATAAGCGATGATGTCGACTTCAGGGTCACTGTATTCCCTCCATTGCGACAGGATATCGCCAGCCGCATCCGCAAGCGGCGCCATTTCAGCTGAACTGAGGCGGATGACCGACATCGGCCACTTGACGATGGCCGCTTCGACTCCGGCAAACCCATCCAGTGAAAACCTGTACTCGCTTTCCGCCTTCGCCATCGAAAAGTCATAGCGTCCTCCCTGATAATGGTCGTGCGACAAAATCGAACCTCCGACGATCGGCAGGTCTGCATTCGACCCGCCAAAATAATGCGGGAACTGATGGACGAAATGAAGCAGTCGTTCGAATCCGCTCTTATTGATCTCCATCGGACGGTGCTCCTTCGACAGGACGATACAGTGTTCGTTGTAATACACATACGGCGAATACTGAAGCATCCAGTTTTCATCACTGAGATTCAGTCTGATCATCCGGTGGTTTGCCCGTGCAGGGTGTCCGATCCGCCCGGCATATCCCTCGTTCTCGACGCACAGGAGACACTGCGGGTATTTGTTATCCTTCTTCGGCATCGCGCGTTCCATCGCAATCTGTTTCGGGTCCTTTTCCGGCTTTGACAGATTGATGGTGATATCGAGCTCCCCGTATTCAGTCGGAGCCTTGTAGCTGATATTCTGCTGAATCCGCTTCGTCTGGATATAGTTGCTGTCCTGGCTCAGTTTATAAAAATAATCCGTTGCTTCCCCCGGATCGCGTTCATATCGGTGGAAGAACTCTGAATTGATGACGGATGGCCTCGCGATCAAACAGTCCATCACTTCTGCAGAGAAGATTTCCTTCTTATCGAACAGGTCGTCGATGATGCCTTTTTCCACTGCATATTCAGTCAGTCCTTGGAGCAAGTCCGGAATGTCCCCGGAGACAGCTGCATGCTCTGGCTGATAGTCTTCAAGGTTCAGTAAGGCCAACACCCGGTTGCGGGCATACACTTCATCTTCTTTTGTCATCAGTTCAGCTTCAAGCGCTTTTCTGATCAGTGCGTCAACCTTTTGGAAAATGGTCATTTCCATCACTCTCCCTTTCCGTCTCTGTAGCCGTACGGGTGATTCTCATGCCAATTCCAGGCGTCCCCGATGATCTGTTCAATCGAAGTTCTTGAAGGGTTCCAGCTAAGCACGTTCTTCGCCTTGTCAGAAGAAGCAATCAGCTTGCTCGGGTCACCTGCTCTTCTCTCCCCGACCTTTGCCGGGATCGGGTGCCCGGTCACCTTGCGCGCCGCATCGATTATTTCTTTTACTGAAAAACCCTGGCTGCTGCCGAGGTTGAAGATATTGCTTTCTCCGGTTTCCTTTAAATAATTCAAGGCCAAAAGATGGGCTTCAATCAGATCGTCGACATGAATATAATCACGGATACATGTACCGTCCGGTGTATCATAGTCTTCGCCGAAGATCGTGATGTGCTCGCGCTGCTCCAAGGCCACCTGGAGGATGATCGGGATCAGGTGGGTCTCAGGGTCATGATCCTCCCCAATTTCCCCGCTCGTCCTCGCACCGGCGACATTGAAATAGCGGAGCGAAACGAATTTGATCCCGTATGCCTCGTCGCACCATCTCATCATCTTCTCCATCGCAAGCTTCGTTTCTCCGTATGCGTTGGCCGGGTTCGTCACCATGTCCTCCGTGATCGGCACCTGCTCCGGTTCGCCGTATGTGGCGGCAGTCGATGAAAAGACGATATGCTTCACGCCGAATTCCTTCATGGTTTCAAGCGTCACCTGTGTACCGTACACGTTGTTATCAAAGTATTTCAGCGGATTTTCCATCGATTCGCCGACCAAAGAGTTGGCAGCAAAGTGGATGACACTGTCAATGCTTTCTTTTTCAAAAACGGAGCGGAGGAACTCCTTATCACGGATGTCCCCTTTATAGAAAACCGCATCCTGATGGATGGCTCCTTCATGACCCGTCTGCAGATTGTCCACCACAATCGTACGGTATCCTTTTTCCACCATCTGATAGACTGCATGAGACCCGATATACCCTGCACCGCCAAGCACTAGCACGTTCATACGATCACCTCTTTGTCTAATTCTTTTGCACCGTCACCGATGTCTGCTGTATAAAATGCCGCTTCATAGCCGATTTCTTCCTTATATTCTTTCCCTACTTCTGCGATGAAACGCTCCACGTATTCATTTTCCACAATCGCAATCGCACAGCCGCCAAATCCGGCACCCGTCATCCTGGCCCCGACGACGCCCGGCTGATTCCAGGCTGCTTCCACGAGGGCATCAAGCTCTTTTCCCGTCACCTCGTAATCATCACGCAGCGATACGTGGGAATCATTCATCAGCTTCCCGAATTCTGCGAGCTGCCCGTTCTTCAAGCAAGCCAGCGCCTTCAAGGTCCGGCGGTTTTCGTACACAGCATGCTTTGCCCGCTTCTGTTCCGTTTCACTCGCGATCACCTGTTTATGCTGTTCGAATTCTTCCTCGGTCAAATCGCCGAGAGAACTGATATCGACAACCCCCTGCAGACTTTTCAGCGCGGATTCACATTCCTTCCTGCGTTCATTGTATTTCGAGCCTGCCAGTTCGCGGCGTTTATTTGTATTCATAATGATGATTTTATGGTGTTCGAGATCTAGCGGGGCATATTGATAGTGAAGGGTATGGGTATCAAGCAGGATGCCCGTTCCCTTTTTCCCCATTCCGATGGCGAACTGATCCATGATCCCGCTGTTGACCCCGATGAACTCGTTCTCCACCTTTTTACCGGTTTCCACAAGCTCTAGGCGTTCCGTATCGAGGTTGAACAGTCCTTGAAGCAGTACCCCGGTCGCAAGTTCGATGGAAGCCGATGATGACAGACCAGCCCCGTTCGGGATATTGCCGAAGTAAAGGACATCCATCCCGATATCGATGTTGTGGCCAGCTTCTTTTAAAAACCGGATCATTCCTTTCGGATAGTTTGCCCAATCATGGTTCTTGTCAAAATCGAGACCGTCGATGTCAAACCCGATGATGCCTCTCTCTTCAAAATTCAGTGAATACATCCTGACAAGTTTGTCCTTCCTTTTACGCGCAAATGCGTATGTGCCGAATGTAATCGCACCTGGAAAAACATGCCCCCCATTATAATCAGTGTGTTCACCGATCAAGTTGATGCGGCCGGGTGCAAAGAATGCCCTTTCCGCTGCCTGCCCGAATATCTTCTGAAAGCTCTCTGAAAGCTTCTGAAACTCCATCGTGATTCCTCCTATAAATCCAAATCTTTCAATCTATCATTCGTCCATCCTGCGGCCGTTTTAGTTAAGTAAACCGTAACCGTTTCCAATTTCATGTTAATTCAAAGCACCTTTGTCCGTCAATAAACTTTTAGTAAAAGTTTTACTAAGGTTTTATTTCCCTTAAAATCACCGTTTGAACGGAGGGGATTTGAAAACCAAATCAGCCTGCTGCAGTGCCATTTTTTTAAAAAGAACAGCCAGGCAAAGTCACCTGACTGTTCGATTGTAAGCGTCCTATGCACCGATACCTGCCGGAGAGAAGATCATATAAATGATGATCATCGCAATGGTCACTGCAATCCCGATCGGGTACACAAGCTTCCACGGTTTCATATCGACTTTATGTGATTCTACAAGTACATAATCGGTATCCCTTGGCTTGAGCTTCCCGATGATCAGCATCAACCCTGAACATAGAACGAACAGGATCCCTAAAATGTGCAGGAAGTGCAGGCCTGTATCCCAGAACAGCTGCGTCACTGCGTAAATCGAAATGAATACAAAGAGGGAAACTTTAGCCGCAATCGCCGGCACTCTTTTCGTCAGATAACCGATGATGATGATCGTAAAGATCGGAACATTATAGAAACCGTTTACAATCTGGAGGTATTGGAAGAACCCTTGAGGCGCTTTTTCGATAAGCGGCGCCAATACCATCGCAAATACCGCTAAGAGCGTCCCGAAATACTTTCCTGTCTTGACAAGCTGTTTATCGGATGCCCCCGGTTTCATGTAAGGCTTGTAAATATTCAAGATAAATAGAGTCACAGAAGAGTTCAATGCCGAGTTGAACGATGACAGGATTGCCCCGAACAATACCGCTGCAAAGAATCCGACAAGCGGAGTCGGCAGGATCTCATTCACGAGTCTCGGATACGCATCCGTCGGCTCCAGGTTTTCACCGAACATATTGAATGCGATGATCCCAGGCAAAATCAAGAAGAACGGGCCAAGCAGCTTGAACGCCGCCGCAATCAGGACCCCTTTCTGTCCTTCCTTCAGGTTCTTCGCTGCAATCGCACGCTGCATGATATGCTGCGCCGTACCCCAATAAAACAGGTTTACCAGGAGCATCCCCGTGAACATCGTACTGAACGGAACCGGGTCCTCCGGTTTACCGATCGCATTCAGCTTCTCAGGCGTGTTCTCCATGATGATATCCACGCCGCTGAACAGCGAGCCGTTACCAAGAACGAATAATCCAATGACCGGAATCATCAATCCTCCGATCAGAAGCCCGATCCCATTGATGGTATCGGAGACCGCAACCGCTTTCAATCCACCGAAAATGGCATACAGCGAACCGATGACCCCGATCGTCCAAACCGTGATCCAAAGTGCTGTCGTACGATCCACCCCGAGCATTTCAGGGACATTGAAAATCCCGCTCAACGCTACCGCACCTGAATAAAGGATCGGCGGAAGCAGGTTGAATACATAACCGAACAAGAAAAGAATCGTGACGATCTGCTTCGTACCGAAATCAAAGCGCTCTTCCAGAAAGTCCGGTATCGTCGTGATGCCGCCTTTTAAATAGCGGGGCAGCAGGTAAAACGCCACAATGACCAGCGCAATCGCAGACCCGACTTCCCAGCCCATCACCGACATATTATCGGAATACCCTTGAGCATTCAGCCCGATCAGCTGCTCCGTCGATAAATTGGTGAGCATCAATGAGCCCCCGATGACCCAGCCCGTCAAGCTGCGGCCGGCAAGAAAATAACCATCCTTCGTGGTCAAATCCTCATCTTTCGTCTTCCAATACGAGATAAATGCTACAAGCAATGTAAATAATAAGAAGGATACAACTGTAAATATCATGATGAAACTCCTCTCTCTTCGAAACTCACATTTAGTGACCTAATAGAATGTTTTCTCAATTCATTTAGCAAACTTTAAAGCTAGTATAAATGAAAGCGCTGTTATAGTAAACATTTTAGTAAAATTTTTTTGATATTTTTACTGGAGGTTTTTACTAAAAGCAAAGAGGGAGCCGGCTGGCTCCCTCTTGTATGGGGTTATTAAAATTTGATGACAAGAATTTATTAAGGAATGAAAGCTTCACCTAATCATTACTTTCAAAGTAACACACAAGAACGTTTCTTTCTCCTCCGTTCGCTTTCTTACCACAAATCATAATGCAACTCTCCAGACTCCGTCCAAAGCCTGGAACCACCTTCATTAACGTTACCCTCACCTGTTTCAATAGGTTCTCCTGTATCAATAACCTTTCCTACAAGTGCAGCAGCATCGTCTCTGGAAGTGCCAGTATAATACGCATACAGATCTATGAACAATTCTTTGTATTCTACACTCGTTGAGAATCCATAGTTCAATCCCGCAAGAGCCTTCCTATTCTCATCAAAAATAGCAGCCACGTCAGATTCAGGAACGTAATAGTATCTTCCTCCATGCCTTCTGGCGATTTCATCAATATCATCATAACGCTCACCATAAGGCTCGCGGCTAAAAATCGTTTCAAAACCGCTTGAGGATGTCATGGTAAACGTCATTGGGAAGATTTCGTCAGTTTCTTCTTCAGCCTTATCTTCTACTTTTTTCTTTTCTTCTGCAAGACGTTTTTCCTCAGCACGTTTCTTTTCTTCCTGTGCTATTCTATTTGTTTCATATTCCTTTGAGGCCTTTTTGATTTCTTCTTGAAGCCCAGCATTCGTATTACTGTACGGTAAGTGAGCAACTTCCTCGGACAACTTTGAAACCTTTTGATCAAATTCTCCTTTAGGCAGAGACAGCTTTTCAGCAATAGACTTGAGTTCCGCGATTTTGTTTGAAGCATTTTGATATGATGTAACCTGATCTTCTAAACGAGTGATTTGCGGCTTATATCTACTTTGGAAAAACTCCTTGATGGAAGGGTCATCTATCTTGGCTGCAAGCTCTGTAAATTCTGCAAGTTCTTCTTTTAATGATGTAAACTTTTTTGACAAACCCGGATCGAGCGGATTATCTTTCACTTTTTTACCAGTATCATGAATCCTGCTTTGCAGCTGATTGGCGATTGGAACGATAACGTTGTACTCTTCAATTCCCTTCATTTTAGGAAGTAATTCTTGTTTCACGTTTTCTTTATGTGCTCCGTTCAAGTTTGAGAGTCGTTTCTCTGTATCATTCAATGATAACTGGGCTGACGCTACGGCCTTTTCATCTATAAGTGTCAGCAATCCGTCTTTCTTTGCATCCTTCATTTGAATTTCAATCGTTTCATATAAGGAAGACAAACTCCCCTGTGCTGACTCAAAGACTTCTTCCGCTTTTCCTTTCTCTGCTTGAGTTAGGACGTACATCGTCAGTAATGAAAAAAGAACCAAACCGACGAAGCCCAAAGCTATACCAATAAATTTACCTTTATTGAACATCCAGTTACCCCACTTTTTACCTTTTTTTATATTAGACGATTCCCGGCATGCTTTTATTTCATTTTTTTAAAATTTATTTCCTTTTTTTGCAATGACTCACTCTTTAGAAAAGAAGAAATTAAATGATCTGCAACCTTGACAATCCCTACCAATATACTATAATTAAATTCATTAATTCCGATTAAGTTAATATGATTAATAAGAAAAGGTGGTTATTTGTTCATACAAATCGAACATCTTAACAAACAATATAACGATAAAACCGGTACACCTGTGGATGTGCTGAAAGACATCAACCTTGAGATCGATAAAGGCGAGTTCGTTTCAATCCTCGGTCCATCAGGGTGCGGGAAGTCCACACTGCTTTCAATCGTTGCAGGCCTGACGAAATCAACTAGCGGCGTGATCACAGTAGGTGGAAATCCGATCAAGAAGCCCGGAAAAGACCGCGGCATGGTGTTCCAGCAGGCTGCCCTTTTTCCGTGGTTGAACGTCCGCGATAACGTGACTTTTCCTCTGAAAAGAGAAATGTCGAAGAACGAAGCGAGACAGCAGGCTGCAAAGTATCTGCATATGGTGCAGCTGGGAAACTATCAGGATCATTATCCCCATGAGCTTTCAGGAGGGATGCAGCAAAGGGTAGCGATTGCACGTGCACTGGCGATGGATCCTGAAGTCCTTCTGATGGATGAACCATTCGGTGCACTCGATGAGCAGACCCGTTCCCGCCTTCACGGTCAGCTCGAAACGATCTGGATGGAAACTAAGAAGACAGTTCTTTTTGTCACCCACAGCATCTCTGAATCCATTAAACTATCAGACCGGATCATCGTGATGGGCACACGCCCAGGGACGATTCTTACCGATATCAAAGTGGATATCCCCCGTCCTCGGGAGGCTCATAAGGAAGAAATGGTAAAGATCGAGGAGCACATCATGAGCTACCTGAAGATAGAAATCGACAAAGTCATAAGTGAGGAATTGGCCTATGAACACAGCTCTTAAACGCATCATCTTCTTTGCACTCATCATCGGATTCTGGGAAGCAGGTTCCCGGTTCGGACTGTGGACAGAGGTCGTGCTCCCTTCTCCCACTTCCGTCTTTCAGGCACTGGCATCCGGTATTTCCGACCAGACACTCATCATCGATTTGGTCGCAAGCTTCAAACGCCTGCTGATCGGATTGGGCATGGCATTACTCATCGGAACGAGCATCGGTGTCCTTTTGGCAAAATCTAAAACGGCTGATGACACGCTTGGATCGGTATTACTAGCCTTGCAAAGTGTACCAAGTATCGTGTGGCTGCCGCTCGCAATCATGTGGTTCGGCTTAAATGAAAAATCCGTTATCTTTGTTGTCATCCTTGGCGGAACGTTTGTCATGGCATTGAATATCCGGATGGGGATCAAGAACGTATCCCCGTTGTTTATAAAAGCAGCACAGACAATGGGATCAAGGGGATTGGATCTGTTTATCAGGGTCATCTTCCCGGCATCGATTCCTTATGTGGTGACAGGGTCCCGCCTCGCATGGGCATTCGCGTGGAGAGCACTGATGGCCGGGGAACTGCTGAGTACCGGTCCGGGACTCGGCTACACGCTCCGCTACGCATCGGACTTCGGTGACATGAGTCTCGTGATCGCAGTGATGATCATCATCGGTGTCGTCGGTGCGATCGTGGATCAGCTGATCTTCCAGCGTGTTGAGAAGTCGGTTATGAAGCGTTGGGGATTGGAGTCATAGATAGTGGATAAAACCTGGTCGTTTGGAAAATTGATGCTTTGACAAGGTTTTGATAAGGCTATGTTAAAGCTTAATGTTGTTATTAACGGTTCTAGCTGTTGATTGGAGTGCAAAACGTAGACTCCTGCGGGAAAAGCGAGACAGGTGAGACCCCGCAGGAGCGTAGCGACGAGGAGGCTCACCGGCCGCCCGCGGAAAGCGAAGTCTTGCACGGAAATCAACAGCGGTGTTTAACAGAGCATTTGATAAGAAATCTATTCACCCCCAAAAACCAATTAGGAGGCCACAAAATGAAAAAAACCTTTCTTTTCACAGCGTTCTTCTTCCTATTCACCGGTATTCTAGCCGGTTGCGGAACATCCGGCAAAACGTCCGGTTCATCTTCGGACAAAGAAAAAATCGTCATCGGCTACTTCCCGAACATCAACCACGTTCCTGCGATGGTCGCAAAAGAAAAAGGCTACTATGAAGAGCAGCTTGGAGATGGTACGAAGATCGAATACAAAACATTCCCGGACGGTTCATCCTTCATGACCGCCCTTAAAACAGGCGATATTGACGCCGGACTTGTTGGACCGGGACCTGCCATGAACAACTACATGACAGGTGCAGATGTGAAAATCATCGCAGGCGGTTCCACTGGCGGTACGGTTGTACTCGCAAGTGAACAAAGCGGCGTAAAATCCGTTAAGGACTTTGCAGGCAAGTCATTCATCACCCCTGCAGTCGGCTGTACGCATGACGTTCAAGTCGAGACATTTTTGCAAGAACACGGCATCGAATCATCACGAATCGGTGGAACAATGAAGCACGTAACAGGGAATCCTGCTCAATATGCGGCGATGCTGAAGTCTGGGAAAGTCGATATCGCAGTCGCCCCTGAACCTTGGGCAGCGGTCATCCAGCAGGAAACCGGCGCGAAGGTCATCATTGACCACGATGAAATCGCATTCGGTGAAACACTTCCGGCATCTGTCCTTGTCGCATCTGGAAAATCAGTAAAAGAAAACCCTGAGCGGATCCAAAGTATCGTTGACGCGCACAAGCAGGCAACAGAATTCATCGCTGAAAATCCTGAAGAAGCAAAAGAAATCACCATCAAGGATATCAAGGAAGTAACAAAACAGGAACTAAGCAAAGAAGTCGTCGACCAGGCTTGGGAACGCATCGGATTCACATACAAAGTTGACTCTGACGCAGTGCAGGCATTCGCCGACTCCTCCTACGAACTTAAATTCCTAAAAGAAAAACCAGAATTCACTGACCTGATCGACAAACAATTCATCGACTAATTCGAAGGCCCGTCCCTCGCTGCTTTAACGCAGCGAAGGACGGACCTTTGTTGTAAAAAGGGGAAGATTATTATGAGAGTGATGTATTGGCTGGTTATGGTGATGGCATTTTTCACTGTGTTGGCTGGATGCGGAAAGGAGAATGTGGAGGAGTCGTTTCCGATGAGTGTTGAAATTGGTGATCTCGAGGCTGTTGATCAAAATGGCGAGAGGATCATGTTATCCTCCTTGAATAAAGATAAAATCATGCTTGCGGATTTTATTTTCACAAATTGTGAAACGGTCTGTCTCCCGATGACGGCCAATATGGCGGAGCTTCAAAGAGAAATTGAGAAAGCAGGCTTGCAGGATGACGTCCAGCTGATATCGATCTCAATTGACCCTGAGCACGACACCCCTCAGACAATGACCGAATACAGCAAGCGGCACAGTGCAGATTACAGCAATTGGACCTTCCTCACCGGCTATACCCGTGAAGAAATCGAAACTTTTGCGAATGTCTCGTTCAAAACCCCTGCCGCTATAGTGGAAGGCTCAAATCAGTTTGTCCATGCCACTTCATTTTTCCTGGTGAGTGAATCGGGGACCCTCCTTAATAAATACGAAGGCGTGTCGGATCCGCCCTTTAAAGAAATCATCGAAGACATCGAAAGACTCCAATAAAAAATAAAGCTTGATTTCCGCCCCAATCGTGTGACGGAAATCAAGCTTTTTATTAATACGCTACCCACTCATGAAACCCGGCTTCACTCAACACCTTGTCTGCCCTGTTTCCGGCTCGGTTAAATGAAACCCGCAGCCCCTCATGCTTCAGGACATAAACCAAATCAATCAGTGCAGCTACACCATATTGATTGATGAATTCCAGCTGACTGATGTCGAATGAGATGTTTTCGTAATGTTTAAAGCGGGATCTATATTTAAGTAGGAAATCATCTAACTTTCCAATCGTTGTAGAACCAAGATGTCCGGCTAAAGCCACCTGCAGCGTTCCAGAATGCGAAGCTGCATTTATCTTCAAGCTATTTGTATAAAGATGAGTGTGACCCATATTGATAAGAGCATCTTTCCCGAACGACGGCTGATAGAAGAAACACATTTCATGTTTGACTGAAAGATTCATAGGAAGCACCTCAATCTTTTTAGTAGTTAAAATGAACCATATAGTATTATTTACCCAATCCAAATCCCACCTAAACATCAAATTCGGGATTTTTTTCCTAAAATCGTTGTAAGTATCATCTATCTAACAATCAAAATCTAATGGTTACACTATTTCCTAAGCAAAATCCCTTCAAAACTCAACCAAGAGCTTTATTTCTTTGAACCATATTGATACTCGAAATTATCCTTAAAGTCATCCCAATAAATAAAGGCCTTCTCTTGGACGGGCAGTCCTTCTGCACAATTTTCATAAAATGCTTCCTGATCCTCACCTTTTATAAACACTTTTCCAGAAATCGTTTTATGTCCTGACACTTCAAGTTCACCAGCGACACATACTTTAGATCCTTCACTAACCGTTAAGTGCTTCCCCACTTTTAAATTGCCGCCAACATAGACGGCAGAGGACCCTTCTATATCTAAATGCCCTTTAAAATCTGCGGTTCCGCCAACTTCTAATGTAAGATTCTTAACGTTGTTCATATTTTTCCCCAAGGTGAAATGACCATCCACATGAATTTCTGAATCTTCAAGGTTATTACCATTTCCAGTCAACGTCAGATCACTTAAAGAATAGATTTTATCTTTTTGGATTCTCTTATTATTGCCTGAGTACGTTTTAGTGGTTGTTAACAATACTTCATTACAGCTATTATACAAGTTCTCTGGGTTTTTACATCTGTCCTCTACCGAAGGCTGAGTGATCTTTTTTAAAAAATCGCCGTTTGAAGGGTCACTCCCCTCTCCTTCAGCCGTGATTCGAAGGGGAATGGTCGTTTCTGCACTCAGCATAAAATCCTCTTCAGCGCCCTCTTTCTCTTTTATTCCTCTACTTGTAAAGTTAATGACTATTTCCGGGTAGGCAGACCTTGTGATATCCGGCTTTATTTCAAAAGATGCATCAGTATCAACCGGGACGATTTCTCCTTTCAAAAATTCAGGCAGTTTATTGACCATCATCTTAAAAATATCTTTTTCGTCGTAATCGGTGGTTTCATCCTTCTCAATTTCAGACAGCACCCATTCCCTGCTTTTTTCAAGGGCATGGTTAATGGAGGTTTTATAATAAGGGACCCCCATTTCCGCCAAGGCAACTGCCTGATAATTTTTTTCCACTATACCATTCTGCTTTGCGCTATTATAGGAAGCACCGAGCAGACTTAAAGCAACTACCATGAATACAACAAGTATTAATAAAGACAGTACGAGTGCGTAACCTTTTTCTTCGTTAATTTTCATTGTTTGAGCTGCCTTTCAATTTATATAAAGTAGTGGTTAATTCGAACTTATTTTCAGGGTGTTCTTTATCATGGAGGGTAAGCACTAGATCACGGGAATTAGAAGAATCGATTTCTTCTGTTATACCGGAAATGCATAATTCGGAATGAGAAAACGTATCAAACGGCTGTGGTGAGCTTTCTGAATCATAAATTTCTATTGAACAGTCTGTATTTACTAGTCTATATGTAGAATGGGACTGGTGGATCCGGGTAAGTTCCATTGAAATCATATTCGCTTCTTGCTGCATGGCCGTTTGTGATACTGCCTTTTTCGAATAGCTTAAGCCTTGAAAGAAAACATTCCACAACACCAAACCAATCACGGATAGTAAGGCTAAACTTGCAAGGACTTCTATTAAAGTGAGGCCATTTTGATTCTTTATCACTCAATCGCCCCCTCAGCAGTAACGTACCCATACGTCTCTGTTATTGCCTTTCCGCTCTTCCTCATTTTTATTGAAACCTGACGAAGTTCATTCGCTTTAGCATTTTTGGCCAGTTCAACTTTAACCTCAAAACCCTCTACTTCTTTTTCAAAAAAATAATACGAAGCATCTTCCTGGTTATATCTTTCATATCCATAAGGGGCATCTGCAGCATTGGGTTCTTGTAAAAAAGCCGCGATTTCATCTTTTTCATCAATCGTCCATTGAGCAAGTATTTTCTTTGCTACATTTATTCCTTTCGTTTTAACGTCATTCTGTTGATTCATCATTCCTACCTGCGGAAATAAAGAGAGAAATGAGACGACAATTATAGATAAAATTGAAATGGCCGCAAGTACTTCTACCAACGTCAATCCTTTTTCGTTTTTATGCATTGCAATTCCCCTTGTAGGATAATCTTCCTGTTTCTTACATCCTATTATAGCACTTAGGGACCGGATTTTTCCTTTATTTAAGGTGATTCTTTTCTTTCGGTGCGTGCAGCCAGTGTTGTTGGGTTTACCTCAAAGATTTTTCTTTAAAAGTGTAAATTCTGCGTTAAACCTTATATACCCAGAGATATTCCTTATCCTTGTCTGATAAAATATAAATAGCTAATTATGATACATGTAAATATCAAACTTACGCAGAGTTAAAGGAGTGATGCTGCTTGAACATCACGATAATAGGAGCAGGATATGTCGGTCTCGTAACCGGAGTCTGCCTGGCAAGCGTGAATCATGATGTGATCGTATTAGACATTCACGAAAAGAAAGTAGACTTATTAAAACAAGGGATCTCCCCCATTTACGAACCTGGATTGGAACCGCTGCTAAAACAGCAGCTTCAAGATCATAAAATGACCTTTACAACCGATTATCACGAAGCATGCAACCAAGCGGAAATCATTATCCTGGCAGTCGGTACGCCTTCTAAACAGGATGGTTCCTCAGACCTCTCTTTTATAAAAAGCGCCGCTGAGGAAATCGGTGCCCAGCTGATGAAAAACGGTACGATTATCGTGACCAAGAGTACCGTTCCAGTAGGCACAAATAAAAAAATTAAAGGATGGATACAAAACAGACTGTCCGGTCCCTACCATTTCAGTCTGGCCTCCAATCCGGAATTTCTAAGGGAAGGTTCTGCTATCCACGACACGTTTGACGGAGACCGTATTGTCATTGGAGCCGACAGCCAAGCAGCGGCCGCCAAGCTGGAAGAAATGCATAGACCTTTCAACGTACCTGTCCTGCATACTTCCATTGAAAGTGCCGAAATGATTAAATATGCTTCAAACGCATTCCTGGCAACGAAGATCAGCTTCATCAACGAGATTGCGAATATCTGTGAAAAATTAGGAGGGAATATTGAAGATGTGGCGCACGGAATGGGCATGGATAGTAGAATAGGACCGCATTTTCTCCAGGCAGGCATAGGGTATGGCGGCTCTTGTTTTCCTAAAGATACGAATGCACTTGTCCAGCTGGCTGGAGACATAGATCATAAATTTGAATTATTGGAATCTGTGATTAAAGTAAATGCCAAACAGCAGGTAAGCCTTGTGAATAAAGCAAGGGAACACTTTGGCTCTTTATCCGGCAAGAAAGCCGGCGTCCTCGGCCTTTCTTTCAAACCGAATACAGATGACATCCGGGAAGCCGCTTCAATTGAAATCGTCAAGCAGTTGTTGGCAGAAGGAGTAGCTGTCACGGTTTATGATCCCGTGGCCATAGATAATGCCCGATCGGTATTAGGAGAGTCCGTAAGCTACGGAGAACACCTTTTTGACTCTATAGAGGACCAAGACATGTTGTTCATTGCAACAGAGTGGGAAGAATTTAAAGTCTTGAGACTTAAAACAATCGCTAAGCTGATGAAGAATCCCGCTGTCTTTGACGGAAGAAATTGTTTTTCTTTGGAAGAAGCAAAGGAAACGACAGTTGATTATTATTCCGTTGGCAGGCCGGCTGTTATAAAATCCTCCTCCTTGATTTAAGGCTACTTTAAAAAAGAGTCTGAACAGTGAATCGTTCAGATTCTTTTTTATGGAATGCTTTACGTTCAGATACTTCAGGGAGTAACTGCAGCGTTTATTGGAATTTGAATCGAAAATGTAGTCCTGTCCATGTTGGATTGACACATAATTTTCCCATCATGCTTCTCAATCAGCTTTTTACAGATAAATAGACCGATGCCAGTCCCAAGTTCTTTAGTCGTGTAAAAAGGTTCAAAGATGGCATTGATGGTTTCCTGTTGTATTTGAGGGCCATTGTTACATATGCTTATGGACATTTCCCCATCAATGATTGAAGAAGAGATCTCAATTTTCCGTTCTCCTTCCACCTGTTGAAGGGCATCGATGGAATTCATGACGAGATTCAAGAAAACCTGCCTCAGTTCATCCTGATTCCCGGTTATCTTAATTTCTTCATCTATATTGACTTCGGTGTTTACTTCCCCAGCAAGCAGGCTTGGGTATAGGAATTCGATTAACTCGCCAAAAAGTTTGGAAACCGGCACTTCTTCCCTCTTACTTGCAATGATTTCTTTTCTGGATACATGAAGAAATTGGGAGATTCGATAATTCAGCTGATCCAGTTCATGCTGCATGATATCCAGGTATGGAAGGTGCGGGTGGTCATGCTGAAGCAACTTCGTGAATCCGATAATGGAGGTTAATGGATTTCTGAACTCGTGAACAAAGCTTGAGCTCATTTGCCCGAGGATGGTCAGTCTCTCTTTATGGGTCTGATCGATATAGAGCTCTTTTTCGTGTAGCTGTTCTTCCCTGATATCGGTGTATTGCTTTACCGCCAAATAAGAGAAGCGGTCAAATAACGAGTTGATTTCCTCGAGGTACGGCTGCAGGGCATCCCACTCGATCCCTGATCTGCTCACCCATTTGATCACTTCGCTTTTCCCGATATTTACGTTATACACAAAGTCGCTGATATTGACTTTGGCTTCCACCCGCTCCTGGGCCGTCTTAAATGCAAGCGCCCTGATTTCCTCTTCACTCAACGGGTTTTCAATGGCGCGCTTCACCAATCGAAACATACGAAGTCCATTTTGCAGAATCTCTTCTTTGTATAAATCATCCTCAGAAATAACAATCTTCGCTCTCCAATTATGTAAAAACTCAGTTGAATGTTCCTCTAAAAACGCAATGAGTCTATCAGAAGTACTAGTCATTTGCCGGCAATCCCTTCATCCCAATTTTCAGGCGTTCTCGCTTTTCTATTATCATAACAGAAAAATCAGGAGCTGAGGCATTTTCTATAATTTTCAAGGCCCTTCCCAGACTCTGTTAAAGCTCCAATGGTTTCTTTACTCAGCTAAAGGCCCGTCCCTCGCTCTACTAAAGTACTAAAGTAATAGTAATCCCATAGTTTGGCAGGAATTCGACAAAGGATGGTTCGTTGGATTTATTTCGTGTAGCGAAATATATCGAATGGTGATTTTCGATGCCCTAAATTCCCTACTGATCCTTCTTGTAACAGTCTATTATCTCTAGTTATTTCCCTATCATAAGTTCGTTCCATATGTTCATGTATTTTACTAGATTGCTCCCTATACTTAATATCAAATGGTAAAGGGAGGAAAAAAATTGAAGAAAAGATTAATTGCACCAATCGCACTTTCTACCGCTCTTATGGCGGCTGCTGCCCTTCCCCAGGGTCAAGCACTCGCTGTCCAGCCTCAGGATCTCGCCGCCTCACAATCACAATCGGTCAAACAATGGAATGCTGAAGCGAATGTTCCTCTGTTCGTAAAAGAAAAGCATGCTCAAAAACGCCTTGTCGCCAACTCCAATGATGCACTCAATTATCTTCATGAAAACAAATCCAAGCTGAATATTAATAATCCGAAAGCAAGCTTAAAGGCCAATAAAATCGAAAAAGATGAGCTCGGCATGACACATGTCCGCTTTAACCAAACAAAAAATGGCATCCCGGTAGAGGGATCGGAAATTATCGTTCACTACAATAAAAACAATGAAATTACTACGGTAAATGGATCCTACATTCCAACGGTTGAAGAGGCAATTATCGACGCAGCCCCTGAACTATCAAGCAGTAAAGCAGTCGACAAAGCCAAATCAGCTGTAAAAGCACCTTCAGCATTAACTTATGAGCCAACCTCGGAGCTTGTAGTCTATCCTTTTGAAGGAGAAAATCATCTCACTTATAAAGTGAATGTCAATTTCCTTGGGGACGCACCCGGCAACTGGTTTGTATTCATAGACGCGAAAACAGGTGAAGTAGTTGACCAATACAACGCCATCATGCATGCAGATGAAATCAAAACCCAGACAGGCACCGGAACCGGGGTTTTAGGGGAGCACCGTCTTCTACATATCTCTCAAACAAAAGAGGAGAATGAAGGCACGATGTTCCAGATGGCCGACTACAGTCATGAAGGCCTGGACGGCATCATCACGTACGACTATTCGAATAACCGTTTAGAAATCTTCAAAGACAAGGACGCTGCCTTCCATTCTGAATTTGACCGTCCTGCGGTAGACGCACATTATAACTCAGAAAAGGTATACGAGTACTACCTTAACGAGCATGACCGAAACTCTCTCGATGATGAAGGCATGCCGATCCAATCGGTCGTCCATTACGGAAACAACTATAATAACGCATTCTGGAATGGCACCTACATGGTCTATGGTGACGGAGACGGTGAATTCATGGTCCCTCTTTCAGCCGGTCTTGATGTAGCCGCCCATGAAATGGCTCACGGGGTGACGTCAAACTCTGCCAACCTCCTTTACCGCTTCCAATCCGGGGCACTGAACGAAGCGTTCTCCGATATTTTCGGAGCACTGATCGATGATGAAAACTGGGAGCTTGGTGAGGATATCATGGCCCCTGCAGCAAAGGAAAGTGGAAGGGAATCCTTAAGAAGTTTGAGTGATCCAAGTAAATACCCTGTAAATGCTGCTTACGTCCCTTATGGAAACGGAGACGGGATGTACCCATCTCACATGGACGAGTTTTATGACCTCCCACGCGAATTGGATAACGGCGGCGTTCATATCAACTCTTCCATCATCAACCATGCCGCATACTTGACGGCTCAGGATATCGGCCGTGAGAAGCTGGGTAAAATCTATTACCGTGCGCTGACGACTTATCTTACCAGCCTGTCTGATTTCAGTGATGCTCGTCAGGCGATCATTCAATCGGCTGTTGATCTTTATGGTGAAGGAAGTGCAGAAGTTTCTGCGGCTGCAGGTGGATTTGATGCGGTCGGTATTTATGAATAATGGCCATAGCGTGAGTCTACTTATAAAATAGGAACTCCAAATGTATATAGAGAGGCCGGGACAAAAGTGTTTTAGCCTAAGTAAAACCCGAACTAATTTGCATCTTAGAATGCAAATTAGTTCGGTTTTTTTAGTTTCAGATGTACGTTTAGATTCTAGCTTGTTCCAGCGGTTGATTGGAGTGCAAGACGCAGACTCCTGCGGGAAAAGCGAGACAGGTGAGACCCCGCAGGAGCAGAGCGACGAGGAGGCTCACCGGCCGCCCGCGGAAAGCGAAGTCTTGCAAGGAAATCATTAGCGGTATAAAGAGGCTATATTTATATTATTCATATTTATATGGTGGTTTTTATTTTTTGCCCAGGTTTTTTTGCATTAAAAAAGAAGCCTTATCAATAAGCCTTCTTCCCTCCATCTATTAAACTTGTAAAAAGCTTTGATCTTGATTGGTTAGTTCAATCCCAGTATAAACTTTAAACTCAAAGATTTCGTCTTCTTCCCCATATTCAGCTTCAGCAGGCGATGAAACATGCAACTTCTTATTTTTAAAAGCAAAATGATTCATCGTGACAGCCGCTCTCTCCCGCTGCCTATTCAGAACCTTAACCGAACAGTTCACTTCTAATTTATAGCCATTTATAAATGTAATATAGGTTTTATTTTGTGTCTGAGAAATTTCAAGGATATGCAGGTGGAATAGCCAGATGCAATCATATTTGTCAGGGGACATGGTGGGAAAAGCATAGATATGTTGATCCTTATTAATGATCAGAGGTGTCTTTCTATGATAGGGCAATGCATGCCGAACAGCTTTAATCTTTCCTTCATATGATGCCCCGTCATCCAGGCAGGCCTCATTGATAATTTCTTTCGCCGGTTTCTTACTCCAAACCTTCTTACCCGATAGATCCACTATAATCGTTTGGTACGCATGATGGTAAGAAGGAAACAATGCCACCGTAGTCGATGTAATCAATCCTTTTTCTTTCCTCACTATAACACCTTCCTTTTCTAAAAATAGAGTAAGTTAAAGATTTCTGAAAACTAAGAAATTTGTAACTTTATACCCATTATAAACCAACATGAAAAATTTACCAGTATTATTTGTTGGAAAATCATAATTTTATGTCTATTTATTTCATTCTTCCACTACTTTTGTCGATGATTTTTTCCCCACTTACTTTACCCATTTAAAGCATCGAGGGACGGGCCTTTAAATTGGGCAAATAAAAAAACCTTCTTAATTAAGGTTTGTGTGTAGGTACCATAAAAAATGGCGTATTCGGCAACTGGCGAGCATTGTCTCAAAGACAGAAGCCCCTATAGTTTTGCGTCCCCATTTTTCAATGAGTTTGCCCTTTCGTACGATATGTTATTTTCCAGTTATACTAATAATCTATCCGAAAATACGTTTCCTCGGCCGTTGAAGAACCTTTATATAGAAATTATTTCTTTCACATTTGTAGAATTTGATCCCCAAGACTTTCAACGGGGTCCACACTTCTTTCATGTAGTAGATCGGCACTGCTCCATCCCCCTTCATTTATATCTCACTACCTATATTTTACATTTAATTATCAGAATTATCTATCATTTAAAGGACAAAAATATCGACAATAAAACCAATAATCTCTCTTTTTTTTCATCTAAAAAAATTAATAGTAAAGTTTTCAATTCAGAGGGATATTCAATTCAAAAAAAGACCAGCTCAAGTGAGCCAGCCTCCAATAAAATACTTTACTTATAGATTAATACTTTACCTACAGTACCGTCTGCACTTTCACCAGTCACACGGAATTTCAACCCGTAGTTTGGTACGTTACGTCCTGCGTCTTTAAGACCCGGGTTACTGTAGTCAGCGCTGTCGTCGAATAGCGGGTTTCGGGCAGTGTGATTGTCTATCAACGTAATACCTAATAAATCAGTGTAATCAAGGAACATTTTTTCTGATTTATTTAGGCTGAACGCTGCATCGTGGACTTGGTATCTGGAAGAAGCCACTGATTCATCACTCCAGTAGTTGGCATGTTGATCAGCATCCACCACCCCAAGGAAACCATCGCCAGGATGCAGACCTGTCCAGTTTTCGCTGTATTTATTATCTACATACCATACAACCAGACCTTCATCGAATTCCATCAGACTTGCTCCACGGCGGATGTTGGCCAACCCTTCATCGACGCCATTGTGGCTTCGCCATTCAAGTAGGTAGTAATGTTCAGAACGCTTGATTCCATCGTTCTTGGTAAAACCATCTAACTCAAATTTCGATTCTCCTTCTTCAACATCATCAAACAGAACTTCCTCACCGTTTACTACAATTTGAAGATCATCGGCATATAAGCCTGGATTTGAAACAGCAGCATCCGTTACATATTCAATTGCCACTTCTACTTCTTGACCAGCATAAGCTGACAGGTCGAAGGAAGCATCAATCCATCCATTAGATGAACCGGTGATACCATTTCCTAGGTTTGCGTCATACGGATCAGTGTCTGTCGTAATATCACTTGCTACCGGTTCCCCATTAACTGTTACATACGCGTAATCCCAATCTGTTTCAATGTCATACCATGTTTTGAAATTGAATTGAGCAGACTCAGCATTTGTTAAATCGACATTGGTGGTTAAATAGGTGTGTAAATCATCAGCACTTCCTGAGAAGTATTCACTCTCACCGCTTGCTGGTCTATTGATTACTGTCTCTTTTTGCGGAAGATTTACTTTTACCACATCATTGTTAATGCCTTTTGTGCTTGCTTCGTCAATTAGAAACTCTAAATTACCACCCTCTAAATCTATTAAATCTTCCTCATCTTCTAAACTAATCTCGGCGCCACTCAGCCAATTCCCTTGGGTACCTTTATTATCTACTACAGCAGAAGCCTGAAGCATTTCCTTTGCATAAGGGCTGAAACCTGTAGGCTGTGTACCAGGGATACTCCCTGCCCAACTACCGCTAGACATGATAGACCAATAGCTTACCGCTTCCCCTGCACCTGTGTATTGAGTGTCATATTCATCAGGCAGGCCTAAGTCATGACCGAATTCGTGAGCCATAACACCAACTGCCCCATCTTCCGGTTCAATCGTGTAATCGTATGCTGCCATCGGACCACCCCAATAACCGACAGTAGCTTCTGTCCCCGCAACAGGATAAACTCCACCCAAGTTCCAGCGGTGAGACCAAATGGCATCTGAACCTAAGGATCCACCGCCTGCTTCTTCGCCGACACCGGAGTGGATAATCATTAAGTGATCCACCAAACCGTCTGCTTCTAAGTAATTGCCGTCACCATCAAGGTCATAACGATCCCACTGGTCATAGTCTGCAAGATTTACACTAGGGTCTTCCGCTGCTGCCTCTAATGCTTCTTTAACTAATCCTCGGGCGTTTACATCATTACCATCCGGATCAGGGTAATTCCCACCATATGCTGCAGCAGGTTGACTAGCTGTATACCATCCGGCTACTTCCCCTTCAACAGAGTAACTTCCACCTGATTGCTGTTCATAATACTGCTTCATGGATACATAATTTTCACCATCCGGTCCAGTCCATCCGCCAGTACCAAATAACATATCCTGGTAATGCTCACGCGAATAAGCATCATTGCCTTCATAATACATGTCAGTTTCTTCAGGTGTCATTTTATTATGAAGCCTATCCGGATAATCGACTAGAAGAACAAGGACTTTATCCGTTCTCATTTCTCCGTCATAAGCTTCTTTTTTAACTGAATCAGGCGAATTCTTCTTCGCTTGTCCCAGCTTATTTCCTTTTCCTGATTTCAAACCGTTGTTTTGCATTTCCCCTTGAAGCTTGGCCTTATTAGCAGCTGCTTCATCTTCGAGTTCCCCTGCCTCTTTTTTAGCACCTTCAGCTTTCTTATTCAAAAACTTTGCCAGTGCTTTTTCTGCCTCTGCAGGACTTGCATTCTTAGCAATCTTCCCTTCCTTCTTCAGCATCTCAATCAGACGCTCATCATTAGCAATCCCCAAGTCAAATGGAGATCCCTGGTGACTGTGACCGGCATGACCCTTACCTGTCACCTCACTAAGTACATTCTTCACATCAACCGTTTGTGCAGTTGACATAGCCGGACCCACTGCTAATGTACTAAGTCCCAGCAGCGTTGCTAGTGCTGCCGATGCAGCTCTCTTCTTTTTCCCCAAACTAAATACCCCCTATTGATCATTCAGAACATAGATATAAGTTCCTATTATTCAGAATTCTCTGATTAATAGAATTACTCCTCTTCTCGGAAAGTTTTGTAAACTAAATGTAATATTTAAATAGATTAGTAATATTTAAAATACTTTTATTTTATCCTGAGCTGTCTTTTCCCCCTCTAGAAACTCTCAGTTTCCCATAGAGAAACAAGTACAATCCTCTAAACAAAACAGATATTTACTCTTTTGCGTGTTGTCCATTTCCCATCTAAGGTTGAACCTACCTAGGAATTCATAGAGAGGCGCGCCGATCAGAAGGAAAACTGGTAGTGGATTCATTTGATATGGTTCATAAGCAATATGACGCCATGATTCACAAAATTATACATTCCCTAAATATTTATAAAGACAAAGATGCATTCTATCAAACTGGGTTAATTGCTTTATGGGAAGCATATGATAAATTCAATCCTGAAATAGGTGCCTTCCCTGCTTACGCATACTCTTACATTAAAGGTAGAATCATGACCGAATTAACCCGTAATCATCTTACTGAAGATCGAAATGTATATCAAAAAGAAGAATTCTGGGAACTGATCAAGGATGAACAGCCCGTTGAAACTCTGCCTAGAGAACGCATTCTTTCATACTGTTCAGAACTCACCGTCAATCAAACAAAATGGGTACTATATACTTGTTTAGATGTGCTGAGCGTAAGAGAAATTGCAAAAGTAGAAAAGGTATCGATTTCAGCTGTTAAAAAGTGGAGGAAAGGCGCAATTGAAAAGTTAAAGTTACTGGAACTTTGAAGGTTGTTGTTAATTGAACGGAACGCATGGACAGGTTCATCATCCCATATCTGTATGTTTATAAAAGAACATGAAAATTATGGAGTCTTCCTTCTATTGAACCTTCTAGAAAAAAAGAAAAATAACCTTCTACATCATCTTAAAAGCTTCCTAAAAAGGGAATAAGCATGAAGAAACGTGTCTTCATGCTTACTTTTTTATTTCTATTCAGCTCTTTCCATAAGGAATTTTCGCTCAAACTCCTTACCGCATAACGGTCTGCTAATTGCATACCCCTGTATGGTGTCACATTGGCTTTGTTCCAGAAAACGAATTTCCTCTTCGTCCTCCACACCTTCTGCTGTCACATGTATGCCAAGGTGCTTTGCCATAGAAATGATACTGTTCACAATAGCTTTATTATCCTCATGAAAAGTAATGCCGCTGACAAAGCTTCGATCAATTTTCAACGTATCAAGCGGGTATTTCTTGAGATAACTTAAAGAGGAGTAGCCAGTCCCAAAATCATCCATTGAAACGCTGACTCCGATTGCCTTTATTTCCTTCAATTTATCGATCATCAAAGTCGGATCATACATGGCAATACTTTCTGTTATTTCTAGATCAATATAAGCTGGGGAAAGTCCAGAATCTTTAATGATGGCAGCTGCTTTACGGACGAAATTTTTATCGAGGAGCTGCCTGATTGAAATATTGATCCCGACTTTCAGAGGAGGATACTTCGTTTTCTGCCAGCGTATATTCTGCTCGCAGGCTGTCCTGAGGACCCATTCCCCTATTCTGATAATCATACCTGTTTCTTCTGCAATTGGAATAAACTCAGTAGGTGAAACAGGACCCAGGTTCTTATTGTTCCAGCGGATAAGCGCTTCCATTCCGCATATCTTCTTTGTATGTATATCCATTAATGGCTGGTAATGAAGTTCGAATTCACCAAGTTCCAAAGCCGTACGCAGTTCTTTTTCAATCATCATTTTCCGATAGATATCACGGTTCATTTCTTTCGTAAATAGTTGAAACCCATTTTTTTCTCTTTCCTTTACATAGTACATGGCTGTGTCAGCATTTTTCATTAATGTCTTTGCGTCACACCCATCTTCAGGATAAGTACTGATGCCTATGCTTGGCGAAATGAAAAATTCCTGCTCTCCGAGAATGAATTCTCTATCAAATTGTTCAAGTAGACTCTTCGCAATATCAGTTACTTCTTTAGGATAACGATAGGGAAACAGCAAGGTGAACTCATCCCCTCCAAGTCTGTATACATTAGCGTTTTCAAGTTTCATTTCATCAATGAACTGTTTAAGACGTTTAGACACTTCAATTAATAATAAATCTCCGACATCATGCCCGAGGGTGTCATTGATATATTTGAACCGGTCTAAATCAATAAGCATCAAAGCGGCTTTTGTGTCAGCCGGCTTTAAGATGTTCGTTAAGTTTTCGTTTAACAACCTCCTGTTGGGAAGCCCGGTCAGGACGTCGTGATTCGCTTGATGGTTAAGCTCTTTTTCATGCTGTTTATGCTCAGTGATATCGGTTGAGACACCCAGGAGAATAGTGGAATCTTTCGTTTTAATGGGAATCTTTGTACTTTGCAGCCATTTCTCTTTTCCAAAACGATTAATAAAGATTTCTTCAGGTACAGTAATCTCTTTCTGTTCAGCAAGTACCGATTGATCAACCTGATAAATCTCAAAGGCTCTTTCCTTATTCACATGAACATCGAAATCAGTTTTTCCTATTATTTCTTTCTTGTCCATCCCATATAGTGTGGCGAAGGATTCGTTCACCAGAGAATAACGGCCATGTTGATCTTTTGCATAAATATAATTGGGGTTAAGGTCGATCACCTTACTTAAAAAATCCCTGTTCTGGTCAAGTTGATTGTTGACATCGTTGACCCTCTGCAGATGCATCTTATTTGATAGAATCAGAATGGAAATGGCGAATAACAGAACTGACACAGCACTTGGAAGCAGCATGGCATCAGGAAGCATGTTCAGTATCCCGATGGCATACCCTACGGCGGTCGAGATGATAAAATAGAATAAAAATGATCGCAAAGCGGAATGACTGATCCGGGTACAGATCCTTATACATACGACAATACTGATGATAAATAATAGCACATTCGCTTGAAACACCCAGGAAAGACTCCCGTAAACAGGAAAATGAAAAGCAGGGGCATTGGCCGGTTCTATCAATCTATAAGAATGAATCCCTTTATGGCTCCAGCCTATTAAATACACGGCAAAACTACAGATATAATAGAATATGACCACCTTTTTATTCATCAGATAATTCCATTTACTGTTTCGGAAGTTCGCATGCTCTTCCTGGTAAATGATAAAAGCCACAAAGAATAGAGTAGGAGATACCATAATGGAACCTATCCTGAATAACCTAAACAGAAAATCGATGGCTTCCCGGGATAAATTATGATGAGCAAACAACACTGATACATCCACTTGCCATAACGATGCCAATAATAAAAACAAAAATAATATTTTTGATAACTTATTTCCCTTGAACATTTTAACAATTGAAATGCCGATAACCAGAGGGATAAGAGCAACTAATAGTAAAAACAGAAAAAACATAAGATGATCCCCCCCTAATTCGTATAAATCTAACGTTCCATTTTTATCGGTTTCAGGGCTTCCCTATAACAATACAAGCATTATTCCCGCTGTTACCATGAGTGGTGATGCTCACGGATTCAATTGGCTGATACCGGGTTTTATAAACAATGGGTAAATCCTCGTATCCGTTCCCTGAGGTTTTGATGGTCGGAGGTATGAATCCATATTCAATCGAAATGAGTGCTGAGATGATTTGCACCGCCCCCATGGCTGCAAACGAGTGGCCGGTCATTCCTTTAATTGAAGTAATAGGCACACTATTCGTGAAGAGTTCTCTATGAATATACCCTTCAATCCGGTCATTTGTCTGCAGGCCTAAAGACTGACTGTTCACATAAGAAGGGACTTTGTCCCTAATAACCTCCTTGTATAAAGAAAGCATCTCCTGTCCTGATTCATCCGTTTTCAAGATAGGGGTTCCTTCATTTCTTGATAACACGCTGTCTACGCTTCCATAGATTTTCTTACCCTGCTTTAAAGCATCCTTTTCACGTTCGAGAATAAGGACCCCTGCCCCTTCCGAAAGAACGAATCCTTGGTGATCGGTAGAAAAAGGAACCCCTGTCTGTTCGATTGAGACATTTGAAGTTATGGCCCTTGTTTTGATGAATCCGTTTATACTCCACTGTCCAAGGGGTGCGTCTGTCCCGCCTATGATGCAGGCATTCACCTGGCCGGACTCCAATAATAATTTTGCCAATACAACTGCATCCAGACTGGCTGTACACCCGGTGGTAAGGGTGAAAGCAGGTCCTCTAAGTCCTATATGTGCCGACACTGCGGATGAAAGGGTATGGGTATCGACAATGGATACGCCGTGAATCGGATATTTCTTCAAGTCGAGAGCCACAGATGCATACTGCTCGATTTCAAGAATCGCTCCCGCCGAAGTCCCCATGATGACTGCCACCTTATAAGGGTCACATGATAGTTGAGCCATTGATACTGCGTCATCGGCTGCAGCCAGTGCCAGCCTGGTCGAACGGGGATAACGTTTATAATTTTTTTCATTAATAATCGTAAACTCGTCTTCTATAATTCCTGCAATCACACTCGAATGCGTATCATTGTTACTTTTGAGTACAGATTGGGTACAGATCCCATTCTTCAGTACACTGTGAAAATCATGCTTAGTTAATGCGCCTGGAGCTTTTATCCCATAGCCGGTAATGACAATTCTGTCCAATAGAATCCATCCTTAAGATAGTAGGTTATACCGATTATTTCTTCCGTTACCATTTATTATAGGGAAATCATTAGACATAATCTATGATATTTCGACAAAAAAACACGACCATAAACATCTGTACATTAGAAAATAAAAAAAGGCCCGTAATGAGCCTTTCCATACTAATAG
This sequence comes from Rossellomorea oryzaecorticis, assembly GCF_038405515.1. Classification (GTDB taxonomy): domain Bacteria; phylum Bacillota; class Bacilli; order Bacillales; family Bacillaceae_B; genus Rossellomorea; species Rossellomorea oryzaecorticis_A. The sequence continues at coordinate 41,257 of NZ_JBBYAF010000002.1, read as the reverse complement.
TTATTCAGTTTCATTTCATGATACATGATTTTTTGTTGAATTTTCTTTTTGAGCCGGCAGTCCAGACAACTATCCAATAATGCCTGATGGTAGTGCATTCTTATAGAGTGCCACCAAAATTCACATTGCGATATTAATATTTTCAGCTTCATAATGATCCTCCTCAAATTTCAAAAATCACAGGAGTCCGTTATCGGAAACTTTTAATCATAGTCACCTAACGTTAGCTCCTAAAGTTTTCCGTCATCATTTTTATCATCACTCCACTATCCTGGGATATGGTAATTTATTCAATTTACCCCATCCCTTCTCACTATTACCTGCTTAGTAGCCTTGGATCTTGAATCCTTTCTATAAAACTCCCTTAACAATCTTTACCCAGCCAAAAAAAGAAAGCCACAACGGAATACTAATAAGAGTGCCCCAATATAAACCGGAACTGAAATCGTTTTCATTTCTCACAATTCTAGCACCCCAATCACATCAAATTGCTTCTGAAGTTATTTTTTCAATTATAAACTTTTAATAGTTAGAAAATTGTCAGATTCATGGTGGAATTTATAAGAACATTTAGCTTAATTCGTCGAAATGTATATGTTTCTTTTCCCTTTTATAATTATCTAAAACCTTTTATAAACGAGGAAAATAAAAATCCTTCACGAAGGTCGTACTTCCCAAAATAACCTAATTTAGGATTGATAGCACTTTGAGTAGGGTAATTATAGAAGTAATATCAAAAAACTCCATTACTATCATATTATGGTTCTTATATTAGCTCCATTCAACTATTTCATTAAAATAAGATTACAAATAAGAATCCTCTATGGTTTTCATATAATATGTAGGGGTAATTCAGTTTTCTACACCAAGGATGTGACAAAAATGGCTAAAAAACGTAATCATATAACTGAAATTCATATATTAAGAGCGATTGCTTGTCTATTGGTGGTCTTTGTCCATGTCTCTGCTACTTACTATTATCAACAGGGGCAGCAGTTTAATGATTTCACATATTTCATTAATCAGATAAGCCGCTTTGGTACCCCTATATTTGCACTCATCAGCGGGTTTCTATTATTTTATCAAGTTCGCTTTAGAGGTTTTGACATGAAGAAGTTTACCACTAGCAGATTTACTAAAATCGGATTCCCTTTTTTATTTTGGAGTATTTTTTATTTAGGATTTATGTATGCAGTTGAAGGTGTAAATCCCTTTGACGTCGGTGAAAAACGCTTTCTAGTAAACTTTTTGTCAGGTAATTCTTTTTATCATTTATACTTTATGTCGATTGTCTTCCAATTTTACCTGCTATTCCCGCTCTTACAATTAATCCGATCTAAAAAGAGCTGGCTTATTTTGCTAGCGGGTTCGACCCTTGTTAACTTGTATTTTTTAAAACTTTTCACCCCAGGGCAATTTGAAGGACTCATCGGAGAAATCCTTGGTCAGCGTGCTTTTCTGCCGCATTGGATATTCTTCTTTATTTTCGGAGGTTTTCTTGCATATTATTGGGAACCACTTGCAGCGTTCTCAAGAAAATATAAAGGCATATTAGGAATTGCTGTTATTTTGATCACGTTGGCAGCTGTTTGGGAATACAAGACAGTTGGGGCCATAGCATCCAATAGAGCAACCAATATGATCAACATTCCGATCATCACCTTATTTATCATCGGAATTGGAGAAACGGTCACAAAAATCAATTGGCTGAATAAGCCCCTGACTAAAATAGGTACCTTATCAATGGCCATCTATTTAGCTCACCCATTCGTGATTTATTGCTTCCAGGAGATAGCCCCTGCATCCATTTGGAAAACAGCACTTTTTCCAATTGTGTATGCAGTTATTCTCCTAGCAACAATCGGAGTGGTCAAAATCATCCAGCTATTCCCTTTAAATCAATATATTCTTACCGTTCCTAACATAAAAACAGCCGAAAAGAACGAAACTTTAAGCCGTTCAAAGTATAGTATGGGGCAATAATAATACAAGGCCCGTCCCTCGTCGCTTTAAAGCAACGAGGGACGGGCCTTTAGCTTAGTAAAGAAATTTAATCCCTTTGATCTTTTCTCTTTCCAGGTTTATCTTTTGATTTACCTTTTGCTTTACCCTTCTGATGAACCTTGATCACTACCGTGGTTAACGGTTCAATCGTTAAGGTGTCTTTCTTCAGTTTGAATCCTGATTTTTCCTCAACTGGTTTCACGCCAGCTTCGTCGTTGTCGACTAACACCTTCGCGCCTCTGAAGTCATAGTCGCTGATGGACAGCGAACGCTTTTTGTCGTCTGCATTGACGAATACATAGTACGTGCCGGTGTCATCTGTGGATACGTTTTTGTAAGCAAGCATCAAGTCTGTATCCTTGATTTCAGGAATATCAAGCAGGGATACGTTTTGATCGACGAGCTCTTTTTCACCCAACCGGAACGCATTGGTCGATTTTCTTAACTTAATCAAGCCTTCCGTGAACTCTCTTGTTGTTGCATTTACTGCAAACTTTTCAGTATTCGTCGCTTTTTCCCAATCGAATTTATTGATTGCGTCTGAAGAGTCATACGAATCATGGATGAAATAACCGAATGGGCTACCTGTTTCATCCTTTAACTCATGATATTTCTGTTCAGGCACTCCTTCACCGAACCACTGTTTCGTGCGGCCGTATTCCTGACCGGCATGCAGGAATGCAGTACCTTGGGAAGTAAGGATCATCGAATTACCAAGTCTGACACGTTTGTGAATCTCCAGATTGTTCTCAGGAATTGCTGGGTCTTTTTTAATTGATTGTGCGATTACATCATACAACGGCAGGTTGTCATGCGCTGCGATGTATTGGACCATGTCACCCGGATCATCATCGGCCGTGTTGCCCGGCTGACCTTTGATGTTGTTAAAAATGGTGTTGATATCTCTGGCGCCGCCTGTGATGAAACGCGGCTCACCTTCAGAACCGAAGCCGGATTTTAATTCATTTCGAATTTCATCGGAGAATACGCCGACATCATCGGTTTTATCCATCCAGTCCTGGTCTGCGCCCATCCCTTTAAGTTCTGGGTCTGCGAGATGACCGGCGAACGTTCTCCAACCTTCCCCGATGAATAGAGCGTCAGGGTTTACTGAGGCTGCTGCGTCATATGCGTTCTGCACCGCCGGATATGTAGCGTCACCCATCATGTCGAAACGCATACCATCAATCTTGTATTCTTCAAACCAATATTTCACTGAATCCACCATCAGCTTCTCAGCCATCTTGTGGTTCGTTGCCAGGTTATTTCCGAAGCCTCCGAGGAAGTTTCCTTTATCATCCTGGAACGCGTAGTAATTTGGAACAATATCGTTCAGCGTGCTTGTTTGTGCCATATGCGTGTAGACAACATCCAGCACTACACCCATTCCGGCATCATGGATCGCATCGATTAACTGTTTCAATTCTTTTACACGCAGTTCAGGGTCCGTCGCATCTTCCGAGTATGCCCCGTCCGGCGAGAAATAACTGTGCGGGTCATAACCCCAGTTATATTCGTTTCCGCCTGCTGAATATTCAAGCTCACGTTCTCCCATATTGGTTTCGTCACCATAGTACCAAGCCATGACCGGCAATAATTGAACGTGAGTGACACCAAGGGATTTGATGTAATCAAGCTTGTCGATGAAGGCTTTATATGAACCCCATCTTGCGTTCAGATCACCTTCTATGGAAGGATCAGATGTGAAGTCGCGGATGTGAGTTTCATAGATGACGGCATCTTCACGTTTTTCGTAGCCATCAATGTCTGCATGAGTGAAGCCTTCCGGATTTGTTCCGCTTAAATCAACGATTGCCGCTTTCCCGACCGTATCACCATCCGGACCAGCATCACCTTCCGTATTAACAGTGAAAGCTGCCATGGATTTTGCATAAGGATCCAGAACTTTCTTCGTCACGCCATCGTTAGTAACTTCGTATTGGTAGTAGTAGCCTTTCAGGTCTGAAACACCCACGTCGCTTGCTTTAACGTTCGCTGACCAGACTCCTTTTTCGCCAGACTCCAATTCCACGCTGCCGATTTCTGTTGCAGCATCTTCTTTATCGTAAAACTTCGCCACTACCTTGCTTGCTTTTGGAGCCCATAATTTTAACGTCGCATTGCCGTCTTTGTATGTTGCTCCAAGATCGTTCCCATCGTACCCATACATTTCATCGAGCATTCTCCAGCCTGTTGAGGCTGATACGGTTCTGCCTGAATATGTGATGGATAGAGGGAGTTTATCCAAGCTGAATGAAGCTTTTACTTCAACCGTTGTATCTCCAGTGATTTCAACACTTTCTACCGATACATTTGCTCCATCACTATCTTTTATAACCAAGCCTTGTTTTACAGATTCCGGTGTTAAGCCTTCCGTCATCGTGAAACCAAGACGGATCTTGTCTTCCGAAATGATTTCTGCGGACGTGATGCCTGAAGCCACTTCCCAATGAGGGGAAACATAGACTGTATCGTCACCCTGCTTGACCCATAAGCGATTGTATTTATCCAAAAGGTTGAACGTTTTGTCCCCGCCGTCTTTGCCGGCATCGCCTTTCGATTCATCCATGACGATGAATCCGATTTGCTTCGCATCTTCTTTTAACGGAATGTCTACATAAGCACCATATTGGTCCGTGCCCGCTAAATCAGCTGCACCCGCCGGCCAGTCTGTAGAAGGAGCCGCAACATCTCCCCAGTTCCACACACCGAAGTTTTCGTAGTTTGCGTCATCACGAACATAATGGATACGCACCGTATTTTCAGGTAAATCCACTGGTTCATATGTGTAGACTTTATCCGAACCCTGTTTGATCCAGATTTCATTCATATCTTCTGAAGTAATGGTGAATCCTTTGTCCCCGCCGTCTTTACCAGCGTCACCCTTGGTCACGTCCATGACCAGGAAGCCGATATTCTTTGCACCTTCTGCGAGCGGTACGTCAATATATGCACCGTAGCTGTCGCTCTTTTCAAACATGGTCGCACCTGTCGGCCAGTTGGCAGAAGGATCTTTTACATCATTCCACAGCCAGGCACCATAGTTTTCATAGTTTCCATCTTCACGTTTGTAGTGGATGCGGATATTGTTTTCTGGCACCGGTTCCACTTCAGGCTCACCGCCGTCACCGGAACCAGCTTCGGCACCAGTGATTGAACCACCAGCAACTGTAAGTAATACGGTTCCTCCGTCTGCTATTTCCGGAATAGTTAATGTAACTTCTTCAGCTCCTGAAGCAGAATACTCCTTCCCTGAATAATGATCAGTAATGACCGTATCAGGAGAATCAACAGAAACCGTCACCTCTTTAGCTTTTTCCCCAACGTTCAAGCCGACGTATGCCGAATCTCCGTCATACGTACGCGAGAACATCAAGAACTTATCGCTATTCGTCCCGCCTACAATACTTCTATCACCTTTAGCAAAAACCTTCGAATGGTCTCCTCTAAAGTTAAGGATCTTCTTGTAATGTTTTAAAATATCGTTATTTTCCACTTGATTCCAGGCAAGATCATAACGGTTGTCATACTGCGGATAATTGTTCGCTCCGCTTTGACCGAGCTCTTCCCCATAATAAATGACCGGCTGTCCTTTAGCAGTCGCTTGAAGCGAAGCAGCCACTTTCAGCTTGCCTTCATCGCCGCCCAGCGAATGCAGGAACCCTTCTTCATCATGGCTTCCTAAAAATTGACCAAGTGTTGCTGTGTTATCGATTTTTTCGTTTCGTGAAGTCAATTTGTCATTTGCCGCTTTCAAGCTGCCGCTAACAAATTCATGAGCAATTCCCTTGAATCCAAAGTCAAGCAGGGAATCCATCATACCTGATTCGAGGTAACCGTAATCAGTATCGGCATTTGCTCCCCATGCTTCCCCGATCATCTTGTGCTCTGGCATTTTTTCCGTGATAGCATTTTTAAAAGCCATCCATGTCGGCTTATCGACGTGTTTCACTGTATCTACACGGAAGTAATCAATCGTGTTTCCTTTAGCCGTTGTCGCTTTTTCAATCCAGTCTGTCTGCCAATCGATGATCTGCTGGCGGATTTCAGGATCTTCGGTGATGATGTCAGGCAGGCCTGCAAGTTCACCAACCACTTCATCCGACCCTACATCTTTACCCTGGCGGACGATATCACTGTATGTTTCACGCTCAGCATCTGTAGGGTATCCGGCAGGACGATTTGCTTCAGCAAGCTCCCCGTCAACCTCTTTCAAACCATAACCCGTGTGATTGACTACCACATCGACCATGATTTTGATGCCGCGCTCATGAGCTTCATCAATCAGCGCGTGGAATTCGTCCATTGAACCAAAGTGCGGGTTCAATTCACCGAAGTTACTCGCCCAATAACCATGGTAGCCAAAGTAAGGCTCGTCCGATTCTCCGTTTGTTTCAACAGAACGGACATCATACTTGATGTTTTCCACAACCGGGCTGAGCCAGATCGTATTCACACCAAGCTCATCCAGGTAATTCAGTTTTTCGGTAATCCCCTCAAAGTCTCCGCCTTGATAAGTACCGCGCTTCGCCTTATCATAGTTCAAACCATAAGGGTCATCATTCGACGAATCCCCATTAAAGAATCTGTCTGTCAGCATAAAGTAAATGATCGATTCGTCCCAATCAAAATCATTTTCGCCGACAGCCTGTCTCGTTTTCACTTCTACTCCAGCCGTTCCTTCATAAGGGTTTCCGTAGTTGTCCACCACTGTTAAAGGAATCGTTTTCGTGCCTGCTGTTACGTTGTCATCGACTGCTACTGTCACTTCTTTCAGCGAAGGGTCGATTGTGAACTTTTCTGATCCTCCTAAAGAAGTAAGGTCTGCAGTGATTTTAGAGACTTTAAGGTCATCGGTCAGACCCTCAACATTCACGGATAAAACAGCGTTTTCGTTATAGTCAATCGCTTTTGGTTCTACAGATCCTGTTACAGTCAGGTCCGCTTTTTGAAAGTCAATGTACGACTTTCCATCAACTGTATTGTAAGGATCACTTACCTCAGTTGTTTCACCATCTTTTGTCACTAAAAAGGAATATGGCGTCTTCCCATTCGGGATGCTCTCATACGAAACCACAAATCTCTCATTCTCAGGCTCATACGTCATTTCCTTTGTTTCCCCATTAAACTTCAATTCTACTTTTTCAATCGTGTCCATTGCATCGTTAGCAAAGAGCTCTTTGTCACGATAGTAAAAAGTAGCATTCCCCTGATCGATGACCGGAGCCGATCCATCAGGAACTATCCGGATTTCTTCGACACCGCTTGTTATGTAGGCTTTTGTGAGTGTGTCGTTTTTGTTCACCTTAATAAAACGGTCACCGAATTCTTTTTCAGCAGTACCCCAATCCTCTGTACTCCGAAGTACAAATCCGAATTGCTCCGTCTCGGGAGCCACCGCAATATTTGCAGTTGCCACCCCATTTTCGTACGAATCAAAATTGAGTTGATCATCCTGCACACCTGTATTCCAGGCCCAGATATTCCAGCCGTCATACTGCTGATCTTCACGGATGTAAGTGAACCGCACAGTGCGGTCTGTAGACTGAGTTGTTTCCAGCTCTTCTCCACCAGAAGTGGCTGCTGTCACGGTCTGAGCAGGCACATAAGGTAACCAAAGGCTCAAGACCATCAGCAGTGTCATAAATACTGAGAATCGCCGCTTTGTTTTTCTCCCCATCGTTCATTTTCCTCCCCTTTTTTTAAAATATCATGTTGTGAAATCGTTTGCACATATATGCATAAAAAGAAGGTATCCACTCTTACATAGCTGAATCCTAAGCCAGCCTTCCTTTTATCCTCAATAAATGCAAACGCTTGCAATTGTCTGTATTTTTAAATTTTACATGATATTTACAGGGGTGACAATATGACTAAAGACTCAAGGTAGGACAGAGTCCTTTCCTTTTCCATCCACATCAAAAAGCCTGGAGAAAGTAATATCTCCTCCAGGCTTTTTACTATCGGACTAAGCATCTTATTGGGACAACGTACCTGTCCCCGTGCCCCACCCATCTCTGATTGATTGGACATTTTGTTCGAGCAAGGCTTTTATATTTCCTTCGGCACTGCTTCTTTCAAGGTGCTTGGAGAAGTCACCCAAGTGCTTGAATGCCTGCTCTGTTCTTCCTTTATCAAAATGGTGCTGTGCCTGTTTCAACCTGTTAACAAGCTGTTCAGCAGTATCATCGTCCAGATCGCCGTTTTCATTCATGGCTTTAATTTGTTCAGCGAGTGTAGTGGTGGATACTTCCACTGTGATGATAAGGGCATCGGTTGTTACCGTTTGGCCATTATACGTAACCGTCGCTTTTATTTCGGCTGTACCTGCATTCAACGCTCTTACTTCTCCCACATTGAGCTCGACTACTCCAGGGTCGCTGTTCTCCCACTCAACCTCTGCACCGGCAAGGTCCACTTCATGACCGTTTGTCAATGTGACCTTCAAATCAAGTTTCGCCGTCTCACCCTGAAGCAAGCTGCTGTCCTCCGCGGTCAGGTCGGCACCTTGCAAAGAGACAGGCAGTTTCATCAAGTCTGCACCCTTGGCATAATAGATATTCCCTTCATCATCGATATCCATCAGGTTGACCGTATCTCCGATCAACTGTTTGCTCATCATGGTTTCAGGGTCGATGACCGTCAATTTCCTTCCTATGGTTGTATAAAGCATGCCCTCTTCATCCCATCTCACGAAGAATGGACGCCATTGACTGCCGCGGTGAACACCTGTATAGAATTCTTTTTGCTTGATGATTTCTTTCGAATCCGGATCCATCGCGAAGATGACGCTGTTTGCTTTTCCATCAGCATTCAGCCCATAGGCTGCTCCCCACAGATACCCATCGGGACCGAATGAAAGCTCACCTATCATTTCAGGTGTCTTGATCCCTTCCAGTTCCAGGTCAAATAACTCATATTCACCTGATGCTGCATCATATTCAAACATCCTTGCCTTCTCTTCGGTTGGATCTATGCCTAGTCCGCCTGCGGTGGTGGCCCCCCCGTATAGTGTTCCATCCTTATACGCAAGACCGATGATGCTTTGATTTTCGATGATGTTCCTGATTGTATTCCATTCACCTGTCTTTTCATCAAAAATGGTCAGTGCCCCGCCTAGTTTTCCATAGTCAGCGATCGTTCCGGTGAATAACTTATCATCCCCTGATGTAAAGGTGAACGGTCTGCTTTGACCATCGCCGATATCATGGACCATTTTAGGGTTATCGCCGCTGCCTCCATCTTCATAATTAAAAGGAAGCTCCGGGTTATATTTGTAGATCAATGCCCCGCCGTAGATTCCCATATAGACGTTTCCGTTCATAAATCCGATGCCCTCGATCTGATGAGGGTTCCGTTCACGCAGCAGATACGATTCAGTGGATGTATCGAATACTCCAAACGAACCTTGATATCCACCCATATACACGTTTTGATCCGGGCCGATTTCAAGACTCTGAATGGAGAGTCCCTGAAGTTCGACATCTGGATAAATGACCTTCAAGTCATTCGTCTCCGGATCATAGGTGGAGTACTCAATCTGATGGTGAAGGACCGACAGAACCTGTTTTCCATCCTCATTCGTTGTCCATTCATACGCCTTTACCGGGGAAGCCGGCAACGTGACCCTTGGTTCCACCGGTTGTGTTTCATCCGTATCCATATCATAGGTCCAAAGCTCGCTTGTCCGCTTGTCCTTAAAATAGATCAAACTTTCATCATAAGGCGAAGGGGGTGAAATCAATCCGTCATAGGCAGCCTCATCTTGCCAGCTCATTTCATGGACCACTTCTCCTGTATCCACATCCAGCACCAGCATACTCGTACCATAAGCGACAAATAATCGATCTCCGTACTCCCACACATTTGAAACGGAAGTGCCCGTACCTGTGATCGGCAGGTCGATTTCCTCCCTTTCCCCTGTTTCACGGTTCATCTTCATCAAGTATGCGGTCGTGCCGATCCCTACATAGAGGTTCTCATCAGTGACACCCAATCCGCGTGCATAGTTCTGTTCTTCATGGAACCGCCCCAGATCCGTTAAAGTGTCTGCCTCGATATCATATTCGAATACTTTTGCATTCGGATAGGTTGCTCCATAGATTTTCCCGTCTTCCGTAGCATCCAGCTGCCAGATCCAGTTATCTGAAGGACTCTTACCGACTTCCTCCAGTTTCTTTTCGTCCACCAGGTATCTGTACAGAATGCCGTTGTATGTACCGGCAAAATACACATTCCCGTCGGATCCGATGGTCATTCCCCATACGACATCACTGCCCGGCAGTTCGTGAGAGAAAATCTTTTCCCCCGTTTCTGCATCATTGGCGTAAAAAGTCGCAGGGGACCCATTTGTTGCATAGTAGACTTCCCCGTCGCCAACGGCCGCTCCCTGGGTTTTTGCCGCCAGAGCCGATGGACCGAGATTGATGGGGTCGACGTATTCAAATGGAAGCTCCAGCTGTTCATTCGATTTTTCAAAGAGTTGAATGTTATCATAGTACCCCTTTGTCACAGTACTTGTGGTTTGGTAGAGGAAGACCTTGACCCCTGCGGCACCTGCAGGAGCATCCGCTTCAATGGCAACTTCCTGCCATTCTCCCTCTTTCAGACCCTCGAAATATTTTGGCGTATTGCCGAAGTTCTTGCCTTCAGCATCATACCAGCGCAGCCAGATCCCGGGATTCCCTGCCACAAGTTCATCTACATATAGTTGAGCCGTCATCTTATAGGAATTCCCTTCAGTCACATCAATCAATTGACTGAAAAGACCGAAAGAACCTGAGTTATCAACCCTGAGGCTCCTCTCCCCTTCAAAAGCATTGTCATCCGACACTTTCATACCCGTCTTATTTCCTCCGCTCCAGGTCACCCAGGATGGAATATCATTATCTGACCCCGGAACCGCTTCAAAGCCTCCGTTTACTACCTGAAGCTCTTCCCAACCAGCGTCTGCCGACACCTCCGCCTGGAGTGCCGGGACCAATGAAATGAACAAAATGAAAGAAAGCATGACTGAAACCGTACGCAGTACTTTTTTACTCATTCTTTTTCTCCCCTCTATTTTTCGTATTGATTTGACAGAATCGGCCCTCCTTTCTCGAAAAATATTTACATTTATTGACTTCTTTCAACTTCTTCCATAATCCTTTGAACGGCCATTTCTACTCTCTTAAAAGACACGAAAGGGGTCGTAGTACCTATAAGGGGACAGGTTCATAAAAAAAGAGCAAGCATATTCTGCTCACTCATTTTTTATAAACGATTTCCCCGTTGACGACCGTCATTTCTACCTTCAATTCTTCATCCAATACAACAAGGTCGGCATCGAATCCTTCCTTTATACTTCCTTTCACCGCGTCTTTTCCAATTGCTTTAAGCGGCCCCTTTCCCGCCATGTAGACAGCGTCTTCCAACGGAATCTTGCACTGGTCAACGGCATATTTTACCCCTTGGTCCAGTGTGATGGCGCTGCCGGCGAGAGGACCGTCCTTCAGCCTCAATTGATTCCCTTTCTTGATCAAATGTTTTCCCCGAAGGAAATACTCTCCGTCATCAAGGCTGTTATATCCCGTACAATCTGATATAAGCATCAACTTTTCCCTGCCTTTCACCTTATACAGGAACCCGATCATGTCAGGATGAACATGAAGGCCATCAGGAATGATCTCGCACGTCAATTCTTCGCATATAAGCGCAGCGGCTGCCGTCCCTGGGATCCGGTGATGGACAGGACTCATCGCATTGAAGGTATGGGTGATCTGCCTGAGTCCATGGCTGATGGCAAGCTTCACATCCTCAAGTGAAGCATTTGTGTGGCCTGCCGAAAGCCGGATGCCCTTTGAATACAATTGTTCAAAAACGGAGCGGTCCTCCACTTCTTCTGGTGCAAGCGTGATGATAGAGACTATGTCGGAATGTGGAAGGATGATAAACTGTGCGTCCCCTGCTGTGAGACGCCGGATCAAAGAACCCTTCTGTGCCCCGGGGTAGACAGGGCTGATCCAGGGGCCTTCGATATGGACACCAAGAAGTTGAGAATAAGATGGCTTTCGTTCAAAGCTTGTTGCGCGAATAAGGAAGGCTTCAAGGTCAGAAATGGCTGCTGTCCTTGAAGTTGCCAGGAAGGAAGTCACACCATAACGGGGCAGACGTTCAGCAATCTTGTCAAAGGCTTCAGCAGAATCCATGAAATCATCCCCGCTGACGCCATGCAGATGTATGTCCACAAAACCTGGGCAGATAACTCCTTTTGTGATGTATAGATTACTGACGTTTATAGGCTCATCCTCTCCGACATAAAAAATCTTTCCTTTGGAAATACCGATCGTTTTATTCTGGAAACGCTGCCCGTCAGTGATGATATCGCCTTTAAGATAGTACAAGTACAATCCTCCTCTTAATACCCGGGACGGGGGGACAGGTTCCTCGTCCCCCCTCCTGCCTATAAATATACTGTCGATTTCGTCTCACTTGATTTGTATGCGGCTAGTGCAGCTTCCAGTGCTTTCAGGCCGTCGTATCCCGAAATGGAAGGCTCCCTTTTCTTTTCAATACAGTCAACAAAGTCTTTTATAAGTCCGGAATCCATGTCGTTGCCGTAAAAGACATGTTCCAGAGATTTGCTGCCGCTCTTAAAAATCCGGATGTGTTCTTTGAAGGCATCGGCCCTGACAGTACGTTTCGTCCCGATTACCTCGATTGTCGCATCACCCCACACAGGGTATTCAGCAAACCTGGACCAGCTTGCGTCATGGGAGGCAATGACCCCGCTCTCAAACTCAAGGGTCAGAATCCCGGCATCGTCGATTTCAATGTCATGGAAGAAGGAATCAACGATCGCATGGACAGAGGAAATTTCCCTTCCTGAGTACCAGCGCATGATGTCCACCATATGAACGGTGTGATCCAGTACCGCCCCTCCCCCTGATTGCTCCGGGTCGATGAACCACCCGCCGGGATTCTGTCCCCGGTTGGTCGTCCTGAACGCCATAATTTCACCTAGCTCGCCCTCATCGATCATTTTCTTCAAGCGCATAATCGGGTCGCTGAATCTGACCGGGAAGGCAGTCTGCAGGATCACTCCATATTCTTCACAGACGGCAATCATTTCTTTGGCATCTTCCACAGTCGTGGCAATCGGTTTTTCACAAAGGATGTGCTTTTTTGCTTTAGCCGCGTTCACGACCATTTCTTTATGCCGGCTGTTTTCACTGCAGATGATGACGGCGTCCATGTCCGCAGCTAAAAAGTCCGCCTGATCCCGATAGTACTCCGTATGATAGGATTCGGCTGCTTCTTTCCCCCGCTTCTCATCGCCATCATAAATCCCAGCGATCTCAACATTATAAAGTTTCATCAGACTGTCCGCATAGCTGTAAGCATGCATGTGGGCAAAGCTCATCATTCCGATTTTCATAAATCGCCGCCCCCTCTCAAAAGACTCTTGTATGTGTCCAACTGCTCATAGAATGCCTCATCGGCACTGCGCGACTTTTCAAGGATATCTCCTACACCATAAACGAGGGGCAGAAGGCTATGGCCGCCCGGTTTGATCGGGGTCATTTCCTCACTGTCGAACTCGGCTATGGTTTTGATCCCGCTCCATTCAATTTCAATCCGCTCTTCCCCTGCCCCGAGTGTGTACTCGGCATGAGCCATCTTCCCCCCGCTGAATCGGATCGTCACAATGATATGATAAGGAAAGATCTCACGATTCGTCGACCTAACATGGATGTCTTCCGGTTCCCCGGCAATGGCTGACAATACAAAGAGGTCCCCATATAGAGCGGACTCACTGCCGTTTTTCGGGACAGTCCTCCTCAGCCTGAGGACCCCCTTGGAATCCATGTCAGCTAAAATGACTTCTTTTATCCTCTGAAAAAATGGATAAAGCTCCAAATCAAAATAGACATTCACGTTCCCTTTTCCGATGTAATCCCCGGCTGACTCCAGCGGTATAAACAGGTTATCCGGTTTTACCTCAGCCGACTTCACTCTCCATTCTTCAGGGGAAAGCAGCACCGTACCATCAGATACGGAGCTGCGGTCTATTTTATTCAATCTGGCAATCACCGCATTCCTCATATGAACCCTCCTATCCCAGTAGTTTCTTCAGACGTCTGACAGCCTCTTCATTCGATTCTTTCGCATCATCATGCCCCTCATATTCAATCGAGAGCCAGCCTTGATAATCTACATCCTTGAGTCCATCCACAATAGAGGCCAAGTCGACCTGCCCATCTCCAGGGACGGTGCCGATCAACTCGACTCCTTCTGTCGATTTGAACCCTTTCAACTCTTCAGCTGCTCCTTTTACCCTGAAATCCTTAAAGTGAACATGGACGATGTCACTCTTCAACCTGTCGAATGCCTGCTGTGGTTCTTCGTGTACCAATAAAAAGTTCCCTGTATCAAAGGTGGACCTGACGAAAGGACTGTTTACCTTTTCCATGATTTCTTTAACCTGCTCACTCTTTCCCGCGAGCAGCCCGTGATTCTCAATTGCCAAATAGACTTGTTCTTCTTCGGCTTTTTTTGCACATTGTTTCAACCCCTCCACGATCCAGCTTTGACCATCTTCATAGGTCAACTCACCGTGAAGGTCTCCGCAGAATACACGGACGATGTTCGTCCCGAGCTTCTTTGCGGTTTTGATTCCTTCCAAGACCTTCCCAGCTTCTTTAGCGCGTTCCTCCCTGGATTCTTTCACAAAATTGTTTGATACATCATAAGCGGATACGACAAGGTCGTTTTCCTTCAATGCCTGTTTTACACGTTCTATTTCCCTTTGCCTGTCATCTTCTTTCCAGTAAAAATCAAGCAGCTCGACACCGTCCAGGGAAATTCGTTTGGCATAATCGACGAAATCAAATATGGACCAATTTTCTTTCCTGATCGTCGATGCGAGACTGTACATGCTTACGCTGACCCGCAAGTGAATCCCTCCTTATTTCATTAGCTGCCCTCCTACAAAGGCGAGCTTTTTTTCTTCATGAAACCCATTCATCTCATGAGTGAAATGGGGATATACTTCGATCTCTTTATCGGTTGATTGCAGGTGATTAAAGGCCGCAAAAACGGTTGAAGGCGGTGTTGAGCTGTCTTCCAGCCCGACAGCCATCAAAGCCGGACAGGTGATTGAGTCACAGAAATGGAGACTATCAATATAGCTCAATGTCTTCTTTACTGGGTCCCAGTTCTTGCCCTGGGGATCATTCAATTTAAAATACTTGATGATTTCCATATACGGTCCTTGAAGTGCAATATCAAGCGCCCGGTCGAAGTGGGTCATAAACGGCCAATCAGAAACGACATAGTCTACATCCTCTCCAAGGGCTGCAGCAGCAAGCGCCAGACCGCCACCCTGTGAAGAACCCATCACCCCTAATGATGATGGGTTTACAAGCGCTTCTTCTGACCGTATCCATTGAAGCTGTAAAATAAGATCCCTGTACATATTGGTATAATAATAGTTTTCATGATTAAGGATGCCGCTCAGCATCCATCCAGGAACCCTGCTACCGTTCCCGTACCTTGCATAGTCGGGGGAAGATCCCTGTCCACGTACATCAAGTGAATAGACAGCCACACCAAGCGCTGGCCATTTCAAGTAGTCTATCGCCAGACCGCAGCTTCCCGTGTAGCCGTGAAAACTAACGATGACCGGACATTCCTCTACCCCTGCCGGTTTAATGAAGATCCCTTTTAAAGGTGTCCCGTCCCAGCTTTCGAATGTAAGATCCATTACTTCTACTGCCGGGACCGGGTACGGACGCCGTGAAACTGTTATATTTGGTTTAATTGCTTTCATCTTTTCTTTCTGACTTGACCAGAATTCATTAAAATCATCCGGCCTGCCGATCATTTCAGGTTTATATTCCCTCAATTGTTCAAGTGGAAAATCACCTATGTTCCTTCCCATATGAGATCACCTCGTTTTCATGATTCAAACGGCCATTCAAGTTCAAAGCCGTCTTCCTTCAACTCTTGTTGAAACATTTCTACTAACGCCTGATCTTTCCTGACTTCTTTCGGTTTGACATCACGTTCTATACAAAAGGCTGCAAGAGTCCCGCATGCCTCACCGATATTCCATTCGACCGGGTGCAGCCTGAAGCAGCCGTTTGTAATGTGGGTGGTGCCGATATTTTTGCATCCTGCGAGCAGATTATCAGCATCTTTCGGGATGAGCGCGCCCATCGGGATATAAAACGGCAGTGCCTTGATGTCAAGATAATTCCTCCCTGCCATGCTCGGGTGAAGATCGATGCTGTACGACCCGATCCCGACCCGGTCAGCGAACTTCCGGCCGGCCGGTCCTCCATTGAAGTCAGGGGATACATCCTGCTCGACTACTGTATACTCCGCTTTGATGCGCCGGGATTCCCTGATATAAGGGGCTTTTGCCAGCCCGTCTTCCGTTTCGAATAAGTCTTTCCGCAATTTCAGACCCGGGTAACCTTTTCCACCGTCAGGTCTCGGGGCTTCCGTCTGCAGCCAATACAGCAGGGAGAGGCTGAGCTGTTTTCCTTGATACAGATTCCTTCCTTTCTCCTCCTCAGGAACGTCGTATACATTCCCGAGAAAGTAATCATTTTGCGGCCAATTCATCAATGTTACTTCTCCGCTCCCGGAATCCAAATCAAATTGACTGCCATCAAAAATTCTTCGGTATTCCCAGAGCGGGAATCCCTCTTCTTCCCGGATCAGTGTATATTTCCTTTTTTCTTTTGTGATCGGGTGCGGGGCGAAGAAGCTGAGCAGTTTATCCGGCCAGATTTCTGGATGGAAATCCCTCCAGAACGAATACATATTGGGTTCGGGGATGGTATGGTCCTCACCTTCCCGGTATTCCATACCGAGGACGTATGTGAAAGCCTGTATGTCAGAGGGATCTGCCTTTTCCACAGCATGCGGTTCGCCGGTCTCTTCTTTTGATTCCGCACCGGTAACATAGTTCATCCCTGCAAGTGGCAGGATGTCACCCGCTTCCGTCGCATCAATATAATACCTTGCATCCACATCTTTTTTGGTCCCCGCCGCTACATTCAACAGTGTCATCGTCTGCAGCTTGTTCCCCTCCTTCTTTACCGATACCACCCTGGTACTGCGAAGGATCTGAAGCCGGCCTGTCAACAGATGGGGCAGGAGCATTTCATTCAATACATGCAGGGTGACGCGCGGGTCGTGGCAAATATTGCTCACCAGGCCGTTGCCTGGGTTCAGTTGTTCTTTCTGTTCCCTGGGATTCAGGTTATTACGGTACGTCTCCCTCACTTTGTCCCGGTAATCGCGGTATCTTCTTGTACAGCCGAATTCCTCGATCCAGCGATGTTCATCCGGGGGAACCCCCTGCGAGGTCACCTGGCCTCCGATCCAATCCGTCTCTTCGGTCATGATCACCTTCAAACCCCTAGAGCAGGCTGCCATCGCTGCTGCACATCCCCCGAGTCCTCCTCCGGCGATGAGCAAATCAACCTTTTCATCCGTTCTCATAGATACACTTCCTTACCGGTCCGGGCCGATTCGTAGACGGCATTGAGCATTTTCATTACCTGCACGCCATCCGAAACAGGGGCGATTGTTTCTTTTCCTTCAAGAGAGCACGATACAAAATGATTGATTTCGTTATAAAACGCTTTTTCGAAATCAAATTTCAGATTATCCACCTGCGGGGTCATGTTCAGGATCGTGTTGTGCTTCTCCGTGACGATCGCCAGCTCCGGCTCGATTTCTGCGCCTCCCTTTTCACCGAACAGCTTAACGTACAATTCATCTTTTTTCGCCTGCAAGGTGAAGCTTACATCCACCAGCAAGGACGCTCCGTTTTCAAATCGGATGAGCGCGTTCGTCAAGTCTTCCACGTCGTTATGAGCCGGGTCGTAATCAGCAGCCTGATAGAATGACAGATTCTCGATATGACTCCTGTTTCCCAATTTATTGTAGGCATTCCCGCTTACAGAAACAGGCTTCGGCTTGCCCATGAAGTACCAGCAAATATCAATCATATGGACCCCTAAATCGATCAGCGGCCCGCCCCCTGATTTTGTCCGGTCGCTGAACCATCCTCCAGGATTCCCGAGTCTCCTTAGGCAGGACGTTTTTGCATAATAAATTTCACCGAGTTCGCCGTTGTCGATGAATTTCTTCAATAACATCGCATTGTCACCATGACGGCGGACAAAGCCGACCTGCAAGACGTTACCGGACTCCTCTACAGCTGCTTCAACCTCCAGCGCTTCCTCCACTGTCATGCATAAAGGTTTCTCGACAAGCACATGTTTATCCGCTTTTAAAGCGGATATGGCAATCTCTGCATGAGAGTTATTCCATGTACAGATGCTGACGGCATCGATTTCGTCATTCTCCATTAATTCTTTATAATCGGTATACAAATGACTGATTCCATATAATTGCCCTTTTTCAGCAAGACGCTCTTCATTTATGTCGCAAAGTGCGATTAATTCCACGTCTTTATTGGCCAGGTAGGGCTTGATATGGAATTCAGAAATGGACCCTGCTCCGATCACACCAACTTTCAACATCTCCTTCTCCCCCTTCGAATACTAATTGAAGCAAATTTCTTTTCCCAGATTCGATGATTCATAGATTCCCATCAATAGTTTCAGCACTTCATAACCATCCTCCCCGTCAATCAACGGAGAAGAACCTGTTCGAATACAATGGATAAAGTGGCCGATTTCATCCTTGAAAGGTTCATTTTTTTCAAAAACAGGGTGATGCTTACTGAGAAGACCTTCCTCCTCTGAAAAAATGGAAAGCGGCGATAATACGGCACCACCTTTGTCTCCAAAGATTTCAATTTCGATCCCTTCATCCTGCTCCCCGTTCACCGCCCATGCGGTTTCTAAAGAAAGGACAACCCCGTTCCGGAATCGGATCCAGGCCGCGCCAAAATCATCCACATCGAAAACCCGGGCGCTGTTCAATTGCTTGTTGCTGGATTCCCAGCTTGATACATAGTTTGTTTCATAGTTTCCGAGGCCCGTAACCGTTTTTCCCGTGATGCTCCTGGCTTCGGGTTTGCCGATCAGCCACCATGCCAGGTCCAGTACATGTACACCGATATCCATCAGTGCCCCTCCGCCTGCAAGTGCCTTATTCGTGAACCAGCCCTTAGGTGTCCCCCTGCGTCTGAAAAGCTTGGCTTTCACATAGTAGACATTTCCAAAGGTCCCTTTCGATGCATACGCTTTCAAAATTTGGGCATCACGACGAAAACGATGGGGCATTCCGACCATCGTCAACACATTCTTATCTTTTGCGAACCGTAAATACTTTTCCACTTCTTTTAAGTCCGTCCCGATCGGCTTTTCCATGAAAACGTGGATTCTTTTATCCGCAGCCTTCATGGCAATCGGGATATGGGTCCCATTCGGGGTACAGATCATCACGGCGTCGAGCTGCGACTTCTCGAACATCTCTTCTGCCGTGGTGAAAAATTGTGGAACCTCATATTTTTGTGAAATCTCCCTCGCCCGGTCCAGGTCCACATCGGCGACTGCAGCGAGTCTCACCCCGACTGCAGCCTTCAAATTTGGGATATGGCTGGTTTCCGCAATCGAGCCGATGCCGATCACCCCTATGTTCACATCGTTTTTCATCCTCATCCCTCCTTAGCTGGAGAAGTTGATTATTTTCGTCAATGCCGCAGAAGGCTTATTCCTGAGTTCTTCATAGGCAGCCTCCGCTTCACTTACATCCACTACATCCTGGATGAACGGGCTCACATCGATCCGCCCTTCGCTCACAAGCCTGATGTACTCCCCCAGATTTCGTCCCTCCGTCCAGCGGACAAAACCGTAGGGGTAGTCGATTGCTTCAGCCTCATAGACCTTGTCGTAACGGCCAGGACCGCCGGCACGGGAGATCAGCAGCTGGGCTTCTTTACTGAACATCAGATTCCTCGGGAAGTCCGGCTCGATATCGCCGACGATGACCACTTTCCCTTTGTTCCTGATCCATTCGAGACTCTGGCCGGTAAGCGGCGACTTCTTCCCGCCCGCACATAATAAAACCGCGTCCGCCCCTTCTCCATTCGTACTGCGTTTCAATTCGGCTTTCATTTCTTCCGCCGTCGTGAATGCTTTGATACCCTCGTCCTTTCTGATCATCTTCACACGCTCTTCATGAAGATCATATGTAATCACATGGTACGAAGCAGCATTGGCAATCTTCGCAATCATCTGGCCGAGCAGCCCCATCCCGACGATCACGACCGTCTCCCCGAATTGAAGCCCCGCTGTCCTGAGCGCGTGGATGGCAATCGCCCCGATCCCTCCGAGCGCCGCTACTTTCGGCTCTACATTCTGCGGGACTTTTGAATAAAGAGTCTTTGGTACAAGAAGAGCATCAGCATGCTGGACGTAAGGTGCACCGTATACCGCCACCAGATCCCCTTTTTTCACATCCGTTATTCCGTTTCCCGCCTCTTCCACAACCCCCATCGCACTGTAGCCAAGTGTAATCGGAGTATCCTTACTATTTTGAAGAATCGTCAACTCTGTACCGGGGGAGATCGCAGAATAGAGGGTTTTGACCAAGATATAGGAAGGTTTCACACCCGGCCTTTCCTCCTGTACAATCTCCACCCGTTTATTCCGAACTGTAATTTTCCTCATCATCACTTTCCTCCAATTTTCTGTGAAGACCTTTAGCTGCCAAGCCATCTTTCCAGGTTCTTTTCAACAAAAGAATCATCATGTAAATGAGGGTATGCTGCACGGACACGGTCGATTTCTTCCAATTGACCCGGGCTCAGCACTTCCTTATCGGCCAGACACCATCGTCCTTTCATCAATCCCTGGGCAGCAAGGACCTGATTTATCCCCGCTATGCTTCCCTGAAACTGATTCTTCGCATCAAAGAATGCGCCGTTTGCATCGGTGATTTCCTGTGCCAGGGTCAGCATTGAATCGGGTACACAGTCGTGCGGCTGCAGCTGTTTGATATCGTGGAACAATTCGACCGCTCGCTTCGTCCAGACCGACCAGTGACCGAGGAGCCCTCCGACAATCCTTTTTACCTTCACTTCCCCATCTACATTGAATTTATAGGTCGTCAATAAATCATTGACGATGTTATCATCGTTCCCCGTATAGAGGGCAATCTCATCGCCCCGCCTGGAGTGGCAGACCGCCCTGACGACCTCGGTGGTCAAATACCGGTCAAAGGGGGCAAGCTTGATGGCATGCACATTCGGTATATTCGCGAATGCTTCCCAGAATTCATACGATAAAACCCTGCCGCCGACTGCAGGCTGCAAATAGAACCCGAACACCGGGATTATTTCAGCCACTTTTTTCGTGCGCTCCAGCAGCTGTTCCTCCGAATGATGCTGTAAGCTGCCCATACTCAGGAGCCCCAGATCATAACCGGCGTCCTTGCTGAATTCAGCTTCTTTAACTGCCTGATCAACAGGTCCGCAAATCCCGGCCACTTTAATGAATGACTCGGGGACATCGGCCCTTTTCATTTCTTCGACAGCAAGCTTCAATACCCTTTGATAAAGGTTGAACTCGGGGTCACGAATCTCAAACTGCGTGGTATGGACCCCGACGGCAAGGCCGCCGACACCCGACTCGATATAATACCTGGTCAGTGCACGCTGGCTTTTTTCATCCAGTTCCTTGCCTTCTGTTATCGCAAGGGGATGCGCCGGAATGAAGACTCCTTGATGTAATGACTTCTTAACCGCTGGATTCAACATTTAAAACGCTCCTTGCCTTTCCTGGAAATGGGTGGGTTTATTATACGTATAGCCGTCCTGCTCAACCCAATCTGCCGTCATGTCGATCATCTGCTGCATGGTGAATTTCGGATAGCCGAATAATTTATGTGCCTGTGAAGCATCGTTCAACAAGGCTGTCGGCTGTTCCTCATTGACGAACACGGCCTTTTTGTTGAATCGTTTGGCAAAGGTTTCAGCCAGCCAGCGGACGGAAATCGTCTCCGGACCGGTTACATTAAGGACCTTTGGAGGTGAATCCGTGTGCAGCAGGGACCTGATGGCAAATTCATTCGCATCCCCCTGCCAGATGACGTTGACATTCCCCATCGTCAGGTCAATCGGCTGACCGTTGTATACCTGTCTTGCAACCTCAAGCAGGACGCCATAACGTAGATCAATCGCGTAGTTCAGCCTGAACATCAGCATAGGGGTGTTATTTTTATGGGAGAAGTAAGTAAGTACGCGTTCACGTCCCAGACAAGACTGGGCATATTCCCCGATTGGATTGACGGGCTGGTCCTCTCCACAATGGCTGCTGATCACATCCGTCAGAGGATAAACATTTCCCGTTGAAAATGCAACGATACGGGAGTCCGGAAATTTCTCAGCGAATCTTCCCGGCAGATAAGCGTTCATGGCCCATGTAAAGTGCTCATTGCCGACGGTTCCAAACTTGTTCCCCGCCATATAAATGATGTTTTTCACATTGGGCAGTGCCTGCAGCTCTTCCTCCTTCAATAAGTCCGCAGAAATCGTGTGGATGCCTAACGCATTCAATTCATTTCTCAAGTCAGGCGTTGAAAATCTTGATACACCATATACCTTTTTATTCACCCCTGCCTTGTCAATCGCCCTTTTCGTCATCTTGGCCAATGTAGGACCCATCTTACCCCCTACGCCAAGGATCATGATATCTCCGTCGATCTTCCTTACATCTTCAATCAGCGCCTGTGAAGGCTCTGTCATAAAAATCTCTAATTCTTCGATTGTTTTCATCAAACCACTCTCCTAAACTGCAAGATTGAACTTTCAGATAATTTCTTATTAACATCTTATGAATCCCCTTATTAAAAGACAAGTCTTTAAATGGTCTTTAAAGTGGGTGGGCAAAAATATTTTACTCATCTGAATTTTGACAATTCAGAAAATTATTATTATCATTAGATAAAAAGACATGTCTATAAAAGCATGTAGTGGGGGGAGCATGTTGAGAAGCAAAAAATCCATTCATGATAACTCTGAAATCAATATTGGAATCATCGGACCGGAAGAACTGGTAGCCCAAACGAAAGAGACATTGAAATCATTTCCAAATTTCAAACCGCATTTCTCCGTCATTAAACCCGGGAGCATTATTGCGGAAGCCGCTAAAGATTTAATGTATGACGTTGACGTCCTCATGTTCACCGAGTATCATCTGTACAATCTCGCGAAGCAATTCCTGGATTTCCCGATCCCTGTTCACCATGTCCCGTTAATGGGGACCGGATTGTACCGATCCCTCTTTTTAATCAAAAACAGACATGGTCTGAAGAACCTTTCGATTGATACAATCGAAAAGAAATATGTTGAGAAAATACTGGTCGAGCTTGGAGAAGAAAACAGCGAACTGACCGTCTTCCAGAAGCAATCCAACCCTCCGCTGATCAGTGACATCGTGGGATTCCACGTCGAAAATCATGAACAGCACGGTGCCATCGCCCTGACCGGTATCCAGGAAGTATCCAAACGGCTTGCTGAAATGAACATCCCCTACGAATGGGTGACCCCGACCCAGCAGGACATGATCGTCTCCCTTGAAAGGGCCCTCCTCGCAACAGAAACACGGAGGAACAAGGAGTCACAAATTGTATTCGGGTTAATCAACGTCGATGATTTTAAAAAAATCACAGAGAAATACCATTCGGAGCACGATGTTCAGCTGTTGAAATTAAACATCCAGCAGATGCTGCTTGATTACATAAAACAACTGGACGGGCATCTCATCAATCTCGGCGGTGAGGAATATTCCTTCATCACGACCCGCGGCATTTTTGAACGGGAAACGCGCGGTTACAAATTCATCCCGCTGCTCCAGGAAACCAACCATGCGATGGGAATCACTTTGAGCATCGGGGTCGGCTTCGGGTCGACAGCAGCCGAAGCCGGCAGCCATGCTCGCCTTGCACTCAGGCAGGCTAAGGATTCAGGCGGGGATGTGTGCTACATCGTTCGCGAGAACAGGAGTGTCCTTGGTCCCGTGGATATCACGACAAACACCCAGTATGAGCGCTACGATCTTGCCATAACGGATGCCGAGCTCCTCGACAGGGCCGAAAAAGCGGGGATGTCCGCCTCCTACATGACCAAACTGATGGCAAGGGTCGAACGTTACGGAATTGTCGACTACACCGCACAGGAACTTGCTTCCACGCTCAACATCACCGTCAGGAGCGCCCACCGGATCCTGCTGAAATGGATGGATGCGGAACTTGTGGACATCGTAGGTGAAGAGAAACTGACCCACAAAGGAAGGCCGCGCCGCATCTACCGGCTGACTTTTACGATGGATGAGAAGGTGCAATAAAACAAGAAAAGCGGAGGCGGCTCTTTCAGCCCCGACAAGCACAAGATGAATGGGTCGGGAAGGCTCTTTTTGCCTCCTTGGACCATTTAGCTTATGACCTCCAGGAGCTAGTCCTTGGAGCTGGAGCTAGACAAATAAAAATAGAATTCGGGCAGCAACCTGAATTCTATTTTATTTTTTCCAACATGTTGTTCATATCCACCCGTCCCCCGGAACCACGACTTTCGTTGGCCGCTTCAAGGAAACGAATGATCTCAAGAGTTTCCTCAAGCTTGACTCCCGGCGTTCCGCCATGGAAAAAAGCGATGACCGCTTCCAGCAGGCTGGCGTAGAACGGCTTGGAATCAGCAGCCACATTTACATACTCCGTTCCTTTTTCAAAGTGGACAAGTGCTCCGAACTGCTGGCTGCCTGAACGGGTCCCCCTGACTGTCCCAATTCTTCCGTCCTTCCACCATCCGACGATGCAGTCATGGTCATCATTTGAGTGAGTGGTGACGGTTTCGGCACCTCCACCCAAGATTGTGAAAAGCATTTCAACTGCATGGATCCCATACCAGAAATATCCTTGACCTTCCTGAAGTTCCATGGGGCCGAAACAATCAGCGCCGATGATTTCACCTTTATCAGACCGGGATAACACGTTGCTTAATCCCTCTGAAAAACGCAGCGCAGAGGCACTCATGATCGGTGTATCGTATGTTCCCGTTAATGCAGCCATTTCTTCAGCTTCCGCAGATGACAAACTGAAAGGTTTATCGATAAAAATAGGCTTCTTATACACGATCAATCTCTGTAATTGCTCCAAATGGGTGCCGCCATCGACGGACTCCAGTAAGATAGCGTCCGTCCCCTCTGCTGCTTTTTCAATAGTCTCCACTATTTCAACCCCATATCGGCGGACCTCTTCTGTAAACCGATCAATCCTTTTAAAGCTTAATTCAAAGTCAGGCGAGCCTCCCGGAAAGGCCTGTGTGACTCTCCCCCCCTGAACATGATGGTCCCCGCCTGAATCGTTCAGTAATCTAGTAAATACTGAAGCATGTGATGTATCTAAACCCACCATGCCGATTTTAAGGTTTTTCATTTTTATAGCCGCCTTCTCACTAAATATCTGAATCTACTTAAGTCCGGACATCTGGATTCCTTCAGTGAAATAACGCTGGAAGAACAAGAATATCAAGAAGGTGGGAATGAATGAGAGGGTCGATCCGGCCATCTCAATTCCGAAGTTCCCTTCTTTCCCGAGGATCGATGCCAACCCCACTGTCACCGGGAACATCTCTTCTCTCGTCATATAAATCAGCGGCTGGAAGAGATCATTCCAGTTGGAGATGAATGAAAACGTACCGACCGTCGCTACCACAGGGATCGATAACGGCAGAATTACCTTAAAGAACACTTTGATATCATTCGCCCCATCGATGCGGGCAGCTTCTTCCAAGTCATTCGGGATACTCTGCAAGAACTGGCGGACGAGGAAAACACCCATGATTCCCCAAAGCTCAGGGATGATCAATGCCCAGTACGTATTGATCCATCCGAAGTCTGCAAACATGATGTACTTTGGAATGATCAGCAGTTGCTGCGGAATCATGATAACAGCCATGAATACCCAGAAGATGACTTCTCGTCCTGGAAATTGTTTTTTTGCAAAAATGTATCCGAGGATCGCACAAAAGATCATTTGGCTGAAGACAGGTATAATCGTAATGACAACAGAGTTGAAGATCCATCTGACGAATAGTCCATTTCCAATCAAGTACGTATAATTACTCAAGGTTGGATCCTCAGGTATCCAGAATAACGGATCCAATAACGCATACTGCATTTCTTTAAATGAACCTAAAGCCATGATGATAAACGGCAAAAGGAAACTTAAAGCTAAAATCGCTAAAGCGAAATATTTAATGATTTTACCCATTGCTCAACCTCCTCTACCTTAGATTAATAATACTTCGTTTCTTGCCCCATATACTTTCTCTGAATGAGGGAGATGACCAATATGATAAAGAACAACACGTAGGAAAGAACAGCTGCGTAGCTTAAATTCAGCCCGCCGAAACCTTGCTGGTACAAATAAAACACAATCGTCGTTGTCGCATAGTTCGGACCTCCGCCCGTTAAAAGGAAAGTGGAATCGAAGATCTGGAACGAACCGATTGTCGTAACAATGGCCACATAGAAATGAATCGGCTTTAACAGCGGGAACGTAATCGACCAAAAAATACGAAAAGGCGTCGCGCCGTCGATTCTAGCTGATTCATACAGTTGCTTATCGATTGACTGCAGGCCGGCAAAATAATAGATCATCGTGCTTCCAGCCACTTTGAATATACTGAGTCCTGCCAGAACGATCAGGGCCTGGCTTGAATCGGATAAAAACAGTTGCGTATCAAAACCGAACAGGCTCAGAAGATAGTTCACCATTCCCGATTCAGTACCTCTGAATAACCATCCCCAAATCCCTGCGATGATGACAAAGGATGTGACGACCGGCAGAAAGAAAATCCCTTTAAAAAATCCTTTCAACCACACACCCGAATTGATGATCAATGCAAGAATCAATCCCAGTGCCATTGTAGGAACAATATAGTAGATGGAGAATAGAACCGTATTCCAGATTGCTTTCCATGCCAGTTTATCTTCCAGGAATCTCATCCAATGCTTCACCCCCACAAATTCAGGGTCACCGATAACCTTCCAATCTAAAAATGTAAGTACAAAACTGAACGCAAACGGGAATATTTGAAAAATCAAGAAATGAATTAACGTTGGGATCAGAAAAATGTACACAATGGCATTGCGGTCCCATTCACGCTTGATTCGTGTTTTTAAAGGTAATTTTTTATTTTTCACTTTCAGTTCACGCTTAACCGTTTCTGTACTAATCAGTATAATCACCTTCTTTATGTAAGTTAGGAAACAGAGAGTACCAATCTCATAGAGACCAGTACTCTCTGTCTAAAACTCTATTGTTTGGCAAGTTCCGCCTTGATTGCTTCCGCTGCTGCATCCGCTGCTTCCTTCGGTGTTTTCTCCCCTGCCATCATCGTCTGTACCTCAGCCTGAATACCAGGCATGATGGAACGGCCGATCGGGTGGATGACTCCTGGCTGCGCATACTCCGTATACTCTGCAAGCTGACTTAAATATTTCTGATCATCGAAGATATCTTTTGCTGACTCACGAGATGGTATATATTGTGTAACCGTATTAAATTTACGTTGGTTTTCAGCATTTGTTACCACTTTGATAAACTCTGCTGCTGCATCCGGGTTGTCACTATTTGATGGAACCACGAACATTCCCGTAGTACCATACGTTGCCTGTTCTTTATGCTTAAGCGGCGGAGCGATGACGAAATCCAATCCACTCTTTTGAAGGTTTGTCAAAGAGATACCTGATCCATTTACTGCCAGTATTTTGCCGGCATTCCACAACGCATCGTGTTCCATAGCCGTAACTGAATCTTCTGGAACCCATCCCTTCTCATACATCTTATTAATGAATTCAAAAGCTTCTACTCCTGCTTCATTGTTGATCTTCACTTCATCATCCTGTGTAATGACCTCTCCTCCTGCTTGCCATAAGAATGGATACAATGTTCCGTTCATAGAACCTCCACCCTGATAGCTGAATGCGTAAAAGCCTTTATCTTTAGCTTTTTTAGCCCATTCAGAGAACTCTTCCCATGTTGCCGGCAGCTTTTCGGGGTCTTCTCCGATTGCTGCAATAACTTCCTTATTGTAGAAAAGCGATTCTGCTGTTTGGAGAATAGGAAGACCGTATGTCTTATCCTTCCATTTTGTCGAAAGCACTGCAGTATCAACAAAATCATCCATATCGTTATCCTTCAAGTATGAATCCAGTTCAAGAAGCATCCCTGCATTTGCATATTGAGGCATTTGGTCAGGGATGGCATAAAATACATCCGGACCGTTATTGGCAGCCAGGGCTGTTAATACTTTTTGATCCCGGTTTGCCCAAGGAATCGTCTCAATCTTTACGTCCACATCAAATTTTTCCTTATATGAAGCAACAATTTCATTCCACATCTTTTTCTCAGCATCTGCATCACTCGTATAAGGATGGACCCAAACGGTGATCTCGCCGGAAACTTCCCCGTCTCCTGCTTTCCCGCCTGTCTTTTCATCTTTTGAGCTGCATGCGGCCATCAGGATGAGCCCCATGACCAACACTAAGAGAAACGTCAATTTCTTTTTCATGAATGAACCCCTCTTCATTTTTATTTTTTTTATGGTTCTTTCTTGTCAACTACCGATGTTGATTTTCGTACAAAACTTCGCTTTCCGCAGGCGAAGCCTGCCGTGATCCCCATCCACCCCCTAGGAATTCTGCCAGTCTGGTAAAGCGCTGTCATTTCCGAATAGCTTTTGCAGAATAAAAAAAGTCCACCCAACACGATTCAGAATTGTAAAAATATTCATAAGCTTTCTTCAAGTCTAATTCGTTTTTTTAAAAGAGACAAGTCTCTTAAATGTCTTTAATAAAATCAAGACGTTATTTTTGAAAGGATTTTGAATGTTGAGAAAATGATTGCAATCTTTTCCACGACTGACGTATAGTAGTTCACAAAAGGGGTGAAAAAATGGGAGGATGGGATCGATTTAATACAATCGTTTTCGGAATGCTGAAGCTGGCATATCTTAACCTGCTGTGGATGTTATTTACTTTCATCGGCCTGTTGATCTTTGGGTTTTTCCCTGCCACGACAGCGATGTTTACCATTGTGAGGAAATGGCTGCTCCGGGAAGAAAACCTTTCTGTATTCCCTGAGTTTTGGCGTACATATAAGAAAGAATTTTTAAGGTCGAACGGATACGGACTCATTTTTATGGTCATCGGGTATATCCTATATTATGATTTCACTTTCATTGGCCTCAATAGTGGAAAACTGACCTTTTTGGTGCCGGTACTCTTGCTGATCTTGATCTGGTACATCATTACCCTGTTATTTTTCTTTCCGGTCTATGTCCATTTTGACTTACCGTTTTTCAAGACATTGAAACAAACTTTGCTGCTCGCTTTGACTTCACCGCTTGAACTGATTCAAATCGCTGCGGCATGTGGAATTCTATATGGCGTTGCCTCTCTTCTGCCCGGTACAATCCCCCTGTTTACAGGTAGTGTCCTTGCCGTCGCCGTGATGTGGATCGGCCTGAGGGCTTTTGAAAAAGTGGGGAGAAAGAAACTGAACAGTGTGAACACTGAGCAGCGTAATAGTGAATGTTAACCGTTACCGATTGGTGGCGGTTTTTTTTCTATTCTGTTATTTAAGAAAAAACGGTTACTAAGAACCCTTCCTCACTATTCCACCACAGGTCATATTACCCATCTAACATTACGACTATTTAAAGACTTGTTTCCCAGGTTCTAAATCTATAAAAATAGGAATAACAGCATGCGGAACTTTCACAACGGACAGGCATTAACCATCTAAGGAATCTCTTATACACAGGAGGATAGGTACTTTCATTTAGTTAGAAAGGCGGTGTAAGGCACAGAGATCATTTTTACTAAAAAGGAAAAGATGAATTGAATTTACAGAGGAGATGGAAGAATGAAAAAGAAAGTGAAAGTGTTTTGTTTTATCTCATTGGCTTTCGTCATGATGGTCGGTTCGATCTTCACCCCTGCCGGGACGGCCGATGCAGAAACGGGAAGCAACTTCGGAGATCCAGTCAATCTCGGTCATCAAATGGAAAGTGTGGCCGTTTATGATTCTGCCTATGGAAAGGAAAATGGCCACGATGTCATGTATACGACCGCTTCCGGAAGTCCCGCCATTTTTCAGGTAGTGGATCTCGAAACTCAGGAAGTGCTGAGAACGTATCCTCTTGAAGGGACCGGTGCCGTATGGACACATATCACGGTTCCGAATGGGAACGTATATATCGGAGGAAACGGAACTTTATACGAGTACTCCCCCGAGACACAGGAGGTTAAAAATCTCGGCGGAATAGGGGAAAGCGTTGTCTATGGTTTATCCTACGATGAAGAAGGCCGTGTCTACTTCGGGTCCTTCCCGAACGCCAAAGCAGGTATGTATGACCCAAGCACAGGCGAAATGAGGGATTACGGAACGGTTGCCCCCGGCCAAAGCTATACCCGATCAACTGCTTATCACGATGGGTATCTTTACCTTGGGGTCGGAGTTGACAACCGTCTCGTGAAGCTTGATGTGGAAACAGGCGATTACGAAACGATCCCAGTTCCTGATCACGTCACCCAGGGGTCGAGTGTATGGCAGATGGATGCGTTCGGTGACTATATCGTGGCCGGTGTAGGCGGCGGTGATAACTCGCTTCTGTTCTACAATACCAATACGGATCAATGGGAAGATACTTACTATGAAAATAACAAAGGCCTCCGTCTCATCCAGGGACTCCCAGGCAGTAATAAGGCTTATTTCCAGCAGAGCGGTCGTATCATGGAAATTGATTATGAAACCCTGGAAACTCGTGATACCGGAGTTAGGTTTGGCACTTTCATCCGCAATACCACCTGGGTGGAACTTGAAGGGGATCCCGATTTTCCGGGCTACTCATTAGTTACCGTTCAATTCGGCGGACAAGTGACATTCATGAACCTTGAAACCAAGAAAGTAAAAACGATTCAATATCCAATAGCAGGAAATCCGATTCCGATCCAGACCCTTGAAAAAGGACCCGACGGCAATATGTATATGAGCGGGTATCCGGGCGGAAAAGGTGCTGTCTACCGTACGGATGACGGCACTTCAGAGATGTTCACACTCGGGCAGGCGGAAGGAATGGCAGCCATTGGGGATAACATGTATTTCGGCGTGTATCCAGGGGCGGTCATCTACGAACTTGATACCACCCAGGAGGAACTTGAAAGGCATGAAATCTTTGATATCCCCCATCAGGACAGACCGTTCGAGATGGAGCCTGTGAATGATAAGCTCTATATCGGCACCATCCCTGATTACGGAAAACTCGGCGGATCACTGACGATCCTTGACCCGGCTGCTCCTGAAAACGCTCAGGTATTTGAAAACGTCATCCACAATCAGGCCATTGTCGCTCTAGCTGAAAAAGGGGACAAGCTGTACGGCTCCACCACGATAGCAGGCGGCCTTGGAATCGATCCAACGGAAGAAGCAGCAAAAGTCTTCGTCTGGGATTTGGAGAACAATGAGAAGGTCACTGAATTCGCACCTGACATCCCTGGACTGGACTACAGTCCACGCATGATCAGCGGCATGAGTGAAGGTCCCGACGGCCTGCTGTGGTCGGCTGCGGACGGCACGATCTTCGCCATGGACCCCGAGACGTTGGAAGTGGTGAAAAGCAAAACCATTTATGAAGATGTGAAACATTACGGCAGATGGCGCCCGATCCACATCCGCTGGGATGACAACGGCATCATGTATACCACTTTGGCGGGTAATTTGACGGCAATTGATCCCGTTTCCCTTGATTTTGAAACCCTGGGTACAACAGAGCTCGCTACAGTCGGCAACGACGGAAATATCTATTATGCGGACGGAACTGACTTAATGAAGATCGAGGTGCTGGAATTCACACTGGAATCCGCGAAGGCACTCATCATCGAGGAAGGGCAAAACGGTGACTTGAAGAAATCTGTTGAGAAACAGCTGGTCAACTCATTGAAGCAGGCGATCCACTACCGCGATAAAGGCGAAATGAATGAAGCCAGGAACTATCTGCAAAAGGCGCTGGATCATTTCAACGCGGCCAAGGAAGAAGATGTTGTAAACGATTTAAACATCAAACTCGCTCTTAAAACAATCGAGTTATAATTAACGTGAAGAAAACCCGGGCGGTGCTGAGGCACTGAGCCGGGTTATTTTTTATTGTATGAGGGGCTACTACAATTTGTTTACCGACGAAAAATCGTGTTTGGGGACATTTATTTGGATTTACGGAGATTTTTTCAGGTTTGCGGACGAAAAGACGGGAATACGGACAATTTCTATGATTTACCGACAATTCGACAATATTCCTCAATTTCCGCCACCATGACCGAACGTCTTTTTCATACGTGTTACGGGATCATCCTCTATATCCTCGTCCCACGCCAGGACCTGGCCAGATTCCAGCAGGACTTCTTTCAACCGATTATAATGCACATCTTGAACAGCCGACCCCTGTAGAAAAGCCAGGCTCACCGCGGCCCCCGCAGACTGACCCATGATCATGAATACCGGTTCCATCCGGATGGAACCAAAGGCAATATGGGAGCTGGATAAGCAGACAGGGACCAGCAAGTTCGAACATTCTTCAGAATTCGGCCGGATCGAACGGAAAGAAACCGGATAAGGTGAAATCGGAATCTCCACGTCCCCCTCATTTACGCACGCCCCATCCTTGACGACCCTCCTGCAGTGATGGGAATCCATTTGATAGGAAGCCAGCCCGATTGAATCCTCAACAACGGTCTGACCCAGACAATTCCGGTCAGTCATTATATAGTCCGATATCATCCTCCTGCTTTCCCGGATATACAGCTGATGTGGCCAGTGTCCGGTCTTCGTAAATTCATCTTTCGAAAGACCCCATTCAGCGACCTCTTCCCGGATGGGCTCCGGAACTCTTTTGTCCTGACTCAAAAAGTAAAGCATGCCGAGATTATAGTTGAAATGCTCTTGAAAAATGGCTTCCCTCTTTTCATAACTCCCGTCTGGCCACTCATGATTCTTCCCGATGAAATCGGTCGATACCGCTCCATAATTATTCAAGTCGGATTTGCCAGTGGGGAGCATGATATGGAGATTCATTGCGTCCCACACGCCGGCCTGTATATACCGCAGCAGCAATGAAAAGCTGTCCGTGTCATATGACGGGGGTTTGGGAAATGGGATACGATTTTCAGGGTCCTTTGTTAGACAAATGCGGAAATTATACGCTTGAATCTTGTGATCGCCATGCCCTTCTTTTTCCGTACCCGGCTCAAGCTCTTCCACTCCCTGCAGCAGTCCGCTCTCTTTGTCGCCTTCTATCACATAAGGATCGACCGGAACTTCGAATTTATGATGAGGTTCGCCAAACCGTACCCCATTATAGGTCTCTCCGTAAGTCGAGTTCGATTCCCGGCCCACCATATAGGAAACACCCGCCTTTGCCATGATATCCCCTTCATAGCCTGCATCCACGAAGAAATCCCCTATAAAGACGCTTCCATTTTCCATGATGATTCTCTTAATCTTCATTTTCTCCATTTCCACTGTTTCAGGATGCTGATTATAGTAGACCGGGATTTCATACTCAGCCAGCCAATTTTTAAAAACCGAAGCTGCTGCTTTAGGCTCGAAGGTCCACTGTTCTTCTTTACTATAGTAGTTCCCAATTCTCTTATAGAACTCTCTCGAAAGACCGCCTATTGCTTCTTTTGCACCGAAATCCGTCGCCCCCAGCCCGCTGGCTGTGATCCCGCCGATGTGACGGCCGAATTCGGCGATCGCAACGGTAAGTCCCATCTTCTTTGCCTGGATAGCACATGTGATTCCTGCCGGGGTGGCACCGTATACGATCAAATCTTCTTTAACCATATATGGATGCTTCATTTTTTTGGAAGGTTCATAATATCGAAGATTACTGAAGTCCATCGGCGTCTCCCCCCATCCAGCCGCGCTTACACTTTAGAGCAGCTTTTTTTACGTAATCGAAGTAGATCAGGAGCATTTCTTCATTTGTGAATGAACAGTAATTATCTTTATTTTGAATGGCGAGCAAATCTTCGCTGCCAACAGGCGTATGCTTTTCAAGAAAATCGATCATTTCATCCAGGAAGCTGACGATTTCCTGACTGTGATGAATCTCCTTCACTTTTTCAGGATCCACTACACGTGCCGGGAACAATGGGACATTCCACGCAGTATGCTTAGCCATGATGATTTCTAATTCAAGTAAGATTGAGAAGTATTTTTCACCAAGTGAAGTACGGTAGGCATCAGCCAACACGCTGTATTCCTTCCCCCAGCTCAGTCCTGCAAATATGAAGTTATTCAGCTGATGAATCCATTTCCATGGGTAATCAGCGGTTCCTTCGGATGAATGCGGCTTTATGTGACAGGGAACGATCAGGTTCAGGATGCCATCGACCTTCAGTTTCTTGTAATCGGCTATATCTTCTTTCATCCTGCTCAGCAGCGGCGGGAATAGTTCGCTTAACATAAAGTGGTCGCTGTAATATTCTAGTACCGTAAAACTTCTTTCCGTTTTCGCCGTCTCGGTTCTCCAGTCTATTAAACTAGCTACTGCCCGCTTTTGTTCCGGTGTTGAATGATGAATCGACTGAGAATAATCCCTTCCCCAATAGGCATATAATACATCCGCTTCCCGTGAGGCCTCTGTTCCGGAGATGCGCTCGAGCATGTTCCATTCAAGCCCTGCATTATAAACAATATGTTCCACTTCTACATTCAAGCTTGTTAATGATGCCTTTAACTTTTCGCTAAAAGCAATGTAGGCCGGCATGAATTCTGCGTTCTCTTCTTTATCGATCCCAACGTCTTCCGGCCATAAGGACACCCTTGTTACGACCTCCGATTCACGGCAGATGTCCACAATCCGTCTGATTACCTGCTCCTGCAAACTGCTGTCTTTCAGTAAATGAAGTGCTTTGTTTCCTTTTTCTCTAATTAAAAACGCAAGACTGTGACCGCCGAGAGTGACATTCACACCGCGTTTCACCAGTTCTCCTTCTACATACTTATGTATCTTATCCCATAGAAAAAAAGTGAAAAAGAACTCATTCAGCCCGTTTTTGACTCCCCAGTCGATCAGGAGGTTTATGTAAATGGGGTCATCCACCGTTTCGATGATATTGCCGCGTCTTTTGAATAAAGGCTCCTCCAGACAAGCAGCACTTTGAGGGGAAGGGTTTTGCCGTTCTTCATTTAGTTGAATCCAGCTATAACCTAGCTTCTTCGCGCAAAAAACATACACGCCGTATAGTAATGAACGTTCTTCTTTTCCTATAATCCACACCTGTCCTTCTTCTTCGATGATCGCAAACCCGTCCTTCTTCAATGCGAACGGATCGGCACACCATTCCGAGGAGTTATACTCTTTTTCAAGCATCATGTAAATATTAGCCTGTTCGTAATTCGCAGCGCCGTCACTATGTATAACGGTCTCTATGCCTGCACTACGGAACAGTCTTCTGAGTTCCTCCACTGCAAAAAGGGTAGTGACATGATCATTAAAATAGAGAATAGTCTTCATATTAAAAACCTCCTGTCTTTCGGCAAAAAGCCCTCTAGTTTTTCTGCATAAAATGATAGACGGCCCCGATCATACCCGAATGGTTCTGGTGTTTCGCTAGTACAAGTTCCGTTCGATTATAGAAAGTTTCCTTTGTATATTTTTTCACCTCTTCTTTGATTTCTTCGAGAAACACTTCACCCCTCAAGGCAATTCCTCCTCCGATGATCACTTTTTCGGGATCGAATATATAGATGAGATTGGAAATCCCGACAGCTAAATGTCGATAAAACACAGCGACGGCTTTCATTATTTTGGGATCTCCCTGATCATATGCATCAAAAATTTCCTTGCCAGTCCATTTCAGTTGACTCTTGTATTCTTTAGCCATTTTGATCAGGGCCGGGAAGGATGCTACTTTCTCAAACTCCTCCCCTTCAATTCTCATATATCCCCACTCTCCTGCGCTGTAGGAGTGGCCGGAGTGAAGCTCGCCGTTGATGATGATTCCCCCTCCTATTCCCGTGCCGACAGTCAGCATGATGAAGTTGTCCGCTCCATGATTTCCGATCCAGTGTTCGCAAAGAGCTGCACAGTCAGCATCGTTCCGGACTTCCACAGGTAATTTTACCTTTTCGGAAATGAGTTTCTTAAGCTCAAGCCCTTTATAATTTGGAATGTTTTTACTCTCACCAAGAATAATACCTCTATCAACATCAACCCTGCCGGCCGTACTGACCGCGACACCTTTAACTTCGTACTCATCAAGCAGGCTGCGGCTCAGCAGAATCAGCTTCTGTACGAGGGCGGGACCGCCAAGGTGAGCCTCCGTATCAGTGAGAAAACACGCTGACACAATCCCATCCTCTCTCACAATCCCATACTTTATATGGGTTCCTCCAATATCAAATGCAATATATTGTTTCATGATATTCTCCTCCAAAGGCGGTTTAGGAGCACAGGTCCAGGTATTTAGTCATTAGCCTTTGCCTCATTTGGAAATCCTGCCCTGCTCAAACTTGAGTCCATGAATTCCCTTTTAATTCCTCCATCTTAACCATAGCTTCATTCCTCCGTCCTTAAAATGACTTTAAAGGAGAGAAAAAAGAGAACCTCCGTTATCTAAGTAAGGCAATCCACTATATAATATGAAGGAGGTATCCTCAAAGCTGCGCTTTATGGATCCCCCCCTTTCTTCCTTATTATTTTTTCTTCACCACTACACTACTTCCCTTACTTGTATTCTTCGAATAATCAGTTGCCGTTATCTTAAGTTTCGTTCCTTTTTTCTGTTTTTTGATTTTGACTGAGTAATTTCTGCTCTTACTGGCTTTTGCATAACCTAGCTTTTTCTCACCTGTATTTACTGTTACTGTTGCCTGAGGGCTCTGCTTTTCCGGTTACTTTTATATTGCAGTCATACACAGTTTTTACAGTAGGGGCGGCTGGTGCTGTTTTATCAATAACGGTGACAGTTTTTGTTTTGCTTGTATTTTTTGCTTTGTCTATTGCCGTTACCGATAGTTTTGTCTTGGCTTTTTGTTTACTGATTTCCACTGAAAATGTGCCTTTGCTTGTCGCCGTACCTGTTCCAAGGGTTTTATTACCTGCTTTTATCCTGACCTTAGAACCAGCTTCCGCCTTTCCTGTTACTTTAAAAGAATGCGAAAAGCTACAAAACAAAGCTCAGCGTGACATTCATCAAAGATATGTATTACTTCCTTGGGGAGAACCCGCCTGTCAAAACTGATCCTCCAAGCAAAATAAACACTTACAAAGTTAAGAGCGGAGATACCCTTCCCGCGATTGCAAAGAAATTCGGCACAACAGTAACCAGCCTGAAAAAGCTCAACAATTTAAAAAGCGACCGGAAATATGTCGGGCAAATGTTGAAGATTACTGGAACTGCTTCTAAGCCAGTCAACAACGACAGCAAGGTTCCTGCAAAAACGATTTCTTATAAAGTAAAGAAAGGGGCCACCCTTTCTGCCATCGCAAAGAAATATAACACAACTGTAAGCAAACTTAAGAAAGCAAACAAGCTCATCAGCGAACGCATTTATGTCGGAGAAACCTTAAAATTCAATAAAGAAAAA
The DNA here is from genome assembly GCF_038405515.1 of Rossellomorea oryzaecorticis. Classification (GTDB taxonomy): domain Bacteria; phylum Bacillota; class Bacilli; order Bacillales; family Bacillaceae_B; genus Rossellomorea; species Rossellomorea oryzaecorticis_A. The sequence goes on along the minus strand of NZ_JBBYAF010000002.1, from coordinate 3,625 downwards.
GGGGCGTATCCCCCTTCTGCACCAGGATACGCCCCCCTTCCTCATTTTTTCTTCCTAACTTTTAAGATAACCAAACCGGCAATGATGATGCACGCCAAAACGATACCAATCGGAATTCCGTAAACAAGTCCGTAATACTCAAAGGCTGAAGCTTCCGGACCGCTTGCATCCCCTTTTACATCATCAAACTTGTCCAATATCTTATCCGTTGGTTTAACGGTAACATTTCCGTCCTGACTACCCGCAATCAGGTGGTTATTTATAAGTACCGGCCCTGATGGTGCAAGCTTACCCCCAAACAAATTCTTGCCAAGCAGCTTGCCGGATGATGTATCAAATGCATAAACAAGCCCTTTTACATCCATAAAGTAGACAATATCCTTATCCGCTGCAGGAGGGGCCTTCGTGACATTACTGTGGTATCTCCAATTATTCTCACCAGTTTTGGCATCCAGCGAGTAAAATTTCTTCGTAATCGGGCTTCCTACATAAACGGAATCCTTGTATATAACTGGTGCACCCGATTTGTTGTTTGGAACCATCTCTCCAACACCCAGGCTTTTTTCCCAAACAATATTGCCATTCTTAGTATTCATTGCGTATATTTTATGATCGTAGAGCTGCTTGTCAGATTGGTCTCTTCCTGATGCCCTTTTTACTATTTCTTTATACGCTGCTGCCAAGCCATGATGATCATATACTTCTTTCAACCCAATCTTCTTTTCCGTTTCTTCTACGCCCGTCGTGATGACCAAATCTTTGTATATGGCAGGCGGCACATCATCCAGACCAGACATGACTTCCTCAAGTTCGGTCTTCCATAAGATTTCTGTCTTATTCAAATCGACCGCAAAGAAAGTATACGGCTGCGGCCTGCCACCGCCGACATACAGAACTCCGTCTTTTATATTAGGCGACGACATACTCACTACATTCCCAAGATTGAGTTTCCATTTTTCCTTCCCGGTTGCCGGATCAACACCATACAAGTGGCTGTCACCTGTCGTTATGTATACGGTTCCCTTATTATAGGCAGGTGTCGGCATTACTTCTCCCTTTGTCTCAAAATTCCAGAGTATCTCACCCGTCTCAGGGTCCAGGCTCAGCAACCCGCTTTCTTCCGTGCCCCTGGTCCCATCTTTTTGAAAAAAACGGTTCCCATACCCTACAAACAACTGATCATCCACGTAAATGATTTCCGAATGGATCCAGTTAGGGGCTTTGGACTGCCAGTTCAACTTGCCGCTGATTAGGTTGTATGAATATATATCTCCGCTGTTGTGATTTCCTATAAAGACATTGTCTCCAACCACTACAGGTGTTGATCGAATTTCATTTTCAGTTTTTAATTTGAGGTTCAAAGAATCCTCTATACCCTCTCCATCGTAAACAGCGTTGTTTTCTGTATTTAGCCGGTATTGTGTCCATTCATCAGGCCCAAATTCCGCATGAATAGGGAAAGCCAAGCTGAAAAATAATAAAAATGTTATACATAATCCCCTTAGAAAATTCCGTCTCATTTCGTAAGTCTCCCTCTTATACTATATTTTCTCATTATATCAAAAAAGGGACAGGTACAGAGTCACGCTCCATGAACGGGACTTGGTACCTGTCCCTGTTGCCCGCTCACTCATACGAGAAGGAAGCGGACGGTGACAGTGGTGCCTATTTCTTTTTCACTTTCAAATTCTATGGTGCCGCTGAATTTTTCAACAATATTATAACAGATCATCAACCCAAGGCCCGTCCCTTTGCTTTTCAGCGAATAGAACGGGGTTCCGAGGCTTTTGACTTCATTAATAGTCATCCCCTTTCCGTGGTCGGTCACGGTGATGATGACTTCACCTTTATACTTTTGCGCTTTTACAATAACTGCTTCACTATGAGGGGAAGCTTCAATGGCGTTCTTAATCAAATTAACGAACAGCTGCTTGAGTTCAATGGAATTTGCATTCACCGAACACCCCTCTTCCACCGACAGCACAATACAGTTATCGTTTGATAGTCCATACATTTTCAAAAGCTCCGTGACATCATTCAACACGACTTGAATATCCACACAATCCAGCGTTTTTTCTTGATCAGGCTTGGCAATGGACAAGAACTGCGAAATCACATGCTCGGCAGTATGGAGCTCATCGATCATTAGGGAAAGATTCCGTTTAAAGCTTTTATTAACCTCCGGGTCCTCCTCGTAATATTGTAAAAATCCCTTTACAACTGTAAGTGGATTCCTAATTTCATGCGCTACGGCTGCCGCCATCTGTCCCGTCGTCTTCAGCCGCTCAGCCTGCTGCACCTGCTCATAGTACATTCGCTGTTTTTGAATCCGTACATTCGATAAATAAAAAATAAAATAAAGGATGACCTGACTAGCAATAAAGTTCACGACGTTACCTGCTATATCTTTGTAAATGTATAAGTAAGCTTGTCCTTTATCAACTATGCCTATGTAAATGAATGCAGCCCCTATGAAGAGGGCGTTTAACACAAGTGAGAAATAGAAAAGCCACTTGTCAAAAAAGAGGATGGACAAAGCAGGAACAAAACATAATAATACAAATCCCGACCACGTTTCCGGGTAGAAATAGAACAAGCTGTAAAAATACCCGGTCGACGCAATGACCGTTGTGTATCTGATCCAAGGGGTTTCATACTGAGGGTATAGCAGCAGACAGGCAGATACAATGACCACTATCGCTCCGTGTATGATAAAACGTACATTAAATGGGTTATCAACCACCACTCCCATCACCATCAAGACGATAATGCCGGAAACAATTATGTAGTAATTCCTTTTCTGTATCTCATTCTGAAATTCCCTCATCGCCTTCACCCGCTAGTAAATTATTATTCTTCCGTTCGATGTTGAGTCATAGTAACTATCTTACAAAAATGGGGAATAGTCAACCAGAGTAAGGGGAAAGGCTCTGTCCCTTGAATATCAATTAAACATTTGTTCAGTTTGGCAACAGGCTCATATTCCATGGTAAGAGATGTTAACCAAACGTTTGTTTAAAATTAAGGTTCGAAACACCACCACGCCTTAACAGATGAGCCTACAAATAAAAAAAAGGTCCGTTCCTCTACTTCCTCTTAAATGATAAGGAAATACAGGAACAAACCCTTTGAGTTTGCTATTGGAGCGGGTGATGGGAATCGAACCCACGACATCAGCTTGGAAGGCTGAGGTTTTACCATTAAACTACACCCGCTTAGATTGAGTTTAAGGATTTATGGCAGGGGCAGTAGGAATCGAACCCACACCAAAGGTTTTGGAGACCTTCGTTCTACCGTTAAACTATGCCCCTACAAAATGAAATTTGTTAGTGAAAATTTATTACCATTCGCTCTGCGCGTAATGCTCCGCTTCGCTGCGCAAATGTTAAGGAAGCTTCTTTTCACTCCGCTGACGCTCTGTGAAAAAAGCTAAATGGAGGGGGGCAGATTCGAACTGCCGAACCCGAAGGAGCGGATTTACAGTCCGCCGCGTTTAGCCACTTCGCTACCCCTCCATGAGAGAAAAAATAAATATGGCGGAGGAAGAGGGATTCGAACCCCCGCGGGCTTTAACACCCCTGTCGGTTTTCAAGACCGATCCCTTCAGCCGGACTTGGGTATTCCT
>NZ_JBBYAF010000001.1:0-230623 GCF_038405515.1 Rossellomorea oryzaecorticis | reverse complement strand
TGGCGGAGGAAGAGGGATTCGAACCCCCGCGGGCTTTAACACCCCTGTCGGTTTTCAAGACCGATCCCTTCAGCCGGACTTGGGTATTCCTCCGTTTGATTGGTTACATATTAACAGATTTAGATATCATCCTTAATGCGTAGTGATGCTCCGCTTCGCTGCGCAAGGTTAAGGAAGGATCTTTTTACTCCGCTAACGCTCCGTAAAAAATCCTAAATGGAGGATGACGGGATCGAACCGCCGACCCTCTGCTTGTAAGGCAGATGCTCTCCCAGCTGAGCTAATCCTCCGGTTTATAACCAAAACCTGAATGGTATTGACCACATTATCAAGACCTCTATTAATCTATCAATTTCTAATTCAATTGTCAACTTCATATCTAAATTTACTTTAAATTCGTACAGAACTATTGAAATAGGACAGGCAACCTGCCCCATTTCTAAAGCCTTTCAAAACTCAAAAAAATGGGACACCGGACCTGTCTTACGCCCCACTCCCCATAACAGTCTTTATCACCTCTTCTACAAACACAGGCGTCTTCACGAAGGCACTTTCAATGTGAAGTCGTTCGGTTCGTTTATGCGCATCCTTACCGAACGGGCCTACGTTGAGGACAGGACCTTCAAGCTTATGCATCTCTTCGAATGGAATGGAATAGGTCGTATTCCAAACCGGGGTATTTTTTTCATAGACGGCCCAGCCTTTATTTTCATCTTTGTAATTGACATAGCTCAAGTCCGAGATGCCGTTGAAGTAATGAATCTGTTCGACCGGGAGATCAAAGTGATCCTTCGCAGACTTTACCACAGCTTCAACGCACTCTAACACCAGCGGATGCTCAGACGTATTTACGGGCGGATAATAGGGCGGCGTGAACATGATGACCATCGCTGGTGCAAGCTCCTGACAATTGATCATGAGCGTATCGGCAATCTTAAAAGACTTTTCCCTGTCGTCTCCTTCGTGGCCGCCGATATCATGCTTGAGGGCTACAATATAGTCCCTGCCGAGCTTCTTCTCCGCATAGGCAACCAGTTCTGAGTACCGAAGTACCCCGACTTCACCAACAGAAGGAATCCCTTCCCGTTCACACAGTTCCCTGTACCACTGATTGCACTCAGCCGCTGCAGACAAGGCGACTTGTTCAAATTCATTCATGACATCCGCCGCTGTCTTCTTCATTGTGAAAACATTGTATAGAGCAGCGGTTCCAAACGGCGTTTGAGCAGAATAGTTCAACCTCAAATCATCCTGCTGCAAGGTCACAGGCAGCGGGGTGGTTTCACCAAAATCGGTCTCCTTAAACCTAGGATTCCATTCCATTTTCCTTGTGAGGAACGAAGCGATGAACGGTGATGTCATCCCGCTCAGCGGTTCACCGACATGCGTTTCCCTTCCATAAAAAAGAGCGGAGGGCATGATCTTCCCGATGGTTCCTGAATATACATTATAAGACGTATCAGTCGGGTTTTGAGAAAACACCGGTTCTCCGTTTAAGAACAAGGTATAGTCGAGGCCATGCACTTCCTTCAGTTCATTCAAATGAACGACAGCCTCTCTCATCCCGGAGGAATTCACTTCTTCATCAGGTACAGTTACAAGGACAAGGTTGACCGGCCAGCCTTCATCGGCAGCTTTTTCAATAATGCCCATATGAATGGCCAATCCGGCCTTCATGTCCATCGTCCCTCTTCCCCACAGGTAGTTTCCCGATTTCAAATCATTCTGTGCATCCGGATGGAGCTCATCCATGTAATTCTTCAGCTCTTTTGTCAGCTGCTCCGGGTGAAAGGCAAGGGCTTCGAGCTCCCCATATTCCTCCGTACTCACTGTGTCAAAATGACTGATGAGGACGATGGTCTTTTCAGCTTTCTCATGCTTGTATAGCGCTGTAAAAAACCGCCTTCCATAATCGGCATCACCAAGGTGAAGATGAGTCGGATTCGCACGGAAATATGGAACAGCCTCCATCTTCTCATACACTTTTTTCGGAAATTCGATTTCTCCCTCAGTCAGCGTCCTGCTGTGCCAGCTGACCAGTTCACATAGCAGCGCCCGCAATGTATCAGGTGTCCCCCAATGTCTCATGATATGACCTCCTTATTTACAAAAACTCCTGATTAAGCCAGCACTCCAGCCGGTTCATCGCTTCTTTAATTAATTCCATGCTGTATGCAAAAGAAATACGGATATACCCTTCACCAAACTCAGTGAACGAGCTACCGGGCACAACAGCTACCCCCGCTTCCCTTAAAAGCCGCGTCGCAAATTCCAGCGAAGGCACGCCGAACTGTTTAATAGAAGGAAAAATGTAAAAGGCTCCTTTAGGCATGACGACATCAAAGCCCATTAACGTCAAACGCCTGTAAACATAATCCCGCCGTTCCCTGTAAGCGATATTCATCTGGGCGGGAACATGCCTGTTGTTCGTCAGTGCTTCGATCGCTGCGTACTGTCCCGGTACCGATGCACAAACCCCATTGTATAAATGGACCTTAACGACATGCTCCATGATGAAGGCAGGCCCAAGGACAAAACCAATTCTCCAGCCCGTCATCGAATGGGATTTGGACAGGCCATGAATGAGAAACAACCGTTCCTTTAACTGAGCATACGAAGCAAACGTCTGATGCTCCCCTTCCAGTGTATTCTCACTATAGATTTCATCCGAAACGATGAAAAGGTCGTACTTTGCGATCAGTGATGCCAGCTCGTCCATCTCCTCTTTACTGAGGGACACTCCGGTAGGATTCGAAGGATAATTAAAGAGAACCGCTTTGGTATTTTCATTGATCAAGGCTTCCAATTTTTCAGGAGAAGGCTTGAACCCAGTAAGGGATGTGTCCAAATAAACCGGCTTCGCCCCGCACATCGTGATGATTGGTTCGTAGCCTGAATAAAGCGGCGCCGGAAGAATCACCTCATCCCCTTCTTCCAAAATCGTCCTGAACACTGAATCCAGCGCCTCACTGGCACCGGTCGTGACAACGATTTCCGTTTCAGCATCATAATCAAGTCCATATGACTCGGCAAAAAAATCACGGATGGCCACGCGCAGCTCAAGCAAACCGGCATTATGCGAATAGATCGTCTGATTCGAAGCTATTGCTCTGATACCCGCTTCCTTCACCGCTTCCGGTGTGGGAAAGTCAGGCTGGCCTATGGTCAAATTTATGGCATTCGGATAAAGAACGAGCTGATTTGAGAATTGTCGAATACCCGGAATGACCAACCCTTGTGCTGCTGCATTTATTGATAACGACATAACCTTTCACACACCTTTCACATACCTAACCTATTTCATCAATCCCGGTAACCAAAGGGTCAGAGGCGGGAAGAATGTAATAACAAGAAGACAGATAAACATCGATATCAGGAACGGAACGATCGCCCATGCAATTTTCTCGAAACGAACGCCGCCCACGCTTGATGCCACAAAGAGATTCACTCCAAGAGGAGGTGTAATAAAACCGATTGCTAGATTTGCCACCAGAATCACCCCAAAATGAATCGGGTCTACCCCTACGGCAGTCACAATCGGCAGCAGGATCGGCGTTAAAACGACTAGGGCAGAAATGGTATCGATAAACATACCCACAATTAATAGCAGGATATTGATTGCAAGTAAAATAATAATCGGATTCGTTGATAAGTCAGTTAAAAAGTCAGAGATATCGGTTGGAATCTGTTCCAACGTCATAAAGTAGGCAAAGGAAACCGATAGACCGATGATAATCATGGTTGTGGCATTGATCACAACCGCCTCACGGAAACATTCAAAAACGGATTCCCAGGTCAGCTCTTTATAAACGAACAAACCTACCACCAATGAATAGACCACAGCCACTACAGCTGCTTCAGTCGGAGAGAATACGCCTCCGTAAATCCCGCCAAGAATGATGACCGGAATCAGTAACGCCCATTTTGCTTCATTGGTCGCTTTCAACACATCTTTAAAACGGAAAGGCATGGCTTCTTCAGGCTTATAACCCCTTTTTCGTGAAATGATATAGGCCGTGAACATAAGCCCTCCCCCGATCAGGATCCCAGGGATGATACCGGCAAGGAACATGCTGCCCACCGATACGCTTCCGATAACCCCATATAATACAAATGGGATACTCGGAGGGATGATGACCCCGATTGAGCCCGCTGAAGCTGCCACTGCCGAAGCAAAGCCGCCTTCATATTTGCGTGCAACCATTGCCGGGATCATAAAGCCGCCTATGGCTGCTACGGTTGCAGGACCAGAACCTGAAATTGCAGCAAAAAACATACAAGCCACGATGGTGACCATCGAAAGCCCGCCAGTCATCCAGCCAACCATCGCCGTGGCCAGGTTCAAGAGTCTCTGTGAAACCCCGCCCTTCCCCATCAGAATCCCGGCGAGCATAAAGAAAGGAATCGCGAGTAATGGAAAAGAATCGAGTGATGTAAACGCTTTTTGGGTGATGATATCGAGCGGCAAAGTGGATCCGAAATAAATAGCCACGAGCGCCGATACCCCCAATGAAATTGCAATCGGCACCCCGATCAATAAACAAACGGCAAGGGTGCCAAATAACAAGGCGACTGTCATACCCTCACCTCCCCTGAAGGAGAATCATCACTATTTCGCCAAATGGTCACCATTTGCTGCAGCAGCCGGAGCGCCATTCCTCCTCCTCCAAGAGGTATCGCAATGAAAGGAATCCACATCGGCAGCTGCATGGCCGGGGTTACCTGCCCATTTTGCAGGCTTGCAAGAACGAGTTGAGTCCCAAAGACGGCAAGAAACAGGGCAAGCAGAAACCAAATGATGAGAGCAACTGTTTCAATCACCTTTCTGGCTGTGCCTTTGAAAAGCTCAATAAAACTTTCAATACGGATATGCTGCCTCTTTTTCACGGCATAGCTTGCACCGATCCACACCTGGAATATATGTATATAACGGGCCATTTCCTCTGTCCAGCTAGGTGCAGAAGAGAACACATAACGCCCCACCACCTGTCCAAAAATGAGAGCCACCATCAAGGCCAGCGTCAAAACAAGAATCGTCTCTTCCATTACATCGAATTTCTTTTTCATCTAAGAAGCTCCTTTCTAAGAAAAGCGCAAGCGCCTTGATCAGCCCCGACGCGCTTTAGGGCCGACCGGTGAAGTCGCTTTTTGACTTCAGTGGGCGGACCGAAACGTCTCGAGGGGCTAGGCGCTGGAGCTGGATCATTCTCGAATTATATTTATACTTTCCTATTTTTCTAAAAAAGCAAGGAATCAAGGTGAGCCTTGATCCCTTGTTTCATACCGATGATTAGTTGTTCGCTTCCAATGCCTTGTCCACTAAATCCTGACCAATGCGGTCTACGTATTTGTCGTATACAGAGGATGCTGCATCACGGAATTCATCCCTCTGTTCATCGGTTAATTCATTTACTTCCATACCACTTTCCTTCAATTTCTTAAGGAACTCAACGTCCTGCTTTTGAGCCAGTCCGCGCTGTTCTTCCCTGTACTCCTCGGATGCTTCAGTGACAAGCTTCTGTAAATCTTCAGGCAGCTCATTATAAAAATCATTGTTCATCAACAGAGCCGTTGCAGCGTACACATGACCAGTCATTGATAAATAATCCTGTACTTCATAGAACTTGTTTGTATAATAAAGCGAAACCGGACACTCCATTGCGTCGTATGTACCTTGCTGAAGAGCCGTGTACAGTTCACCGAATGCAAATGGTGATGCATTTGCGCCAAATGCTTTGAATGTATCCGTATGAAGAGGATTTTCAAGCGTTCTGAACTTCTGCCCCTCTATGTCTTCAGGACTTTCAATGGGTCCTTTGTTATTCGACATATGACGAAAACCATTTTCCCCAAAGACAAGACCCTTAATGTTATTTTCTTCGAGATCCTTCATTAGTTCCTGACCAAGTTCACCATCCAGGGCTTTATAGGCAGCTTCATTGTTGTTGAACAGGAATGGAAGGTCGAACACCATGAACTTTTCATTAAAAGAAGCAAGCGGAGCCACAGCAGGGATCGTCATTTCGATATTGCCCAATTGAACCGCCTCGATTGCCTCACGATCAGAACCATACAGCTGGCCATTTGGATATAGTTCAACCTTGATACGGCCATCAGATTCTTTTTCAAGCTTTTCTTTGAACATCTCAGCAGCAACATGGGAAGACTGTTCTTCAGGTACAAGGTGAGCAATACGGATCGTGTATGTTTCGCCTTCTCCCTCACTGCCGGATGAAGTGCTTGGACGTCCGCATGCAGCCATCATCAAGACCGCCATCAATAATAAAATCAAGTATTTTTTCATTTCTCTTCCTCCTCCAAGTAATAGCCTTTGATTCTCCGTGAAATATTCTTCATGTGGTTGGCCATCTCTATCTTGGCCCCTTCAACCACTCCACTTTCCAATGCATCCACTATGCGTTTGTGTTCTTCATATGCTTCCATGGCACTTAACTGCAGCGTATTCGACAGAACCAGGAACGCCCTGTTCACCCCGGTATTAACCGAATGGATTAAAGCCCTTAGCTTAGGGTTGGGGTTTTCACCGGCCAATAACAAATGGAATTCCCGGTCGAGATCGATAAATTCTTCATAGCACCCTTCTGTAATCGCTTTCAATTGTAAATCCAAGTTTTCTCTTAATCCCTCAAACACTTCATCCAATAACGGAAAAGTCGCTTCAAGATTATAAACCTCCAACAGTGTACGAATCTCCATAAAATGCATGGCATCTTCTTCTGTAAATGAGGCTACGGTCGCTATCTTCTGATCGGATAACACAACCAGCCCCTCCACAGCAAGCCTTGTCAGCGCCTCCCGGACAGGTGTCCTGCTGATACCAAGTTCCTGTGCAAGCTTTTTTTCAGGAAGCTCCTCTGCCGGTGCCAGTTTTCCTGATATGATGTCTTTCTTGATCAGGTTAAAAGCCTGTTCAGCCAGAGTTTCTTTTTTGATCACCCTTTGCAAGCTGTTTCCTCCCCTTCCCCAGCCTCTAGACAATAGTTTTGTAAATCATAAAATTAAAAGGTGAATAGACTATGTATGTTTATTCTTAGTTGATTGATAGAGTTTGGTGCGCATTGCGTCTTCCCTTTGATAAAAAAATATCTTGGTGAGATGGATTCATTGTGATGAAATGATATTCTTGGTGGGTTTTCATAATGAAATGATTCAAGGTGGTATACCGTATACATTTATGATAATTTATGCTAATCTATTTGTAAATATAAAATTTAGAATATTTTAAAAACGGAGGTATAACCTGGATGGGTACTGCATGGATAGAGAACCTGAAAGAGATGATAGGGAGCGAACGGGTAAGTACAAGTGAAGGAGAGTTGTTCCGGCACAGTAAGGATGAATCCTTTCATCCTCCTGTTCAGCCAGAAACGGTGGTTTTTCCGGAATCGACGCAAATGGTCAAAGATATCGTAGACTTTGTAAGGGAAAGGAACCTCCCCATTACCCCATATGGAGCAGGATCGGGTCTCGACGGCCAGGCCATTCCTGTTTCAAGGGGTGTTTCCATGAATTTTGACCGGATGAAGAAGGTCATTTCCTTTACCCCTGAAGACTTATCCGTGACAGTCCAGCCTGGTATCACACGGCTTGAATTGAATCGAGAAATCAACCGGCAAGGTCTGTATTTCCCCATCGACCCGGGAGCAGATGCCTCAATCGGCGGCATGGCTGCCACCAATGCAAGCGGAACAACCGCCGTTCGATACGGGTCCATGCGCGATCAGGTACTAAACCTTGAAGTCGTACTGGCGGACGGCAGGATCATCAGAACCGGCAGCGCGGCAAAAAAATCATCCAGCGGATATCATTTAAACGGGCTCTTTACCGGATCGGAAGGAACGCTGGGCATCATTACCGAAATCACCTTGAAACTCCACGGCATCCCCGAACACACAATTGCAGCACGCTGTACGTTCGATACACCGAAACATTGTGCGGCAGCGGCTCAAGCTGTACTCACGAGCGGCATCCCCGTGCTTCGGATAGAACTCGTCGATGCGCCCAGCATCAAACAAGTCAATGCGTATGGAGACTATCACTTTCCAGAACAGCATTCATTATTCTTCGAATTCGCCGGGACACAGACATCCGCTGAAGAAGAGGCCTCTTTTGTAGAAGAATTAATGGCTGATATGGGGTGCGGCAATTGGGAGCGGGCAAGCGGTTCCATCGAGCGGGCCGAGATATGGAAAGCAAGACATGAACTGGCCTATGCCTTCCGTCACATGAAAGGAAAAGAAGTAGTGGGATCAGATGTGTGCGTCCCCCTGTCGAAGCTTGCCGACATGGTCGACTTTGCCCGCGGCCAGATTGAAGCAAGCGGTCTGCTCGGGAGTGTCTTCGGGCATGTCGGAGACGGGAACTTCCATACCATCATCGTGTATGATCCTAAAATTCCTGAAGAGAAGCAGGCATCGGAGACGATCAACGAACAACTCATCTTAAAGGCAATAGAAGCGGGTGGAACCTGTACTGGAGAGCATGGAGTCGGCCTTGGGAAAATAAAGTATCAGGAGATGGAGCACGGCGAGGCTTTAGAAGTTATGAAGTCGTTTAAAGAACTGCTGGATCCAGGGAAATTGTTGAATCCGGGGAAGATTTTTATCTGATTGAGAGGCAGAGTGATAGGGAGATGATACAGGTATGCATACTTCACCCAAACATAAGGATGCTGGGACAAAACTAAAAAAACACCACATAATTACGAACAACTTCAGTGTAGACTCTTAATACCGCTAATGATTTCCGTGCAAGACTTCGCTTTCCGCAGGAGTCTTTGTCTTGCACTCCAACCAACCGCTGGAAAGAGTTAAAATCCAGATGTATATTTGAACAAGTTGAAAACCCGAACTAATTTGACTCTTAGAAGGCTAATTAGTTCGGGTTTTACTTAGACTTAGACACTTTTGTCCCAGCCTCTCTATTAATAGACTAATCTTCACTTATCACGGAAGATGCCGTTACTGTCTCCCTGCCCCATGTTAAAGCTCCTGGACTGGTGTCACCGAAACTGTTATATTCCCGTGGCACTTTCCGAACTGTATTATTCTATCTGTTTTTCTTTAAAATATGCCATAACTCCAATCCCTTTATGATCTTTTACTGATTGAAGTTTTTTTCAAATCTCCAGGCATCCCTGCACATAGCGATCTTATCACGTGTAGCTGACCAGCCTAATTCACGCTTTGCTTTTGAAGTATCAGCATAACATGAAGCAATATCACCAGGTCTGCGTTCTGTTATTTCATAAGGTATTTCAACCCCATTCGCTTCTTCAAAAGCATTAATAAGCTCGAGTACGCTTGTACCTCGACCAGTCCCCAAGTTATAAACATGAGCACCTTCCTCAAGGTGATCCAGAGCTGCAACATGTCCATCAGCCAAGTCCAATACATGGATATAATCTCTGACTCCAGTACCATCTATAGTAGGATAATCATCTCCAAAAATACTCAGTTTCTCTAATTTCCCATTTGCTACCTGAGTAACATAAGGCATAAGGTTATTCGGGATTCCATTAGGTGCTTCTCCAATTAACCCGCTCTCATGCGCTCCCACAGGATTAAAATATCGAAGAAGAGCAACCGAGAAACCAGGGGCTGCTTTAGCAATATCAGTTAGAATCCTCTCACTCATTGCTTTTGTCTCACCATACGGGTTTGTGGTCGGCAAAAGTTCCATGGTTTCTACAAAAGGAGACTCGTTATCTCCGTACACTGTTGCAGAAGAACTAAACACGAATCGGTTCACACCGAATTTCTTACAAGCCTTTGCAAGGGTCATCGTGCTGACGATATTATTGTAGTAATAGTCCAGTGGTATTTCTACAGATTCACCTACTGCTTTCAGACCTGCAAAATGGATGACTCCATCCAAACTATTACTTGAAAAGATATCGTTGACTGCATGTTCATCTGTCACATCAACATTATAGAACTTGACTTCCTTATTCGTTATTTGTTTTATATTATCTATTGTTTCAAATTTACTATTGCATAAGTTATCGGCCACTACAACCGAATGACCTGCTTCTAGTAAAGCCACACATGTATGCGAGCCTATATACCCGGCACCGCCAGTTACTAGTATGTTCATGTGGTTATGTCCCCTTTGGAAATTAATTTACTAATCACAATCTTTGTTATTATAAACTCCAATCTACCATCAGTAAACCTTTGCAGCAATTCAGGTACAGAAGGTTTCACCAATCTCGCCTTATAACACAAATTTATAGAGTTAGAGAACGAGTTATTAGTTGTCATTTCATCTCCGATTCCCTCTAAAAGTGGTCCCATATTTTGTCGAAAAATATTCTTCCCAACCGCTGTCCAAGGTAATTCCCAATCTAATGGAAAGTCATTATAATTAAATCAGGAATCACTTCCTATACTTATATTTTCGAAGGAGAATGAACATGGTCACGAAGAAAACATTAACAGCTTCTGTTTTGGCAACCTCTCTATTATTTTCAAGCAGCGCACTGATTCATCCAGGTTATTCGGTGGAAGCCGCTCAAGCAATCAATCATCAGCTGGAGTTGGACAAGTTTTCCTCTCATTATGCAGCCATCATACGTACGCTGGAAAGCTATACAAAAAAGATAGATGCTGCAAAGTCCGAAGATGAAATGATGGATCTCTACGCTGAATATATGGATTATTATGATGTAGCTCTAGAAAAAGAGGCTCCTGTCAATGCGTCTAACAGCGATATCGTGAAGCTGGATGAATATATTTATAATAGTCTAATAGAAGTATATAATTCTGAAATCGACACAATCGACTATTATAACGGTGACCTATCAGAGGAAGATTACAAGAAAGCCCTTAATAATATGGAAGACAGTGTAGCCCAGCAAGAGATCATGTTCAAGCAGACTGCAAACAGCTACCAATCCAAACACCGTATTACCTTTAGTAAAGATATGTACTACCTGTTGGGAGAAACCCCTCCAGCTAAACCAGCACAGACAAACACCTACAAAGTAAAGAGTGGCGACACCCTTTATTCCATTGCCAAGAAAAACAAGACAACAGTCAGCAGCCTGAAGAAATTGAACAACTTAAAGAGCGACCGCATTTATACAGGGCAAGTTTTGAAGGTTTCGGGTACTCCATCGACACCGTCCAAGGATGAGAGCAAAGCTCCTTCAAAAACAGTGTCCTATAAAGTAAAGAAAGGCGATACCCTTTATTCCATTGCAAAAAAACATAAAACGGACGTTACCACTCTGAAGAAGCTTAACAACCTGAAAAATGACAGGATATACGCTGGACAAACCTTGAAGGTGTCAGGCTCTGAAACCGTTCCTTCCACTAGCAAAGGTACGTCTCCATCCAATGTCTCGACCTATAAAGTAAAAAAAGGGGATACCCTTTATTCTATAGCCAAAAGATACAATACAACCGTGAGCAAGTTGAAGAAAGCAAATAACCTGATCAGTGATCGAATATATGTGGGAGAACTGTTGAAGGTTAAGTAATCTGAAAAGATAAATGTCTTTTCAATACTTACGTTCTATTAAAAAAAGAAAACCGACCATCGAAAACACCTGCCAAAGTAGCAGGTGTTTTTTCTCTGCAATAACAACCCCTTACAATACTGCATTTTGTCTTCCATCCAAGGAAACAATTCTCTCGTTTGACTGGCATAGAAAAGGTGTAAAAACCTGAAGAGTAAGAACTTAATTATTCATACCATTCTATTTATAAAGGAGAATATCCCTTGGCAGATAAAAAAATTCACAAACTATTCATTATCCTTTTATTCGGACTTATCGTTTCTATGCTATTAGTTGTCAGAAAGTACGCTCACGGCGGTGTGGACTATACTTTAGGAATCTATGGTTCAATCATGATTACATATCTACTTGGAAAAATGGTTCTCTCATTTCAGTACAAGACAAAAGCCGGAACGCCGCCTGATTTAAAAGTGTCAGTCGTCATCCCTTCATATAATGAGAAACCGAATGCCGTCATCAAGACAGTGGAGAGTATCCTGCAGCAGGACTACCCGGTTCATGAGATTTTCTTTGTGGACGATGGCAGTAAAGATACTTCGGGTTATGAAGCTATCCTGGACCTTAAAGAAAGCCGGAACATTGAGAAGTTGATTGTTCATCGACTGGAGAAAAATCAAGGAAAACGACATGCTCAAATATGGGCATTCAAGCAAGCGGCAGGAGACATCATTTTCACTGTCGATTCCGACGGTTATATATACCCCGACGCTACAAGAGAATTGTTGATACCGTTCCACGATCCGGAAGTTCAGGCGGTCACCGGTCATATCAATGCCAGGAACAGAACGGATAACTGGTTTACGAAGTTATTGGACATGCGGTATGAGAACGCCTTTCGAGTGGAGAGGGCTGCTCAATCCTTTACTGGGAACGTTCTTGTCTGCTCCGGTCCTATCAGCTGCTACAGACGTGATGTCATCATGGATAATATCGATGACTACGGCAATCAGACCTTCTTAGGGGAGCCTGTTCAATTTGGAGATGACCGCTGCTTAACAAACTATGCGATTCTAAAAGGAAAGACACTCTATCAATCAAAAGCTGTGTGTCTGACTGACGTGCCGGATACCGTCCGTCAATTTATTAAACAGCAGATTCGCTGGAACAAGTCTTTCTTCCGGGAGAGCCTGAATGCTTTAAAAGTAGGATTCAAGAAACCGAGAACCCTTATTTGGGTGTTATTAGAACTGTCTCTTTGGATCTTATTTGGATTTGTTATCTTATTCGCCTTTATTTTCAAGGCAAAAACGATCGGTTTACTGCTAATGTTCTATTATTTCATCTATATTTGTCTTTCAGCTTATGCAAGGAATATCTATTATATTTTTAAGCATCCAATCGTGTTCTTGATGGCCCCGTTATATGGCCTCATTCACTTAGGACTGCTATTCCCTTTACGGATGTACGCCCTTGCTACCCTTAAATCAAATGGATGGGGCACACGTTAATCCAGTCCTTTACTTTTTCTGTTAAACTATTTATATATAACCTTTGACAAGGAGACAGGAACATGGATTACTCAGCAATCGGCAAAAAGATAAAAGAATTGAGGAAGGTTATCGGACTTACACAAGGAGAGCTGGCAGAAGGAATTTGCACGCAGGCTCTTGTCAGCCGGATTGAAAAGGGAGACATCTATCCTAGTGCTGCGGCTTTGTACCAAATCGCCCTCAAATTAGGTGTGGATGTAAACTATTTCTTTGAAATCGGTACCACTCCCCGGCTTGATTATGTCTTAGAGGTGGAAAAACAGTTAAAGCATCTTAGAATCAACTTTAAATTCGAAGAAATCATGGAGCTGGTGAAGACGGAGGAAAGGAACCCGCTCTTCTATAAAGATAACGAAAAACTTCAGCTTCTATATTGGTACAAAGGAATCTATGCATTTGAGGTGAAAAAAAACGAAACGGATGCTTTTTCCATACTGAACGAAGCCTATCACCTGACTGCTCACCAGAAAAAAGCCATGACCGAAAGAGAGATGGAGATCCTATTGAGTATAGGGACGATTCATTCGTCGTTATATCATCATGACGAGGCCCTCCGCTATTATCATCAAATCGAATCCGCCCTGAAAGCGACTGAACAATTACACGACAAAACCATTAAACCACGTTTGTATTACAACATATCCAGAGTGTTGACTCGCACCGGCAGATATGAGGAGTCTACCGGCTATTGCATGAAAGCCCTTGACTGGTGCATAGAGGAGGAGCTCCTCTGGGGGCTCGGGGAACTGAATTATCAAATCGGGTATAATTTTGAGCTAGTGAACGAATATGAGAAGGCGATTCCTTATTTTCAGCGTTCCTTGCATATGTTCGAACTTCGTCATGATCAGAAAAATCTAGAGTTTCTTGAAGAGAAACTGGAGAGGCTAATGAGTCACACATTGTAATGGCTGGCTCATGGGGCTCAGTTCCCTTGATCACTACATACAAAAAGAACCAAGGGAACTCACCCTTGGTTCAACTCAGCTATTTCTCTTTAACATCCGATTAACATCCCTGATGTCAAATTCACCATATCCCTGCATTTTCCCCCACTCCTGCAAATCCTCCTGATCAGGATGGGAAGGGTCTTCGATAATAGCAAGAAACTCTTCATAACCCGGTTCTCCACCTACATCTTCCGGAGGGGCACTTCCTGCTCCGTCTTCACACACAGGATAGTTGAATGTGTAGTCATCAATGACACATTCAACTTCGATGGTATGCCGCCAATTGTCCCCAAAGTCGTAAGTATAAACGATTGCAGCCGGCAGGTAGTCCTTCACCTTAATTCCGGTTTCCATTTTCATCGGGATTCCCCCTTCATGGGAAAGGACTGCTTCATCACAGACCAGGTGCAGGCTTGGCCGGTCTTGCTGGATGGAACCATCTTCCTTCTTCTCATAAATGTCGAAGTTGTGGAGATGGCTGTCATGCCAGGAGAAAGCCGTCTGCAGGACTTCATGCAGCTGCGGAAACGTAATATTTGCAGGCACCGTAATCCGCCGCCAAACAGAATGCTGCCCGAGTTCCAGCGTGACTTTCAGCACCACGGCTTCCGTTTCGAAAACCGGACGACCGGCAAACTCCTCCAGATCCTTAAACATCTCTTCATTCGGATTGAAGTAATCGTTCTTCCCATCCCCGACCAGCAGCGAGCTTATCCACTTACTCATAGCAACTTGGATGATCTCGCCAGGATCCCAGAATTTCTCACCGAAATGAACCCATTCACACGCTTTATTCAACCTCGAAACCAGCTTCCGGTCCTTCGTTTTAGCAAAAGTGAAATCCGATGATGCCTGCAGATAATCCTCGATGATTTCTTCTTTAATCGATTCTGCCCGAAAAACTTCACGTATGGCTTTCTCAATCAAGGTCTCGATGTTCTTCTTCTCCTTCGCTTTCAAACCATAAAGGACAATGGCATAGCGATTCTTATCATTTACAAGCACAATGAATTTGTGCCTGCCGATTTTCAGCAGGTTCGCGTGCCAGGATAACAGCGGGTTTCCTTCTTCATTCGCTTGAACAGGGGAAGCCTTCAGTTCATCGAGAAGTTTCTTGGTACATTGGATCAGCATAGGGAGCCTCCTTTTTTTCGTAATCTGATAGTAGTTGTTTTGATTGTATCATAAGAGCTGAGTAAACCAGGAAGACAGAGAGTTAATGGCCCTTTTTAATGGGCCGAGCTTCATACATCAAATGGATTCCTGATGGTTTTGAAATCTATGAAGATCCCAACGGAAAAGTATATTTAAAGAAAAATACAACAGTTGTTTAGTGCTGAAAAAGCCTATCTCATTCTGATTAGAAGACTTAATTAAACGTTTGTTTAGAAAGGTATATGCGCTTAAGGACAATTCACTGACTATGGTGGAAACGAAGGTTATTCCAGAGGGAAATAACGTTTGCGTCAAAACGATGAGAGAACATTACTACAAAAAAAAACCAAGTTCATTAAAAAGAAACTTGGCTTTTCTGGAAAGAGCTAGTACCATATTAAGTCATTTTCCGATGACAATCTGCAAGACGTTCATACATTCCTGTTGTTAAATCTCTTAAAACAGGAAAATAAGGGCGGATTTTACCATGATGTTCAATGTCCACATCTCCGAGGGTAATACCCTCTCCTTCGTACGGAGCTTTACATATAAGTGGAGTGCCCGGGAGCTTGGTCTGTTTCTCCCCTGCTCCGATGATGCATCCACCACCCCAATACTCGGTTTCTCCTTCTATTCCTACCAGGTTGGTATATACGAAGTTAACTGTATTTTCCATTGCTCTTACTTTCACAATAGGTTCGAAGATGTCTTTTTCGAATGAAGGTGAGCCTGAAATCCCAACGATGATGTCTGCCCCTTTTAACGTGAGAAGGCGTGAGAGTTCAGGAAAGAAGATATCGTAACAGATAAGAACACCTATTTTCCCAATTTTTGTATCGAATACCGGGAGATCCTCACCCGATTTAAAATATCTTCTATCCGGAAATGCTCCTGGACCTGTTAAGTCTGTTGCATGGCCAGGAAGTGCGTTTTTTCTCCATTTACCTACGTAGCCCTCCGGACCAACCATGGCTGCCGCGTTGTACAGAACATGAGTCAGACCCAGTTCGGGCATCCCCAAAATAATATAAATATCAAGTTCAGCCGCAAGTTTTTCAAAAAAGCGGGTAGAATCTCCTCCTGGAATCGTTTCTGCTACTTCAAAAAAACGATCCCCGCAATTGTAGCCGGATAATGCAAGTTCGGGGAAAGCTACCAACTTAGCCCCATTTTCTGCAGCTTCTATTGTAAATTGTTTCATTTTTTCTCTGTTAGTGTTTTTATCTCCCGTTAATGGAGTAATTTGTCCAATAGCTATTTTTACCATTCAAACAATCTCCTTATTTAGTATTTTATAACTCTTCGGAATGTATCTTCTGCAAAGTCATCTTTTATCTAATTGAATCAGGCGAGCAACATTATAAGCAGTCTCATAGAGTAATTGCTTTGCATTTTCTATTGATTCATTTAGACTCATCGGTCTGTTTGATATCGAATGGCAACTAGTGAAATACTGGTATAGCTGTTGATAATTTTCTCCTAAAGCCCCTGAAATAAGAATCGTCTTTACACCATGGTTTTGGGCAATTTCAGCTACATGCACGGGGACTTTTCCATAAACAGATTGAAAATCACTTTTCCCTTCACCAGTGATTACCCAATCCGCGTGTTTAATATATTGATCAAGTTTCATCGCTTCAGCAACGATAGCAGCACCTGATTGAATTTCAGCGTTTAATGCCAATAATCCAAAGCCCAATCCACCGGCAGCTCCCGACCCCGGAATTTCCCTGATTTTCTGTCCTATCTCATTTTCTATAAGGTTAGCAAAGTGACTTATACCTTGATCAACCTCTGCTAGTTTATGTTCAGGTATTCCTTTTTGCGGACCAAAAACGTAAGTGGCTCCATCCTTACCACATAGTTGAGTCTTTACATCACTTGCAATAATAATTTTAGATTGGTAAACCTCTGGAATGATACCGGAAAGGTCGATTTTAGAAATCTCATTTACATTCCCTCCTCCAAGCGGCACTGGATTTCCACTGATGTCGAAGAATTTACCACCCAAAGCCTGCAGCATACCCTGTCCACCATCATTTGTTGCACTCCCCCCAAGGCCGACAATAATCTTCCGATACCCGTTACTTATCGCATGCTTCATTAGCTCGCCGACGCCATAAGTTGATGCCTTCATAGGGTTTCGTTGAGAAATAACCTGCATTCCAGCAACCTTCGCCATTTCAATGATTACAGTTTGGTTATCACCCAATACACCGTAACCGCTCATAATCTTCTTGCCAAATGGATCTTCCGCTTCGACTTCTACAGTCCTTCCATTCGCAGCATAGACAAGAGCTTCTACTGTTCCCTCTCCGCCATCCGCCATAGGTAAGATATCAATTTCGGCTTCTGGAATGTGGGCTGATAGTCCGTCACTGATGCTCTTGCCCACTTCCGGTCCAGAGAGACACTCTTTGAACGAATCTGGCGCTACAACAATTCTCATAATCAATCTCCTATTTATTATTTAATTTTCTCCAACTTAGCCATGATTTCCGAAAAGCTCAACATATTACATAATTCGGCCACGAGCTTCTTGTCTTGGACGATGTTCCATAGACGAGTAAAAAGAGGACTGAACTCTTCTTTATCTTTTTCATTCAATGCAAGTAATAATACAAATTGAACTGAATGTTCCCCCCACTTCACCGGTTTCTCCAATATTCCGATTGCAATACATGAATCCAGTGCATTCTGATTGATTGGATGGGGAATTGCGACCAAGTTTCCAATCGAAGTTGGTGATATCTTCTC
This sequence comes from Rossellomorea oryzaecorticis, assembly GCF_038405515.1. Taxonomy (GTDB): domain Bacteria; phylum Bacillota; class Bacilli; order Bacillales; family Bacillaceae_B; genus Rossellomorea; species Rossellomorea oryzaecorticis_A. The sequence continues at coordinate 212,729 of NZ_JBBYAF010000001.1, read as the reverse complement.
ACGTTCAATACAAGATTCAACATAATCTGCAGTTACAAATCCTTTGGTATATAAAGAATTTGCTAAACTTGTAATAATGTCGACGGGATCATCGTATTTCAGTTTCGGGAAAAATATATCCTCGGAAAATAGGTTCTGTAATTTCTCACGAGATTTTTCTTTATTATCGTTTAAATAAGTACTTGTTATATACTCATTAACTTTGTCGACATCTTGTTGATTCATTAATGGGTTGATTGTAAGAACGGGGATTGAATTTCCCTCTACTGGGACCGTACTTAAAATCAAATCTATTTCTTCGTTCTCCATGTTTTTCAAGGAGTAAGAAGGATACGTGCCGACGATCGTCAATCCCGGAAACTTACTTTCAATACTTGCAGCTAATAGTTTCGCAGTCCCCATTCCTGATGCACAAACCACAGCCACTTTTCTGATTTCCCGTTTTTTTCTGGTCTTACTTCTTTCGAGTGCAGCCTCTAAGTGAACAGCGATATAACCGATTTCATCTTCATTTATCGAAATATCGTTATTATTTTGAATGACTTCAGAGGCAGCTATGGCCAGTTCAAAGGAAAAGGGATAGCTTTTCTTTATCTCTTGCAGCATAGGATTATGAAGATTCATTTTATATCTTAAGCGATTCATTGCAGACCTTAAATGCAGACCCAACCCATAAATGAGCTCTTTGTCATCTTCCAATTCCAGTCGATATACCTGTTCGATTTCAGCTAATATATCAATTACCAATTGATAATTTTCAATACCAATCATTTCAATGAAATCTTCCCTGGAAAAACCGCTGTCATGAAATCGTTTGGCACCAAGTAAGTGAATCGTGATATAGGCAATCTCTTCTTTTGGAATTTCTATGAAAAAAGCTTCTTCTAAAGAAGTTACTATATGCGATGCAACATAGTACTCTTTTTGATCTTTTATATGATTCATTTCTAAAGGGTCAAGCTGAATGCTTTTTCCCTTCTTAATACGTTGAATTCCTATTGCAATGTGCATGATTAAATTATTTAGCGGCAATTCTGCAATATCGAAAGACAAATGCCTGATATGCTGCCTGGTAATAGCTTTGATGAAATCAGTATCTATCCCCTTTACAAGGGAGTGATTATGCTGACTGGTTTGTTGTGATTGTTCGTTCTTGAATTCGGCCATACAGGCTGATAAACAAAACCGTATATTCATCTCATTTCCAAGAAGTTTAATTCCGTAATTAGTCTTCTTAAACAGAGAAACATCAAATTTACTTAATATTTTTTCAACCTGTTTCAAATCGTTATCCACTGTCGACTTGCTCACAAACAACTCATTAGCTAAGCGTTCAATCGTGATGAAGTCGTCAGCCATAATGATTTTTTTCAGAATAAACAGCGTTCTTTCTTCAGGTAAAATCGGAAGATCATTGCTGGAATCTTCATGGAGTTGGAAGACTTCCTGAATCAACTCCTTGATTTCACTATCTGGTTGCGGGTTAAGAAAATAACCGACTCCTCTCTGAGCCTCGATCTTCACCCCGATTTTCTTAAATTCTTGATTAAGAAGAATCATATCATTTCTTACTGTACGGGATGTAACCCCTAAAAGTTTAGATAAGTAATCGCTGGTTATTGGCTCATTGTTATCGAGTAATTCAGTTATGATTTTCTTAACACGGTTATTTATTAAAGCCATTGAGATACCTCCTTTCCTGAATGACATTAGTAACCCAACTTAACGTACCCTTTAAATCACCTTGTTAATTTGAAATTAAGAATTTCATTACTGGTAATGTTCTTGATTTCTATAATACCTTTACTAATACTCATTCTTTCATTTGTATTCACAATTGGCTTTTCATTTAAGTCGACCAGTTCAACTTTATTGAAGAACTGCGTGTCGAATGATGCCTTAGCAGAAGACATTTCCTGATTAGTCGCATTATAAATTCTCACAATGACATTTTCATCATCTTCACTTTTTTTCACTGCACTAATGGCCATGTTTTCTTCATACAGTTGGAAGAAGCTATTTTGGTCACTATGTCTAGGGACGCCATCAGCCGAATGACTATTCACTTGGACAGCAAATGCAGGCGTGATGTATTCATTGGACTTCATGGCAACATATGCATCCATTTCGTTTCCCTTATGCGGAATGATCGAGTACTCCATTTCATGCTTTCCTAATAAACTACTATCTGGTGTTTCAACATGCAGACCTGATCTTCTTCCTGGTCTGTATACTAAATCCTGTTTCCCCATATAATCCGTACCACAAAGCAAAGTTAAAGCGATTACAGGTTCTTCACCGTTAAGGATCTCATATTGGGGAAGACCTTTATTAAGAATAGAAATCCCTCTCTTATCATCTGATACATCTACAAATTTTTGTTGTGGATAGATCGGAAAATACTTTTCTTCCCAGTGATCACGTTCCCAATACTCGACTTGTGGTAAGTAGTTCTCCCGGCAAATCGTACCAAACTGTTGGTCAGCCACGTGAGTTTTGGACTTTATTCCAGTATTGAAAAGTGCTCGAATTCTATGATTTTTAACAGTATTATGAATCACCGTCTTTATATCAATGCGATCTTCATGCCGGTTCACTTTTACAAACGTTTCAATCGTCATGATTTCCTGTTCTTTTGAACGTTTATTAACATCGGTATTCACTGGTACATCAATAGTATGGACAATCTTTACTTCAGCGAAAAGAGGACCATTGTGAACGACTGAAATGTCGGGTGAAGAATTTTTCGTCGTGATAATTACATCTTCCCTGGGTGGAGAAAAATCATACTCATCCCCAGCGTTTCCACTTTCCTCTAATACATTCAAATGATCGTATACTGTATCTGTGGAGTAATCCTTAACCGTTAACGAACCATTACTCTCAATCTTAGCTTCAAAATATTCATTTATGAAAACACCCTCTTGGAAAACCAGTTCAGATTCTTTATTGGAGTGTGTTTCATTCTCTTTTATATAATAAGTTTTGTAACCGAGCCCTTCAATCTCTGCAAAAAACATTATTTTAATGGTCCAGACAAACTGATCTTCATTTTTGACACCAATCTCAATTCTCTTGTCATTCAAGTTTTCCTGCTTTGTTTCAACTACTTGGTAAGGGATTACATTACCCTCAGTATCTGTGATAATAAAATGTTCACTCTTAAGCTGGATGGTTGTTTCAACTATATTATCTCTCATATGTCCCAATGTATTAAACACCAGTAAAGGAATACCTTTATCATAATCGAATTTGACTTGATTGATTAATTCCGTCAACGCTTCACTTTGGACAGTCTCAGCTATTTGTTCCGCGAATTGATAACGCATTTCCATTTCTCTATGAGTCTCATCTTTACACACATTACAAATTGAATCATGAGCATGGTTTTGAAGCGTGTATTTCCATCCTTGATTAATTATTTTATTATCGTAAGAATTACCAAGCAGCATAGACATTGAATTGATTGGTTCCAAGTACTTTTCATATAAATTTTGCACTTCAAAGTTCACTTTTTTCAGGTCGAGTCTCGTTGATGCAATGCTGACATGCACTCTCATGTTTTTTCCTTTTCTAAATTCACCGCTTAAGGACTCCAGTTTATCCGCTTCATTTCTAACGTTATCAAAATAATCCATTAGCTTGCTTATCTCAAAGGAGTAGTCAGCGCCTTGACCTGAATAATGACGATTTAACTCATCCATAATTTCCGGCAGCTCTTTAATTGCACTTCGTTGATCGAAGCCGCACATTAATAACATGTTTGGGGATGTTGTCATTTTTTCTAATTCATTTATATTTTCTTCAATTACCTTTACATTCTCTTCAAGATTACTGGAGAGCATTCTCGCGTTTCCATATCCTAAAGGCAGATGAGTAGTAAGCACCTTAGAACCATCTGGCCCATTCCAATAGAAATCTGTTTTTTCCGTTTCTTCCTCTGTAATCCCGCGCCAAAACAATGCACTTTTAATCCCAAATCCATTCAGAACTTGTGGAATCTGTGCAGCTTGCCCAAATGAATCAGGAAGATAGCCTATTTGCATAGCAGTTCCATATTCATTTGATATCTGTTGACCAATCAATAAGTTTCTTATCAAGGATTCTCCGCTGGGGATAAACTCATCCGGCTGTATATACCAAGGACCTATTAGCAGGCGGCCTTCTTGAACCAGTTTCGAAATTGCTTCTCTTTTATCTGGTTTGACCTCCAGATAATCCTCCAGCACAATTGTTTGCCCATCTAACATGAAAGAAGAATAAGCTGGGGTTGATTGTAATAATTCTATTAATTCATCCATAAATCGCACAAGCCTAACTCGATATTGCTGATAGGTTTGATGCCACTCCCTGTCCCAATGTGTATGTGAAATAACATGAAATTTCATTTCATTACCTCCATTGCTTTATTAATATGGTCTATATATGGAAGAAGAGGGAACTATTAATTAGATCCCTCCCAGTTGTTGACGATATGTGTTTTCCGTTTTACACTTCTTCTGTTATGGGAAGCTCTTCCTCAACTTTCTTCTTTAACAGTGCTGCTGTTATAGCTGTTACAATGATACCAACAGCAAATGCAATAACGAACATGATTGGTTTAACGAAGAATGGTACTACAAACACTCCGCCGCTTGGAATTGGAGCTTCTGCACCTAATGCCAATGCTAGTGCGCCACCCACCGCTGAACCGATTACGATTGAAGGAATAACGCGGAGTGGATCACTAACCGCAAATGGTATCGCACCTTCTGTAATACCTGTTGCCCCCATAAAGGTTGTAGGCAAAGCACTTTGGCGCTCAGCCAACGTGAATTTCTTAGGTGCAATTCTTGTTGCCAGAGCTAATCCGATTGGCGGTGTCATGATTCCAATCCAGCAAGCAGCCATAGGATAGTAGATTTCTTGATTAAGCATACCTACACAGAATGCAAAGGCCACTTTATTAACAGGACCTCCCATATCAAATGCCATCATAGCTCCGATAATAAGTCCCAGTAAAAGCATGTTGCCTCCGCTTAGAGATTTCAACCAGTCTTCCAAACCGCTTGATAGAGCAGCAATAGGCTGTCCAATAAAGTACATCAGTAAAGCCACTGCCCCTGCACCAAGCAAAGGAATGACAATAATAGGTTTCAATTGAACCAAATATCTGTGCATCGGCAAACTCTTAAGGGCGTTAACAATATACCCCGCAAGGAAACCTGCCACAATTCCTCCCAAAAACCCTGCACCTATCTCGTTGGCAATGAGTCCTCCTACCATCCCCGGAGCAATACCTGGACGGTCAGAAATGGAGTATGCCATATAAGCAGCCATCACAGGAACCATTAATGAGAAAATAAGAACACCGGTTTCAACAGTCTTTTTGGCGAATCCAGCCTCTTGTTCTCCTCCGCCCATCAATAAGCCAATCGTGAGAATCAAACCTCCTGCCACCACAAATGGCAGCATATATGAAACACCTGTCATAAGATGCGTTTTTGCTTCTTCTAAAACCTTCTTCATAAACGTTCACCCCTTAACCTAATTGAGATAACTACTTATTTGCCAGCTCGATTGCCTTATCAATTAATCCTGGAGCATTCTTCACTGCCTCAGCTACTGAAACTTTAATCTGTGGAATGTTATTGAAGCGCTCAGATTTTGCAATAGCTGTATCCACAGCAAGGATAAGTACATCTGCCTCAGCTACTTCTTTGTCTTTAATTTTGTTTTCAATGCCCATTGCTCCTTGCTTTTCCACTTTAATTTTGACACCTGATTTTTTAGCCGAAGCCTCCAGAGCTGCTGCTGCCATATGAGTATGTGCTACACCTGCAGGACATGCCGTAATTGCAATAATGTTCATATTTTATCTCTCCCTTAATAGATTAGTTATTTTTTTCTGTCATACTATCAGCTAATAATTTTAAAACATCTTCTTTAGCTGTGACACTCATCAAATCATCTCTAAAATCTTCATCCATCAAATTCCCGGATAATCTGGAAAGTAGTTGCAAATGGGTTGACCCACCCTCAGTGTCCGGTACAGCAAGCATGATGACAAATGAAACGTCAGCATCATCCATTGCTTTCCAATCTACTCCATTTTTCAGTTTACCTATGACGATACTGGCACGATTGACAGTATTACTTTTGCAGTGTGGAATCGCTATACCATTCCCAAACCCAGTCGTGAATTGCTGTTCTCTTTCTAATACACCATGTGTAAAAACTGACTTCGAATCAATCCGACCTTGTTCTTCAAGTAAGGAAGCCATCTGTTGAATAACTCCAAGTTGATCTGAAGCATCCAGTTCAAGGTCAATCAATCCTTCGTTTATCATTGCCATCAATTCCAAAGTTTCACCCTCTATCTCCTCGTAGTATAAAAACCTGATAACCCGGATTTCCTATTGCGTTAAAATACCGAGCAAGAATGTCTATTTACTGTTTTCATTATAAGATTCATACAATTAAATTAAAATTTATCAATTTTCCTAAACTCAAAGGAAACGTTTACAAACATGTTAATTGTTATGTTAAGTAATTGGGTTTTTTGTTAGCAACGCCAAAAGGCGAATCCGGCCGGCAGCAAAAAGGCCAAGCTCTTTTGAATAAAGAGCTTGGCTTTTTTATCTGTACCCAATATCTGTTCCTTGCTGCGTTAATGTATTAAATGCGGAAAAGGATCAGTTTAACTTGGCAATCTATTTCAAATAGTTCTATATTGGGAGGGCTGGAACTTCTTCTTTCAATATAAGTCGCCAGGCCGCCTCCTCTATCATTCAACCTTAATCCCACACGCTCTAGCCAATAGTTCAACAAGATGGATAGACTCAGGCTGCCCCTCCCCGTAGGTGTTGATTCCATGTGACATCTGAATTAAACACCCAGGATTTGATGTCACCACAATATCCGGCTCGATCACGTTAACTTCCGTCATCTTACTGCCAAGGATCTTCATGGACTCTTCATATTGTTGGATGTTGTACACACCACCGGAGGCACAGCATGAATGTTTACTTGGTAACTCCATATATTTGATGCCGGGAATTTGCCGTATGAGTTTTTCAGGATAAGCCCCTGCCTTTTGTACATTGTTAAGATGACAAGACGGCTGATAGGTAACGACTGCATCCAGTCTTTCTTGAAACGGCAGCGATTCAAGAGAGCATAGTACTTCCGAGATGTCCTTAATCTTTCCGCTGAAGGCCTTTGCTTTCGCTTTCCATTCTTTTGCTTCTGTGAAAAGATGGTCGTATTCTTGAAGGATCGCTCCGCATCCACCTGCATTGGTGATGATGGTGTCTACTTCATACTCTTCAAACGCCAGAAGGTTTTCTTTTGCCAGCTTTTTTGTTTGCTCCGTTTGTCCTTGATGAGCATGAAGGGCGCCGCAGCAGTTTTGCTCTTTAGGAACATATACATCACAGCCGGATAGACGGAGTAGTTCCAATGTATAGTAGTTCACATGATAAAACACGGCATCATTGATGCATCCAAGGAACAATGCGACCGTTCTGACTGCTTTTTCTGTTTTGGCCGGATATCGTTTCCCTCGTTCAATCTGATACTTTTTAGAAGGGACCCGGGGCAGCGCTTTTTCAAACGCCCCAATATCTTTCACTGCTATTTCCGGCAGATTTACTGATCTGGCTACTTTCTGAAGACCGCTTTTCTGATAAAAGTAGTACAGATCGCTTGATCGTTTCATTGACTTGGGTTTCATGAACAATTGATTCAATGCAAAATCTTTAAATCGGTTATTCCCTTTCCCTCGGACTTCCATGTCATGAATCGTTTCCTTCGCATGCTCCAATATCGATCCATAAGGGACATTAACCGGGCAGGCTACTTCACAAGCTCGGCAGCCGAGACAAAGGTCGATCGGTTCCTTTAAATCTTCCAGAATATCGATTTTCCCCTCTGCAGCCATTTTGACCAGGTTGATCCGCCCCCTCGGCGAAGCACTCTCGGTTTCCATGGAAGCATAGGTAGGACAAGCTGGAAGGCAATAGCCGCACTGGATACATTGACTGACCTCATCATACGTTTTCTTATGAAGGGCCTCGATTGTTTCTGTGTTACTCATTTTGCGTAAGCACCACCTTTGTCTGCCCTTTCTGAGGAAACATCTTGCCGGGGTTTAAAATATTATGAGGGTCCCAGGCTTGTTTGATCATCTTCATTAAATCCAATGCAGGACCCAGTTCGCTCCTCATATAGGGTGCCTTTAATATGCCGATCCCATGTTCTCCGGAAAGGGTTCCTCCCAAATCAATCGCCGCCTGAAAAATTTCTCCAACAGCGCTTTCCGCTCTTTTCATTTCTTCTATATTTCTTTTATCAGTAATGATGTTCGGATGCAGGTTTCCATCCCCGGCATGTCCGAAGACGACTAGATTCAAATCGTATTTCACACGTATTTGATGAAGCCTCTCAATCATTTCCGGAATCTTGCTTCTTGGGACTGTCGCATCTTCAGAGATCTTCGTTGGCCCTAATTGGGTGATCGCCGGTGATACCATCTTCCGGGCTTTCCATATCTTCACCCGTTCTTCTTCCGACTTGGCTACCTTCACAACCGCACCCGGGAAAGATCGACAGATGTCTGAACACTTATCGATTTCTTCATTTACAGAGGCCTCATGCCCGTCAACCTCTATGATGACAATTGCTTCTGCCCCAATCGGCAGACCTGAAGGCTGATAATGCTCCACCGCCTCAATGCAATATTTATCCATGAGTTCCATCGCAGCTGGCAAAACCCCAGCTGACAAAATATTCGTGATCGCCCTTCCCGAATCCACCACACTTTGGAACGAGGCGAGCAATGTCATTTTATGAGCAGGTTTGGGAATGAGACGCAGCGTGATTTCTGTGACTACTCCGAGCAATCCCTCTGAACCGACGATCAGCCTGGTCAGATCAAACCCAGTCACATTCTTGACTGTTTTACCGCCAGTACGGACAATCTCCCCCATTGGGGTAACCAATTCCAAACCGATGACATATTCCTTTGTGGTTCCGTACTTTAACCCTTTTGGCCCGCTCGAGTTCTCAAGGATATTCCCTCCGATGGTAGACACATGTGAACTGCTTGGGTCCGGGGGATAAAATAGTCCTTCTTCCTCTGCTTTGTCATGGATAGACGCTGTAATGACACTAGGCGTCACAATCGCCAGCATATTTTCTTTATCGATCGATATCGCTTTGGGATATTGAGACATATCAAGAACGATCCCACCCATTGTCGGAAGCGGCCCCCCGCTCAGGGAAGTAGCAGAACCTCTGGGATAAACAGGAATACGGTATGTGTTGGCGATGGTCACGATCTTACTGATTTCTTCCTTTGATTGCGGCTGAAGGACTACATCAGGTAAATATTCGCCAAATGAAGCATCAAAGCTGAACGAATACAATTCACTCTTTTTTACCAGTATCCGATTTTCCTGAACGACTTCCCTTAGTTCATTCAGAATCTGTTCACTGATCTTATTCATGCTTATCAACACCTAATAATGATCTCGGATTTTCTTGCACCATCTTTCTTATCTGCCCTTCACTTACGCCATGGAACATAAGCTCTTCAATGAATCGGCTCAAAGCGTGTACAGGGGGTTCATGGTGAGGCTGACCGTAATCAGTTACTAAAATACATGACTCATGCCCGATCATTTCTATCGTTTCTGCCATTTCGGCTGTGCTCAGATCATGAAAATCAGTGCTGCATGCCAGAAAACACTTCTCGATCATGCACCCCAGGGAGGCGAAATACTGCTGGTCTTGAAGCGGAATCTTTGATATTCCCATGTCAGCGTGCTGGATGATGATCTTTTCTATACCTGTTTCTTTGGCTGCCCTGACAATTTTATGCTGTTCAGCTAATGACAAGTGCCCTGTCGCCAGTACTGCGTCATAATCTTTGATCATTTGCAAGATGACAGCTACTTCATCCAGCAGTTTTCCATCTTTTTCAATCGAAACGGTAGCCTCGGATAAAAGGGGATTCCCATTAAAGAGCTTCGTATCTTTTCTGCTAAAATAATGTTGGTGCTGCCCGGCGGAAAGGGTAGGAAACCACACAACCTTCCCACCCATTTTCAATGCCGTTTCCACAGCGTAGGGATTCATTCCCCCGACATGCTGGTTCAGCACAATTCCTCCAAATGCCTTTGGAGATGTTTCCTTTTCATTTAACAAAAAAGCCCGTTCGACGGTTGAGGATTCATGACTCTTTAAGACGATGCCGCCCATCTTCGCCTTCTTCGCATCTTCTAAGAGCTCCCAATCCGTCTGCTTCCGATTGAAAATGCTCGGTGCACTATGAACGTGGCATTCGTATGCCCCTTCAAGTAAGGGATGAAACGGACTTTTCATGTGTACCACCTTTAAATGCGTCTTGTAAGAACTCACCTAATGCATCATTCAATCGAATAAACTCAGCATGATCGCCAAACATGAAATCATTATGCTTTCCTTCTATCCAGTAGAACGTTTTAGGTGACCCTGCTTTTTGATAAAGGGAAACAGATTCAGACTTCGGATGCAATAAATTTTCTTTCCCGTGACCGATGAATAAAGGAACAGGAGAAACATCCCCGACCACATTTTCTGCATTGGTCTCTAAAATGGAATCTGTAAACAACAGTTGTGTTTCATGTCCAAATCCGTATACTGATGCCAATTCATTTTCCACGTAATCTTTCGTTGATGGATCAAGCGGGTAATGGAGGAAAGTATCCGCAAATTGTGAACGCCCAGTTGCCGCCCTTACTTTACGATCCTCTTCCAAAGTCTTTTCAATTTCGACAAATTCAACATACGAATGAATCGATTTCAACCATCTCTCTCCATGGTAGAAGCCATTCAAGCCTGCTACTGCACTCACTCTTTTATCCTTGGCTGCTGCGTGAATGACGTTGCAAGCCCCCATGCCCCAGCCTATCAGACCGATTTTCGTGTGATCTACATTGTCATGACCCGTTATGTAGCTAATCGCGTGCTGGATGTCACGAACTTGTTCATCTAAAACGACTCTTCCTTTTTCTCCTTCGCTGTCGGCAAATCCACGATAATCAAATCCAAAGCACAAATACCCCTTCTCCGTTAACTTTTCTGCAAAGAGCTTTGGATAAAATTCATTAAAGCCCTGGTAACCGGAATTAATGATGATTGCAGGATATTGTTTATTCTCATTAAATTTTTCAGGATAATAATAACTTCCTTTCAACTTCAACCCATCACTGAAGAATTCCACTTTTTTCTCTAGCATGCCGCTCACCTCTTATTAAGTATAGTCTACCTACAAATGAAAACGCTTTATTTAAACTTGTAATACAAGTATACTACTTTTTTGTTTAATTTCAATATCTAATTGTAATTTTCTAAATTTACTGTATACTTGTATTACAAATGATAGCGCTTTCTAAAAATTTCAAAGGAGAGATAAACTTGAACGATTTTTCTATCTGGTCATTAATGGTGGATGTCAGTATTATTTCAGGTCTGCTTCTATTAGGTACGATTCTGCGGGCAAAAGTGAAATGGATTCAATCTTTATTCTTACCGGCAAGTATGATAGCCGGATTTGCAGGTCTTGGTCTGGGGCCAAGCGGGGTGGATATCCTCCCTTTCTCAGATCAACTTTCTTCCTATCCAGGATTATTGATAGCAGTGATTTTCGCTTCCATACCAATCGGCGCTGCAAAAGTGAATCTTAAGGAAATCATTCACCGTGTGAGAGAAATGTGGTCGTATTCCATGCTTCTCACCTTATTGATGTGGGGCGGTGGTGCTTTCTTTGGTTTAGTGGTGATTAAGCAATTATTTACAGACCTGCCAAGCGGATTCGGTGTCATCTTGGGTGCCGGATTCCTGGGAGGACACGGAACAGCTGCCGCTATCGGGGAAGGCTTCAGTCAGTATGGCTGGGAAGAGGCGATGACGCTTGGTATGACATCTGCCACAGTCGGAATTTTAGTGGCTGTACTTGGCGGACTATTCCTTGTCAAAAAAAATACGGAAAAAGGGCATACACAATTTATTTCAAGCTTCAAAGACCTTCCTGCTGAATTAAGGTCAGGTCTGATGAATAAAGATAAACGGATCGCCATGGGTAAAGAAACCGTTTCACCCAGCTCGATCGATCCATTGGTGCTCCATTTGTCCATTATTTCATTTGTCGTCGGAGTTTCTTACTGGCTAACAGGCGCATTAGAGTCCATCCTTCCCGGAATCTCTGTCCCTCTATTAAGTATCGCCTTTGTTGTCGCCCTCGCCTTTCAATTTCTTGTCCGTACAGTCAAGGCGGACGATTATATCGATCAGCGGGTAATGGAAAGGATCGGCGGGAGTGCGACTGACTATTTAGTCGCTGTCGGAATTGCTTCGATCAATATTACAGTGGTCATGGATTATGCCGTTCCATTAATTCTATTATTTGTTTTCGGTTCGATTTGGGCATACCTTATCTTCCGCTTCATCGGGCCGAATATTTTCAAAGACTTCTGGTTTGAGAAATCTCTATTTGGCTGGGGCTGGAGCACAGGTACAGTAGCGATGGGACTCGCACTTCTCCGAATAGTAGATCCAGAATTAAAGAGCAAAACAATGGACGACTATGCCCTGGCATACATAGGGATGGTTCCAGTCGAAATCCTCATTATCACCTTTACCCCCATCCTGTTTTCAACTGGATTGCCGTGGGTGATGCCAATTGTCCTTCTAATTGGCGGGATTGTCATCATAGCCGCACATAAATGGTTAGGCTTATGGGGGACCAACATAAAAGACACACAATACAAAAGAAATATCAGCTAAGAGAATTCGAGCCTTTCGTCTCCGCTATTCGTTTCATGTTATAATAGTAGGAAACGAAAGGCTCTTACATCTAAAGGAGAATGAATGATGATCGTCAGAAAACGTGTATCTCATCAAATTATCGATGAAATTAAAAACAAGATAAGAACAGGTGAATTCCCGGTCGACTCAAAACTGCCTTCCGAGAACGAATTGGCAAAGATGTTCAATGTCAGCAGAGTCCCGATACGAGAGGCATTGAGTGCTTTAGCTTCACATGGAATCATTGAATCCGTCCATGGCGGCGGCAGCTATGTCCGCCCCAAACCCCTGGAACAGCTTCTCGATCAACCCTTAATGGAAGTGATATCCTATCATCAAGTCATAGAGCTGCTGGAAACGAGAATCATCCTGGAAACGAAAGCGGCTGCACTCGCGGCTGAACGACATGAAGAGGAAGACCTGAATAAGATGTACGAAGCACAGGAAATGCTTTTCAAGGAACTTCACGATCCAGACAAAATCAACGACAAAGCCGACTTTCTCTTCCATCAATCCATCCTTCACTCAACCAAAAACAACGTGCTTATTCATACACTTGAAAACCTGTCCGACATCTACAATCGGGCCCTCAAAGCCTCGCTTACCATCAACACCAGGATCAAAGGGAAGAAACTGCAAGTCTATGAAGAACATCAGTCTATTTTGAAAGCCATTTCATTGAAAGATGCAAAAGGTGCTGAACAACAAATGTATATACACCTTTCAAATAGTATGGAAAAGCTCAAAGCACGACGCAGTGAGTTTCATGAAGGGTAGAGCGGGGACGGTCCCCACTCTCCCCTTTACCTATTATACTTTCAATCAAATCCATTTTTACCTTGGAACATAGATAGGTAGACCAAAAGAAAAAACCTCCACCTATGATAGGGGAGGTAATGACAATCATTTAACTTCTTCCAACAACGTATATGCTTCTTCCCTGCTCTTCACATTCATCAATTTCTCGCGATACTCCTCATCCATCAATTGGCGGGACAGTAGTTGCAGAATCTTCAAATGCTCATTGCCTTCACTTTCTTTCGGAACGGCAATCATAAAGATCAACTTTGCTTCGGAACCATCCAAGCTGTTCCAATCGACTCCATCCTTTTTGATGCCGAAGACCACACTTGGCTTTTTCACAGCATCGGATTTTCCATGAGGAATGGCAATGTTCATGCCGATACCGGTGCTACTTTCCTCTTCACGACTGATAATTGCTTCTTTGAATGCCACTGAAGAGCTTATACTTCCTGTTTGTTTTAACATTTGGATCATCTCGTCAATCACATCATCACGAGTGGACCCGCTCAAGTCAATGTTAATAAGGTTAAGATTAGTGATATCCGTTAATTTGTTAATGTCACTTATTTCCGCTTTGGTCTGCATCATCTGTTCTTTCTCTTCTTTTCGTGCGGGTTGGGTCTCTCCACCTTTTGCTCCGCTGTGGGGTTCAGGCTCATAGACATCTTTTTTTAATAGATTCACTACTAATGCAGTAACAATGGCCCCCACGATAACGGCGACGAAGAACATGACTACATTGTCGACCGCACCAAGAACCGCTACAATCGGTCCCCCGTGAGCCACCCGGTCGCCTACATGACCGAGCATGGCGATGACGGAACCTGTCATTGAGCCTACCATAATACTCGGAATCACTCGCAGCGGATCTTGCGCAGCAAACGGGATTGCTCCCTCTGTTATTCCAAATAGACCCATTGTAAAGGAGGCTTTTCCTGTTTCTCTTTCAGCCGGCTGGAACTTCTTCTTTCCGATAAAAGTCGCCAGGCCCATCCCAATCGGCGGGATACAGATGGCAACGGCGATCGGCCCCATGATTTCATAGTTTCCTTCTGCAATCATAGCAGAACCGAAAAGGAAGGCTACCTTGTTGACCGGGCCGCCCATGTCAAATGAGATCATTGCACCGAGGATCAACGCCAGTAAGATAGAGCTCGTCCCCTGCATGCCTGCAAGCCAGTCCGTTAACACGGTGAATACTCCCGCTACAGGTGCACCGATCAGAAATACAAATGCAAGTCCGACAATGAGTGATGCCAGTACCGGAATGATGATGATCGGCATAATAGGCTGAAGCGCCTTAGGAACTTTGATCTTCTTAATTAAGAGCGCCACATAACCTGCAAGGAAACCGGCGATGATTCCACCAATGAAACCTGCCCCCGCTTCACTGCCATAGAAACTTCCATTTGCAGCAATATAACCTCCGACTACACCCGGAGCAAGACCCGGTCGGTCTGCAATGCTGTATGCAATGAACCCTGCAAGGATCGGCACCATGAAGGTAAAGGAAGCTCCACCAATCGCTTCGATGCTTTTCCAGAATGAATCTTCAGGAATGGAGAGGCCGCCTGGTGTCTTCACCCCGCCCATCGTCAACGCAACGGCAATCAACAATCCTCCAATTACAATGAAGGGGATCATATAGGATACACCATTCATTAAATGACGGTAGACCGGATTTTCCTTCTTGCCATTCTCCTTCTTCTCATCTCCAGCGGCAGCATGATGCACCGGCACCTCTCCGCTCATGACTTTTTGAATAAGCTGTTCAGGCTTGCGGATACCGTCCTGCACGCCTGCAACTAATACTTTTTTACCGTGGAATCGATCTTTATTGACCGTTTTATCTGCAGCAATGATAATGCCGTCTGCTTCTTCGATATCTTTCGTTGAAAATTCGTTTTCGACTCCGATCGAGCCCTGTGTTTCTACTTTTAATTGGACGCCCAGCTCTTTTGCCGCTTTTTCCAGATTTTCAGCGGCCATGTAGGTGTGGGCGATTCCATTCGGACAAGATGTGATGGCTAGTAGTTTCATCTCTCAATCTCCTTATCTGTTTCGTAATCGCTTACATATACTGTACACCTTTGTTTCAGCACATAAAGTCCTTTCTTTTACCGGAGCCTCCGGTAAAACGGCAAAAAAATAAAAAGCAAGGCTCAGGCACCTTGCTTCATTCCCCTTGTAAGGAGGATAAGAATTGCATCCGATCGGTTTCCTTTAGAAGAGATTGGATCTGACCGGGATTTTCACTTAACTGGGAGATTTCCCTGAATAACTGTTTCACTTTTTCCTGTTTATCATTTTTGACAGCCAGCATAAAGACGAGAGAAACTTTTTCTTCACCCCATTCAACCGGTTCTTTTAAAGTCGCAACAGCCATCACGGATTGCCTGATGAACCTGGGGTTTCCATGGGGTATCGCAATTCCTGCGCCCACCGTCGTCGCAGCCATTCGTTCGCGGATCATAGAGCTTTCCATGTACTCTTTTTCGACGTATCCTTTTTTGTAAAGATCGTTTGACAGTTTCTTGATGATATCATATTTATTTGTTTCATCGAGATGAAGAAATACCAGAAAGGGATTCGTATAACTTAATAGAACCGATTCACCACTTGCCCCTTCAGGTCTGTCAAGCTGCTTGACCCATTGTTGGAGACGATTTTCTTCACCTTTTTCCAGCAGAGGCGACACGACAATATGTGGTATCTTCACACGTTCGAGAGGGACGGTGCTAATGATGAAGTCTATCTCATGCTTTCCGGCAAATGTCTGTAATTCCGAATGGGCTATGCAGTCTATAACTTGCAAGGTGTGGAATTTACGTTCAATCTTTGTCCTCAGCAATTGAGACATCCCGATCCCCATATGGCAGACAACGACAACCTTCTTCACAGCCAGATGCTGATTCTTGAGCCGCTCCAGGGAGGCCTGGAAATGCAGTGTTAAATAGGCAGCCTCCTCTTCAGGAATCTCGACAGGAAGAGTTTGATTGATCCCTTCCAACGCAAACAGGATCTGATCAAACATATAAGGATACATGTTCTTGATTTCCTGAAGCATCACATTCGACACAGGCAGGCCATGCTTCAAACGATTAAGCGTTGAATACAGGTGAACGTGCAGTCCATTCAGTAATTCTGCATCCCCCTTAAACTCAACCCCGTTCGACTCGGAAAGACTTCCCACCAGTTCATTTATCATCATTGATAGAAGTTCGTCGGTACCTTCTAAATCATCACGATCCCTGTGCAGAAATTTCCCTCCAAGGAAGTGCAGCGTCAAATAAGCCCTTTCTTCTTCTGGAAAACGAACCGAAAAGAACCTCTCCAGTGTCTCAAGCAATTCGCCTGTCCAACTAAATTCCTTTTGCTTTTTCACAAACGAAATTTCAGCATCCGACAGCGCGATGAATTGGTGAAGTTTTGTTCTCTTGACCATCATGAGTGTGTGGATCACGATTCGATCAAAAGAATCATCGGTAAAAGCCAGGGAATGGTTCTTCTGCAGCTCCCTCAGCCCAGACACAACCCCATTGACTTCATAAGGAGCAAATTGCTTCTTCAAAAATGCACTGGTTTCTTCCGATCGGACCAGTTCAGACAACCGTGACAGCGCCAACCGCTTATTCTTTTCTGTTCCTTCTAAGGTCAAGCCAACCTTCTGCTTAGACTCCAGTAACAAGTCGAAACGACTTAACCACATTTCAATTTGTTCTATATCTTTTCGGATGACAGACTTACCGACATAATAACTGGTCATAAGGTCTTGAACGGTAACAGACTTCAAGCTCATCAGAAGATGATAAGCTATTCGAACCAGCCTCTCCTCATCTTCAAACGTATTTCCCTTTGAACTCATTGCCTGAAGTTCTTTATATAACCTTGATTTATCATCTTCATTAATCTCAATACAAATCCCCAGACCTGGTTTTCGTATCAAAACAGCTGATGCATAATCCTCTGTATATGACTCAATCACCTTTAAATCATTTCGCACCGTTTTTTCAGAACAATTCAATTCATCCGTTAAATCCTTAACAAGCAAGAATTGATTGGCCTGACTTAAAAGGATTCGTATAATTTTCTGTTGTCTCTCATTCATTGTTCCACCTTCTTTATTATGAGACAGGCAAAAAGATTTCTATCTTATGATACTTTTCTCATATAAAAAAGTAAAATCAACCGGACACCCAAGGGGATTAGCTCGCTTGTATACATCGAAAAGACCCAAGTAAAAAACTCCTTTGTATAGACCGATATTACACATATAGCAGCCTTACGAAACATAAAGGAGGAAATGATGTTACGACTCTTAAACTTTCTTAAAAAGAAAAAAGAGGTTCCACAGCTCAAACAAAAGAAAAAAGCAGCTCAATTACCCAAAGAGATGAACGAAGCGATTGCCGCCAGAAAAGGCGAACTGGGAGAATACAAGATTGATATCCAGCTCGATCAACTCCCAAAGGATTGCCTCTACTTGAGCGACCTTCTCGTGAGAAATCCAAAGGCGAAATCGGGGTACTCTCAAATTGATCATGTTGTTTTCACACCATACGGGATCTTTACGATTGAAACGAAAAATTATCAGGGTACGATTTATGGCGGGAAAGACCGGAAAACGTGGCTGGTGAATGGGAAGTTTAAAATGATGAACCCCTTTGTCCAAAATTACGGGCACATCGAAGCGTTAAAGGCACTCATCCATGAAAAATACCGCCATTTATTTATTTCAATGGTTTCCTTTACGAAAAGATGTACCTTCAAGGTTGACCTGGATTACCGAAAAATAGCATCGAATGAACTGATTGTCTATGATATTGAGTTATCAGAATATATTCATAGAAAAGTATCCGTCTTAAAAATTCAACATAAAGAGCCTTTGCTGAGTGACAGTGATATTTCAAACATTTATCATGCTATTTCTAAGGCAAATATCATCGATCAAAAAGCTAGAGTAGAACATACACTCAAATTAAAAAGCGACAGGCAACCGGAACGGACATCGGCCGTCAACGCTGCTTGCATAGTATGCAGCAAACAAGTGTCCGTAAAGGTGAAGCAGTATTGTCTCTCTAATAAGAAATTCAAGGGAAACGTCTACTGTTATTAACATCAAAAGACAATATAGTAAGGATTCAAGAGGAAGGAGCCTGAGGGACAGGAGCGCACAGTTCGCTGTAACCTCCAAAAATCCCGACCTTCCAATCTCCCCGCTCATTATGTAAAATAAATGCATGAGTAATGACGAGGAGGACTTCACTTGATTACAATCAAAGAAGTGGCCAAAAGGGCAAACGTTTCCAGCGCGACGGTTTCCCGGATGCTGAACGATTCCGGGTATGTAAGCGAAGAAGCGCGGGAAAGGATTCTTAAAGTAATAGAAGAAACGGGTTATGTCCCAAGTGAGAATGCGAAGTCGCTGCGGACGAAGAAGACGAAGGTAATCGGTGTAATCTTGCCGAAGCTTGGTTCCGAGACGACAAGCCGGATGGTGAATGGGCTTGACCGCGTGCTTGCCGCGGAGGGTTATCAGCTTTTGCTGGCAAATACGAATTTAAGTGCCGAAAAGGAAATAGAGTTCCTGAAGCTCCTGAAAAGCAGGGATGTTGAAGGAATCATTCTTTCTGCGACAAACACGAGTGAACAGCTGGTGGAGGAAATCCAGAAATTGAAGATTCCATTCGTAGTCGTCGGACAGGATATGCCGGACACCCCATCCGTTGTGTTCAATGAAATCATGGCGACTCAAGACATGATCGAGTACTTAATCGAAAAAGGGCACGAAAAAGTCGCGTTTATCGGAGTGAGTGAATCTGATCGCGCCGTTGGTTTGTTGAGGAAAAAAGGGTATCTTGCCGCTATGGAAAAGCATGGACTACCAATTGAGGAGCATTGGATTCAGACCGCCTTTTTCGATGTGGAATCGGGTTACCAGGCTATGAAGAATATGATAGAAGAATCAGCTCAGCGTCCCACTGCGGTGTTTGCCGTTACAGACCGGCTGGCCATCGGGGCAATGAATTATATCAAAGAAGCTGGATTGCGGATCCCCGAGGACATGGCCTTGACAGGAGTCGGTGCATCAGAATTATCTCAATACGTAACGCCATCCCTGACAACCGTCGATTTTCAATACAACAAAGCTGGACAGGAAGCGGCAAACCTGATCCTATCCCTGATCAATCAAAAAAACATCCCTACCAGCAAAATTGTATTAGACTATGGACTAGTAAAAAAAGATAGTGTATAATTCTATGTAATCGATTACATAACGATATGCCGTATGTGTAATCGATTACACAAAGTTCTTTTGTATGGGCATCCTATTTGCCGATACTTTTATTTTCTACTTGTATGAAATCGATTACACATATGAACAAAGGAGGAGAAACGATGTCAGAGAATAGAAAAATCGCAGAAGATATTCTAGCGGGAGTCGGCGGCGAAGATAACATCCTTTCTGTCGCCCATTGTGCAACTCGTTTACGAATCATGGTGAAAGACAAAGAAAAAATAGATCAAGAAGCTGTAGAAAATACGGATAAAGTGAAAGGCGCATTCTTCAACTCCGGTCAATATCAAATCATATTCGGAACCGGGACTGTAAACCGTATCTATGAAGAAGTGAGAAACTTAGGGGTTTCAGGTTCGACGAAGGGTGAGCAGTCGAAAGAAGCCGCGAAAAGCGGAAATGCGTTCCAACGGGCAATTCGTACCTTTGGTGACGTCTTTGTACCGATCATTCCGGTACTTGTGGCCACCGGGCTTTTCATGGGGTTGCGCGGACTTGTCATGCAGGAGCAAATATTGGCCTTCTTTGGAATGACGCCGGACGATATATCCCAGAATTTTATTTTATTCACGCAGATCCTGACTGATACGGCCTTTATTTTCTTGCCTGCCCTGGTAGCCTGGTCCACGTTCAGAGTATTCGGCGGAACACCGATTGTCGGAATGGTCCTCGGATTGATGCTTGTCAGCCCATCCCTTCCGAACGCATGGGGAGTCGCTGGCGGGGACGTTCAGCCGCTTGAATTTTTCGGATTCATCCCGGTCGTCGGGTATCAAGGCTCCGTTCTCCCAGCCTTCATCGCCGGAATCCTGGGTGCAAAGCTGGAAAAACAAATACGAAAACGCACACCAGAAGCGCTGGATTTAATTGTCACACCATTCCTGACGCTGCTGATCATGATCACGCTGGCTTTATTTGTGATCGGACCTATCTTCCACAGCCTTGAAACCATCATCCTGGATGGAACAATCGCAGTCCTTGAATGGCCATTCGGCATCAGCGGACTCCTAATCGGCGGACTCAACCAGATCATCGTCGTCACTGGGATCCACCACATCTTTAACATGCTCGAGATTCAACTGCTGGCGAAATACGGAAATAACCCGTACAACGCCATCATCACCTGCTCGATTGCAGCACAAGGCGGCGCGGCACTGGCAGTTGGTTTAAAGACAAAGTCCAAGAAACTGAAGGCACTGGCTTTACCATCTTCCCTTTCAGCATTCCTTGGCATCACGGAACCAGCCATCTTCGGTGTGAACCTGCGCTACGGAAAGCCATTCGTCATGGCCCTCATCGGAGGCGGAGTCGGAGGATTCCTCGCTTCCATCATGGGACTGAAAGCAACGGGCATGGCCATCACGGTCATCCCGGGTACCCTTCTCTACCTGAACGGACAGATTCTCCAATATATCCTGATCAACGTTGTCGCGATCGGAGTTGCATTTGTCCTGACATGGATGTTTGGATATTCTGATAAGAAGGAAGTTTGATTTAATAAAAATTTGATAAAAGCAGGTTAGTGGGGTTCACTTGCCTGCTTTTCTTTATATAGACCGGATTCTGGTGTTATTTGGGCGAATTTTTGATTTTTCACAGTAAAAACTGATGCGTTTCACTTTATATTTTGCTTCATTAGGTTATTTGGTCCTACGATAAGGCGTGCCAGCCTGTAATGAGGGACTTCCGGCAGTCCCCGAACGGCCATTTTGCATTTTATTATCGAAAAAGAAACATTTATTATCGAAATCAAAAGATTTATTTTCAAAAATCCGGTTTCTTTTATCGAAAGTTTTCATTCTTATGTCGAAATTGACCCTATACAATCGAAACCAACCTGACACTTTCAAATAAAACCATTTATAGTCGATTCTTCCCGCGCAAGGGAAAATCTCTTTAACGAAAGGAATTTGACACACATGAATAGATACACCGAACCTAAATACCGCACCATCCTTGATGCTAAAGAAAATGAGCCCGAGCAGCTGCAGGAAAAATCCGCGTCTTCTACGTGGAAGCCTGCCTATCATATTCACCCCGGGTACGGCCTGCTGAACGACCCGAATGGACTCGCTTACTTTAATGGTGAGTTCCACGTCTTTTATCAATGGTATCCGTTCGGTGCAATACACGGCATGAAGCACTGGGCGCACGTGAAATCTGCTGATTTAGTGGATTGGGAAAGACTTCCGACAGCCCTTGTACCTGTTGAAGAGTATGAGTCGCACGGTGCCTATTCCGGAGCATCCATTGAAATTGACGGAGAACTCTATCTCTATTACACCGGCAATATCAAATACAACGCCGAGGAGCGGTCAGCGAATCAATGTCTGGCCATCATGGACAAGGACGGGAATATCCGAAAACATGAAAATAACCCGATTATCGAAGGAGTTCCTGCAGGCTATACAGGGCATGTCCGCGATCCGAAGGTATTTAAGAAAAACGATACCTATTATATGCTGCTCGGTGCACAGCGTACGAATCTGACCGGTGCCATCATCGTCTACGAATCAAGCAATGCGCGGGACTGGACATTTAAAGGCGAATTGGATCTGGACCTGAACTTACCGGAATCCTGCTACATGCTCGAGTGCCCCGACTACTTTGAATTGAACGGGCAGGATGTGCTCGTTGTTTCACCTCAGGGACTGGAGGCGGAAGAACATACGTATCAAAATCTTTATAATGTCATCTACGTTCTTGGTGAAATGGATATCGAGAATCTGACATTCAAGGTCGGGAGCCACCACGAACTGGACAAGGGCTTTGACTTCTATGCCCCTCAAACCTTTGAAGGAAAAAACAAGGAACGACTCCTGTTCGGATGGGCCGGCATGGGTGAGATGGACTACCCTTCTGACAAAGAGGAGTGGGCGCATTGCCTGACCATCCCGCGGAAGCTTGATATTGTGGACGGCAAGCTCGTTCAAAAGCCGGCACGGGAATTGAAGAAGCTTAGAAAGCAGGCAGAATCAGCGGAACTAAGACTGTATCGTGAAAGCAAAGTATTGTGTTCGGACTGCGAGCAATATGAGCTGGAAATCACCTTGGATGCAATTGAATCCGATACATTCGGTATCGAACTTTTCTCCTCTGAAAAAGAAGGACTGGTGCTGAAATTCAACCGTGCCGAAAAGGCCGTCACCTTGAATCGTGAAAACTTCGAAGAAAAGTTCGGAGGGGAATATGGATATGAGAGAAGTTCAGAGCTTGAAATCGGGGACGCCGTCAACATCCAAATCTTTGTTGACAGAAGTATCGCTGAAATATTCATCAATGATGGGGAAGTCGTTTTTACATCGAGAGTATTCCCGATGAAAGAGTCTACGGGGATCAAGGTGTTTGCTGATGGCAGCCTGGATTGCAGGTACACAAAGTATCCGTTGATGGGGAAGAACTCACTTTAAAAAGTGGTTGGTTATCTGAAGATTTTAGCCATCTAAATCCAGCTTCATATGCAACGTCAATCGTGAGCGTTAGAAAAGCCGCAGAAGATTCTTCTCTGCGGCTTTTTTGATTACTATTTTATTAACCTGACAACCTGCTCCACCGTCGTCCGCACCTGCTTGCTCGACACACCTTTCGTAAGGGAATCTTCCAAGGTTCTGCATTCGGTCTGAATGGAAAAAACCGCGTCCAAATACTGATTCACTTCTCCCAAATCTGTATCCACTCTGCCGGCTATTCCAATCACCTTTTTACCGTGCTTCTTCGCAAGTTTTGCTACGCCGACGGGCACCTTCCCCATCAGGGACTGCTTATCGAGACTGCCTTCTCCGGTAAAAATGACATCCGCTTCAACAACTTTTTCTTCTAACTTTGTAAGTTTCGAGATCGTTTCTACCCCGGATTGAAGAACACCTTTCAGCCCTGCGGCTATTCCGCCTCCAAGCCCGCCGGCAGCTCCGGCCCCTTCAACCTGCTGAAGATTGATGCCGTATGCTTTTTCAAATAAGCCAGCGATGTTCACCAGACACTTGTCCAACTCAATAATATCCCTATCAGTGGCACCTTTTTGTTTTCCGAAAATATACGCAGCACCCTGCAATCCATAAAACGGATTCGTCACATCGCTGGCAATCGTGAACGTGCATTGCTCGAGCCCGGGAAGTCGTTCATCATCTAGAAAAGAAGCCACTTTCAACAGTGGATTATCTTCATTCCCAATCAGTTTTCCATCCCGGTCATAAAACTTCCACCCAAGCGCCTGCAGCATCCCCACGCCGCCATCATTCGTTGCGCTGCCGCCAAGGGAAATGACAATGTTTCGGTAGCCGCTCTGCACCGCATCCCGAATCTGTTCTCCAAGCCCATAGGTATTGGTTTTCATCGGATTGCGTTTTTCAAAAGGAACAAGCGGAAGTCCGCTGCTGCGTGCGCTCTCAATAAAAACGGTATCTTCATCGAGCACAATATAGCTGACTGGAATGGGATTCATCAACGGATCATGAACCACCACTTCTTTTTCCACTCCATTCATACACGCCAGCAGCGCATCAATCGTTCCTTCCCCTCCATCCGCCATCGGCGAAATCACGACGCTTGCTTCAGGAACCGCCGAAACGATCCCTTCCCGCGCCGCCTCCCCGACTTCATAGGCTGAAAGCGAATCTTTGAAGGAATCAGATGCTATTAGATATTTCATATTTTACACGCTCCTAATAAAAGGTGCCGGAAGCCTTTCTCAGCCGCCAGCACCGGTAAATTTATACCTTATTTAATCCACACAAACTGATAAGGCTCCAGCTCGACAGCTTCGCTCATTTCTTTTCCCGTTACTAGATCCGTACCAGGCTTAGGGAGTTCGACCTCAACGGTGCGTGAATCCAGATTCACGACGAACGTTATCTCTTCCCCAGTATCAGCGTTGATACGTTTTAGACCAAACAGGTTTTCACCCAGATCCAGTACTTCCTGTCCCGCATAAGGAGAAAACGCTGATTCTTTTTGACGGATTGCGATCATGTTTTGCAGTCCTTCGAAAATGCCTTTGCGGCGGGAATCTGATTCCAATTCCGCCAGGATGTTTCCAAGTTCAAGCTTCTCACGATTGATCCGGCGATTGATGCCCGACTCTTCCACACCTGCCTCGTAATTTTGAGAACCTAGGAGCGAATGATAATAAATCGCAGGAACGCCAACAAATGACAAGAGAATCGAGTGGGCTGCGAGCATTTTCGCCACTTCCGCTTCTTCCGTCGCGTCCTCGCCCTTATTCACAAGCGCTTCGGAATAATTAATGTTCAATTCATAAACAGACTGACTGCCGTCACTATTGGCTTTATACGACACACGGCCGCCGTTTTCCTTCACTTTTTCAACAAGCATCTGTTTCTCGTCCTCGGTCAGGATCCCTTCCGTAGGACGCATCCCGATTCCGTCGTGACTGGCAAGGAAATTGAAGTATGTCGCGGTATCCGATACAGTATCAATCGTCTTCGCCCATTCCGTCAGCTTTTCACCATTATGAGTTGTCAGTGAATACAGCACCAACGGCGGGAGGGAAAATTGATAGACCATATTGGCTTCGTCGGTTCCGTCACCGAAATAACTGATGTTTTCTTTATGAGGGACATTCGTCTCCGTAATAATCTGCGTGTTCGGTTTGAAATAGTCGACAACGTCCCTCCACAGCTTGATGATTTCATGCGCCTGCGGCAAGTGAATGGATGTCGTGCCGGACTCCTTCCAGATGAACCCGATCGCATCGAGGCGGATGCTTGTCCCGCCTTTGCTTGCATATTCCAAAAGGATCTCCGTCATTTCAACCAGCACCGGAAAATGGCGGAAGTTGACGTCAACCTGATCTTCACTGAACGTGGTCCAGGCCGTTTTCACTCCATTATTCCCTTCGTATTCGTGATGTAGCGGTGACGTCCGGGGACGGACCACTTCACTTGCATCGAACGAGTCATCTCTCGGGATAAAATAATGCTGGTATTTTTCATCGCCGTTCAGGTATCCCTGGAACCATTCGCTGGACTTAGAGATATGATTGGCCACGAAATCAAACATGAGGCGATAATCCTTTGAAAGCTCCTCGATGTTCTCCCAGTCACCCAGCTTCTGATCGACCTGGCGGTAATCCACGACCGAAAATCCGTCATCCGATGTGTACGGGAACATCGGAAGCAGGTGGACATCCGTGACCGTCCCCTTCACTTTTTCGTTTAAAAAAGAGCGCAGCGACTCAAGCGTCGGTTTTCCTTCTTCATAGATGCTGTCGCCGTATGTGATCAGGTAGACGTTTTCTTCGGAGACAGGTGTTGCTTTTTCAAACGAATGAGTGCTCCACCTTCCTACCAGTTCGTTAAAAGAAGCCATGTACTTTTCTTTGAAGTCTTCACCGTAAATGGTTCTTAGCCTTTTTTCGATGTTTGTTAGTAATTCGTTTTTTGTCATGCCTTCACCTTCTTGGGATAGATTTTTTAATTTGAAGGCCCGTCCCAGACCACGTTAAAGCATTATAGTGTAATTTGTGGTTTGGTTACTTGACAGGTCCCTTACTCTATTGCTGGTTCACGGACCATTACCATATCCATATCAGATTGACTGGGATCTTTTTTTCAAAAAAAACACTCGCGCTGCACCAAACTGTATATATATTTATCCGTTACGCCCTTATTTCGTTATTTTATGATTGTTTTATTTAAAATTTCTCATTTGCATCTTAATAACGCCAAGCATTCATCCTTATTTGAGCCACTTTTAAGGATAATTGCGCCACTTCTGAATTTATTGCGCCACTTTCAAGGTAATCGCGCCACTTTAGAAATAATTGCGCCCTAAATCAAAATAATTGAGCAACTTGTCGAATTTTATTAGGTGGGACAGGTTTTCTGGGACGCAGGGACAGGTCCAGCTTCCCAGCCATTCAAAATTTCTGGGACAACTTACCTGTCCCCCTCTCCCAAGAAGCCTACGACAACTTCAAAGTCACATGCCCCTTAGCACCAATCTCGAATTCGGTACCAGTCTGCTCCCGCACCGCTTCCTCCGCAAGGTTAACAACCGAAATGTCCTTCCAACCTGTACCCAAGTTAAACCTCTGAACCTCTTCAGTCGGATTAAAGAACCGGACAACCACTGCCCCATCATCATACGCACGCTTACAACTGCTCATCACCACAGAAGGATTATCCACCTGCAATATCGAAATCGAATCAGCAAGCTCCTTCACAGGATAAGGAATTTCAAACCGCTCCAAGCGTTCCTCAAATGTATTCAGAGCCTGTTTCTGATACGAAACATGTCGCCCGATATAATGATCCATTTCACCGAACAAGGCAACTGGCTCTGCAGCACCGGCATAGATTCCGTATTCAAATACCATATGCTGTTTCATTTGCGCATCAGGTGTGTAGACTACTTTGTTGTTGATACCTGAGGCTCTTCCAGGACGCCACGCTAAATCGTCTTTTCCTAGCAGACCGACGCTTCGGAACAGGGTTAGTGCAAGCTCTCCTCCAACCAGTTCATACTCCTTGATGCCTCTTGTGATCGCTGCAAAAGTGGAATCTCCATCAGTTACGCCTGCAAAATTTTCAAGAGCGTAAATCGGTACGGGAGCTTCTGCAAAACCGTTCTCTTTCCAGTTCTTCATATAAGGATTCTCTGCATTGCGCTCAATCAAGCCGAATCCTTGATCGGCAAACGACGCTCCAGGATTTTCAAAGCCTGTATTTAACAAAACACGCACCCGATGATCTTCAACCGAGTTATCGATACTGTGCTGAACACGTACCACTTTCTCGTCTTTTCTTACCTCAAGAGTCGAAATGATCACTAATGATTCACTGTTGATCTCCGCTTGACGGTCTTCAAGGTTACCCGGTACGAGTGCTTCATGCTTCATCATCAGTTTTTGCGAAAGCCCGCCGGTTTCAACAGAAAGCAGCTCTCCATTTTCTAAAAGAATCGGTTCGTCTCCCTCAAGCGGTGAGAAATCGTAGGAATCCCCGGCATCTGCTACATTTTCGAAGCGCAGAAGCTGCGGAATCTTAACACCCGTTTCTTTCTTAGTCAGCGTCACATTCCCATCTGCAAACTCCACTTTCACATGCTCATTCTCGATAGAAGTCTGTTCAGCTTCTACAAGTTTCTTCATACCTTCTTCCGCTTCCTCGACCACAAACGTCTTATAACCAAGCGCCGGAACGTCCTTCAATTCAGCCATCACCACTGTACGGTAATAACCCGGCACTTCAACCTGCTTCTCGCCCTCTGCCGTCACGACGATTTTCTTCCCGCCGCTGATATACTCCTGGTCGATCGCTTCGACAGGAACATCCGAGCCAGCCATATCCTTCACCTTAAAATGGCTCGACTTCGTAAACAGTACCGCTTCAACCGATCCGGAGAACACCGAAGCATTCGTATTAAAGAAAACAAATACATTTTCCTTACCAAGCTTGTTGCTAACAGCTTCCGTCATCTGCTTCTTCAAGATGTTCAACAAGCCATCGGCAATACGCTCCACCTTTTCCAACCTCTGCACGATGTCGCGGTTCGTATCATCCGAGTTACATCCCCCGATGCTGTCATGGGCATGGACATCGAATAGCTGCTTCCACATACCGTCAAGCCATGCTTGCGGATAACGGAATCCCAGTGACTGGCCGATAACCGCTAAAGGCTCCAGCACATTCAAAATCTTATGCTCCACCTCATAATTCAATTTCTTGATATCATAGCGCTGCGAACGGATTGTATTATGAATCCGGGATTTCTGGGTAGCCGTCAGCTCTCCTTCGATTACATTAGAAAAAGCATCACCATTTTCCCACGTATCCTTCATGAACGTCTCATAATCAGACAAAACAAATTCATACTCCGCAGAGTCTTCGTTCAACTTCTTGATCGTTTCAGGAAAATGCTCACGCACGAGAACCTGATCCCCGCCTGCCGGCAACAACAGATTGTCACTGTTCGTGTTCATTTCAGCTAATTTCTCCAAAATCGGGAACAACCGCTCTTCTTTATACTCCTCTGATGCTTCAAGGAATTTACCCGGCCCATACCCGAAATAGATGTTATTCGCATTCACCGTTTCGCCGTCAGGAGATTTCCATGTAAAATTCAGGTCCCCTTTCAACTGGTCAGTGTAAATCCCGCGCTGCAGCACGCTGTTATCAATGCCGAACCCTTTAAAGATCGAAGGCAGATACTGATTTTGCCCGAAAATATCCGGAAGGTAGCCGCAGTTCATGCTGTGGCCGAAGCTCTTTGAAATCTTCGTTCCATAAAGCAGGTTGCGGATCATCGATTCCTTATGCACCAGAAGCGAATCCGTCTGTGTGTACCACGGACCGATGAATATTCTCTTTGCTTCCACTAACACCTTTAGGCGGTCCCTGTTTTCCGGACGGACCTTCAAGTACTCCTCGATCACACTTGCCTGGGCATCGAATACATAGCCTGTGTATTCTTCATTCTTTTCAAGAACATCCATAAGATGATCCAGGTTCTCTGCCAGCAATACATTCGAATCTTCTATTGTAAAATACCACTCGCGGTCCCAATGGGAATGTGGTACGACGTAGACGCGTTTCTTCATGATGTTCCCTCCAATAATAGATAAAGGAGTCCAGGTCAAAATAGACCCTGGCCCCCTTTTTATGATTGTATATGTTCAGAATGATGGCACTCCGCGTCGGCTGGACCGGGAAACCGGTCCCTCCCCATGCGGACTCCTTTATTTCTCGTTCTTTTTCAAAATCGCAAATCGGATGAAGATATTTGCAAATGCGATAAATCCTGCACCTACAACCAGTCCGATCAGATACGCCCAAATGTTCTCAACCAGCGGCCATCCCCATACAGCCGGCAGTGGATACCATTGAACGGCACCTAGAGTTACTGCAGTTACAGCACCAAGTATGGCACCGATGATGTTGATCGGAATCGTGATCAGCGGGTTCCTCAGCATGAATGGAATCGCACCTTCACTGATCGCGATGAAACCAAGCAGTAAAGAAGTGTTCCCTGCTACACGCAGGTTCGCGTCAAATACGCGGCGTCCTACAACGTATTTATCAATGACCGTTGCGAGTCCCAATCCGATCGGCGGGATGACAATTGCCAACACACGTGCCGTCAGCGGGTAAATCTGGTCTGCTGCAAGTCCGATTGCAATCGCACCGGCGGCTTTGTTGATCGGTCCTCCAAGGTCAAACGCGGTAGCCGCTGCAATGATACTTGCCAATACAACGTTTCCAGCGCCTTGAGCTGCCGTGATCCATTCGCTTAGTAAAGCATTCAATCCTCCGAAAACAGGATCGACAATATAAAAGTTCAAGAAGAAAATCGTCAGAACCGAAATCGCCGGAATGATCAGCATCGGCTTCATGGCGATCAGATTTTTATTCAGCTTGATTTTTTCATTTAAGAATTTAGAGACATAACCGGCCGTTAAACCAAGAATCAATGCACCCAGGAATCCTGAAGGAATACCGCCTTCGACTCCCCAGAATGTGTAATGAAGTCCTGCGGCAAAAACCCCTCCGATGAAACCTGAGACAAGTCCGACACGGTCGGCGATGGAATACGCAACGAACGCACCGAAGATCGGATACATGAACTTAAAGATCATGCCCCCGAATTTATCGAGGTGATGCAGGATGACGAACAGTTCGTTCGAATGAGTCGCAAATTTGATGTCATGGATTTGGTCTACAAGTCCAAACGGCATTGCCGCCAGTTTCGCGATTCCCATCATCAGACCCGCTGCGACAAGGACCGGGATCATGTAGGAGATACCCGTCATGACCGCCTGCGTTATTTCAGAAAGTAAGCCTTGCTTGCTGCCAGATGATGCTGCCATCTCTTCTTCACCTTCGTCGCCAACGACTGTTCCATCCGGGTTCGTTAATGCGCGGTTCAGGATGTCTTTTGCATGCTTCAACGGCTCTGCCACACGTGTCTGCACATATGGCTTCCCTGCGAATCGTTCTTTGTTCTTTGGAGCAATGTCGGTTGCAAACACGACAGCATCCGCTTCTTTTAAAATAGCTCCTTTATGAGCATCTTCTATCCCGTTCGCACCCTGTTTCTCGGTGAGGACGCGGATACCCATCTCGCGGCCCGCTTTTTCCAAAGCCTCCGCCGACATATACGTATGTGCAATCCCTGCAGCACATGCTGTGATGGCAAGGACCGTTTTTGTATATTCCTGAGGTGCTTCAACCACTGTTTCTTTGCGATCCAATGCTGCTAAAAATTCTGCCGGAGTCGCTGCGTTCATCAGGTTGTCGACATACGCTTTGTCCATCAGCCTTGTGCTCAGCTCGGATAGTACGCTTAAGTGAGTCGAGCCTGCTTCAGCATCCGGGATCGCCAGTAGGAAAACCAGTTGCACCTTATTGTTCGGGTCAATGCTTTCCCATGTATCGATTCCATTTTTGAGTCTTGCCACGGCGAATGCAGCTTTCTTGACGGAACCGCTCTTCCCGTGAGGAATCGCAAGTCCTGCTTCGAGTCCGGTCGGCGAAATCTGTTCCCTTTCAAGTACTGCTTGTAAAAAATCTTCTTTAGAAGTAAGTATGTCTTTTTGGTATAATGCCTCGACAAGAGTTTGAAGAATCTCTTGCTTCGATGTTGAATCCACATCGAATATGACAAGCTGTTCATCTGTCATTTTTCTTAATTCCATTGAGGTTCACCTCTCTATTAAAAATTTGTCTGTGTTAAACACCGCTGTTGATTTCCGTGAAAGACTTCGCTTTCCGCGGGTGACCCGTGAGCCTCCTCGTCGCATGCGCTCCTGCGGGGTCTCACATTGGCCACTTCTTCCGCAGGAGTCTTCGTCTTCCACTCCAATCAACAGCTAGAACCAGCTAATAACTACAATAAGTTTTACAGAACTAAAGCATTTGTTATGAAATCCCTTACAATCTATTTATAACATGGCGAATCTTGTCGAAACGGTACATAAAAAGTATAATTGTACAGAATGAAAGCACTACCATGTATAGTGTCCTAATAGGACTTGAAAATTGTAGATATACTAGAAAATATCAAGCGTTATGCAAAGGAGTTTATTATGGGGAAGGTACTGGATCGGTTCGCATCGTCAATCGGGGAACTTACATACGCAGAAAAGCACGTACTCTATTACGTTGAGGAACATTTAGACACGGCTAAAAATCAATCGCTCACAGCGATGGCGGAGAGCAACAGCGTCAGCACGACAACAATTGTCCGGATGTGCAGGAAGCTCGGGCTTGAGGGCTTCTCTGAATTTAAGTTTGTCTTGAAAAGCATCGATGAAAACGTGGGGCCGGCGGAGAACATGCTCGACCGCTACAGCCAGGATATGGGGCGGACCCTGTCCTCCCTGCGAGTGGAGGAGCTTGAGAAAATCAGTGAGCAGATCCTGCAGGCCGGCAGGGTCATGATTGTCTCGGTCGGATTGACCAAAATGGTCGGGGAATACTTCAGCAAATTATTCATGCAGGTCAACAAGCCGACCTCCTATGTGTACGAATCACATATCATCGACCTGCTCCCCAACATGGTGCAGCCAAATGACCTGATCGTTTTCATCTCATCAAGCGGCGAAACGAAAACGATCGTCGGTGCGGCAGAGAAAATCCGCTACAAAAATGCAGATACACTCGCCATTACGAACTCGGCCGACAGTACCCTGGCCAAAATCACACGCAACTCCATTAGCGCCGACGTACAAAAAGTACAATTCGCAGGCTACGACCTGACCCCGCGCTCCACCATCGTCGTACTCATCGACTTGATCTTTGAGTTCTACTTGAAAAAAGTGATGAAGTAAATGAGGGACGGGCCTTTACCAAGTTAAAGGCCCGTCCCAGACCGCTTTAAAGTACGAAAGCATGTGCCTTGGGGGCAGTTCCCTTGTCCCAGCCCCCTCCCCAATCCAATCAAACGTTTGTTTAAACTCCTCAACCCCTGCAGCACCAATGATTGAACTTGTTAATCAAACGTTTGTTTAAATTTTCCGAGACGCAAAAAGAAGCAAAGCATCCGCCTTTGGATGCTTTGCTTCTTTACTACACTAAAAGCCCGTCCCTCGCTCCTTTAAAGCGTTAAACGTGCGAAACGATCAATTCCAGTTGACCTTCGATTTCAAACGTTTCAATGTCAGCCGGCAGAATGAAGTGGTTACCTTTTTTCAATGTATAAGATTCTCCCTGCACTTTCAGTGTACCTTCTCCATCCAATACACTCGCCAATTGAAAGGGCTGATTCTGTACAAACGAAGCATGTCCATCAACCCGCCACTTATAAACTGTAAAATACTCAGCCTTCACAAACTTCGTCACTTCAACCCCGTCACGCTCCTCGACAGCAGGCTGCACATCCGTATTGCGATGAGGGATCGTCGTCACTTCAATCGACTTCTCAATGTGAAGCTCGCGGGTATTCCCTTCAGCGTCACGGCGGTCATAATCATACACGCGATAAGTCGTATCAGAGCTTTGCTGAGTTTCCAACACAAGCGTACCTTTACATAAAGCATGGATGGTCCCGCTCGGCACGTAGAAGAAGTCACCAGGCTTCACCGGAAGGCGGCGGAGCAGATCATTCCACTCGCCATTTTCAATCATCGATACAAACTCTTCCTTCGTCCCTGCCGTATGACCGAAAATCATTTCGGCATCTTCATCACAATCAATGATATACCAGCACTCGGTCTTCCCAAGCTCGCCGTTTTCATGCTCCTTCGCATATGTATCATCCGGATGCACCTGCACCGATAAATCCGCATTCGCATCCAGAATTTTCGTCAGCAGCGGAAATACCGGTGACGTGTGGCCGCCGAATAATTCACGGTGCTCATTCCAAAGCTCGCCGATCGTCTTCCCGGCAAACTCTCCATTCACAACCGTACTCTGTCCGTTCGGATGGCCTGAAATCGCCCAGCATTCCCCTGTTTGATCCGAAGGGATGTCATAATTAAATTGATCCTTTAACGCCGTACCTCCCCAGATTCGTTCCTGGAATACGGGCTGTAGAAATAGTGGTTGGTTCATAAGTTCCTCCTGAATCTTCCCTGTTAAAGGGATGTAAAAATAGATTACTGATGATTGTACTATTTTCTCTTCTGCTTTAAAAGGTGTAATGTCATCCTGACTCTGATCATTGCCGCATGGGACAAGGTCCCTGTCCCCGCGTCCCACTTCGGCCCGTCCAATTCCTTTATTTAACCAATCCAATCGCACCCGCGAGACCAGCATTATCACCCAATCCAGGCGGCACGATATACTCATCCATCTTTTCAAGGATTTGTTCACTCTGAACATATCCTCCAAGAATCTCTTTCACTTTCTCTCTCACCAGCGGATAAAGCTGAGCTTGCTTCATGACACCGCCGCCGACGATCACCTTCTTCGGAGATAAAATAAGCACATAATTCGCAATCGCCTGAGCCAGATAATAAGCTTCCAATTCCCACACTTTAGGGGAATCCACTAATTCCTGACCCTTCTTGCCCCATCGATCTTCAATCGCGGGACCTGCAGCAAGTCCTTCCAGGCAATCACCGTGAAAAGGGCAGCGACCATCAAATGAATCCTCTTCATGCCGCCTCACCATAATATGGCCCATTTCCGGATGCGTCAGCCCATGAATCAGCTTTCCTTCAACTAATGCCCCTACACCGATCCCGGTTCCGAC
The DNA here is from genome assembly GCF_038405515.1 of Rossellomorea oryzaecorticis. Lineage (GTDB taxonomy): Bacteria > Bacillota > Bacilli > Bacillales > Bacillaceae_B > Rossellomorea > Rossellomorea oryzaecorticis_A. The sequence goes on along the minus strand of NZ_JBBYAF010000001.1, from coordinate 178,147 downwards.
CGTCATATACAGACAGCTGTCCAGACCTTTTGCCGCTCCCCATAGACTTTCTCCGAGAGCTGCCGCGTTCACATCCGTATCGAATCCGATCGGCACGTCAAAATGCTTCTTTAATTCACCGACAAGATCAAAGTTGTTCCAATGCGGTTTTGGGGTGCTTGTGATAAAACCGTATGTAGAACTTGACTCATCGAGATCCACAGGTCCAAATGAGCCTACACCAAGGGCATCTACTTGCTTGTCCTTGAAAAACGCTGCCACCTCGGCCAGCGTTTCCTCCGGGGTCGTTGTTGGAATCGATACCCGTTCGGTTATTACGCCGTCTTCATTCCCAATTCCGCATACAAATTTCGTTCCGCCTGCTTCTATCGCTCCAATGATCATCATGACCCTCCCATTTACTATTACCTTATTTGATTATTCTTCTGTCTATATTAATCATAAAGAGGAGAACCGTCAAAGCGTCCTGCAGCAAGAGAACGTCCGATACCGACATTCATTTTCAAAAATAAACCGCTCTTCATACCTCCAGCAGCGGACCATAGATTTGAAAGAGAGCGGAAGGAATTAATCCATGCTTCCCTAGTCTCAGCCGATGATGCGCTGCTAATCTAGAAAAATCATTTACCACCTCACTCCTTTAAAAATTCCGGAATGACCCAGGCTGATTTTCACATACACTTCAATGTTGCAGTTTCCACGCCCCCCTTTGAAAAGATACCTAGAAAATGAGGAGGATGAAGAATGAAAGGAAAAGTCTTTTTCCTGGGAGCCGTCATTCTGTTTCTATTATCAGGCTGCGGCGATCCCGTGCAAGATGATTTGTTGAAGTATGTCAATGAGGACTTAAAAGAGCTGGCTGTATTAGAAGAAGATGCCATAGCTGAATATGACACTGTGACAGGTGATAACTATGTGGACGACTATACAACCTATGTCCATATTGAAGAAGTGGTCATGCCGATGTACAAGGATTTCCTCGATCAGCTCGAAGAAGTGAGGCCTGCCACTCCTGAGGTACAGGAGGTTCATGAACGCTACATCGAAGCCGTTAATTTGCAAAACAATGCCTTTCTAAAGATACTGGCCGCCCTTGAACAACAGGATTATGAAATGATAGCTGATGCCAATGAAATGCTGGCCGATGGAAGAGCGGGGATGCGAAAATACACGAGTGAGTTGGAGCGACTGGCTGATGAGCATGATGTGGAATTGACGGAGTAAGTGATTAAGTGGGTCTTTCTGACATTCAACACATGTACCTTGTTCAATATTCAGATAAAGATGGTCTATTCTGTCCCATTATAAAACACTTCAACTCATACTTTCGTATCCCACTGCGTCCAAATACTATCCATTATGTGGTACTCTTTAGTTCTATGTGAATGAATGGCTCAAAAAAGGAAGCCCGAGAACAATCCTCGGGCTTCCCAGTGCTCAAACTTTCAAATCAACTATTACCTCCACCTCAGGTTCAACTTCATCAAGCAAAGGCGGGAAAATTTCATCCCCAGCCGTTTCGGTTTGATTAAACATGAAGGAGCTTCCCAAAATCCCAGTAGTCAATAAAAGTCCAAGTAAACATTTTTTTATCATTTTTCTTCCTCCTACTATTTTATGTTTGTAATCTCTTTAAATATTTATTTGCAAGTGAATAATAACGAGCTGACTTTTTATACTTGCCGTTTTCGTAATAATACTCCCCAATAAAGGTAAGGTATTCAGATAATAACCAGAATTGATCCTCTTCTTCAAACGCTGGTAAAATGGCCTTTAGTAACTTGTTATCCAACCTGTCAATGTCACCATTATATAACCTGTCCAATATTTCATATTCCAATTGCAGAATGTCGCTTACCTTATCGCTATCAGCCAGCTTCTTATACCCGGATGTTAGCGCTTTCTTGGCTTCATGGACCATTCTTGAAATATAATATTCCTTACTTAATGAAATATAAGTATTGCACACATCCTCCGTCCGGCACTCAAACTCTAAGCTGTTTTTAAAATGGCGGATGGCCAAGTTCGAGTTACGAAAGTGGGAATACAACGTGCCAAGATTATGCTCGATCGTATGCAGGATTGAAGTGTAACCTCCCATCAGCGCAATTTCTCTTGCTTTTTTGTATTCCTCGATTGCCTCAGAGAATTGATTTATACGTTTGTGAAGGATTCCCAATAAGATATGACAATTGGCGCACTTCTTGAAATCATATACAGATTGATAGATTGACAGGGCTTTTTTCGTATAGTCTATACTCGTTTGATTCATATTCAATTTTCCTGTAACCAAACCTAGAGAGTAGAATAAAGACGACTTTTCTCCAAGGGGAATATCAATGAATTCAGAGTATTTCTTTGCTGCTTCAAAATGTTCGTATGCACTGTTGAATTCTTTATGTATGTATCTTATCGTTCCTTGGAATTTTTCATAATAGTATAGTAAGGGGTAATCCATGATGAATTGAGACTCTCGAATATTTTCCAGAAGATTGTAAGCTTCTTCATGCCTCTTTAGTTCTATATAGTATTTAACAGAAAAAAGCTTAAATTTAATGAGGATGATCTCGCTGCTCGTTAATGACAGTTGTTGTTTTAATTCCTTATATTCACTTGCCGCTTCTTCTATATCCCTTGTACCGATTGACTGAAACCAGTCGTCGATTCTGTTGGAAAGTACTTGTTCGAAGCTTTTATCCTTGTTATAAATCCCTAGTCGTTTTAACAAGGCCCTCTCTACTTCCTTACTGGGAGTTAAACTATCATTTTCCACTTTAGAAAGATACGATACCGAACAGATCCCTTCTGCCAGACCTGATTGCTTAATCTTCTTTAACGATCGAACATACTTTATACGTTGGCCTAAAGTAAAATGATCTATTCCATTCAACTCCTCTCTGAAATATGAACTATAAATCAACTAAATAATAACAAAATTACCAGTTATGTCAAACCTCTTACAAGCTTCATAAAATTGCGCAGTAGCGCATTTGAGAAAAATATTATCTATTTTTTTCATAAACTTGAACAATCATATACAATAACCCTTCAATCTGGAACGTTCTGCAGGGATTATTATTCAAATGATTGACTTCAACTCGAAAAGAATAAACTTTATTAATAAATCACTGTGTAAAAACCTCTCATAACCCCATTAAAATATAACTAAAGCCCCTATTTTTACCCATTAAAAGTAAAATATGATATGTTTAACGGGACTTAAGCCTCTCGTTATGACAGAAATAACTGGCTTCAGACAAGATTTGCAGTGAAAATGACAACTTTTTGAATAAATTGAAATGTTTTGTTCTTTGATATACTGAAGTCGTTATAGTATAGAACAAAAAAGGAGGAAATTGGAAGATGGGTGCAAAAAAGAAAATTGCAAGTACTTTAGGTGGATTGGCAATGGCAGGCGCTATGATCTTGGGAGGAACTGCAGGCACTGCGAGTGCATACTCAGATTCAGTGACGGATCCAATCAGCAGCCTTCCTGGAAATGAAATTCAGTCGAATATCTGGATGAGTAATACGTATTTTTATCAAACTCAGCGTTATCAAGTAAGTGCTAAATTCTTAGGATACAACCCTCCAAATGCAGACTGGATCAAAACCGCATGGACGATTAAAGCGAATGGTCTAGGAGTGAGTATTGGCGGTGTAAGTGGTGGAAGTGCTAGTGGAAATACATTGTCGGGAACTTGGACAAACTACAATAACTGGATTTCTGACTACTCCGGCTCTTATAATATCTCCGGGGTCCCAATCAGCGGATCTGGTAACAATACAGCAAGTTTCTTAGCAAGAGGCGTTAAACAAGGCGCAACAGCTTCAATTTTCCGATTCTATTAATAGCTGTTACCCCTTTATTTAACAACCTAAACTCTAAAAAGAATTATAACATATCTTAATCGATATCTGTACTATAACCTATAGAAGTAAATGCTCAAGTGGGCATTTACTTCTATTTATTCATCTTCCCTTACTATGATGAGAAATAAAAGAAGAATCACCTATCTTATTATCATAATCGCGACAGTGGCCCTTTTCAGTTATCAATCTTTATTTAACCAGTCAGTGGCTCTCAGTAAAAATAATAAAGAAGCGCTGGGCGAACAACTGGCAGGGATCAGAGAAGCGGTTAAATCTGACCTAACCAAGAATACCCAGATTTTCTTGACCTATCCGGTCGAAGATTCTAAAGATGAGTTCACTACTCTATATACATATTTATCATTAGGGCTATTAGACAAAAACCCGCCTAAGAACGTATGTAAACAATTCTCCTATGAACTATCGAAAGAAGAATTCATTCAAACAAAAGAAAGCTTTTATACAGGAATTGAAAGATTATATTATTCTATGAAATTGATTGAACTATGTAATCAGGAAGAGATTACTGAACGAACGATTAAAGATGCAGAGGTTTCCACAAAAAAACTTTATCATTCAACCTATTATAAGGAAGGGTATTTCCTATCTGATGAGTTTAAAGAATTCAAGGATAAGGAAGGATACGAAGAGGTTAAATTCTTTCAGACGCATATGATGCTCAAGCTGGGTAAAAAAGCGAATATCGATTTCTCCCCGACAAAAGAGACCATCGCCGAGTGGCTGAATTACTTTATCAAGGATAGAAAAGATCCTCTCTTTATACGCCATTATATTGAGTCTATGAATCTGTTGAATATAGATCCCTCCCCTTCCATCATAGATAAATTGAGTTATGATTCAATTATTCAAAAAGACTATTATGAATTCAATGATTTACTGACCATCGAGAGTTTAACAAACATGCACATGAAAAAATGGGTTACTTTAAGTCCTGAAGAACTGTTATCCATATTACAGAAAATAACCGGCAGTCACAGCCAGTTTGCAAATATCCAACAGCAATATTACGTTCTTTCGATTTATTCACACCTTGACCAATTGGACAAGTATTTGCAGAAAGATAAATTGATCGACCAGTATAAACGATATGTTTATCCTGATGGAATGATGCCCTTATTCTCACAAACATCAAATCCGTACAGCACTTATTACAGTATGGTCGTAGCCTTGAAATCTGCAGAGGAGGGTGATGTGTCCGCCATTCAACTGCAAAAATACCTCTCAGGCTTTTTGAAAAGGACTAACGTTGAAGATTTGATGGACTTGGATGCTTTTGAAATCCTTAGTTATATACATCTGAAAGAGTATGTGGATGATTCCTTTCAACATACGAAAGAGGCAGAAATCGTCGCGGAAGCAATAAAAGATGAACTCCCTTCTCGAGTCAACGCAGGGAATATAATAAAAACAAGCTACCTTATTGACTCACTAGCTTTATTGGAGGAAGATTTAAACGAAGACGAACTCCCAGAAAACACCTCGGAAATAATCAAGAATCTGAGCCAAGGAAAAACAAAATTGTTCGATAACTCTTCTGACTTTTCTAACCTGCTATTTGTTAATAGTCTGGCAGCTACGGGAAAATTCTCGAAAGAATTAAAGGAGGTAGTACCCTACGCAGCTAAAATAAAGATTGATCTATCAAGTCAGGTACCTGCTTATGAACTATACCAAAAAACCTTATTTCTAAAAAGAATGGGAATAGAAACAGATGATAATAAAATTGCCGATCAGTTGATTAAACTTCATAACGGATTGGGCTACAAACTAAATGAAGAGCAAAGCTTTAAAAGCTTCTATGCCACCATTTTTCTCAACCGTTTAAACCATATCTTATTAGGTGAGGAGATTCATCATGACCAATAAACCATTAATGAGTGTAAAAAAATTAAGTAAGAACTATAAACTCAATGAGCAGGACATTTCCATATTGAGAAATGTCGACCTTGAAATTCACGAAGGGGAATTAAATGTCATCATGGGGCCATCCGGTTCCGGCAAAAGCACACTGCTAAGCATGATGGGGCTATTGGACCTGCCCTCAGGGGGAGAAGTTCAGCTGATGGGTAAAGAGATTTCCTCTTATTCTCATGAGAACCTTACCGATCTGAGAGCAGAGTTCCTTGGATTTGTTTTTCAAGATTATCACTTGGTACCGAATCTTTCAGCTCAAGAGAATGTGTCACTCCCTCTTCTCTTGAATAAAGAAATGACAAAAAAAGAGAGGGAGGAACATAGTCAAAAGCTATTGCAGAGCGTAGGATTATCACACCGCTGCTCTCACTTTCCTTCTTCCCTATCCGGAGGGGAGAAACAACGCGTCGCCATAGCCCGTGCATTATCAAATCAACCGAGGATCATCCTGGCAGATGAGCCCACGGGAAATGTCGATACCGAAACCGAATTGAAAATCATTGAAATCTTTCAACAGTTAAAGAAACAAAAAGTGGGAATGCTGATCGTCACCCATAATGAAATCTTCAAACAATATGCCGATCATTTATACACCCTTAACCAAGGGGAACTCGAAAAGGTGGTGTAATAATGAAAACAACAGACTATTATTCACTCGGATTCAAAAACTTCCAAAGAAACGGCAAGAAAAATATCGCGCCGATTATTATTATCACCGTTGGAATTTTACTATTCAATATCATAACGAGCTTTTTCACCAGCATCACGTCAAGTGTGAACGAAACGGTAGTAGACAATTCAAGCTTGAAGTTTATCCATGTCTCCTCTGTTGATGGCGATATGAAAGACACAGACCTTGAAAAGCTCAAAAATGTTGAAGGTGTACATAGTGTATTCCCAAGGACGGAATCATTTATCGGAATTGAAAATAATAAAGAAAAAATCACTACGACGCTGATAGGGATTCCAGATAACTCCATCCAATACTTTACGGATGAAAAAAACCTGTCACTCTCAGATAACGGGATCCTTCTCAACAAAAATATAGAATCCTCCCTGGAGAAAGGTGACCCGACTAAGATCAGTTACACCGTAAAAGTGAAAGAAAACGAAGGGATACGCAAAGAACTGAATGCAACCATTCAAAGTAAAATTGAACCTCCATACCTGATCAGCTTTCCGGAGGACATCTCTGTCGCGAGTATAGAACTCGTTCAAACGCTAAATGCAGGTTTCCTTGGTCTCACCCTTGAGGAGTACCTCCAGAACCCAAGATATCAAGAAGCAATCGCCATCGTTCCAGATATTAATGCAGTAAATGAAGCTGCAAACCAATTTGATGAAATGGGCTATATGACAAATTATTCACTGAAAGCTTCTAAATCCATCCCTGTTATTGCAAAAATAATCGGCAGTGTCGGAGGTATCCTTGTTATTGTACTTCTCGTCTTTGCAGGAACCAGTATTGCATCTATCATCAATCAGTCACTGCGCAGCCGTTACGGTGAAATTGGCATTATGCGTGCAATTGGTTTTAAACAAAAACAATTGATTAAATTGTTCACTGTGGAAGTAACCATCATATCAATTATTTCATTCTTCTTATCCATACTATTGAGTTTTATCGCCCTTAAAGTAATTGAACAATATGTCAACAATCTAGGATTTGCAGACTATACGTTTATTTTGTCAATCAGTGCTTATCAAGCACTTGCCAGCCTGGCCGTCATATTCCTCGTAAGCTTTCTAGCAAGTGCTTATCCGATTAAAAAAGCTTCCTCCATCCAGGTCACCGATATCTTGAAAGGGGCTTAAACCAATGACCGAAAAATTTCGTTGCACCATGATATTAATAGGATTAGCGGTCCTTCTCTCCGGCTGCTTCTCTGATGGTCAAAAAGTATCTTCCAATTCCATAAATTATTTAAATGGAGAAGACACCGTCAGCTTATTCGATTTCGATAAGAGCAAAGTGACCGATCAACTAAAGCTTAAAATCTCTTCCGAATTTCCTTTTGGGAGAACAAGTATCAACCCAGTCGAAAAAACAACATTGACGATGATTCTAAATAGTGAAACGAACGGGTATCATTATTATCTTCAATCCTCGGAATCTTTCAAGGAAATCGGGAAGGTGGATGAATCAATCTATGGAGGGGTATATACAAACGGGCACATCTATACCATTGTATACGACAAAGAAGGGACAATATTAAAAAAGTTCGACCCTGAAACCTTCAAAGAAAAGTCTAAGTGGACATTAAAAGGCGACCCCGAAGCAATCGTGGCTGACTATAACACAGGGACAGTCTATGCCCTGACAAGAACAGATGACATTCTTCTCTATACCGTAAAGGATCAGGAAATCACTGAGAAGAAGCTGCTCGACAACAGCTATGAAATAAATGCACAATTTGAAGATAAAACGTTAATCGTTTCGATCAGCCAGCTCGTAAGGCAAAATGGCAAAGAAACAAACAATAAAGAAGAAAAAAGGATTGTATTCTACGATACGGATCGTGAAAAAATAACGAATACCTATACGACAGAGCACCCGCCAAAGTTTGTGATGCCGAGTGAAAATGGGTTACTCGTCTTTTCCGGCACGCCAAACAACAATTATCTTGAAGAAATCAATGACGAAAATGAAATAATTTCAAGCAGTGAATTAGAAACAACGGAAATATTCGGACTGGCAGTCCACCAAGAGCATAAATACATGGTGGCACGTGATGGAATTTATGAAGTGAAAAACGGGCAAGTATCCTTAATTGAAAAAAACGAGGTACCTGATTCAGTTGATCTGAGCATACAATAAGGAGGCAGCTATGAAATATCTCTTACAATATACCTTGCCGCTCATGCTTTTATTTACACTGGCAGCAGGCTGTTCATCAAACCAAAATTCAACCGTCAAAAACATGGAAACTATCGAATATAAAGAGATTTCCCACCTGGAAAAAACGAGTCTCGGAAACAACTCCGCGATCATCAATTCCGTAACAGCACTGACTGGTGGAGAGATCCCACACAAAATCGAAATTTCTTCTGATACATTGCAGATAGCCTATGACTTGGAGAAATTCAATGAGGAGAACGAAGAAAGCGCATCTTATTGGTATGATTCAAACAATCAGGAACGCAACTCTTCCTTTAACAGCGCTATCCTGTTTACACTTGTTGAAAACGCAAATCTATTAGAAGTTACCTTCAAGGGGGAATCCACAGAAACCCATTCATTCACACGTGATGAACTTGCAAGCACGTTAAACACCTCTTTTGAAACTTGGGATGAAGAAGCATTTGAAGAGTACAAAACTGCATTTAGTGAATGATTGGCCTGTGATGGAAGAGAGAGCTCATTTTTGGGCTCTTTTTTTTGCCGCTTCACTGCCCCCACTTCCCAAGAATCGCCTTCATATAACTCGATCACTGCTTCCCCTTGTTCAGAAGCCTTTTTCCTCGCTTCCACAGCCAGGCAGTTGGAAAGCTTTTCACCCTGTCAAAAATTAAAAAAATGAAACCAAAAGGGACCAAGGAACGTATAATCAATTAATAAAATGAACATCGATAAAGGGGTGGACGTCATGAATAAATGGCGAAAGAAAATGAGGGAAAAGAGAAAAAAGAGAAATTACGGAGAACGATTTACCGTATTGGATTTCCTCCTTGAACTCCTCTGCTGGATACCGGAAGTACTTATTTTCCCTTTCAGAATGGTGTATTGGCTGTTTAGGGGAATAGTTAAATTATTTGGGGAAATGTAATCCTAATAGCAGCTAACTGAAATGACCGCCCATAAATATCCCTTTGTTGTATTGTCCTCCCATCCTAAACATAAACCACTCCCATAATTACAGCAATCACCACAAACGGCACCGGTATAATAGGGATCATCCCTAAAAAACCCAAAAAATTACCGGATTCGTTTCTATTCATAATCAAATAAATAATATTTGGAATCAGAGCGAGGATCACCAATTGGATTATTGCTGTCGAAACACCGTTGATATATGCGCCGCCATCTTCTCCTAGAAAAATGGCTGCAAATAATAAGAATGACAGTACAATATACATCGGGAAAATTTTAATATTGAAACGTATGTATTTTTTAAGCATAGCATCACTCACCTCTACTTTAAATTCAACAGAGGGAGAATAATTTCCCCCTTCGCGCCTTTAGGTTAATAAAAGATTTTATAGAATTGAGTTGAAGAGTGAGAATTTTTATCTAACGCCTTCTCATAATAAGGTTTAGGATTCCTGATAGCTGCGACTAATAAGTTTTTAAATTTACGAATAACAACCAACTGCTTTCTCACTCCATTTCCATATAACGCAGTATAAAAGACACTCCCCCCCTTGTGCGCTTATATAACCTTACGTTAAAAGTTAAGAGATGTTGTATTCTTATGAAAAATTTTAGACGAATGCTAAAAATGAGGCCAGCGGCTCACTACTTCGCACTTATGGCTTTCTCATCCGCATTAGGTGGCTCAAAAGTATGGACTACGGCTCATTCGGTCTGCAAAGTAAAAGAATCAAGAGAACTCCCCCCCCTTTCTTTAGCCTCTCCTTCACAGGAATGTCTGAACCCCCACCCTCATAGACTTATAGAAAAGAAGGGAGCTGGTCTCAATGCTTGAGTGGAGTGCCGTTATTGCAGCCGTCGCGTTTACCATTCTTGTCATCTATTTGATTTTGACATTAAGAAAAGTAATGACAACACTTGCTGAAACGAAAAAGACGCTGGCTGACACCCGGACAGCTGTGAATGGCATTACAGAAGAAGCAGAAGAACTGATTCATACAGCCAACCAGATTTCCGTGGATGTAAAGGGAAAAATGAAAGCCGTTGATCCTTTGGTTGAGTCCGCTCATGATGTGGGGGAAATCATACACAATGTTACAAGTTCGGTAAAAAGAACTGCACTGCAAAAGAACAATCCCAAAACCATTCATGCGCAGGAAAGCAAGCCTGTCCAGATTAAATTGAAGTAAGCAAAAAGAGGTCGGGCGAGCTGGCCTCTTTTTATTTGGTTGGGGGCTATCTCCTTTAAACTTGGTCCGCGTCCCAATGACATCGCCACTCTCATTGCAAACAAGCATCGGTCGGTACCAATACAGGATTTCCGCCAGTAATGTAATCGCCACAAAATGCACCTTCCCGCTCGAAAACGTAATATTCTTTTACCACAAATGAGGAACCAGATTCCCCTCGATCTTCATATCCCTAACCTGATCCACTACTTTACAACCTGATTTCATAAAAAAATTCCACCCTTCCATATTTAGTCACACTAGATATAAAGAAAGGTGGAAAAAGGACACCCTGAGAATGAAATTTATTAATTAAACGTTTGTTTAGTTGCAGAAAAGGCTGTTTCATAAGGGATTCAGAATTAAATCAAACGTTTGTTTAAAAGATGCTCTCAGCCATTAATTTTATTCTTCACGATTCACTTATTGTTCGGGCTGAAGAATGTTTCTCACTATGCGGTCTATGCTTGAAGGGCATCTTTTGATTCTTTTACAGAAGCATCAGGCAAGCCTACAATGACGAAAGACCCATTCCCCTGCATGACTCTCACTTCAACACTTACCTTATAGCCTTCCAACCCTTTAAGTCCGACACCGGTTACTTTACTGGTCATATGAATTCCCCCTTTATTTTTTCAAGCTTATTTTCAACATAAGATTGGTAATTCAGGTGAACAGGTTCATTGAAATAAGAATATGTTTTGGTGGGATCTGTATGTGGATTCAGAGTGTAGGAAATATAAGAGGGATAACTACTCCAAAGATAATCTTCAGAACGCTCCACCATGTTGGCCTGCAATGGATTTCGGTGGATGTAGCGGCTTACTTCCAGGAAATAACCACTGGATTCAATCAGCTCGGCTTTATACCTTCCTTGAAAGATATGGCCATCTGTATTCATCCGTTGGTTCAGATAGACGGCATAACGAGAATGAAGGGTCTTCATGATGTATTGAATATGATGATGAATGGTTTCTAGTTGGAGATGAATGTGATTGGTCATCAAGCAATAGGAGTGTAAAACAAAGGGGTAGATCGAGCGGACATCTTCGAGGATGTGTAAATACGTGAGATAATCGGTTTCATCAAAAAACAAGGGACTGCGCTTATTTCCTCTGGCCGTAATATGATACGTAGCACCAGGATACCAAATCCGAAGCTTCCTGGACATTTCATTCCTCCTCCCTAAAACAGAACGTATGTTCTTAATAATTATTACATTTACTTCAACTACTTGTCAATATATATCAAAACAAAAAGGCACCTCTCCTTAAGAAGCGCCTTCTTACAATACTAAAACTCATTTTAGCGCATTAACGCTGGAAACTTTAGCTGAGTGGGGGTCAGACCCCACTTTCATACCGGGAGTGAAATCTATCCCTTTGGCCTTGGACTTTCTCCTCGTTATACTCATCCACAAAGTAAAGAGGGCGGTTTTTGGTCTCATTGAAGACCCTTCCTAAATACTCTCCGATTATGCCTATGGTCAATAATTGTACTCCTCCGAGGAACAGGATAATCACCATCATGGAAGGATAACCCGCAACTGATTCACCAAAGTACAGGGTCTTGAAAATAATCCAAATCATATAAATAAAAGCAGACAAAGAGACGAACACTCCAAAAAAGGTTGAGATCCTTAGAGGAAAAGTGGTAAAGGAAGTGATTCCTTCGAGAGCCAGTTCAGCCAGCTTCCAATAATTCCACTTTGTTTCTCCCGCTGCTCTTGGATTGCGGTCAAACAAAATTTCTTTTTTATTATAGCCAATCCAACTGAACATCCCTTTAGTATATCTTTGTGTCTCTCGTATTGTTTTCAGTGCTTCAATACACCTTCTGTCCAATAACCTGAAATCTCCTGTATCAGCTTGAAGCGGGATCCTGGTAGATTTCTGCAAGGTCTTATAAAACTTGGCAGATGACCATTTCTTAAACCAGCTCTCTCCCTCTCTCGTCCGGCGTTTGGCGTATACATCATCATAGCCATCTTCCCAATAGTTAATCATCTCAGGAATGAGTTCCGGCGGGTCTTGAAGGTCCGCATCCAGAATAATGACAGCGTCCCCTCTCGCATAATCAAATCCTGCGCTCATCGCAGTCTCTTTGCCGAAATTGCGCGAGAGGTCCACAAAACTTACTCTCGGGTCTGTTTTTCTCATTTCTTTAATGATCTCCAACGTGCGGTCTTTACTGCCATCGTTTATAAAAAGAATTTCAAAATCGTATTTGTCAGCTCTGCTCATGACAGTATTCAGCCGCTCATATAACTGTTCCAATACATCCTCTTCATTATAGGCCGGAATAAGTATGGTGATCAATTTCATTAGTTTCACTCTTTCTGTCTTGATCGATTATTTTTTCATCTTTGAAAATATTTCTTTGCACTCCTGCGAAATACATTGCTTCCATCTTTTCCTATACCCACCTTTGAAGGAAACTACCCAATTAATCCAATTCCTTCTTGCTGAGCCGAGCTTTATTCCTTCTTAGAAGGAGGAGGACAATCCCGGCCAAGCTGGCTGTTGAAACAGCGGCTCCGATTGCAAATCCCTCCGGCGTATACCTTAAGGTTACCTCATGCATTCCTTCTTTTACAGAGATACCAGTAAAGGCTGTATGCACGGGAAATGTATCCACTTTTTCGCCATCAAGATAGGCCTGCCAACCTTTTGAGTAAGGGATGGATAGGTAAAGAATGGATGCTCTATCAGCTTCTATTTTTCCTTTAACAACATTATTTTCCACTGTTACTTCTCTAAGTGGGTGTGCTTGAAGTTCTTTAACAGAGCTTTCATAATCATTGTAGTTTCCTAACGTTGCTTGAAGTTTCTTCAATAGAAACTTGCCCGGAAGAATCGTCACTTTCATTTCTTTTGAACTTAAATCCTGCCCGAAACGGATTCCGACTCTATCGGCTGTGCCTGTATAGGAGTACTGAGTCACAACATATTGAGTGCCGCTCATATTCTTTCTCATGGTGTAGGCCCGTCCATCTTCAACTTCTGCCTTTATTGTTATTCCCTCAGTCTCGGTATATGGCTGGAATTCCGCGTAAAGACTCAATTCACCTAAATCATGAGGAGCAAGCGGGATTGTGAGCACAATCGGCTGTTCTGATTCCACCAGAAGACCTTCTTCCTGGGCAGTAACTTTTGTTTCTTTATTAAATTGAGCCTCTTCAAGTTCACCGATTATTCTGTGTGTGAGATCTTTCTTGGTGGTTAACCCGCTTTCTTGGAATGCTTTTTTCGGGATAACGGCATTGTTAAGCATAATTTCTTCTTGGCTGCTAAATTCTGCATTATTTAAATCCTGCTCCGTAATGGCATGCTCGTACAAAAAGCCGATGGGCAGCCAATTCTGACTTTCTTGGACGATGAGATCATCTTCTGCGACAATATCCTCATATCCATATAAATTTGTCCGGCTGCCATTGAATGAGACATAATATTTATTGCTTAGAAGTGTATTCATGATGGTGCTATTGGGATAACCCCTTAGGAGATTCAAACCTCTTCCACCCAGCTGGGCCAAATAATCCATCTCAAACTCCTGCAGGTTCCACTTTATTAGCGAATTATAAGCATAGAAAGAGTGGTATCCATAAGTCATGGACGAATTATGGGCAGTGATGCCTGGGTAGTTCATGGTCAATCGATAGAATTCTTCTTCCTCTAAATACTCCAGCGCTTTCTCTACCTCTGCGTTCTGATAAAGCGTCTCGTACCCTTCTTCTGTCATTAATGGGAGGGTTCCCCACACCCCTTTATGTGCTTCTGTACTCTGCTCCCCACTGCTCTTGGCAAGAAGGTCAGTAACCAAACTCCAGGGGTTCAGCATACTAAATACTGAAACAAACGCTAAAGCAGACGCAAAAAAAACTCTCTTTATATACTTGTTTTTTATATAGGAATAAAGAATAAAAGCAGCTGAAAATAAAACCGGCATCCACTTCAAGTACTCATCATAATGAGTGAAGGGGTGAAGCTCCAGCCAAAAATACATACTAACAGCAAGAATAGCCAGAAGCAGTGGATTTTTAACCTCCCTGAAATCCACTTTATCGAGTGAAATGGCTGCCAGCATAATGAAAAGGGTGTTGAAAACAAAGAAACCCCTGAATTCATGAGGGGAGCTTAACCCTCCGACAATACTATTAGCCTGCTGGAACATGATCAGGATGAGAAGAAAAATTCCCATCAAGCCATACCAAAAATTTCTTTTTCCATTTATAAACAGAATAGGGATAGTGATGAATGGGAGAAAATTCATCCCGCCATCCCACATCAACTTGCTAATTGTCTCCTCGAAGGTAAGCCACGGTTGGAAATCCAATGTGTCCGGCCGGACAAAAAGATTCGATTGGAATAATCCAAACGCAGACGGCAGGAAAATGACCATGGAAAGGCCCAGCCCCAGCAGGTAAACTCCGGAAAGTTTTAAATGGAATACAAAGAACCCTTTTGCGCCTCTTGGATAAATGGTCTGAGCAAAAAACCGAAAAACACTATAAATGGCGAGACCTAAAGTAATCATAAAGAGAAAATAGAAATTACTGATTCCAGCTAAGAACAAAAATAGAATCAGAACCAAGCTATTTTTAGTTTTAAGATACTTCTCATACCCAAATAAGATAAACGGAAAAAAGACCGCCGCATTTACAAAGAAGTAATGAGAATAGAAGTATTCAAAATAGAGTATGGCGAAACTGTAAGCGATACCTGCCAGAAAAGAAATCGGTCTTCTAATTTCCAACTCTTTTAAAAATACGTACATGCCAAGAGCCATCAGCGACAGCTTCAGCATACTGACCGGAACGAAAGAGTGCGGAAACCACTCTGTTGGAAACAATAGCAGCGGCCAGATGAAGATATCACCAAGCATATAATAACCAAACTCATTCCAAAAGCTTCCTCCGGGACCATAACTCCAACTCCAGAAGGGCATCTCCCCGCTCCTCACCAAGTCGTGAAATAAATTGAAGAAGTGAATATACTGTTCCTTGATGTCCCCTATACTGGAGATATAGAAAAAGGGGCTTTCCAGCACCCGATAAAAAATCAGGCTGCCCATTAATAAGGTAAAAATGAATAGAATTGGAATGTAAACATCGATATTTTTTAACCTTTGAATCATCTTATCCCCCTGTTGAATCTGATTTCCCCCGCACTAACCCTCTTGGGTCAGAATTATTTTGGAGATGACAAAAGTAAACGGAATGGCCAGCGCCGAAGATAAAAGCGGTGCCACGTTTTCACTGAGCGCAAGAAGGTCCACAAACACCCACATTGCCAAAGTAGAAATGAGGATATTCACTACATAAGTCATAGGGAATTGAATGAATTTCCGAAATGTGGGCTTTGTTCGATAAGTAAAGTAGGAATTCAAATAAAACGAACCTACCATGCTGATGACAAATGAAATAATATGGGCTGCCATATAATGCCAATCCAACAAATGAAAGAACAGCAAATAGAGGATATAGTAATTGAAGGTGTTAATAAACCCCACTATAACGAATTTCCAGAATTGCGCTGTAAAAATAAACATAAGATACCTGCCTCTTCTAATCTAAAAAAATTAAAACCTTAGTGCTAATTGTTACTCTTATGAAAGTTGCGCACCATATTTAGGGGAAATAAGCATCATTGATCATTGTAAATCCCTTTGACTATAATAATACTTTTCTTGGTAAATGAAAACCCGAATGCATAGGATTTAGTATACATTACGGTAAGTAAGAGTTTATAAGGAGAAGAAATCACGGTAAATGAGGGGAGGACTATATTGAACTCTATAAGAGGGGCAAAGGGACAGGTTAATTGCCCTTGGTAAATATCGATCTTCCGTGACAAAAACAGCAGGATATGCTGTCGAAAAGCAGTCAATATCTGGAATAACGTGACCAGCCCGAATACAATCAAAAAGATAGAAAGGCTATTCTTCATTTGATAAGGGATGATCTCATCCATCAGGATTTTCGGGAAGAGACTGAGCAGAATCCCGATCCCGCTCAACAGCAGGGAAGCCAGGATGATCAGCGTCAATAGTTTCTTCTGGGATAGGATGAGCACTTTGAATAAATCGAACATCCCGGTATCTTTGTATGAAACCTTCTCAAATTCACTATTGGGGACCATCAATACGAGAACACCCGTAAACAGCTTATCGAATTCTGAAAACTCAACCTTCATCAATCCCCTGTCTGGATCCGCAATCACAAACCGGTTATACTTGGTCATTTTATGGATTACCACAAAATGAATAAGGCCTTCCTCCGTCTTATTCTGGGCGATCGCAGGAAACGTCATGTCTCTAGTAATCTCAAAGGTCGTGGTGCGGATGGCCTTCACATTGAAATGAAGCTTCTCCAGCCCGTCCACAATCCCCTTCACACTGGTTCCGTACGCATCCGTCCCTATGATCTCCCTGATTTTCATAATGGAATATTCACATTTATACTTAAGCAATATCGGCGATATCGCCGCGGCTTCACAATCCGAAGCGTCATGCTGCATCGTACAGGGATAGGACTTAAATAAACTCAACGCTCTCCACCTCAGTCAATTGGCGCATGCTCATAAAACGGCCCCCCTCTATAAGATTTCAGGAGGATACAAAACCACAAATCACTTGCATGTGCATTCGTTCATCGAAGAATACATCATTCATTACAAGAGCCTGCAAATACCTCTCGCTCATACTATAGCAGTATGACAAAATTCCTGTAATTTCGATTAAAAGGGGTTCATTCGAGTATAAGAAGGGACTGGGTGTGGACTCTGGATAATCAATAAAATTTATAAAAATACTTATATTTTTTGGTTTTATTTGGAAATTAAAAAGCGAAAGGAGGGAAAGGCCGATGTGATGATATTCAGTCATACTGGTGCTGATCTGATAGAGGTTCAAGACTTCAAGCTATGCTTCTCGAGCAATGTGGGCAGGATGGAGGAATTACATCCTGCCCAATCTTTGAGGTTAAGCCCAAAATCACTCCAATATTAATAAATTAATATTATTTCTGCAATAACTAGAAAATTTCGCCAAAAATTTATAGTATAATCAATATGTACCACGACCAAAGGAGGATTAATAAATGAAAGCGAAATTTCGTAATGACGCAGGTGTAACAAAGGAGGTCAAAGTGGGCTTCAGCTGGACAACATTCTTTTTTGGGTTTTTCCCAGCACTTATAAGAGGCGATCTAAAGTGGGCTGCTATCATGTTTATCACGGCTTTTGCAGTTGGAGCGTTCACTCTTGGATTTGGAGCATGGATTCCCGGTATTATATTTTCTTTTGTTTATAATAAGATTTTCATTAAAGATCTACTTGAAAAAGGATACCGCCCTGCTGATGAGCAAACACAAACAGAACTTGAATCAAGAGGGATCATCTCCCCTGTTGCCAAAGCAGTTTAATAAGAACGAGCTGATTATGTGTTTCATAATCAGCTCGTTTCTTATTATATAGAATTAAATATTCTTAAGAATCCATTTTGCAAACTAAGAATACCCCCAGCTCAATAATGCATTTCCCCAGGTTTCTCTATCATGGTTCTCTGACATCCGTAATATACCAAATACGATCTTTCTTCTTCAAATGGAACACAAGGTTCTGAATTTCACTGTCATTTTTGGATTCTGTTTTAACTTCAGCATAGACCTTTGCTTCCGTCCGTAATAAATCCATTTCACTTCCCTTTACAACTGCATACATACGAGATCCCTTGTAGCCTAATACATCTTCTGAAATCGGCAGGAAATCTATTAACAGTTCGGCTACATCCACTCCCAGAACTGCCTTACTGATGGAACCCGTAAATTTCAATGCTGATTTCATCTTATCGACTTCCGGGTTCTTAACCATATTGAACATCTTATTTATATCTTGGCGATTATAGGCATCCATAAAGGCATCGACACGATCTTCAGGTTTTTCAAAATACCCCATATACGAAAGGAAGACGCCTGCACATACCATAGCAACTAGAAACAGCTTAGCTCTCTTCACTCTTTTTCCCCTTCATTCTGTCATTTTCTTTGTTTCTATCTTCATTTTTCTCTACGCTTAAAATGCTGTCCCCCTAGAGACAAAGGACAGCATTTTAGTACAATCATATACTCTTATCAGCTAACTTTGATTTTAAAAACCCATATTAAACAATGACTCGATATCACTTACAAAATCCATCACACTTGTACGTACAATAAAATAAGTGATCAACATGGAAACGGCAGAAGCCCCCACCGACCAGTAAACTCCATTGACGGGCTTTTTACTTTTTACTGCCCTGTCATACACAACGAGAGAAGGCATGATAACAATGGTAAAGAGCAGCGATACTCCTGTAAGAAGAAGTGTAATTTGAATAGAACCCATCAATCCAAAGAGAATTGCCGCTACATTCAGAGAAGCGAATGGAATGAGGATACCACCGAATCGGGCAAGTAATTCTTTAACTGTAAATCCTTCTGCCATGAGTTTCGCAGCCAGAAATACACTGATGAGTGCTCCAATGATAAAGAGGAGTGAAAATAACATTAAGGATGAAGCAAATTGGAAAAATGGCAGTGATTGGCCCCCCATCTCGTCTCCAGAGAATAAACTTCCAAGACCTCCAAACATCTCTTTATAGAATTTATTTGCAAGAAAGTAGATGCTGATTGATAGAGCAATAACAAAGATACCAATCGTGATGACCCCGTTAAGGAATTGATTTTCCTTACCCGCTAATGCGGTGGATGGCTTCTTCAGTACTTCTAATGCATAGTTCCAATACTTTGAAACTCCCTCCTTGGCCTTCATTAAGTTTTCATTCGAGTTCATAGCGGGAACTGGCTGGGCAGCAGCTGCAGTCTCAGCATGAGCGGCAGGCTGCGGTTGACCGCCTGTTCCTGTTTCCATCAGATTTGTTCCACATTTTCCGCAGAATTTCCCTGTACTCTGCTCATTTAAACAACTAGGACATGTAATCATGTTCTGTACCTCCATTAAATTTCATTTCTTTCCGTATCATTGATCTCGATTGTTTCGATCGTATAAGTAAAACCGGTCTGAATGACCGTGTAAATCTTCTCACGATCATAGGTTGTTTGTTCATTTAAGTGATTCGTAAAGGTGAACTTCTCTTTCGTAGTGACCTCAAATACCTCAACATCGATTTCTTTCGTTTCCACTATGGTGTTCTCTGTAAATTCATAAGAGTATTCTTTGTCCTGCAGATCACCTATATAATCAATTAATTCTTCTTCTGCTAGACTTCCAGGCTTCATGTAAGAAGAAATCAATGAATAATCACGATCATTCAATGCCTGTTCATAGGCGTCCCTGAAATCCAGGACATACCGGGCCGCTTCCTCAGCAAATAATGAAGCTTCTTCAGTCTTTGTCTCGTTTACTTCCTCTTCATCGTCAAACATGAAAGAAAGGCCGCCCCATGATACTTGATCCTGAGTGATTGGCTCGCTTTTTACCTTCTTTCCATCCGGTGTTTCAATCTCGGCAAACATGGTCACCTCCTGATTGACAGGAAAAGGTCCCAAGTATTCGAATTCCTCAAGCTTCGAGTTGGTATTTTTCCCATTCACATATAGAATTGCTTCAGGGTGATTGGTATCAATCCCATAGGCATTGCCTTCAAACTTCATTTGGTAGGTCGATTGATGGTCCTCTGATGATTTCACTTCAATCTCCTCTGCTAAGGTAAAGTCACCGAAGAGATTGGAAGCTTCAGCTTTCACGTTATATGTTCCAGGATAAGCATCACTAAGCTTTACAGGCTCCTTGCTCCCATCTACACTGATCTTTCTATTACCAATCTCAAAGGTGGCAGGCTGCATATTGGTCGTAAAGAACACCTGATTAGGAATTGCTTCAATCTCATATGTATCATATAGTCCGAGAACCTTATCCCTTTTCACTTTAAACACATCGTTTCCGTATCGATCCTTCACCATTGCGTCCGCACTCGACTCAATCTCGGTAATGGACACAAGCTGTTCCCTCATATCTTCCCAATCCATCTTGCTTACATAAGAAAAATATTGCTTTTTATCTAATAAAGCATCTTCTACAAACGTTATGTACTCCAAAAAACCTTCTTCACTATTATTCAGCATCGCATTGTTCATTGATTGAATATCTTTTAATGGATCATAAATAGAAGATAAAATCATATGAGTACCAGTCAACCCTGCCACTAAAAACCCAACCACAAACAACGATACCTTTGTCTTCTTCGACATTGGACGCTTTTCTACTATTCTCTCTTTTTGCGTCACATTTCTTTCTCTCTTCGCTCCACAACCTTCACAAAAATCCGGGTCGTTCTTTAGAGCATTTCCACATTCTGTACAGTAACTCAAATTGCTGCCCCCTTATTTTTTATGAGTAAATTAATCCCTTCACCTCCAAACGTTACCATTATATCATTTGTACAATAAAATAATAGGTATAATTAACTATTTATAATAGTTAATTATACCTATTTAGTGTACCTTTCCTCCAGCCCCGTCAATGTGCTCATGTAAACAAAAGAATAAGTATTATCTTATTTTTTGAAGAACTTATTTGGAGATTTTGGTATGTAAGGGGAATATGAAACCTTTTTCTCTTAAGTCCGTATATACAAATGAGTCTTCCAACTGGGGTGTTTGTTGTGATTGAATTAATAAATGATTACACGGGTTTGTTAACTGTATATTCAATATATGGAGTTATACTGGTAAGTCTTATACTGACATGCCTCTTGGGTTGGCTGGCCAAATCTTCTTTCCCTTTTACCAATTCACGATGTGATGTTGAATTCGCTGATGTTAAACTGACCTTACGATTATATAAAGATCGCAAAGCTGTGCCTGTCGTGACCTGGTTATTCAAAGCTGTCAAACGACATAACTACCCTGATGAAGAAGAGTCTATTTTTCCTTAAACCTATACTAAACATTTAAGGAGGAATAGATTTTGAAAGTGAAGGTTAGATTGTTTTGGAGTTTGATATTTTTTACATTTTTGATCTTAACGGGGTGCCAGCAAACTGATACAGGCGGCGGCGGACTGCTGAACAAGTTTTTTATCAGTCCATTCTCTATAGCTATCGAGGGATCAGCTCATGTGCTGGGGGGCAATTACGGGTTGGCAATAGTGTTTATAACCATTCTAATTCGTTTAGTACTATTGCCTTTCATGCTTCAGCAGATGAAAAGCCAAAAACAAATGGGCATCAGAATGAATGAACTTAAACCTGAACTTTTAGAGGTTCAAAAGAAGTTAAGAGAGACAACCAATAAGGAAGAGAAATACAAGCTGCAGCAGAATATATATGAGCTATATAAACAACGCGGTGTAAATCCTTTAAACCTTGGGTGTCTCCCTCTATTGATTCAATTTCCTATTTTGATGGGACTGTATTATGCAATACGTGATTCCCAAGAAATATCAAGTCATACTTTTTTATGGTTCAACCTGGGCCAGCCTGATTTATGGGTTACCTTTATTGCAGGTATAGTTTACTTCCTGCAATTTAAAGTAAGTCAGAAACACATGACTGTTGAACAGAAACAACAAATGAAACTGGTTGGTCTTTTATCACCAATCATGATTATTTTTTTCTCTTTTCATGCACCAGCTTCCCTTCCTTTATACTGGGCTGTGGGAGGGCTGTTCTTAGCTTTACAATCATATTTAATTAGTAAATTTTCAGGATAGGCTTTGTGCCCATGTAATAATACAAAATATGTATTATTGTATCTTTATAAGAACTTAATGGAAATTTTGGTATGTAAGGGGAATTTGTTTTGAAAAAGAAGTTCATTGTTTTAGGTTTATCAATAGCAGCTGCAGCTCCATTATCTGCTATCCTGCTTGTGTTATCAGATATTATATTAAAGGGTGAAGAGTACAGTCTTGCTATGATAGCGGGATCCATTATGACGATTACCTTGTATGAAATCGTTATTTACTTAGTAGTGGGGATACCTGTCACGCTAATCATTGACTTTATTAAGAAGCGCATGATCAACAATAAAACTCGTGATTACCTGGTAACCGTTGCTTTGTATTTCATCCCTGCACTGTTGGTAACCTATCTATTACTAGATGGAATAACGGTAGAGAATCTGACATTTGTCTTGATTCCTGTATATGTATATATGCATTTTGTTTATTTTTCCGAAAAGAAATTTGTGCATTAATGAAGAACAAGAGACCAAATCAACTCGATTTGGTCTCTTTCTTATGGAACGATAGTTTTCCGTGTTGATAATAAAAGAAGCAAGAGCACCGTTCCCATTGAACCTACAACACTGCATTACTTAAAATATAAACATAATACCAAATGCCTGCAGCGCTGAAAAAGAACAGCAAAAGGACCACGCCCGTCACTTTGTAATACTGCTTCACCCAAAACCCTAAGGTGAATACTGCATATAAAACGCCGATGTTCATCACAAGATGAAGGACGCTGCTTTCCGGATCTGACGACCATATAAGCTGAGATAGGAAAGGTTTAGACAGCATTTCCAGCGTAATGAACGTACTTCTCATTCCAATCTCCATTCCATATGTACTTACTTCCAGGAGCAGGTTCCCTATCAAGAATAGAATAAAAAGAAAAATGATCCATAAAAACAGGCTGGTTGTTTGAAAGACTGATTTTTTAATTGGGATATTCTCTGATTTTATCGTTTTTCTTAGAAACATTGATTATAGCCCCCTTTACAATAAAGCGGAAGGGGACCCTTCCCCTTCCACTCCACACGCTCTACTAGCTATTCAATTGTATTCACTGGATTAATGGCACCATCTTCAATGGTAAAGACATTCCATTTGACTCCCGCCTGGTTTACAGGAATATCGAATTCCCTATAACCATTTTCAGTGTACACTTTTATTTTTGCAGATGAATTGGACATGGCTGTGCTTCCCGGATTCGACTGGTTGGTGTAATCATGGATGTAATAGTGATAGACGCCGCTTTTCAGATTGCGAATGGTAACTGTCTCAGGTCCATAAGATGTGACATCATCAATATCCAATTCGGCGTGTACAATCCCATCTTCATAATAGGTTTTATCCCCATAGAATACATGGAATTCTCCTCCGTCTGATGCAGGCCCGGTCAAATGAGAGTCCAGGTCACTCGGCTCCGCACCCCATTCCAATACAATCCTTACTTCATCTTCATCAAGAGCAGGTGACATCAGAAGCTGTTTGACTACTTCCATCCCGCCTATGGCAGTGACGTTGATGAAGGTAGTGATGTATCCATCTTTACTTATTTCGATTGTGTAGTAACCCGTTTCGACATGTTCGAATAAGAAGGAACCGTCGTCCCCGGTCTCGGTTTCATATAGTACTTCGCCCGACCTTGAATTGAAAGATTCCCTTACCTTTATGACAGCACCCGGAATGATGCCTCCATTATCGGCTCTATAGGCATGCCCTTTGATGATTCCATCGGTTCTTCCTTCATATTCACTTGGAATCTGCAGAATCGTTTCAAGGAATTTCTCTTCATTCTCTTCCAATGTGATGCCTTGATATTCAACAGGCATATACCCGTTCTTACTGATTAAAATATTTCTATTCTCACCTGATTCGACCTTGACCCTGTAATTCCCTTCTTCATCGGATAAACCGAGCGATTTATCGAATTGGTGGCTGGCATTCAGCGAGCTGATTGCTGCATTTTCAATCGGGCTGTTCGTAACTGCATCCTTGACATGCCCTGAAAGGATGGCGTCAGCATCGGTTAAGTAGGTTGATAGATAGGTTTCAACATCTTCGCGGAGATTCACATTCAATTGAGGGATACTGTTAAAATTGAATCCGCTGTCTCCCTCGTCAATCCAGTCCGTCACGAACTTCTCCTTTTCCGTGAAAGGAGGGAAAGGTTCATTTGAATAACTGCTTACTTCACTGGCAAGGACATCGACCCAATCCCCACTGAAGTTTAGATAAGAATATCGGCTGTCACTCGTTTGATTGAAATCCAGTTTTTTTAGTGTATACTGATTGAAATCAGAAGTGCTCAAATCACTTGTATCGGGTAAAAGTATATTTCTTCCGTCAGGATGATCAATCGGTCTCTGGGCAAAATCCTCTGCTGTCAAGTCTGAAGTCAATCCTGCCAATTCCTGTCCTTTTTTGCTGAATCCCATAAAGATCGGCACACTCAAATCATACGTGCCCTGAACAGGATAAACCGCATGAGCCCCTCTGGCAATCGCAATGATCGGATGGTTATCATGATTCGGGAATAGATTGCTGTCGTCTTCAAAAGGCATAACGAGCCTTGAGGAAGTCCATGAATAATCATCACCGTTCAAGCCCATCGTCTGACCCGGCAAGTGACCGGATGTGCTGATGCTTATGGCTTCATTGTCAGCACCCAGTTCAATCGTAATACTTTCCCTGTCATAGTTATGGGCACCTGAACCAGGATCGGCAGCCGTTCCATTCTTTGGATCAAAGGCGTAAATCATGTGATAGTTCAGGAACTTACGGCCGTCCTGCTCAATGTAAGAGTAATAGATTGTGGAGTTCTCCCTGCTTCCAGTCACCTCCTGGAGCCCCAAAGCGTTTTTCCCATTGATGACGTAGTCAACATGGCCGTTATACGAGAGGTATTCCCCCAAGTGATGAAAAGGTATATCCTTTCCTTTATGAACACCATCAAACCAGTTTGATATATCCCCTACTTTCGTGGTTGGTATATCCGCTGATAATAATTCTTCAAATGATATAGGGAAGAATTGCTCATCTTCCTGGAATACAGTGATCGGTGCATACTTCCTGGCCATTTCACTTATCTCGCTTTGACTCATCAAACGTGGAGAACGTTCGATATAAATATCCTGGATCCAGAATAAATCATCAGCAAAGTCTTCTTCGGAGAAAACGAATCATCCTCAAATAACTTTACCTGGTAGACACCGTTGTTCAATTTTTTCTTTATGGTCAAATCATCATCTTCCATTTCAGTCACGCCCACCAATTCGGAAGGATCACTATCCACGCCTGTTTGTTTATAAATTTTGTAGTAGTATTCCGGGTTTCCGATTTCAAACGGGCTGTCATCGATATTCTGCAGATAAGTAAGTTCTGCTTCAAAATTCCCATCCGAATCATTTCTCTTGATATTAAACATTTTTCTAATGCTAAAATCATCAGCAAGCACCTTATTGGCTTTGAATAAGTTTACGATTCCTGCAGCGTCTTCTACTAAATCAGTGAAGAAACCAGAGGATACTTTCGTCTCTGCCCTTGTAAAAGGGATCAGGGTCACAGAATCCTTCAACCTGAAGCTTGCTGCCTCCTGTTCTTCTGAAATAGTGAAAGGGAGCCATTCTAATATTTTTTGGCCATCTTCCACATAATAATCCCCTACCCCGTAAGGAGTATCCTTATAGTTCACTTTCACGTTAATATAAGCATCCGTTGTCAACTTCTCCTCTGGAAGCTTAATGGAAACAGGCGAAGAAACGATTGATACCTTTTCCTGTTCATTGATGATGTCACTCAGCGGGAGAGTTGTATCATTCTCAAGGGTGATATCTTTCACGAGCTCGTTCCCGGTAAATTCATATACATTTCCATCCTGGTCCGCCAAGCGCTTGGAGAAAGTATAACTTTCCTTCGTCGTAAATTCATAAGAATA
Organism: Rossellomorea oryzaecorticis; assembly: GCF_038405515.1. Taxonomy (GTDB): domain Bacteria; phylum Bacillota; class Bacilli; order Bacillales; family Bacillaceae_B; genus Rossellomorea; species Rossellomorea oryzaecorticis_A. The sequence continues at coordinate 151,636 of NZ_JBBYAF010000001.1, read as the reverse complement.
GGATCCATTCTCAGACTTATTCTTGTTGTTATTCTTGTCTGCCTTTACCTTTAGCTCAACAGAGTAATCTGTATTGGGATCCAATGTAACACCCAGCACAACCAGTTTGTTCACACTCTTGTCATAGAGACTTTCTACTTCCCTATCATTAAGGGTAAGAGAATATTTCATGTCTTCAAACTGCTGCCTGTATCGTTTAAAATTCTTATGTGAGGAATCCAGCGTAATCTCTAGTGGAGCGGCAGGATCCACCTCCAGGTTACCGTTTTCCGGTGCTACACTTTTAATTGGCAATTCATGCTGCTGATTTTTCTGAGCTTTCGCTGACACATCGCCATTCACCATAAATGGCTGGAATAATTGAAAGATCAAACTAATAATAATGATAAAAATCCATTTTTTCTGCTTCACTTTTCTCCTTTTCCCCTTTCTGGCAATCACATTTTCTCTATCCTTAGCCCTGCACACATACACACATAACCTCCTTTAGGGCTATGTTTTATTATAGTTCAAAATACTTACTTAAAAGGGATATATTCCTAAAAGAATATTACAGAAGAAAGTAAATCGTATTAATATAAAACTTCACTAAAAAATGTTGTTTAACAGACATAAATAGACTGGTACAAAATTTTAAAACCACTGTTTAAACAAGAAGATTTTAGAGTAGGCTTTAAAACACCTCTAATGATGTTCGTGCAAGACTTCCTTTTCCACAGGGTTCTTCGTATTGCACTCCAATCAACCGCTAGAAAGAGCTGAAATCTAAATGTGCACTGAACAAATTAAAAACCGGAACTAATGAATCCAAACCGCTTTACTGCAAAACCGTAAACATATACCCATGCTGCATCTTCTCCGCCCGGATCCACCCATACTTCTCCAGCCGCTTGATCGACCGCTGAATCCTCGAAATGGAATATTCGTCAATCTTATTCCCGCTATAGAACCACAAATAGTCTTTCAGTCTACCCAGCGATGCTATGTACTGACCTTTCTCCAGAAAACGCCCTCCCTCATATCCATCTTCTTTCTTCGCGTGGGTAAGAATCCATAAATAAATCCGCAGATCCTCGGTGTGACGAAAATTCGTTTCCTGAATCATTCCATTTGTTTCCAGTATTGAACCGTACATTGTCATCTCCTCCTTTACCCCCTATATACAACCAGCCGGTTCAAACGGATACCGTGAGAGAAACATTTTTTATTTATTTCTGTTTCACATGCCAATCAGGGGTTGAGCGTGAACCACCGGGGGCACCACAGCTTACCTTTACATCGAGAGATAAGTTTTCCCCTTAGTGAATGCCTTCAACTCTGCCACCAGCTTCGCCTTCTCCGCTTCAAAATCGTCATCTTGACTACTCTGTTCACCCTTAAACCACTCCGGCAGCTTTTCTGTGCGCACCGATTTCCTACGCTGTCCGACAACTTTGCACACCAGCCCTGGATTTTCTCTCTTTCTTATGCAATAAGTCTGTATGTCTTATTTCCAGAACCTTGTACACTGAATGATTTTTGTTATTAATCTCTTTTTCCTCCCCCTAAGCAAACATTTTCTCCACTCAATAGGAAATGCGACCCCCTTTATCCCTTATTTACTATAAATAAACTAAGTAATATAACTCAATTTTATTACTTTATATGGAATTTACATGGTATTATTAGGTAATAGATTGCTATTTTTACATTTATTAGGGGGATGAAGTTGAAAAAGGTAAAGATTTTGTTTCTACTGCTGTTTTTACTGACTTTAGGATCGGAAGCAAGTGCACAGGAGAATGAGGTAGACAGACTTGGCGGGAAAGACCGATTTGAAGTTGCTGTGAATGTTTCAAAGAAAGGGTGGGGAGAATCTCAAACTGTCTATCTAGTAAACTACCTTGCTTTCGCCGATGCATTATCGGCCACTCCATTAGCTTACCAATCTAATGCACCAATCTTGCTTACACACGCCAATTCTTTAACCAGTACTACAAAGGATGAACTCATCCGCTTAAAACCTTCCAAGGTGGTACTTGTTGGCGGACCCGCAAGTGTCTCACAGAAGGTTGTCGAGGATTTAAATAAAATAGGAATTAGAGATATTCATAGAATTGGCGGTAAAGACAGGTATGATGTATCTGCCAATGTTGCAAATAACCTCCATACAAACGATACAGCCGTTATCGCCACGGGGATGACGTTTGCAGATGCCCTGTCTGCAGCACCTTATGCCGCAAGAAACAGTTATCCTATTCTGCTTACTCGAAAAAGCGATATTCCAGCATCTGTTTCACAGTTTCTGAAAAACAAAAAATTCACCTCTACGATCATCATGGGAGGAGAAGGAAGTGTTGGAAAAGAAGTGGCCGGGAAGCTGCCCAATCCAGAACGAATTGGAGGGTCAGACCGTTACGCTGTAGCAGCAAATCTGATTAGACAGAAGAATATTCCAGCTGATGAAACCTTTGTCGCAACCGGTCTGTCATTTGCCGATGCCCTTACTGGATCAGTCTTAGCAGCTAAAGAAAATAATCCCATTCTTCTTACAAGGGCAGATAGCATGCCTGTTGATACGAAGAAAATCATCGAGGAAAAGAAGATTAAAAATTATATTCTATTAGGCGGTCCTGCATCTGTACAAGAGGAAATATTAAATGATTATTCGGATGCATTGATCATTGAGAATAACCATACGATTGAAGGTTATACAGATAAACCAAGCTATAGCGCAGGCCAGACAATTGATTTTAAGGTTCATACACTTCAACCCACTTTCTCTTTAGAAGTGAGGAGATTCGGAAAAGAAGACTCCGTCGTTTTCGAGAAGGTTGAACTCACAGGAACAAAGCAAAACTATCGAAAATATTCATATAAATACGGAGCCGGGTGGGCAACCAGCTATTCTTTTCAAGTTCCTTCTGATTGGAAGAGCGGCCTTTACGGTGCCAGAGTTTATGACCAGAGCGGCGAAGAATTCTACATAATGTTTACAATAAAGAATTCAAGCAGCACGAAACCAAAGATTGCAGTACTCGCAAATAACTTTACCTGGGAAGCTTATAACTTATGGGGCGGCGGTTCTTACTATGGGTACAAGATTAATGATGGTACAAATCGCAAATATGCTCAAATCGTAAACTTTCAAAGACCAAATCCAACAATTAACCCTTACAAAGACAGTATTCATCTGCCTTTCGCAGAGAAGTTCTTACTATCCTGGCTGGAGAAAAACGGATATTCCTATGATGTAATATCCGAATATGATTTACATCACCAACCGGGGATCCTTCAGCAATATGAAACTTTAGCATTAAACTCACATAGTGAATACTGGACCAGGGAAATGTACAATGGGTTTGAATCCTTTTTGAATAAAGGCGGAAACGTCCTTAACCTTTCAGCTAACAGCATCTATTGGAAAGTGGCTGTGAAAGGGGATCAAATGGAAGTACGCAAAGATAGAGGGTACCATACCTTAACAAACGAAAAAGGCGGCCTGTGGAGGGACTTATCGAGACCTGAGTCAAAACACCTGGGAGTAGCCTATAATTATCTCGGTTACGGGACATACACTCCTTATAAGGTGGAAAGACCTGATCATTGGATTTTCAAAAATACAGGGTTGAAAACGGGAGAGTTGATCGGAGAAACAGGAGTAAACGGACGTGGTGCTGCAGGCGGTGAGACTGATAAGATCACCCCTCATACACCGAAGAATTTCGTTCGTCTTGCAAAGGGACAGAATCCCAATCAAGGCGGTTCTGATATGATTTACTACGACACCCCTTACGGAGGCGGAGTGTTTTCAGTCGGTTCCCTTACATTTACCGGGACTCTTGAAAGCGATAAAGATATCTCGCAAATGGTTAAGAACGTTTTAAATCATTTTCATAAATAATATCAAAAATGATTTTGGGATAAAACTAAAAAAGAACAATTACAGTATAGGAGCATAATACCGCTAATGATTTCCGTGCAAGACTTCGCTTTCCGCGGGTAGCCCGTGAGCCTCCTCGGCAAGCCTGCGGGGTCTCACTTGTCCAGCTGCAGGGCTTAGAGGCACATGTCATAAGTCAAACCGACCAAGAAGGCAAAGAACGCCTTCCAGGCCGATTCGTCTTATGCCACACGCCTCTGAGCAAAGCTCTTTCGCTTTTCTGATAAGCTACTCATCCCGCAGGAGTCTTCGTCTTGCACTCCAATCAACCGCTGGAAAGAGCTAATCTAAAGTACTTTTGATAAATATAAAAAACCCGACCAAATTTGCCTCGAATAGTGCAAATTAGGTCGGGTTTTTCTTAGACTAAAACACTTACGTCCCAGCCTCATTTCTTTAACTAACTCATTTGAGTATTACAGATAACAGAAAAGATCAGCCTACATCTTTTCGTCTTTTATTGTGAGCCTCTTTAATGTTGACGGTATCTTTCACTATATAAATAGGCCGGTTTTTACTTTCATCGTATATTCTCGCAATATATTCACCGACTATGCCCATTCCCAGCAATTGGACTCCACTAAAGAATGTAATGGCCACCATGATGGAGGCCCACCCTGTTTCCACTTCACGTCCGAAGAGTTTGATGGAAATGGCATATATAAGGACTAGAAAGGAGACCAAGACCGAAAAGAAGCCCAGAGTCATGACTAATTTTAGGGGCTTGGTTGAAAAAGCAATGATGCCGTTTGAAGCAAATCTGATCATTTTCTTCAGCGGGTATTTCGTCTCTCCTGCAAATCGTTACGAGAAGGAGGAACAATATGGGAGGGCAATTCTTTCATTTTTTACATAGATTTATCTACTTCTTATTCTTTGCACTGATTTTATTTCTAGTGGGACTCAACATCTTTATGAGCAGAGGATATAGTACAATCAGTCAGGAAACACCCCAATACCTTAATGTAATAACATTGATTCTTGCAGTATCACTTTCAGCCATGATATTTTTATTCAGAAAGAAATTGATTAGGTTTCTGGAAAAAATCCCTAAATTCTATACTGTTTTCATCTTGTTGGGATTAAGTTTGCTTTTACAAACCATTGCTATTCGGGAGTTGTCCGTTACCCCTTCCTGGGACTTCGGAGCCGTAATAGACAGCGCAAAGCTCTTTGTGGAGAGCGGAGAAATTGGTGAGTATTTCACCATTTATCCAAATAATATCTTACTGGTTTGTATACTTGCATTGATTGGAAAAATTTCCACACCTGACCTTATCAATTTTCAAGTCTTTAATGTCATTATCATTACCATAAGCCAGTACTTAATTTATCGAATCGCTGCAAAGGTGGCAGGAACAGCAGTGGGAATAGCAAGTTTACTAGTCAGCGTACTTTTCTTTCCCTATATCTTTTTTGCACCTATCGTATATACAGATACTATTTCACTCATCTTCCTGCTCCTGCCTTTGCATATTTTAGTGAATAAGAACGGAGAATTCAGGAGCCATGTTTTTTTAGTCATTGCAGCATCCATCCTATTTTCATTCGGGATGCTATTAAAAGGTTCACTTGTGATCTTTTTGATTGCCTTCAGCATCGTTCTTTTTTTAAACCAAAAAAAATGGAGAAAATTATATTTCATAATACCATTCATCATTCTATTAATTGTTAAGTCGGTATTTAACAGCTCCATTTATCAATTCGAGATTTTGGATATGGTAGCTGTCGAACAAAAAAGTATGCCGGTTACCCATTGGATTGTGATGGGGCAAAACAAAAATAAGTTTGGAAAATACTCTCAGAATGATGTCGTGTGGACGAAAGATCTGTTAGCAAAGCATTCAAGAGAGGTAGTCTCTCAAATTCACTATCAAGAACTGAAAAACCGAATTTCCGAAAAGGGTCTAATGGGGAATATATTATTTAACATAGAGAAGATTGGCCATACCTGGACAGATGGAACCTACTACTCTTTAAATAAACTGAGGCGGATACCCGAACATCCAGAAAACTTTACCAAATTGACTACTCAAACACCTGGTGACTTGGTCCAAGGGTATGCAAGGGTCCAGCATCTCATGTTGCTGATCGGATTGCTGTTTTTTTAAAAATTAAAGAACAAGAATTCCTTCATTACCTTTTCCATGTTATCGCTTATTGGATTTTTTTCTTTTCTTCATCATTTGGGAAACGCGTTCAAGGTATTTGGTTAGTATGACTCCTATAATCATCATGATGAGTTGTATGGGATATTTAAAAGTATTTAATGTTAATCATAAAGGTAATTCAAATATTTCAGACTAGAAAGAGCCTACTTTGTTATATTTTATGGGAAGAGCCATTACTTTAACTCCCTTGCCCGACGTGCTATCCGCTTCACCTTCATTCCTATACCATTTTCTCCCCTGTCACGTTGCTGGAACAGACCGAGAAGCGTTCGCAGAACAAAAAAGCCTTCAAGATTATAAATTTATTAATCCGTAGAGCTTTTCTATATAAATGGTAAACATGTTGGCGTAACCCTGAAAAACCTTGGCAAACGGTGGTAAACTCCCTTGGCTAATTATCAATGCTTGAATATATAGTATATATACCAAAACTCACTTTTCTTGGAATCTGTGTTAATACTATAAAATCGATTAGAAGGAAATAGCATTATACAAACAAAAACAGCCATCGAAGATTTGGTTTCGATGGCTGTTTTGAAGATAAAGATAAATGAATGACCCCCATATTCAGGGGCTCAAAATGGATAGATTAAACATACACCAACTCTTTGTAATCTCTGGCTGGATGGAAATTAGAAGCCATTAGTCCTAACTCTTATAGCTTGAGAAGTAAAAGACTTACATGATTTATATACAATGGTCTAATAAAAACACAAAAGCCTCTCTCCTAGATGGGTTGGGGCCAGCTCTAAATTTCCGAATTCATTCAAAATAAATCACAAAATTTCCATATTTACGAAGAAAATTGAGTGGAAGAACGAAATCGCTACCGCGGTGGTTAATTTTACAAAAACAAGAAAAACCAAAACGCGTTCATTAGTAATACATAATACTAATGAACGCATCAGCCCTAATACAACTATAATTATAAAATACCCTTAACAATCTTCACCCAACCAAAAAATGATATCCAAAGCGGAATACTCAAAAGGGTTCCCCAATACATTCCCTCAATAAAATTACCTTCTTCTCTCATCAATATAGCACCCCTAACCTATAATTAGATACATGGAGCCAATGATTTATGTATGTTCATTATAATGAATCCTTACTAAAAAGCTTGTCAGATTTACACTGCATTATATAAGAGCATTTATCTTTTTTCGTCGAATCACATCTTTGAATCTATAATTCCCCTATAAAACTGTATTAAAACTCCCATATTTTAGAAACAATAAACCTCCACCTGTATTAGTGGAGGTTTTTTACATTGATTACGATTATTTAACATTTTATATGCTTCTTCCCTGCTCCTCACATTCAACAACTTCTCACGATACTCCTCATCCATCAACTCACGCGGAAGCAGCTGCAGGATTTTCAGATGTTCGTTTCCTTCGCTTTCGTTCGGAACGGCAATCATGAAAGATCAATTTCGCGTCGGAGCTGTCCAGGCTGTTCCAGTCCACTCCGTCCTTCTTGATTCCGAAAACTACGCTTGGCTTTGTCACTGCATCGGACTTACCGTGCGGAATCGCGATATTTATGCCGATTCCGGTTGTGCTCTCCTCTTCACGGTTGAGGGTCGCTTCCTTAAACGTGAGGGAGGACGTCATCCTGCCTGTCTGTTTCAACCTCTGTATCATTTCGTCGATGACATCATCGCGTGTCGTCCCCGCAAGATCCACATTGATAAGGTCAAGGTTTGTGAGATCTGTTAGTTGATTAATTTCATTCACTTCCGTAACAGTCTGATTAACCTCTTTTTCAACCGGTTCAGGCTGGACAGGCGGATTTTCAATCTTCATCCTACTAACTTTTTCAATTCTTTTACAATCTCAAATAAATCATTTTGATAGTGAATTTCAGAATATTTCATTTCTTTCATCATACTAGCAAAACTCTTCACCTGCGCCAACTCTTCCCATTCTATCGTCTGGCATAAATTTTTCTCTTTCAGATGAGCAATCGTATTCCTGTCTTCCTTTATAGACTGACGATTGATAATAAGTAAGGGAGTATTCCCTATCACTGCCTCACCCACAGTTCCCCAACCGGCTTTTGTAATCGCTAGATCTGCCGCCGCAATAAAGTGGTGTGTATCTGTGTAGTCGGATGGAATCCGGTAGACATTTTCCCTGTCGATCACTGTATTAGAGGAAACAATAAAGGTAGTCGCCGGGTCCTTCCAAAACTCAAATTCATCCAGTCCATCATGATCAATCTTCATCCCCAGACCGAAATACACCAGCTTCTTTTCCCCAAGAGGATTCAATAACTTTCTGATTCGATCAACTTCGCAAGTGTTAATTTCTCGCGATAAGAAGCCGAAAGACTTCGTATAGAGCGTGTTCCAGTCAGGTTCACAAGCCCCTGCCAGTGTAAAGAAGCCAGTCATAGAATCATACGCCTCCTTCATCTGGCTAAGCTTTTCCTCCTCGATTAGTCCCTCATAAGCTGTATACCAAGTGAAATTGGATACTCCTACAGAAGGTATGCGTATTTTCTTTGCTGCTTCAAATGGAAAAGCCACAATGTCCGATAGGACCAGTTCCACACCCTCGCCTTGCAAAAAAGTTGCTTCTTGTGAGACACGTTCATTCCATTCCTCCATATAGCGATCATATTCCAGGTTCAATCGCTCCAAATCTGGTTCAATGAAATTTCCCTTTAAAAAATATCCGATGTCAGTGGGGATAAGTCGAAACTTTACACGTGAATCGTTAAAATTCTGCTGTAAAAATGGCATGGCAAATGAGTTACAGATCGTGATTTCAACACCGTCTATTTTATTCAAAAGTCCATTGATAATACCAGAACTCCTTGTGGCATGTCCAAATCCATAATCGGATATGTAGTAGGCTATTTTCTTCTTCATCGATACGTACGCATCCTCTCTGTCTAACATTCATACAACACCCATTTATCTCATATGACAACGCATTCAGTGGTCGACTATATAACATTATTCATCAATTAATGGTTGACCAGACTTAATAGAATGACAACAAAAATAAGCCACCTCGGGATTTATCCCAAGGTGGCTTTCTCTTTAGTGAGTTACACCAATCATTTGATGTACCCGTTCCATTACGCTTTCTTCAAGCTTTTGTAACTTAATTTTACTATCTTTCACTGAAGAACCTTTTACCCCAAAATAGAACTTGGCTTTCGGCTCAGTTCCCGATGGTCTTACACAGAACCATGAACCATCTTCCAAGAAATATTTAATTACGTTTGACTTTGGAAGATCAATTGAATTAGTAGTACCTTCAGACACTACTTTCCGCTCTGATGTCTTATAGTCTTCAATTACAGAAACTCTCACCCCGTTTATTTCTACAGGAGGATTCTTTCTAAACTCTGCCAGAATTTCAGCAATCTGTTCTGATCCTGCTTTCCCTTTAAGAGTAAGTGATTTAAGAGACTCTTTAAAATATCCGTACTGTTCAAAGATTCCCATTAACCCATCAAACAATGATTTGCCTTGCGACTTATAATAAGCAGCAACCTCAGCAGCAAAAATTGCCGCTTGAACAGCATCCTTATCACGGACAAAATCACCAATTAAATAACCATAGCTCTCTTCATAGCCAAACAAGAAGGAGTACTCACCGGTTGTCTCAAATTCTTGAATCTTTTCTCCAATGAACTTAAAACCAGTAAGCGTATCAAGAATTGGAACCCCAAAGCTCTCAGCAATGACTCTGCCAATTTCAGACGTAACGATTGTCTTAATGACCATTCCATTGTCCGGAAGAGTTTCATTATATTTCTTTTGGCTTAACAAGTAATGAAGCATCAAAGCGCCCATTTGGTTACCTGTCAACACTTCATACTTTCCATCAGCGTTCCTAACAGCAACCCCCAAACGATCTGTATCCGGATCTGTCCCCATTAGAATATCCGCATCTTCTCTTTCACCGTACTGAATTGCCAGTTCGAATGCGGCATGTTCCTCAGGATTAGGAGACTCGACGGTAGAGAAATCTGGATCAGGTAGTTCCTGTTCCTTTACTACTGTGATGTTTTTGAACCCAAAGTTTTTGAGCCCTTCTCTTACTGGGATGTTGGCTGTACCATGTAAAGGAGTAAACACGATTTTCAATGATTCAGAAGTATCTTCAATGATAGTTTCATTTTGTCTAATTGTAAGTAATTCTTTCTGATAAGCCTGAACAACTTCTTCCCCGATGTACGTGAGTGTCCCGTTACTCACCAATTCTTCAGCCTCAGCAACTTCAATGTCTAATTCATTTTCCACACCATTTACATATTGAATTAATTTTTCTGCCGTTTCAGGCGGAACCTGTCCACCATCTGATCCGTACACTTTATAACCATTATATTCAGGCGGGTTGTGACTAGCCGTGATGACAATTCCGGCAAACGCATTTAAATATCGAACTGCAAATGAAAGAACTGGTGTTGGCTGAAGCTCCTTAAATAAGTATGACCTGATTCCATGCTGACCAAGAGTCTTGGCTACTTCTAAAGCAAACTCAGAAGATTTATGCCGAGAATCGTAAGCAATTGCTACACCTTGTCTCTTGGATACGTTCCCCTTTTCTTCAATGTATCTAGCTAATCCTTCTGTTGCTTTACGAATCATATATAAGTTTAGACGGTTTGTTCCAGGTCCTAATTCTCCTCTTATACCACCTGTACCAAACTCTAGATATTTATAAAATAAGTCTTCTATAGCTTGTTTATTATTTTGTACATCCGATAATTTTTTCTTTAACTCTATGTCTAAATCAGAATAATTAATCCACTTTGTATAATTACTTTCCCAATTCATATTTTCCCCTTATAGAATTTTATTTTTTACTGATAAAAATCAATATCTAATATAATTTTCCCAGAAAATGCAACCTTCCTTAGTTAATCAGAACTCCCAATATAAAAAAGGAGCCCAATTGCTCCTTTTTTTATATTTCTATTAGAATGAGATCATTTTTGATTTCGATGTTTGAAAATGTTCAATTACTTCTTCCCAAGTAAACAAAAGTCTTGTGAAATCTTCGTCAGAGATGCTTAAACCTGTTTGAACTTCAATGAATTCCAAATCTGTTATAGCTTTTATTCCATGTCTTTTTTCTGCAGGTAAATGTATAGTGTCGCCAGCTTTCACACGTGTTATATGATTATCTAATGCTAACTCTCCTTCACCATTTATAATAGTCCAAACTTCATCCCTTAATTTATGATAATGATAGCTTGAATTTTTACCCGAATGTATACAAATCCTTTTGGTTACCATCTCAGATCCTTCATCAAATTTAACATAGTCTAAAACCCTCGACCAACCCCAGATACGCTCTTCATACATAGGAGGATGATTAAAATCACCGATAAGTTCTTTAATCTTAGGACTTGAAGCCTTATCAGCCACAAGAATACCATCAGGGCTGGCAGCAACAACTAAATCTTTAGCACCAATAATTGTAACTGGGATATCTAATTCATTAACCAAGTGGGTATTTATGTTATTATCCGCAAGAATCCCTTTCCCTATTTGGTTAGTATCCATTTCTTCAGTTAGAGTATTCCATGTTCCTAAATCTTTCCAACTACCATCGAAAGGTAATGCAATAATATGTTTAGCTCTTTCAACTACTTCATAATCGAAACTGATTTTTGGAAGTTTATTGTAATTCAAAATCAACTCGTTATAATCTGTAGACAGTCCCTTGTCTCTAAGAATATCTAAAATGTATCCTAACTTAAATGCGAAAACACCACAATTCCAGAGTGCATTCATTTCAATCAGTTTTCTCGCTTCTTCTTCCTTGGGTTTTTCCGTAAAGTGATTTACATTTAAATAGTCATGTTCTTTTGTATTATTATTTGATGGGATAATATATCCATACTTTGAAGAAGGATAAGTTGGCTTTACTCCCATCAAAGCTAAATCTGCTTTTGTATTAATTAATGCTTTTTCTAAGTCTCTAACTCTCTTGAAAAATTCATCTTCAACATACGGATCTACAGGTAGAACTAAAACTACTTCATCTTCGGGTGTTTGTTCTGCAAATAAGTGTGTTGCAGCTAAAGCTATTGCAGGAAAAGTATCTCTTCTCTCAGGTTCAATAATTAAGGGGATATTTTCACCTATTTGACTGTGAATCATATCTCTTTGCATTTTAGAAGTGGCAATTACTGTAGAGGCTGCTAATTCTACAGATTCTAACTGTTTCCAAACTCTTTGGACCATTGATTCTTTTACTTCATTTATTCCTTTTAATACTTTTAAAAATTGTTTTGACCGAGTGTCATTAGAAAGTGGCCATAACCGCTTACCTGATCCACCAGAAAGGAGTATTACTTTCATAATTAAAATTCTCCTTTTTGTTTTTGATTCCAAATAGCTTGGGAAATATTGAAATCTTCTTCCCAATCAATATCTAATGAAGTAACTGTATCTAACGGATACAATAATGGCTTGGTTCCTATTCTATTTCTAAGTTCTTTATAAGTAGAAACTTCACTCAAAAAGAACCCACTATTCACTTCAAATAAAGGTGAAATATTTTGAGTCTGTGGCCATTTAATCTCTTCTGGTTTATAGTTTATTGGACCGTTTGAATTCCAAATGAACTTTTTCAATTCGGTAACACTCATCATTGAATCAAATCCAAATTGTTTTCTTTCGAAAAACTCTTTTATTGCTCTATCATATGTTTCCTCATCTATAAAAGGACTAGTGACATGTGTCCACATTACATAGCAATGCTCTTTGATAATTTCACCCACATATTCTATTACTGAATCCGTCGTAGCCTCAGATGTAGCTAAAAATGCGGGCCTATCCAAGATTTCGTATTCTTTGTTACTGTCTTGTAATAGATCTTCTGATATTTCTTTTACCAGCTTATCATCAGTTGAAACAATAATTTTATCAATTAGTTTAGATTTTATTAATTGATTGATTTTAATTGACGTAAGCCCTCCATTGATTCCTGCAAAAGTTCTGGTATTTTTATTTATTACTCGTTGACTACCTTTTCTACATGGTAGAAAAGCAACTATTTTCGTCTTCAAAGCTACCCCACCAATTCTAAGAGTGTATTAACACTAGCTATTGACTTTTCTTCACATTCTTTTATTAACATTTCGTTTTGCTCAGAGTATTTTTTCACAAAAAGAAAATCTATGTTATTTATAAAGGCAGCTTTATAATCTTGGATTGAATCACCAATCATAAGTGCCTTACCAATATTATTCTCTAATATATTGCCTATAATTTCATTTTTTGGAGTTGGAGATCCAAAGATCCCATTAAAATATTTATCTAAATCCCTCTTTTTGAAAACTTCTATTAATTCTTCCTGGTCACTACCAGATGCAATAAAGCATTTCTTTTCACTAAGACTACTAAGCAATTTTAAAGAACCCTCTGTCATATCTACCTTGGTATAAAGTTCAATACAATTCTTTGAAAAATTCTTAAGCATTACCTTGTAAGTTGTTTCTTCAAATTTATTTTCTAATATATTCGATAGGAAATATTTGAATTTTTCATACCTGGAGATTCCACCATTATTTTTATGATAATCTAAAAAATCTTCTATATAATTATTGTCATAATCTTTTAGCGTGATTTTGAAAGCATCAGATTTTTGCTTATTAGAGTCTAGCAGCACACCGTCACAATCAAATATTATAATGTCATAACCATTAAGAATATCCATCGTCCTATTTAACTCCAATATTTTTTTTGTTAGCAATATAACTGTAAACAGAATATCTATCTATATTGTATAGAGATGGGGTTAAGGTTTGAATATTGTTCTGTTCAATGTCATTGTAACAATTGATTATTTTCTGATTTTCAGAAGATAACGATCTTTCTTTCTCAGTTAAACCAAGATATCCATCAAAACCAGCTAAATATACATTTTTTGATTTGAATTTCAGCGAAAGAGTTAATGCCATAGCAAGTGGAGCATCTTCTTTAACATCATTTTCAAAGTCAAGTCTACTGTCTATCTCAATAGTATAGATAGGAGAAACAAAGTCATCCTCTTTAATTAATTTTGCTGTGTTATGAGTAACTATCATTCCTTTAATATTTCCGTTATCTCTACTAAATGACCCTTTAATTTTGTTTCTTTCATCACCGGGTAAACATACAAACCTTTTTAAATCTGGAACATTAAACAGCTCTTGATTTTTAGTAGTGCTATTAATGATCAATGCATTTTTTTCTTTAGCAAATTCAATAATTGCATCGTGATGGTTGGATAATTCTTTACCACCACCAATTATTATGACATTTTCGTAAGAATCAGAATTCTCTTCCTCAATTTGAGGAAGGTATACGTTATTGTAATGATTACTTTCAGAAAAACTTTCAATTATGCTCGAAGCTGAGTATCTGTTTTTTGAAAGTAAACTCATTACTTTATCTTGTGGTAACCCATTTAATCCTGCAAACATATATGGCAGGGAGGTCCCCCATCCATATTTATCTTTTAATTCATTAAAAACATTTACTATTTGTTCAATCGCATCAAAATCAATTGGGGTATTTGATGTTTTCGATTTATAAAGAGTAATTAATTCGGTTTTTAGATTACCTGCTCCCCTACCCATACCAGTGAATGTAGCATCTACCATAGATACACCTTTATCAACAGCTTTTAGTGTATTAGCAAATACTAACTCTAGATTGTCATGCCCATGAAAGCCAATCTTTACTCCATGAGAATTCTCATTAAAATGTGTAATCAACCTTGCGACTTGATCAGGAGTACATGCGCCATATGAATCAACAAAATATATATAGTCTAAGTCATTTATGGAATCTAAATTTATTAAGTAATCAATATCTGAAATTGTTAGTTTAGATAGATACATAAGATTTATTGCTACTTCAAAACCTAGTTTTTTTGCTCTGGATGCTAGTGAAATAGAATAAGATATATTTTCAGGCGAGGTTGCAAATCTAACCATATTAACATTTGACTTACATATATTTAATAACTCAACAAATTGTTCTTCATTATTAATATCTTTGGTGTTTATCATAATAGCTATTTTCTGGTCTTGCCTAATATTCTCTCTAATAAATCTAATCGTGTTAATAGGTAAGTAAAAATATTCTCCTAAGTATCCTTTTTTTGAAGGACTTCTATATCCAATCTCAACATAATCAATTGGGAGCGCAGCAACAGCTTCAATATATTTATTTACCAACTCTTTACTGAAATCCCAATCAGTATAATATCCACCGTCACGTAAAGTACAATCTAAAATTTTAAAATCACTCATAAAATTCTCCTCCTTGGTTTTTAATATTACTCCCGTTAACAAAAAATATAGATAAAGCTATTAGAAGCATAAATAATATCTTTAAATTTGTGTTTACGAATAAGCTTTCTGTTACTCCACTGCCAAGCAAGCTTATTAAACTACATAGTAAGCAAGATACAATATATCTATCTTCTTTTCTATTGCTATTGAAAATAACCTTTAATGATTTAGTGATTGTTACCAACAATATAATTATTACTGATAGTAAAGGGATTATCCCTTTACTATATAAAATATGTAAGAACATATTGTGGGGAGCAACTAAATCAAAAATCAAGAATGAGGTCATACTAGGATCTAAAAAGTCTGTTCCACTTCCTAAAAACATATCTTCTTTAGATTGAACCAATGCAATTTTCCATAATTTTAGCCTATCAGTTAATTCTTTTATATTATTAATATCTAAGTTGAAAATTCTACTTTCAAGAATACTCGGTTTAATCATGGTAATTATTATTAATCCTATACTCGAAATAAT
Organism: Rossellomorea oryzaecorticis; assembly: GCF_038405515.1. GTDB lineage: Bacteria > Bacillota > Bacilli > Bacillales > Bacillaceae_B > Rossellomorea > Rossellomorea oryzaecorticis_A. The sequence goes on along the minus strand of NZ_JBBYAF010000001.1, from coordinate 135,747 downwards.
TATTACTAAAATTAGTTTAATCATAGTTGATGAAAATACATTCTTCTTATAATTAAGGAAATATAATAATCCAATGCAAAATGCAGAAGTTAGAACACCACCCCTTGAGCTTGTAAACACTAATGCTAAAAATTGAATTGTAATTGTAAGAAGATAATATACTTTCCACTTTTTCTTTATTTTTTCTTTTAAGAATATAAAAGATAGGATAATTGTTGATCCTATTAATGCGGCAAAGAGATTATGAGCATAAAAAGTACCGTGTGCCCTAAATTTATTTGTCTCAGGGACAAACGCCCTTAGGTGTTGTATGTCAGCTGTATTTTTATATAAAGGTATCTCATTAAATAGTCCTAAATATCTAAAGTTTGTTATTAAACCCGATAGCATGGTACCATTGGATACATACTGAATTATTGCAATTATAGATGCAATTGTTGCAAATGCTATTAGGACTTTGATTACTTTTAGTACATTATCCCTACTTATCAATACAATTGTTATCAGAAAATATAATGATATATACGGTATTTCAAAAATCAAGGATTTTGAAATACCAACTAGAAAACTACCTTCATACTCTATTATGCCTACTGTTGAAAACGCAAAATAAATAGTAAATAATACTGATATAATAAAGTTTTTCTTATTGGTTGAAGTTTCTAGATAAGTATTGTTTTTAGTGGGAAAATATAATAACAATATAAAAACAGAACTCATTACAAATAAATCTATAACACCAATACCACCAAGCTTGAAATTATTTTCGAACAACACTATTCCCGATATAAAAATAGTGTAAAAGAAACCGAGACTCTTTTTAAATAACAATAAAAATATACCTATTAAGGTTATAGCGAAAAATAGTAATGTACCGAACTTGACTAACTTAGGAGCTGAAGCACCAATACCAGCAACTATACCAATTATTAGAAAACAAATTAAATATAATGGGCTATATTTTGTATATAAATTCATTATTTTTCTCTTCTGTTATTCAATAAAGAAATGTTAGATTTTGTTAATGTTTTAAAGGACTTTCCTTTTTCTTCTCCAAAGTTTATAATATCCCCCAAATATTTTACATGTCTCTTATAATATTCTGTATACAATCTATCCCTAAAAAAAGAAGGGTGAGCTTGTTCTATGGTTCCCGTCAGTTCGTCAAATTGAACACTAGAACTATGTTTCCAAAAATTCTTTTCTTTTTTTTCTCTTCCATCAACTCCAATTATATCTATCCGGTCACTAATTGAAGCTGCAAACGGAAGCATAAATAAAGTTAGAATATTCGAAGAATAGTTTACATAGAATTTATCCATTGTTGGAAAATTAATCCCATTTCCTTTTGGTACACCTATAATATAGTTTTCTAGTTCCGGATAATGCCTTAATAATAATGGAGCTGCTGTTTCAGGAACAACAACGTAACTATTATATTTCTCCACTGTCTTTAATACATGGTTTCTAAATATAGTTGAGTATTTATTTGAACTAAAGTGATAAACAGGATCGCCGAATGTGATTATTCTTGGTTTTATTTGCTCTAGTAGCCTATCGTTTTTCACAATACTATTACAAATAATATTAAAACTATTTTCAAAATCCATATTAAAAGCTTTATCAATGCTTGGACCAGTTGCAAATACTGTAACTCTGTTCTTATTGTTTTCTTTAAGTAAATTCGTAAAATTTCTTTTGTACAATGATTGTAAATCAGTAGTTTGTTCTTTATTTAACGTTTCAAAAAATAGTTCTCTAAAATTAGAACTTTCTGTATGTGAATAAAAATTCGGATCTACAATTTTTGATATTGCAACTAATTTAAATGGTAATTTTTTCATTTCTTTTTTATCCCAAACAAGAATTAAATCAGTAGTTAAAGAACTAATATTTTCTTTACTATCTCGTATTTTTAAATGAGATAATAACTCCTCATCCAAAAATTTATATTGATGGTCAGGAATCTTATATAACGTATTTTTTACATCAAAGCCTTTTGCAATTATTTCAATTTTATATTCTCCATAGTTAGGTAAGTACCACGCTAATTTATTTAAAAATTCAGCTAGTTGTTTTTCTTCATGAAACTCAGGATAAATTAGAATATTCTTTAATTCTGATTTGTTTTTAAAGATTTTATTTGGTATTTTATATAACTTGTTTTCAGCATGCTTACTTATGACAGAAAAAAGTTTAGTAGGATTCATAAATCCCTCACCTCTTTAAACTACTATTTTTGAAATGGGAGTAAGCTAGTCTTAATACATCAAATAAAATGTAAGACACCTTAGCATTGTTAGGACAATTTTCATTGGCAAACGTAAACCTTGATTTCCAGTGATAAGGTGATCTTTTATTCTTAAACTTGCTTACTAAACTTTCTTTATATCCATCTTCATCTTCGTTGAGTGTTGTAAATACTGGATTGTGCATATCTACTAATAGATTATAATTTTTCTTTTTTGCTTTTAAAGAATAGTCAGTATCAGCTAAATATTGAGGAAGCTTAGAATTAAAATAACCAACTTCTTCAAAAGCCATTCTTGGTACTAGCATCCCTCTTCCAATTAAATAAGCACTTTCTCTAAATCTTTCGTTATATTTTTCTTTATAGCTTTCTTTTTTATTAAACCAATTTAAATACTTTGCTGTATACCAATTTATTTTTCGAACTCCACCAAATAAAATTTTCGGGTCTATCCCTTCAGTTATAGAAGTAGCACAAATTAAAGCATTAGGATGAATTTCTGAAGCATCTACCATTTTTTCAAGAAAATCTTCTTTAATTTTCACATCGTTATTTATTGTTAAAATGAAGTCATAGTCTTTAAATTTGTTAATTCCTGTTTTAAGTGCTTTATTAGTACCTCCAGTCCACCAAAGATCACCATTTCCCTTCTCAAGTGATACTTCCGGGAAATTTTTTTCAATTTTCTCATAGGTCCCATCTATTGAATTATCGTCACAAATAATCACATTAAAGTTTTTGTAAGTTTGTTTTCTCATCATTCCCAAAAAATTCAATGTGTCATCTATTCTGTTATAAACAGGAACAACTACTAATATCTTTTTCACTATTTTTTTTCACCTCTCTTGATAGAGAATCCGTTTATTATTATATAAAAAAGAAACTTCGTGTTAGTCTTTAGATATCTTTTAAATAGCCTTTTGGGTTCTTGAAATAAGCGATATAACCATTCGAGACTAAATTTTTGCATCCATATCGGAGCTCTCTTAATATTACCCGCATGATAATCAAATGCAGCCCCTACACCAACTAAGATTTTCCCTTCTAAATCATCGGAAAACTCACTCATCCACTCTTCTTGCTTCGGTGCTCCAAGCCCAACCCAAACAAAATCAGCATTGCTATCGTTAATCTTTTTAATAATATCTGCTTTTTCATTTATATTTAACGTTCTAAATGGAGGAGAGTAATATCCAGAAATATTTATTTCTTTATAATCGGTTTTAAGATTACTTATTAACTTATTTAAAGTTTGATTTGTCGAACCGTAAAAGAAATGGTTAAATTGATTGAACCTTGAATCCTTAAAAATATCCAACATTAAGTCTGGTCCAGTAATTCTTTCAATATTATTAATTCCTTTAAAGTATCTAAAATAATATACCAGCGGCATACCATCAGTAATCGATAGATAAGAAGAATTATTAATTTTTTTAAAGTCAGTGTTTTCTATACATTCCACAGAAGTATGTACATTATTAACACATATATAATATGATGTTTTCTCTAATTTAGTAAGTCTATTTAATATTTCTTGTAGGGCTTCTTTTTTTGTACCCACATTATATTTAACATCCCTTAAAAATACTTTTTTCATATAGTTCCCCTAAATTAATATAAGTATTATGATTAGTGTAAGAAGCAGTGTTATTTTCATTAACGGTAATTTATAACCAGAAAATTCATCCTTAGAATATATGAGTATCACCAATACCATAATTCCTTTACTGATCATAGTTGAAAGAGCAATCAGCTCAAAATCCCCTATATTTATGAATATAATATTCAAAATAATGTTTAGAATAGCTGAGCTAAATGTAATTATCGTTAAGGATAGTGACTTCTTTCTTTGGAAGAAAGGAAAAGCAAAATACATATATAGATTGTGAAATAATATGCTGATTAACAAAAAATTCACAAACTCATAATCATAATTGTATTGGTCTGAAGAAACAATCTTGATTACATAATTAATAGATTTTGAAATTACTATGGCCCCTACACCTAAAAATATTGTTGAGCCTAATATTGATTTATCCATAAAATCTTTCTTTAAATAACCTAACTTAGCGTTCATTTCAAAAAACTTAGGATTTATTGCTTGATTTATTGAAGTTGCAACTATCATTAAAACTGCTGTAATCTGAGCTCCTAAAGAATATATACCTAAATTGTTTAATGTATCGTATTTCTCAATTACGATTCTGTCACTAACAGAAAAAATCGACCAAGATAAGATATGAAAAACGAATGGGGTTGTAAATTTCAAATGTTCAAAAGTTTCTTTATATTCGAATCGATTTTTTAAGTAAAATTTTACATATGGAAACATATAAACAATAGATATAATAGTAATTATCACCGTGGCAACAATGTTGGCTAATATTATTGACACCGCACTTGCCTCTATAAAAAACACAAATGTTAGATTAGTTAAAAGGAGTAATAATGCTTGTAGTATACTTATTTTTAAATAAATTTTTCCTTTATCCTCTAAACGAAGGAGGGACTGGAACACTATTTGAAATGAAAAACTTAAACTATAAATAATTAACAGGTAATAATATGGAGAAAGTGGAATCTTTGAGAATACAATCCCACCAATTTGTTGATCAAAAATTAGTAACAGTATCATTAAAAGTAGCGAACTAATAGAAACGATAGTAAAACTTTCTCCAATTATTCTTACTTTATAATCATTATTATTTTTTTCATAATACAATCTAGGAGTTGAAGATTGATACCCCAACCCCATAAATACTAGTAAAAAGCTATATATTGCGTTCACTGTAGTGACTATTCCATACTCTTCTGGAACTAAATAATGAGTATAAAACGGTAGAAGCAAAAATACCATTAGCTTAGGTATCATTGCTCCTACAGTGAAAAGAATTGTACTATTATTTAACCTTATTTTCATATTGTTTACTTAACCTAGATAGATCTTCATCTACCATCATGTGAACCAACTCTTTGAAACTTACTTCCAATTCCCAACCTAATTCTTTTTTCGCCTTAGAACAATCTCCAAGTAACAAGTCTACCTCTGCTGGACGAACAAACTTTTCATCTAAAACCACATAATCTTTCCAATTTAGACCCACACGTTCAAAGGAAATCTCTACCAGTTCTTGTACTGTGTGAGTTTCTCCTGTTGAGATAACATAGTCTTCAGGAGATTCTTGTTGTAACATTAACCACATAGCTTTTACGTAATCCCCAGCAAAACCCCAATCCCGTTTAGCATCTAAATTACCTAAACGAAGTTCATTTTCTAAACCTAATTTTATTTTTGCCACCCCATCTGTAACTTTACGTGTTACAAACTCCAATCCACGTCTAGGAGACTCATGATTAAATAAAATGCCTGAACATGCAAACATATTAAAACTCTCACGATAATTTAAAGTTATCCAATGACCATATACCTTAGCAACTCCATACGGACTTCGAGGATAAAACGGTGTGGTCTCTTTTTGTGGTGTCTCTACCACTTTTCCAAACATTTCAGAACTTGAAGCCTGATAAAATTTAGCCGAAGGCTTCACGATACGAACTGCTTCGAGCATATTTGTTACTCCCATTGCTGTAATTTGTCCGGTGGCAATCGGTTGTGGCCATGAAGTTGCAACAAATGATTGGGCTGCTAAGTTATAAACTTCATCAGGTTGAGATATTTCAATAGCCGTAATTAAAGAGGCTAAATCGGTTAAATCTCCGTCAATCCACTCAATTTCGTTTTTAATATGTTCAACATTTTCGAAATTAGGGGTAGAAGTACGACGTCGCAAACCATATACTTTATATCCTTTTTTCAGTAAAAATTCCGCCAAATAAGATCCATCTTGTCCTGTAACCCCAGTTATTAATGCATGTTTCATTTTAAAGCCCTCCGATTAGTAAATTTCTCGATTTATTTTTTTATTATTTCATTTTCTAAAAACCATCTATATGCTTTTTGTAAACCTTCTTCAAGAGAGGTAGTAGCTTTCCAACCTAAAGAATTAATTGTGGTAACATCCACTAACTTTCGTGGTGTTCCATCCGGCTTAGTTGTATCGAACCTGATTTCCCCGTCATATCCAACTACAGCCTTAATTTTTTCACCTAATTCTCCAATCTTTATGTCCTCACCAACACCAATATTAACAATTTCATTTCCTCCATAGTTATTCATCAGGAACAAACATGCATCAGCTAAATCATCTGAATACAAAAATTCACGTTTTGGTGTCCCTGTACCCCACATCTCCACAAATGGAGCTTTTGAATCTTTTGCCTCATGAAATTTCCGAAGAAGTGCCGGTAATACGTGAGAAGTTTTTAAGTCAAAGTTATCATTTTCTCCATACAAGTTCGTCGGCATAGCCGATATGTATTTCGTACCATATTGGCGGTTGTAAGATTCACACATTTTTATACCAGCAATTTTGGCAATAGCGTATGGCTCATTGGTAGGCTCTAATTCTCCAGTGAGAAGGTATTCTTCTTTAAGAGGTTGGGGAGCCATTTTAGGATATATACAAGTGCTTCCCAGGAATAATAGTTTCTCAACATTATTTCGATAAGATGCATCGATTACATTTGTTTGAATTAATAAGTTATCTCGAATAAAGTCAGCCGGGTATTCATTATTAGCAACGATTCCGCCTACTTTTGCCGCTGCAAGGAATACGTATTCAGGTTTTTCTTCTTGAAAGAAACGATCAACTTGATTTTTATCTCTTAAATCCAGTTCTTTACTCGTTTTATATTGAAGGTTAGTATATCCTTCAGATTTTAGTTTTCGTAGAATCGCGGAACCGACTAACCCTCTATGTCCTGCAACATAAATTTTAGAATCTTTTCTCATTGTTGACCCCCATACTTAATACGCATTTTTCGAACCAAATAATAGTAACACTGTTTTAAAAATAATCTTCAGATCAAACCATGTATTTCGTTTTCTTATATACCTTAAATCTAATTCCACCATTTCTGCGAAGCCTATATTGCTACGTCCACTAACTTGCCATAATCCGGTGCAGCCAGGTGTAACCATAAGACGTTGTTTATCATAGTTTGTATATTCCTCAACCTCCCTAATTAACGGTGGCCTTGGACCTACTAGACTCATTTCACCTTTTAGTACATTAATCAATTGAGGAAGTTCATCTATACTTGTTTTGCGGATGAATTTCCCTATCTTTGTTACTCTGGGATCATTCTTCATTTTGAACATGGCTCCAGTTGTTTCATTATGTTTAAGTAGTTCAAGTAATCGTTCTTCAGCGTCCGCAACCATTGAGCGAAATTTAAACATGTTAAACTCTCTACCATTTTTCCCTACTCTTTTTTGCGAAAAGAAGATTGGCCCCTTAGGATCTTCAATTTTAATAATGATAGCTATAATGATAAATAATCCACTAAGTAAGCAGATACCAATTGAAGCTCCAACGACATCTATAATTCTTTTTTGAGATAGGTAGAATTTTGAATCCTTCATCTTAACCTTCGCACCAGATTGAGTGTATAAAAAATCTTGTTCAGCTAGGTTTGCCATCTACTTTACCTGCCTTTACTTCAATTCTATCTTTTTGTTTCTCAGTACTAAGGAATTCATATACTCTAGGATGGAATCGCGGATTTCTTCGTGCTCCAATGCAAAATCTATAGTTGTTGTAACGAATCCTAATTTTTCCCCAACGTCGTAACGCTTTCCTTCAAAGTTATAAGCGTAGACTCTTTGTGTTTCATTTAATTTTTGAATTGCGTCTGTTAATTGGATTTCTCCACCTGCACCGGTTTCTTGATTTTCAAGCAGATCAAAAACCTTCGGAGTTAGCAAGTACCGTCCCATAATGGCTAAGTTTGATGGAGCTGTACCAGGTTCAGGTTTCTCAACAAAACTGTTCACTTGATATCTTCTACCTTCGCTGAATACTGGATCAATTATTCCATAGCGATGTGTTTGGTTATGTGCAACTTCTTGAACACCAATGACTGAAGAACCCGTTTCTTCGTATTGATTAATAAGTTGTTTTACACATGGTGTTTCACTAACTACTATGTCATCACCTAATAATACTGCAAATGGTTCGTCTCCAATGAAGTTTCTAGCACACCAAACAGCATGACCTAGTCCTTTTGGCTCTTTTTGACGAATATAATGAATATTCACTAGATTACTAGAATGCTGAACTTTCTCCAATAAGTCAGTCTTTCCTTTTTCAGATAAGTTTCTTTCTAGTTCAGGAGCAAAATCAAAGTGATCTTCAATCGCTCTTTTCCCCTTACCTGTAACAATGATAATATCCTCTATCCCGGAAGCTATTGCTTCCTCTACTATGTATTGGATCATAGGCTTATCCACAATCGGCAACATTTCCTTTGGCATTGCCTTAGTAGCTGGAAGAAAGCGTGTTCCCAAGCCTGCTGCGGGAATGATGGCTTTTCTCACTCTTTTCATGTATTAAGTCCCCCTTAGGATTAGTTTGAAGGTTGGTTTAACGACATAATAAATACCTAATGAAAAAACACAATTTCCAAATGTTCTTTCATTAGGTATCCAATTGGAATTATAACCACCAATTACATAAAGCGTTTACATTGTTTTTCTTTACTTGTATCTTCTAAAATAGTAAACGTGGGCATCTAACCCTTCCTCACATCCCACCATCGACGACGAGCGTCTAAGGCAAAGTTTCAACTTACCCACGGCGTGACCGAGTGCCTCCATTGATAATGGTTAGGAGACATCCCCAAAATATCTACTGTTGTCTTGTTTACTTCATATGGATTCCACCAACGACAATAGTACCTTAGGACCTTATTAGGAATGTTATAAACTAGAAGATTCCAAGAAATTTTTTCTTTTTGATTTCTTCCGGAACCTCTTTATATATGGTTTTATTATCTACAAGCATTTCTGCATTTTCTGTAAAGTAATAGAGACTGTCTATTCCGTACTTTTTCTCTATATAGTTCATGGCTTCTTCCATCTTAAAGGTTCGGTTGTTAATGTTGTGAGCATCTGAAGCGATGAAATGAGCCAGGTTTGCTTCGATCATTTGCTGAGAGAATTTTTGAATGTTTTTACCGAAATAACCAACAAGACTGGAAGCTGTCAATTGTGTAACGGCTCCGTTTTTCACGAATTTATACAACTTGTCAGGACGTTCAATAAGTTCTGCGTTTCTTTCCGGATGAACAATCACTGGTGTTAGTCCCTCTACTTGAAGCTCGTAAAGTAACCTTTCAGCATACCTGGGAACTGAGTTTGATGGGAATTCAATAAACAAGTACTGAGAATCTTTGTTTAGTGTTAGAATGTCACCTTTTTGATAGTCTTCAAGAATTTCACCGTAGATACGGCATTCCTGTCCGGGCAAGACTTGGAGATCGATCGCTTCTTGTTTTAATGTTTCATTTAGTTCACTAACAAGTGGAAGGATGTCCGACTTTAGATTGTCGTACTTTCCGTTCATATGATGAGGAGTCGCGATGATGGTACGGATACCTTCAGATACGGCTTGCTTAGCCATATCAATACTGTCATTCATTGTTCTGGCGCCATCGTCGACCCCCGGAAGGATGTGGCTGTGTATATCAATCATGTCGACTCCTCCTTAGTTCTTTCGACTCAATACCGCAACAATATATAGTTTAACCGATAGGATTGAAATGTAAAGAGTAGAAATTTGTCGAATCTATGTTATTTATTTCCATAGTAGTAATAATAATTTGTATCTTTCATTTCTCGATTATTTAACACGACTCCAACAAGTTTGGCTTTAGCAGATTCCAATAGTTCTTTCGATTTAACTGCCCTCTCCACTTCTGTAGTTCCCGAACTGATGACCAGCACAGTCCCTTGACATTGGTTCGCAAGTATTTGAGCATCCGTTACCGCTAATACAGGTGGTGTATCGAAAATGACCATGTCATATTCTTCGTATAATTCTTTAAAGAAATATTGCATTCTCACTGAATTGAGGAGTTCTGCCGGATTTGGCGGAATCGGTCCGCAGGTGAGTAAATCCAAGTTTTCCACATCCGAAGAATGAGTGACTTCAGTTAATGGTTTCTGTCTGGTTAACACACTTGTTAATCCATACGTATTATTTAATCCAAATGTATAATGGGCGGTTGGTTTACGCATATCAGCATCTACCAGGAGAACTTTCTTTCCTTCTTGTGCGAATACGACACCCAGATTGGCAGAGGTTGTAGACTTCCCTTCTCCCGGTCCCGATGAAGTAACCATTAAAGATTTCAACTCTTCATCAATAAATGAGAAGTTTATATTCGTTCGAATCGTTTTATATTGTTCAGATATAGGGGACATTGGATCTGTTTTCGTTATCAGTTTACGTTTTGTGTTCACCATTTGTTTTACTTTTTTCTTATTAAGAGCCAACTCTCTCACCCCTTAGTCTTGATCTGCGTTGTTGTGCACGGCTCTTGGCCTTCTCCTCTTGATCTTTGATTCTAGTGATTGAACCCAGAACCGGTAATCCAAGAAGCTTTTCTACCTCTTGTTCTGTCTTAATTGTGTTATCGAGGAATTCCAATAAGAACGCAATGCCGACACCTGCCATTAATCCCACAACCATAGCAATGGCAATATTAAGGAGTGGCTTTGGCTTAATCGGTGATGTATCTTCCCCAACTTCCGCTTTGGCCAGAACGCTTACGTTATTGACGTTCATGATTTTTACGATTTCTTCTTGAAAGACTTCTGCTGTCTTATTTGCAATGGCAGCGGCTTTCTTCGGATCTGTATCCTGCACAGACAGGTTGATTACTTGTGAATCTTTCTCGCTTGCGACAGTTAATTTCTCATTTAATTGAGTTGCGGTAATATCTAAGTCCAGGTCAGAAATAACCCTTTCTAAGATTGCGGGACTTTTCATAATCACGTTATAGGTGTTAATCAATTGAAGATTCGTTTGAATTTCTCCTATATTATAAGCGGGTTGATCCGACTTTGATTGATTGACTAGAAGCTGGGTTGACGATTGATAGACAGGTGTTAAAAGAAAGAAGCTTACTCCTCCGCTCACAATCACAGCTGTTAAAGTAATCATCAGGATAAATTGCATCCTTTTTCTCAGTGTCTCCATCAACTCTCGCAAACTGATTGTTTCTTCCATAATGTCCTCCTAAATAAAAATAAGTAAAATAATAGCATATTTTGTTGTTTTTTTTATCATTTGTTGTCATAATTTTAATTAAACTGTAATATTTAAACACTTATACTATTAAACTACAAATATTTCTATTTGAAAAGGGATTATTCATAATTGGATATTATTTCTTGTCTATTTTTACCTATTCGGGAGGAATTTGTAATGAAAAGCTTTTTAGTCCCAGTTCTAGCTATTAGTTGTGCCGCCTTTCTCTTTTTTGGCAATATGCACTGGAAAGAGAGGACATCTATTTCCGCTACCACTGAAGAGGCAGCCGATGAAGCAGTAGATGTCGAGGAAACGGAAACAGAAAATAAAAAAGAAGAACCGCAAGAAGAAAAGAAGGATGGCGATGTTGAATCTCTTATTTCTAACTGGCCGGAAGAAGCGCAGGAGAGATTTACTTCTTTACTGAAAGAAGAAGAACCGTTTAAAGTGGCCATCGTCGGCTCTTCCGCTTTAGGAGATGGAGAAAATGGCTGGGCGCCTCAGTTGAAAGAAGCACTCCATAATCAATACGGCAGCACCATTGAAGTCACTGTCTTTCAACAGGATGTAACGTCAATTGATTTCATTAATGGGGAGGACAGCGAAGAAGTCCTTTCATATGAACCAGACCTGGTCTTAATGGAGCCATTCTCTTTAGTGGACAATTCAAACAGTGTCGGAACCGTACAGAATCACGAAAGTATCCTTATGTTCTTGAGTCAGCTTGGTGAAGCGAATGAAGATAGCACTCTGATTCTTCAGCCTCCCCATCCACTGGCAGGGGCTACTTATTATCCTCAACAGATCGACTCGTTGAAAGAATTTTCGGAAGAAGAAGGAATCCCTTACCTGGATCACTGGACAGTCTGGCCGGAAGACGAAACGCTGGTAGATTATTTAATTGAGTCCCAGGATACCCCTAACGAAAAAGGTCATAAACTCTGGGCAGACTATTTAGTTGATTATTTTGTAAATGAGTAAAGGATTTCACTGATAAATATTGTTAAAAACATCTATGCAATTTGTCCTCAATCTGCTATGTTATGGATTAGGTTAAGTAAAGGTGAGGGAAAAGAAAATGAGAATGGATAAACATACACGACGAAAGAAACGTAAGTGGCCAAAGATTGTCGGCATCTTTCTACTATTATTTATAGTAGCAGGCGGAGTCTATGCATATAGCATTTATCACTCGTTAAATAAAGCAGTTGAAACCATGCATACACCGATTGAGCGCGATAAATCTTCTAAACGCACGAAAGATATCGAGTTTAAAGAGAGAGAACCGTTCTCTGTACTCTTAATGGGTGTCGATGAACGCAAGAATGATAAAGGCCGTTCAGATTCGATGATCGTGCTTACCGTGAATCCCGAGGCAGAATCAGTTAAAATGATCTCCATCCCGCGTGACACATTGACAGAAATCGTCGGACGCGGCACGAAAGATAAAATCAATCATGCCTATGCATTCGGCGGAGTGGAAATGGCGATGGATACGGTAGAAGGCCTTCTTGATATACCGGTGGATTATTATGTACAGGTGAATATGGAAGGGTTCAAAGACATCGTGAACGCTGTTGGCGGCGTAACCGTAAACAATGACTTGAATTTCAGCTATGAGGGACATTCTTTCTCTGAAGGAAAGCTGAAGCTAAGCGGTAAAGAAGCACTAGCCTTCTCCCGAATGAGATATGAAGATCCACGCGGCGATTTCGGACGCCAGCTGCGTCAACGCGAGGTCATTCAGGCGGTAATCCGCGAAGGAGCGAGCGTCTCAAGTTTATGGAACTTCGATAATATCTTTGATGCGCTAGGCAATAATGTGAAGACCAACCTGACATTCGATGAAATGGTCGATATCCAGAAGCATTATAAAGCCGCTTCAAAAGACATCGAGCAGATTCAGATAAAGAACGGCTCTGGAACAAAGATCGACGGGATCTATTATTATGTGATTCCTGATGAAGAGTTGAATTCGATTCAGACTACTTTACAAGAGCATTTGGAAGTTTAATCTTAGTATTTGCACACCCCTGCTGACGATTGTCAGCAGGGGTGTTTTCTATCTGGATTCTTTATTCTGCTTTTGAAGATACGCTTCTTCCGCTTTCGGGGATAATAATCCCTTTGCTTCCCCAATGGAACCGTTCTGCAGCTTCCATACAGCGTTATGCTGCCTATCCGCTTCAGAAAAATCCCCTTTTTTCCAGCTTGTTAATATCTCTTTATAAAGACGATCGTGTTTATAGTTATTAACCTCTAATTGTCCCAGCAGGAAGTCTATCCGTTCATCTGTGATTTCAAAGAATGACCACTTTTCATCTGCGGCGACCTTTTGATGACTCATTGCATGGATATATTGCTGAATCAGCTTTTCTTTTAATGGCGTTTTCACTTTTGGTTCAAACGGGTTGGGAGTGCCTGTCTCTTTGCCTGTTTCATTTATATCCGTTTCTGCTGCTCCCTCACCTGTTTCCGCCGTGGTTTCACTGGAATTAATACCTTCTGAAGGCTGGTCCATACTTCCCACTGCGATATATACACCGAGTGCTGTCAAGAAGAGTACACTGCCCAGTATGCTGAAGACAAGTTTTTTACTCATTTTATCTCGCCCCTTTTCTTCCTTCTATCTCTACTTTTCTAGATTCATCGGCAGAATCCTTTTTCATCATTGTAATCAGTTACTATATTACCATATTTTAGAAGATATGATTGCCACATCGTTTTCGAGCTTTTCCTTTTTCCTAAGTTGAGACGGAAGAAGATCTTGTTAAATTGTCATGATGAGTATTAGGGATTTTGTTTGGTCATCCGGTGAAGAATAATCGTTCATTTTCAAGAATTGAACACAGAAAAGCCGGCGCACTCAGCATCTTGCTGTGTGCGCCGGCTTTATTAATCTAGATTCGAAACGAAGAATTAAAATGTTCTGTATCCTGCAAATCGTGGAGACCAGTAAGAGTTGCTTAGCTTACTTACCTCTACTCCGCTATCGGATGCGTGGATGAATTCACCATTTCCAAGATAGATGCCCATGTGGCTGATACCTGCTTTATATGTGTTCTTAAAGAAGACCAAGTCACCCGGTTCAGGGTTGGAGATGGCAGTTGACTTGCTGTAGTAGCCGCCAGTGTTCGTACGTGAGATTTTTGTTCCTGCTTGATTGAATACATAGTAGATAAATCCGCTGCAATCAAAACCGCTCGGAGACGTTCCGCCCCATGCGTATTGAGTCCCGATGTACTTCTTCGCTACATCAACGACGTCTGAAGATTGGTTTGAATCCTCTTTTGCTTGGGTAGTGGTACCAATGGAGAGCTTTTGTCCGACATAAATGGTATCAGAATTTAAGCCGTTCCAGGATTTGATTTGGGATACACTTACGCTGTATCGTACCGCGATATGAGAAAGTGTGTCACCTGATTGGACAGTGTAACTGCCTGTACTAGTCGTTGGCTTAGGCTGAGTTGTTGTGCTGCCTGGTGCAGAAACGTTAAGAACTTGCCCTGGATGAATCACATCGCTGGTAAGATTATTCCATTCTTTCAGCTCTGCAACATACACATCAAATTTCTGACCGATTTTGGACAGATAATCACCAGATTGAACTTGATATGTTTTTGTTGACGTTGATGATGATGGAGCAGAAACCTCTAAAACTTGATCAACATAGATTGTATCTGACTTTAAATCGTTCCAGCTTTTCAAACTCGAAACAGATGTATCATATTTATAGGCAATCACAGATAGTGAATCACCGGATTTCACGCGATAAGAAGCGGCATCAACAGATGTAGCAGCAAGTGACGAGACTAGAGCAGCAGTTGTAACAGCAATAATCGTTTTCTTCAAAAGATATTTCTCCTTTTTCATGTAAAATTTTCTTGCTTTTCCATTATGAAAGAAGAAGATTCATATTTTAAGAGGTTTATTATGGTAATTACTGAATATATAGGGAGAATGCCCAGTGTTACTGGATTTGGTACCCATGTGTTATATAGTGGATTGATTTCCATAATTATCAATAAACTAAATCTACAGGGAGCCATTACACTTTTCGCGTATTTTCTATATTGTGCATTTCTGCTTCCACACTATTAATAATTTTCCATTCGGCAAAAACCAACATTTTATGAAAACGCTGCCCTTTTTTCATTGACAACTTGTATATACATGAATAGAATAAAAATATATCTTGTATATACAACAAGAACCCTAATAAATGTAAGCGTTTCTCTTCTTGAAAGAAGCATAAAATGGAAACGTTTTTCTCAAACTATTTAGGGGAATTCCATTAATAGAATTGAAAGCGGGTACATGACAGCTTTCGACAATTACCGGGAGGTGCCTGTCACCTGCCGAAATACCAGGGAGGGAATTTCATGAGCGTGAGCAAAGAATCCGTTCGCGAGATAATTGAAGCGATTGGCGGTAAGGAGAATATCCAGACGGCCACTCACTGTGTGACACGCCTTCGTTTAGTGTTGAAGGATGAGAAAAAAGTAGACAAAGAACGTCTGGAAGAGATTGATATCGTCAAAGGATCATTCTCCTCTAACGGGCAATTCCAAGTTGTCATCGGACAAGGCTTGGTTAATAAAGCGTATCAAATTTTAGCAGAAGAAACAGGTATCGAGCAGGCATCGAAGCAGGATGTCAAAGATGCAGCGACTCAGAACCTGAATCCATTACAGCGTGCGATCAAGACGCTTGCTGATATCTTCATTCCGATCCTGCCGGCGATCGTAACGGCCGGTTTACTGATGGGTCTGAATAATATCCTGACAGGTCCCGGCATTTTTTATGATGAACAATCTGTGATTGATGTTCATCCACAATGGGCGGACCTTGCAAGTATCATCAATCTGATTGCCAATACGGCCTTCGTGTTCTTACCTGGGTTAATTGGTTGGTCAGCGGTTAAGCGCTTCGGCGGAAGTCCGTTACTCGGTATCGTTTTAGGTCTTATCTTAGTACATCCTGACTTAATGAATGCCTGGGATTATGGTAAAGCTGATGAAATCCCGACATGGAATCTCTTCGGACTTGAAATCGATAAGATTGGTTATCAGGGGCAGGTATTGCCGATCCTATTCGCATCCTACCTCTTAGCGAAAATTGAAATGTTCCTAGATAAACGGGTCCATGATTCGATTAAACTATTAGTTGTTGCACCTATTGCGCTGTTGATCACTGGTTTTGCATCATTTATCTTAATCGGCCCAGTAACATTCTTCATTGGTAATCTATTGACTGACGGCGTTGTTTGGGTATTCGATTCTGTATCGTGGTTAGGTGGATTGTTATACGGTGGTCTGTACGCAGTTATGGTTATCACAGGTATGCACCACACCTTCCTTGCAGTAGACCTTCAGCTTGTCGGAAGTCAGGGCGGAACATTCCTATGGCCGATCCTTGCGCTCTCCAACATCGCTCAAGGTTCAGCTGCACTTGCTATGATGTTCGTTGCCAAGAAAGAAAATGAAAAACTGCGCGGCCTCGCCGGTACTTCAGCCATTTCAGCATACCTTGGAATCACTGAGCCTGCGATGTTCGGGGTCAACCTCCGATACCGCTATCCATTCATCTCAGCATTGATCGGATCAGCTATCGGCGGTGTGCTGCTTGCGATGACAGGAACCAAAGCATTCTCCATCGGTGTCGGCGGACTACCTGGATTCCTTTCCATCATCCCTGAATACTGGATCCCATTCTTCATCGGAATGGCAATCTCCATTGTCGTACCTTTCGTGTTGACAATGATTTGGTCAAGGTTTAGTAAGAATAAGCCAGTGTAAAAAGAGAGTTTTGTGGGGTCTGACCCCCGCCACGGTAATGCGTTACCGCAGCGAGTTACGGGCCTTCATAAAGTATAAAAAGAGATAACAGTAGACGAACTTGTATATACAAGTTAAGATGAGGGGGCGAGATGATCATCAGTGAAATAGACTTCACTGATGGTCCTCCCCCCTTTTCGTTTTTTACTAAACAAAAGTAATTTGATGAGAACAACATATTTGTTCTCTCTTCAATCTTTTTTTGCAAAATCAAAGTATTTTAGCGGGTTCCAGCTTTTGATTGGAGTGGAAGACGAAGACTCCTGCGGGAAAAGTAGCTAATGTGAGACCCCGCAGGGAGGTACGACCGAGGAGGCTCACGGGCTACCCGCGGAAAGCGAAGTCTTCCACGGAAATCAAAAGCGGTATTAGAAGTCCTAACTAAGTCACGAAAGGTGCGAATGAATATGAAACAACAACCATGGTGGAAAAACTCCGTCGTCTATCAAATCTACCCGAAAAGCTTCAACGACACATCCGGCAACGGCGTCGGCGACATCAAAGGAATCACACAAAAACTAGACTATCTCAAAAAGCTGGGCATCGACGTGGTATGGCTCACACCCATCTACAAATCGCCACAGCGCGACAACGGCTACGACATCAGCGACTACTTCAACATCCATGACGAGTACGGCACCATGGATGACTTCGATGAGCTGCTTGAAGAAGCACATAAACGCGGCATCAAGATCATCATGGACATCGTCATCAACCATACATCAACCGAAAATCAGTGGTTCATCGAATCACGCAAATCGAAAGACAACGAATACCGTGACTTCTACATTTGGAAAGACGGCAAGCCAGATGGGTCCGAGCCGACCAACTGGCAATCCAAGTTTGGCGGCAACGCATGGCAATACGATGAAGAAACTGGTCAATACTACCTTCACCTCTTTGACGTGACACAGGCTGACCTGAACTGGGAAAACGATGAAGTCCGCACGAAGCTCTACGACATGATGCACTTCTGGCTGAAAAAAGGCGTCGACGGCTTCCGTCTGGACGTCATTAATCTCATCTCCAAAGATCAGGATTTCCCGGACGATGACGGATCAGTGGCACCTGGAGACGGACGCAAATTTTACACGGACGGGCCGAAAGTCCACGAATACATGCAAGAGATGAATAATGAAGTCTTCTCTCACTATGACATCATGACGGTCGGAGAAATGTCTTCGACGACGATCGACAACTGCATCAAGTATTCTAATCCTGATCGTAACGAACTCAGCATGACGTTCAATTTCCACCATCTTAAAGTGGATTATCCTAACGGCGAGAAATGGTCAGTTGCCGACTTTGATTTCCTAAAATTGAAAGATATCCTGTCGACCTGGCAAAGTGAAATGCACAAAGGCGGCGGCTGGAACGCACTTTTCTGGTGCAACCACGATCAGCCGCGTATCGTATCCCGATACGGGAATGACGGAGAATACCGCACCGAATCGGCCAAGATGCTTGCTACGACGATCCATATGATGCAGGGTACGCCTTACATCTATCAAGGCGAAGAAATCGGCATGACCAACCCGAAATTCACAAGCATCGATGAATACCGCGACGTCGAATCAATCAATATCTTCAATATATTAAAAGAAGAAGGCAAATCCGAAGAAGAAATCCTGGAGATCCTTCGTCACAAATCACGTGACAACTCAAGGACGCCTGTCCAGTGGAACGAAGAAGAAAACAGCGGATTCACTTCTGGCACTCCTTGGATCCCGGTCGCAAAAAACCATAAGGAAATCAACGTGGAAAACGCGTTAGAAGACGAGAACTCTGTCTTCTATCACTACCAAAAGCTGAACAGCCTGCGGAAAGAATACAGCATCATCGTTCACGGTGACTATCAATTAATCCATGGAGATCATCCCGAAATCTTTGCTTACGTACGTAATGGCAATGGCGAAAAGCTGCTTGTGGTTAATAATTTCTACGGAAAGGACACAGAGTTCACCCTGCCTTCAGAAGTGGAAGTTGAAGGCTGGTCCAGTGAAGTTCTTTTAACAAACTACGAAGATACAGTAAACCGATATGAGAACATCACACTTCGTCCGTATGAGTCTGTTGTCTTCCGATTAACTAAATAGCATTCAGAGGTACCTGCATATTGCGGGTACCTTTTTTACTGAGAGCAGGTAGTGGTAATATAACTTATTTTATTTAACTTGTGTCCATGGAAAAGTTGATTGTTAATCAGAGGTCTTTCCAGCGGTTGATTGGAGTGCAAGACGAAGACTCCTGCGGGAAAAGCGTGTTAGGTGAGACCCCACAGGAGCGCAGCGACGAGGAGGCTCACCAACCGCCCGCGGAAAGCGAAGTCTTGCACGGAAATCATTAGCGGTATTAGGAGCCTACAATGAAATTGTTCTAAACATAGGTTTGTCCCAACCTCTCTTCATCACATATTTTATCAATAAAATAATCTATACAAAAAACTGTAAAGAAAATAATAGTAAATCCGACACATTTCCCGAGAAATATGTCATAATATAGACACAACATCAAGAGGAGGGATTCCATGCAATCTACCAACCTTCAAAACATCATGTACGAAATGGAAAAAAAGCGCTCAGAGCTCCAATCCTTCGCTCTTGTAAATGGCTTCACCCACCCTGTCACCCTCAGGCTTAGTGAAGAACTTGATGAATTGTTCAATCTCTATACCGCCCAAGCTGCTAAAAATGATGAATAATACATAAAAAATAGACTGCCGCAGCAGTCTATTTTACTTATTCCTTCTCTTGATCCTCTTCATTCGCAAGGAAGAAGATGGCGGCAACCTTCCAGCCTTCATCCTTCTTATGGAATACAGTCACTTGCTTTCCTGAGCGTGTCACCTCTTTATCGCTGTTTGGATCCTTTGTCGTAGCTTCGATTTCAGCATAAACATCTGCTTTCTTTCCAGCATAATTGATGATCTTTACATTTTCCACCGTACGCTTGGAGTCAACAGAATCAAAGATTTGCTTCACATAACGCTCTTCATCTTCATATTTGAAATTCACCGGCGTCTTCGAAATCACACTCATATAGGATTCGAAATCCTCCGCATTGAACGCATCGATATATTGATTAAAGGCTTCAGTGATCGCCGTTTTCTCCTCGGCAGGAATGTCTTCCACTTCTTTCAAAGCGCCGGCATCTTCAACGATTCCAGTCATCTGTGTAAGTGATGCCGCTTCATCCGTTGCAGGATCTTTCTTAGGGTCTTCATTCTTCTGTACCTCTTCTGTATCCTTCTTCTCTTCCTTCGCTTCCTCTTCTCCTCCGCAAGCGCCTAATAGCAGCGTGCTCATTCCGATTCCCAGCATGATTTTTTTCCAATGTTGTGTCGACAATACTCTTCACCCTTTTCTAAAATTTGCACTATCTCCATTCTATTGAAAATATTCACAACACTCAAGTTCAATCTCATTTCCAGTTGAAATTATGGTAAAATAATAGATGGTGATACTATGACAAAGAGTAATAAATACAAACAAATCTTTGAAGATCTGTCTGAAAAAATTCAAAATGCGACTTATAAGGCGAATACCATCCTTCCCTCGGAGAATGAGCTCGCAGTGATGTACGCCACTTCTCGTGAGACTATCAGGAAAGCGCTTACACTCCTGGCTCAAAAAGGACTTATCCAAAAGCTGCGCGGTAAAGGCTCCCTGGTCCTTGATGTATCGCGAATGGACTTCCCGGTCTCAGGTCTGGTGAGTTTTAAGGAGCTGCAGTCTTCTATGGGACGGGAGGGCATCGAAACGACTGTTCATGAGTTTGGACTTGTAAATGCCAATCAAAACCTCTCTTCCATTTTTGGTGTTTCAGAAGACACTGAAATCTGGAATGTCGTGCGCGCCCGCCAGATTCAAGGTGAAAGGATCATCTTGGATAAGTCTTACTTCCTGAAGTCGGAGGTTCCACTTCTGACAAAAGAAATCTGCGAGAACTCGATTTATGAGTATCTGGAGAATGAACTGAAGCTGCCGATCGATTTTGCCAAAAAGGAAATCGTGGTTGAAGAATGTACCGATGAGGACCGGAAGTATCTTGATCTGGATCAGTATGATCATGTCGTAGTCGTGAAGAATTATGTACATTTGAAGGATGCTACGCTGTTTGAGTATACGGAGTCGCGGCACAGGCTGGATAAGTTCCGGTTTGTCGATTTTGCGCGGCGGAAGCATTAATAAAGTCCACTTCCTTGGATGGGGAGTGGATTTTTTGTGAGGTTGGTTGGTGCCAGGCACAGAAACCACACATTGAGCCAGGCTCAATCTGCCTAATTTGAGCCAGGCTCAATTCCGCTATTCCGAGCCTGGCTCAAACAGACCACTTTGAGCCAGGCACCCCTCTCCCCCCTAATAGACAACTGACACAAAAAAAACAGCCCTCTATCAAAAGGGCTGCTCTCCTAACAACAAATTACTAATCCTGTATTCTATTTATCGCACCTCTACCCAGCCATTCTTAATCGCTGTAACAACAGCCTGCGTACGATCGTTCACATTCATTTTCTGAAGAATATTACTCACGTGGTTCTTGACGGTTTTTTCACTGATGTACAGTGCTTCACCGATGCCGCGGTTGCTTTTTCCGTCAGCAAGCATCTGAAGAACTTCGCACTCACGACGTGTTAATAGATGTAACGGGCGGCGAACTTCGGATTGCTGGAATCCACCTGTATTTTGTGCATTTGCCAGGCGCTTGTATTCTGCAACCAGGTTATGCGTAACTTTTGGATGAACATATGATCCACCATCCGCAACCACTTTGACAGCGTCAATCAGCGCTTCTGAATCCATTTCTTTCAGCAGGTAGCCAAGTGCACCTGTTTTTAATGCGTGGTTTACGTAGTTTTCGTCATCATGGATAGACAGGATGATGACCTTTGTTTCAGGATATTTGTTCATCAATTCGCGAGTGGCTTCCACTCCGTTTGTTTCAGGCATGTTGATGTCCATCAATACGACATCCGGTTCGTGGCTTTCAACCAGGTTGATGGCTTCTGAACCGTCGTCTCCTTCAGCTACTACGTTGAAAGATGGTTCGAATTCAAGAATGCGTTTAACTCCTTCTCTGAATAACTGGTGATCGTCAATGATAACAATATTTGTTGCCATGTCATTCGCCTCCCTAATCCTTCGAAAAAAATTTACTTATTGAGCGGAACGTGAATCAGTACAACGGTCCCTGCCCCAACTTTTGAGTCAATCGTGATGTCTCCTTCGAGAAGGTCGACACGTTCTTTCATCCCCATGATGCCAAAGGATCCTGTTTTTTGTAATTCTTTATCGAATCCTTTGCCGTTGTCTTTGACGACAACTGTTATTTTGTCTTTCTTTACTTCTACTTTAACTTGTATTTGTGTCGATTCAGCATGCTTCAGTGCATTCTGTACACATTCCTGAACCAATCGGAACAAGGCGACTTCATATTTTGACGGAAGCCTCATATCTAGGCCAATGTTCACGAATTGAATACTAGTCCCATGGTTATACTCTTCGATGGTGCTTAAGTATTTTCTGAGGGTCGGAATCAATCCAAGGTCATCGAGCGCCATCGGTCTTAAATCGTAGATGATGCGACGGACCTCATATAGCGCGGACCGGACCATCTTTTTCAAGTCCCTGATTTCTTTGATCGCTTCGTCTGATCCTTTTTCCCTGTACACTCTGTCGATCAGATCGGATCGCATCAGGACGTTCGCCATCATCTGCGCCGGACCGTCATGGATTTCACGGGATAACCGCTTTCGTTCATCCTCTTGTGCTTCAATGATCTGAAGCCCGAAATCCTGCCGCTGTTTCGCATCTTCAAGCGCTTCATTCACTTGCCTCAAATCACTATTGAGGTAATTAAGGACAACAGAGATCTGCGTGCATAGATGCTCGGCGCGGTCAATTGTGTCTCCCAATGACTGTAAGCGTCTTTGGAGTTCATCTCGGCGGTCACGCAGCTGCTTTTCAAGCTGTCTGTTTATCGAGATCTTTACTTGCAGGTCATGCGCCACTTCATACGCTTCTCTGACTTGAGTCTCCGAGTATGTCTGGAAATGCTTGCTCACTTCAGAAAGCCGGAGTCTCGCCTGCCGTGATTTCCGGGTCAGTTCATCACCTTCATCAATGACCTTGACTACCATCTCTTTTACTTCTGCCAATTCTTTTGTCAGTTCTTCAAAATCATTTCGACATTGTTCACCGATATGAAAGATTTCATCCTTACTCTGGTCGACCGTATCCACCATTTTCTCAAGAATGACATCCAACAGCTTGGTGTTAATTTTTTTTAGTGACACGGTACACCCCTCTTTTGGTTCCACATTTCGTCTTACACCCAGAAGATAATATGACTGATATTCACAAAGTATTATCCTTCTATACTAATTTATCGGTTATTTTAAAACTGAGGCCGCACACGGATTCGTGTCCAACTACCTATAATCTCATTTATAAAATATACCTATTAATATTTCAATGCAAAATCATAAATCTCCTTTATTCATCTAGGCATATTTCGATGCAATACTTCTATACAAGGGATTTCACGGTCTTTCTATTATTTTCGCAAGCCGGTCCCAAAAGAGACCATTCACCTACGAACAGTAAATAGGAACACAAGAAGTATTACTTTCAGCGTCAATTATACCATGTCACATATTGTCGGAGATTAAAGTTTCGTTACATTGTATTACCATTATTTCATGTAGAACCATTTATTTCCTTGTCGAACTTTCAGAACCTGTGCAATTTTTCTCTATGTCCTTTATAGTAGAAAGAGAAATAAAACCTATGATATATACCCTTTTTACATAATCGTTAAACATCTTTAAAAGGAGGAGAATGAAATTTGTTACATCACTATAATACCGTTAAAGGCTACGGGGAAAATGAAATCAATATAGAACGCTCACGATTCACCGCATACGTTAATCGTGCGGAAACCGAAGAAGAGGCACAAGCCTTCATAGCTGATATCAAGAAAAAACACTGGGACGCGAATCACAACTGCTCTGCTTATATGATCGGGGAAAATAACCTGATCCAGAAAGCGAATGATGACGGGGAACCAAGCGGAACTGCAGGAGTTCCTATGCTAGAAGTGTTAAAGAAACGCGATCTTAAAGACACCGTGGTTGTTGTCACACGCTATTTCGGCGGAATCAAGCTTGGGGCAGGCGGACTGATCCGGGCTTATGGGAAAGCCACGTCTGAGGGGTTGAATGCCACAGGGATTGTGGAAAGAAAGCTGATGCGGATCATCAATACGAAGATTGATTATACTTGGCTTGGGAAAGTCGAAAATGAAGTCCGTGGCTCCAGCTACCAGCTGAAGGAGATTCATTACCTTGATGCAGTGGAAGTCGAGGTCTACGTCGAAGAAGCCTCTAAAGGACAATTTCATGAGTGGATGACTGAACTCACTAACGGACAAGGAGAAATTACAGAAGGCGATGTCGAATACCTGGAAACTTTAGCACAGTAACAATTTTGGTACAACAAGAGACTTTTAATGCAATTACCACCTAAGAGTAACTGAATCGTAATATTACTTATTATTTTAAATCCTCCTCCAATCGTTTATAATGAATAATGGATAAAACTTAAAGGATGATACGAATGCAGGACTTCAATCAGGAGAGACTTCGGCATCGAAGGACGATCCGACGAAAAAGAAGAAAGAGAATCATACTATCGATTGTTACTTTATTCCTCATCATTACGACTGCAGGATTGAGTTTAATGGCATACAAATCCTATTCAGCTCTGGATGGGACTTACAAGGAAATAGAACGTGGTGAGAAATCCAAGATGCGTGATGAACAGGTCTATGTTTCTGACGACCCTTTTTCTGTTCTTTTACTCGGAGTTGAGGATTACTCAGATGAATACGATCAAGGCAGATCCGATACGATCATGGTAGCCACTTTTAACCCTAAAGATCAAACAATGAAATTAGTCAGTATCCCCAGGGATACATTAGTGGATATTCCCGGTTATGAAGAGAACAAAGTCAATCATTCCTTCTCCTATGGAGGGAAAGAGTTGGTCATTGATACAGTAGAAGACTTCTTGGAGATACCGATTGATTATTATGTAACAGTGAATTTTGACGGATTCAAAAATATTATAGATGAAGTGGGCGGAGTCACCGTTGACGTTCCTTTTGATTTCTATGATATAAATAAGGATTGGGAAAAGTTCACCTTTAAAGAAGGGAAACAAAAGCTGAATGGCGAAGAAGCACTGGTTTATGCCAGAATGCGTAAGAAAGATCCCCGTGGTGACTTTGGCCGTAATGAAAGACAGAGACAAATTGTAACGAGCCTTATGGATAAGGTTTTATCTCCTAAGACGTTCTTAAAAGCTGATGATTTGGCTGAAGAAGTTGGAGATAATATTGAGACGAACATGAAAATCAAAGAAGGTTTGGCCTTCGTTCAAAAGTATAATGATTTCTCAAAATCTTCACTTGAGCAGATTGAATTCAGTGGTACTGATCAATACTACAGCGGCGTTTATTATTTTATTCCTGATGAAGAAAGAACTGAAGAAATTAAAGAAGAACTGCAAAATCACTTAGATTACACGGAACCTGAGAATACAGCTGAAAATGAGGAAACTTCATACTAAGAAAAAAAGTGAGCTATCAGATAACTGATAGCTCACTTTTTTCTTGTTTAATCTCTATATTCTTTAAAGAGTTCAGGGACAATGAGGAGGAACAGGCTTAGCATAGCACCTACTAAAAATCCAAATACAGCTCGTTTGAGAGGGTTTTTATAAGATGCTTCCGAAGCAACTTTTTCTAGAGGTTTGGTTTCTCTGATATTTGTGATCGTCATTTCAGTGTCTTTTTTAAACTCGAATTCTTCTTCAATCAAGTAACCCCTAGCTTCTTCGGTTTTTTCCACTTTTTCTACATAATCCTTTAATAATGTTAATTTTTCATTATACTTTTCTTTAGATATTTCTAAAAAGTAGTCGGATATCGCTTGAACAATTTCTTCAGATTCTTTCTTATCAGCAGAAGTATGTTTAAAGACGACTATATATTCGCCACCTTCTTCAATATTTAATCCATTTTTCATTTCTTCAATTGAATAGTCTAAGTTAGAAGCTTTTTTTACTTTTTGAAGATATTCATCCTTTTGGAAATAGTCTTTAACTTTACTTTTACCCGTCAGCTTCTCATTCTCAAAATTCCCTAATTCAAACGGAACACTGGCAGTATAAGTTGTTTCCTTTCCCATTTCCATAAAGAAAGCTACTCCAGCAGTAATAAGGGGGATAATCAAAAGCAATATAAAAAATCGTTTAAGTCTGTGAATGATTGACAAACCCATTTTTTTTAGCACTTACATCTTCACCTTTCGTTTTCATATAAACAAATCCAATACAAACACCTACAAACAGCCAATTATAATGAAGAGCCATGAAAGAATTGGGACTTATGCTGGCCATGGTAAATGCACCAAGTCCGCACAATAATGCTTCCGCCATCAACTGTTCACTTCGGTGGGTACACTTCTTTAAAATTTTAACCAGCTGCACAAATAAGTACGCTAATAGTACAACATATCCGGTAAAGGTTATAACACCGTAGTGGACAAGAACTTCTGCCCACCAATTATGAACGTTGTAATCTCCGAATGTATTGTAGAATTGGAATTTTTTCATATATAATTCGATGTTACCCGGGCCCACGCCGAATCCATAAGTATTCTCAATAAAGACTTTTACATTTTTCAGGAGATTCCCTCTAATACTGATGGAATCTTCCTGTCCCTCGGTTGGAAGCAAGGTCTTTATGACACCGTACACTTTTTCAGCTCCCGCAGCCACTTTTTCCGGCATAAAAATGAAAACAGGAACCGCCAAGATAATACCCATAATAACCATTTTAAGTCTATGAAGGGGCTTTAAAACAAAGATAAACCATACAAACAGCCCAATTAATATAGCAATATAATTGGCCCGGGATGAAGCCGCACCGATCAAATAGACAGAAAGAAGCAAACCTGTACCGCCTACAACTTTATAGAAAAATGCCCTTCCATTTTTAAGCAAAGATAGAAAGAAGAAACTGGCAATTGCCAAGAAGCTGGCAAAGTCATTTTCGTTGGTGAAGACTGCTGTAGGGATATGTTTCTGATATTGAGCAACCGTATTTATTCTTGATACTGGAAGATGAATTTGAAAAAAATGATTAATTAGTCCAATAGCAATGAGTAAAAGAGACATCACAATCCAATAAAAGAATAACTCTTCATAATCCTTCTTATTCCTATATACGAGAAGGATGAAGTAGATTGTAAATAGCCCGCTCAGGAGAAAGATAATATCCTGAATGGTGTTCATTGTATTGACCGACCAGGCAAGTGACAAAAAAGCATAAAAAATCCAAAATAACCCGAGGTAAGTGAAAGAGTTATCTTTCAGGGATTTCAGGGAATGTATAATCGTTTGATTCTGGTAATAGAAAAATCCTGCCAACATAAAAGCACAGATGCCGAGTAAGATTCGAAAAGGATAGATGGTAAATCCGGCGACCGTAAATAAAGGCAGAGCCGCGCCTATAAATGATGAGATGACCAAAAGACTTACAAGGAGGTGAAATCTATGGGCCCCTCTCCACCATTTATGCCAAATGAAAGTTAATCCGGCCAGTCCGATTACTCCGCCAAATGTAAGGAGGAAAAGCTTTTGAAGGCTAATCCCTTTAAGCATGGCAGCCAGGTAAAGGATTAGGAGGATTGCTCCCCCCATAGATATACCTATATTTTTTTTTGATTTCCAATATGTATTCATAGAGTATCACCTAATAATTAGAGGCTGTACGAAACAGCCTCTAACAAGATTATTGATTTCTTAACAATTGATCATCCGGTACTTTGCGGAGAGGCTTGGCAGGAGAGCCCACAACGAGGGTTTCCGGTTCGACATCCCTGGAGACGATGCTTCCTGCAGCCACTGTTCCATCCTCGTGGATCACTTTACCTGGAAGAATTAAAGCATTCGCTCCTATTCTTCCGCCATCTTTGACTGTTACACCTTTAAATTTATCATATCGTTCTTTAGAACGTGCCATGTAATTATCGTTGGTGGTGACAACGTAAGGTGCGACAAAAACATAATTGCCCAGAGTGGAATAAGCAGTGATATAACAGTTTGTTTCCAGCTTGCACTTCTCTCCCACTGTACAATCATTTTCTACAGATACGCCGCGTCCAACGATTGTCTGTCTCCCAATCGTCACCCTCTCTCTCACGGTGGCCAGATCGGCAACAAACACTTCTTCTCCTAGTTCTGCATTTGCATAAATGATAGAAGATGTTCCCAAGGTCGTTCCGTCCCCGATGACACACGGCGGCAGTTTCTTCACTTCAGGAAGAATTGAATTCTTTGCGCGGGCCGGCTGTTTTCCGATGACCACGTTATCTTGGATCATGACATTGTTTCCAATTTTGGAACCAGCATAAATGATGACATTGTGTCCAACCGAGACGTTCTCTCCAAATTCCACACCGTCTTCAATAACAACATTTTGTCCTATTTTTACAGGCTTCATTTTATTTCCCCTTTATCCTTTGTAGAACTCTTTAATATTAGCCACTACATATTCCTGCTGTTCTCTCGTTAACTCAGGGAACATCGGTAAAGAAATCGCTTCTTTTGCCGCTTTTTCCGTTTCAGGAAGGTCCCCTTCTTTGAAACCTAATTCTTTGAACACAGGCTGTAAGTGAAGCGGCTGAGGATAATAAATCATCGTCGCAACACCTTGTTCTTTCAGATGAGCCTGTAACTCATCACGTTTCGGTACTCTGATTGTGTACTGGTGATACACATGATGGTTGAATTCCTCTTCATAAGGAGTAACAACGATATCACTCAGTTCTTTATTAAGTAATTCATTGTAATAATAAGCATTTTCACGTCGTTGATCACTCCAATCATCCAAATGCTTGAACTTTACATTTAGGATGGCAGCTTGAAGTTCATCAAGACGACTGTTGTAACCAAGTACATGGTGATAGTACTTTGGCTTACTTCCGTGTACACGGAGCACACGCATACGTTCACCGACTTCGTCGTCGCTAGTAATGATCATACCCGCATCTCCGTAAGCACCCAGGTTCTTTGTAGGGAAGAAGCTGTAACATGCTGTGGTACCAAGTTCTCCTACTTTCTTGCGTTTATAGGTTGAACCGATAGCCTGCGCAGCGTCCTCGATGATTGCGATGTTGTGCTTGTCGGCAATTTCTTTGATTCTATCCATATCGGCCATTTGACCATAAAGGTGTACTGGAATGATTGCTTTCGTCTTAGGGGTGATCGCAGCCTCAATTTTTTCTGGATCTATATTGTAGGTTTTAGGATCAATATCTACAAATACCGGCGTTGCTCCCGTTCTTGCTACAGCTCCAGCTGTCGCGAAGAAAGTGAATGAAGGAACGATCACTTCATCATCAGGACCAATCTCCAGCCCTAGAATCGAAATGTTCAAAGCATCTGAACCATTCGCTACCCCGATACCATGCTTGGCATTACTGTATTCAGCAACTGAAGCTTCTAAATCTTTCACATTTTGCCCTAGAATAAAATGTGCTTTGGACATAACATCTTCCATTGCTGTGTGAATTTCTTCTTTTAAATTTTGATATTGTTCAGTTAAATCTAACATAGGTACTTTCATTGGGCATTCTCCTTGTTTTTAGAATGATTTTGCTTACAAACCGAAAGAAATTGATCTGAGAGTTTCTCAATATTGTGGTGTTCGTCCAAATAACGGTATCCATTCAGCTTTATCGCTTGTTTCTCTTCACTTGTTAAGTTTAATAAAGACTCCAACCCTTTTGCAAATTCTTCCGGTGCTTCAGGAGTGACAGTGATCCCTGCTTCTGCATTTGCCACAATATCATTGAATACCCGGCCGGAAAAGATGATCGGCTTGCCTGCCAACAAATAATCATTCAGCTTATTTAAGCTGATTCCATATTGATATAGATTCGTATCAAGCATCGAAACCATTAAGACATCGGCAAGGTTCAAAGTGGAAAGCACTTCTCTCTTAGGGATGCCGTCCAGAAAATATACATTGTCCAGACCCAGCATTTGTGCTTGTTTTTTTAAGTTCCCTTTTTCAGGGCCCTCTCCTACAAATACAAATGCAGTATCTTTTCTTGGTAATTTAGAAGCGGCACTTACGACTGTTTCTAATGAGTTGGCAACGCCATGAGAGCCTAGATACATGGCAATATTCGAATAATTTTCTCTTATCTTATCCAAAGTCGGTTCAAGGGATGCCGCATTTTCCAATTCATGAATCTTGTCCAAATCTATTCCGTTCGGGATATACACGATCTTATCTTTTGGAATCCCCAAAGAAGTAATATATTTATAAGCTCCAGGGAGCGTCACGATGATCTTCTCGGATTTTTTATAAACAAATTTTTCAATCCATCCGAACAGTAAAGCTACGGGATGATTCTTGGAAAATGCGCCAAAATCAATCAATGTCTTTGGCCATAGATCACGAATTTCAACAATGAACGTTGAGCCCTTAAGCTTGCTTAAAATGTATGCTGCCAAACAAGCAAACAGATGGACGGAGGAACCTACAATCACGTCAGGTTTCTCTTTTTTCTTCATCCCTCTTTTAACAGCTGTCAGCATATAGCTCATCATATTCAAGAGCCTCTTTGGACCGTTCCCGTTATAAGGAAGTGTCCATACCCATTCGAACAAGACTCCATTTACATTCTCTGAGTAATTCTTCTTTTTAGGGTCCCGCCATTTAAATAGATAGACTAAGAAACTGCTGGCGAATATGGTGATCTCATGACCCTTATCCGCCATATGCTTAGATAAGTCATAATGACGTGTTATCCCTGTTTCATTAGGTTTTAATGCTACTGCATTGAGTATCCAAATTTTCAACAATTTTCACCCTTTAAAGCCATTATAAACTCTTATAAAGCTCAACTAACCGGACACTTTCCTGTTCCCAGTTATATTTATTCATGATTGCCTTTCGGCCGTTCTCACCCATTTTTCTTGCTTCTTCTTTGTTATTTAATAGATATCTGACTGCATCCGCAATTTCACCAGGGCTCATTGGATCAACACAGATTCCGCATTGGGCATCTTCGACGATCCCCCTCCATAGCGGGAAGTCACTTGCTATGACAGGTAATCCGGCAGACATGTATTCAAATAATTTTATCGGGTAAGAAACAACATAGCGTGGTTCAGGATGAAGAATGACTAAACCTACTGAAGAAGTATTCAATAAGTCCGACACTTCTTTTCGGTTCAGATATCCCTCGAAGTTGACATGCTTCCACCCTTCTAATTGTTCCATTTCTTCCTGAAGGGAAGGAGGCGCAAACGCCCCGGCTAAATGTAGGGTGACGTCAGAAGAAGCGGTATCTTTGTTCAGCTCCTCCATTGAGCGAACCATCTCTTCTATTCCACGCAGTCTGGTTATCCCGCCGATGTAAACTATTTTGTTTTTATCCATTGGCTTCACTGCATCCGCAGAACCCTCTCCTATTAATTCGTTCATAATCGGAAAGTTATGAATCGTAACGGAGTTCTGTTGATATGTAAGGAACCGTTCATTGATTGTAGGGGTAGCTGTCACGACAGCATCGAATCTATTGGACGCGTACCTTTCCAGTCCTTCTACCATTCTGGATACTAGTTTTCTCAATGGCTTCGGAATCCATTGTTTCGAGAGTACTTGCTGCGGTACATCCTCATGTACGTCGTAAATCACTTTTTTACCCTTGGATTTTAAGAGCAGTCCGACTGGAAGCAGTTCGGGATCATGGAAGTGATAGACATCAGCATCCACTTCAAGTGCTTTCTTATAAACACTCTGAGGACCCTTGAGCATTCTAAGATAACGATTAGATGATCTTACTGGCGCCCCTATGATGTCTACACCATTCTTCGTATATGATTCACTGTTTCCTACTACCAGGCTCACGTCAAATCCCGCTTCGCTCAGATAAGAACATTCTTTCACAAAAATTCGAATATCTTCAGTTGGATGAACAGAAGTTAAATGACAAACTTTCAAGTTAGATCCCTCTTTCGGAGAACACTGGTAAAAAGAGTCCAGACGTGAGGACTCTTTTTACTGTAATTTATAAACGATAATAATTTTTGATATCATCGCGATAGTTCTTCATAGCATTTCTTGTATCAAAAATAACCGGTGATTTTTCTGCAATCATCTTGTAATCAAAGCTGCTATGGTTAGTAGTGATAAGGACAAGATCTGCATTAACAAGTGCTTCTTCAGTCAGGTCTACAGGCTCGATCACTTGGCCGTTTAATCTGAACTGCTTCACATGCGGATCCACCACAGTAAAGTCAGCACCTTCTTTACTCATTTCACTTAAAATATCTAAAGCTGGAGATTCCCGGACATCATCAATGTCCTTCTTGTACGCAACACCCAGAACAAGAACTTTAGCCCCATTAAGTGATTTTTGATTCTTATTCAAGATTTGCATAGTACGGCTGACCACATATTCCGGCATCGCGTTGTTGATTTCACCAGCAAGTTCAATAAGTTTCGTATGGTATTTGTACTCCCTTGCTTTCCATGTTAAGTAGAACGGATCGATAGGGATACAGTGTCCGCCCAGTCCAGGACCAGGATAGAACGGCATGAAACCATATGGCTTTGTTGCTGCTGCATCAATGACTTCCCATACATCGATCCCCATACGGTTGCACAGGACGGCCATTTCATTTGCAAGAGCAATGTTGATATGACGGAATGTATTCTCAAGAATTTTTTCCATTTCAGCAACTGCAGGTGATGAAACTTCATGTACATCGCCTTCAAGAACACTCTTATATAATTCAGCAGCTACTTTTGTACAGTTAGGTGTTATGCCGCCAACCACTTTTGGAGTGTTTTTAGTATTAAAGTCTTTGTTACCCGGATCCACACGCTCAGGAGAATATGCAAGGAAGAAATCTTCTCCTGTTTTTAATCCTGTTCCTTCAAGAATTGGCTTAAGGATTTCCTCAGTCGTGCCAGGATAAGTCGTGCTTTCAAGAACAATCAGCATACCAGGGCGCATGAATTTAGCAATTTCTTTACCGGAACTTTCAACATAAGAGGTATCCGGCTGCTGGTACATATCCAATGGGGTAGGGACGCAAATAGCTACTGCATCCACTTCCTGGATCATTGAGTAATCTGTTGTTGCTAGAAGTTTCTTATCCTTGATTATTTCTGCAAGTTCTTCGTCCACCACATCTCCAATGTAATTGACGCCGTCATTCACCATGTCCACACGTTTTTGCTGGACATCGAATCCAATAACGTTATAGCCGGCTTTTGCTTTCTCAACAGCAAGCGGTAAGCCTACGTAACCCAGACCTACTACGCCGATTGTCGCTTCTTTGTTTGTTATTTTATCAAAAAGGTTTTGAGCTTGTGCTGATAAGGTCGTTTCCATTGTTGATCCCATCCTTAATTAAGAATAATTGGTTTATTGTGTTCAGCTGATTCATATAAAGAAATGACTAATTCCAGAGCTTTCCGTCCATCTAATCCTGTAACTACCGGCTCACGATCCTCTTTGATCGCTTCTACCATATCTTCAATGATTCGCTGGTGTCCAGGCTTGCCCCATGGGTCATTTTTTATATTTTGGATTAACTGCTCAATTTCTGATTCGTCCATTCCTTCGATTGTAAGGTGTTCGATGTGAAGGGCATTAGCTCCACTGATCTTCACTGTCCCTTTTTCTCCAAAGATAGTGATGGATTCCTCAAAATTTTTCGGGTATATGGTTGTGGCTGCTTCAATTACGCCAAGCGAACCGTCTTCAAAGCGGGCAAGACCCGTTGAAACATCTTCCGCCTCAATATTTCTCAATCTTGTGGCAGCCATGCTGTAGACCTCTTTTACATCTCCCATTAACCAAATAAGAAGATCCAGATTATGAATAGCTTGATTCATTAATACCCCGCCATCCAGTGACTTGGTCCCTCTCCAAGGTGCCTGGTCATAATATTCCTGGTTCCGGTTCCAGCGCACTGTGGCGTTGGAGTGACTGATCTTGCCGAATACGCCGCTTTGCACGAGCTCTTTAAGCGCAACAAATGCCGGTCTGAATCTGTTCGGATGCACGACTGCAAGTTTTACGTTATTTTCTTCACAAGCTGTAATGATTTTGTCCGTATCCTCTAATGTGAGAGCAATTGGCTTTTCAACGACTACATGCTTATTCGCTCTAGCGATTTGGACAGCGATATCGGCATGGAAGCCGCTTGGAGTACAAATATTCACCACATCTATATCAGTATTTAACATTTCCTCCAGGCTGGTATAACCTTTTACATTAAATTCACTTGAAAACGTTTCTACTCTTTCAGGTTGAGTATCGCACACCGCTGCCAGGGTTGCTCCATCCGCTTCCTGGATTGCAGTAATATGTTTCTTTGCAATATGCCCACAACCGACTATGCCAAACTTGATCATTCCATTACCACCTATCTCAAATATACTCAATTGGTCGCACTACCTATCATACACAAAATGATAGAAATTTGGGTTATAAATATTTTTCAATTTGGTTACATAAAAGATTTTGTTAATTTTTTTGCTGTATTCCTGAGTAATATAATGTCCGCCTTCCTCAGAATCAATAAACTGAAAGGGGTCACTTTCGTTTCTCGAGAATATATTATCACTTTTATCACAAAACTTAAAATATAAGTAATAGTAGAAGCAATTGCCGCTCCTTTCATTCCTATAGACGGGATGAGAATCAAGTTAAGAATAACATTTAACACAACATTGAATATTGATACGTACATATTGAGTTCTGGTTTACCGCGACCGGCTAAATCATTTGATAATAGTTTCTCTACTGCCAGAACAACTATACCCGGAATTAATAATTGAAGCATCAACGAGCTGCTCTCGTACTCATTGTTTAAGAGAACATCAAAGATAAAATCGGATAATATAAATACTGCAACACCCAAAAGGATCATAAATAATGTCATGATTCTTGTAACCAGGCCGGTTATCTTGTTTCGATCAATGGTTTCTGTCGACGATGAAATCCTTGGCAGCAGCACACTGGAAATGGATTGCGAAAAGATCGACAGCCGCTCACCGATATTTACAGCGGCTGAGTATATCCCTACCGGTCCCTTACCCAAGAAAAATCCTAACAGGAAAATATCCAGGCGGTAATTCAAAAACGTCATAACGTTACTGATATGAGCTTTGATTCCATACGTAACAGCTTCTTTTAAATAGGTTTTTGAAAAACTGTGGAAATCCAGCTTCAGCTTGTCCTTAAGAAATAGATTCATTAAACAATACGTCACACTGCAGAAATATCCAAACCCGAAAGAAAAGACTGCAGCTTCCAGCCCCAAATCCATCAAAAACACCAATATCAATACTGATACAACAGTACCCATCTGTTGTATCAACAATGCGGTATTAAAGGTCTTGAATTTTTGCTGGCCCTGGAAAATCGTTTGTAAAAAGATCATCCCCAGCATAAATGGCAAAGCAAATAAACTTGCAAATAACAGCGCCAGGTTCAACTCTTCAAACTTGGATTCTTTAAACATGAACATGACGATCGTTCCGATAAGGATCCCTGATAAAGACAATAAACCCGCCATTATGACATTGGTATTAAAGATTTCCCGCAGCGAGTATTTTTCTCTGCTGACAAAATAAATCGTCGAGGAATTCAGCCCTAAATTCAGGAATGTCATAATCATGAGAGGAACATACGTGATTAAGGTGTACTCACCGTACCCTTCCTTCCCAAGCGTCCGACCCAGTACCGAAATAAGCGTGATACCAATGACAATACTTGCAACCTGTCTCGTCAATGTGATTAAGCTATTTGAGAAAAAAGAACCTTTAGTATTCATGGTCGTATAAAGCTCCTAATGATTGTAGATTTTCTGCAAATCGAACATAGTTGTCATCACTGGAATATTTATTCTTCCACGTGTGATAAGCCTCTTCCCTCTTAGGCTGCAAGGTTCCAGGCTGCATAAATAAATCATTTAGAATCTGTGTGATCTGTTCAGGATCAAAGTCTTTGTCCAAAAGCCAACCATTTCTTTCATTCACTACCTCGGTGGTGCCGCCTACATCGGTTGCTATAGCAGGGATTTTTGCGCTGAATGCCTCCATGATCGTCACAGGAATTCCTTCACTTTCACTGACATTCAAGAACACATCAAATGGTTGGCTTCCCAAAGTCTGAATGACTTCATCATTGGTGAGATTTCCTGCCAACTCTCCTTTACTTTGTTCCGGAAATTCTTCAATGATGTTTTGAATCCTTTCTTTCTCTGGTCCATCTCCTATATGTACCCAGTGAATCGGGACTGCTGCCTTTTTGATTGCTTCCGCTATCAAATGTACCCTCTTAACCGATTTTAAGTAGGAAACAGAAACGAGTTTCAAAACGTCAGACTTTCGCTCCATCTCTCCATACGAAAGTTCTATTCCCTTTGTACCCAATCGGTTAACCTCAATTTTATGATTTATTTCCGAGAACTTATTTGTTAAATATTGTTTTCCATTCCCCGAAATGCTGAACGTTTTATCCAAAAACCGGATGACTTCTTCCTGTAATGGTAAATAAGGAGGCGAGTGTCTTTCGGAGTATAAATCTCCTCCATGCACCCTTGATACAGCCTTGATAGACCGCCTTTCTTTTTCCATAGCCAGGGAAGCCGCGGCAGGGGTCAGCCAATACGAGTAGTATATACTGCCGCCCTCTGCTTTTTTCTCAATAGGGCCTATTTGATTTCGAATTTGATTGGCATCTGCCACCCATTTATACAACTTGATTTTGCCTTTTAAGCCAAATTTCCCGGCATTATGCACATCCTTTTTATACCAGGACCGTACCTGTGAATTAGTAAGCCCTTTAACGAGGTTCAGCATTTTTCTGTACTTGATATTTTTAATTGGGCTTTTGAGAATTTCCACTTTTACATTACCAGGTAATTCCCTGTTATGTGGTTTATCTAGATTCCAGCACTCTTGATTCGTAGGAACAATGATGATCTTATCGAATTTCTCAGCCAGAACCTTCACTTCGTTATAAATAAATTCTTCTCCTGGCGAATAAGGAAAGCGGCTTGTGAGAAGAATAAGACTTTGAACTTGTTTCATTGCAAATCTCCTTAGAAATAAGATAAAAAGCTGCAGGAGTGCTCCCACAGCTTATTGACGCCCTAAGATTTTCTTATAAAAACTTAGGAAAGGTTTATGTTTTTCATTTACCAAGCCAATAACTTCAGCAATCGTCTGAATCGTAATCAATAATGCCGCTATTAATAAAACGGAGCCCCACAACGTAGCTTTTGTAAAGATAATGGCAGATATACTAAAGAATAACCCAAGAGCGTAAATGATCAATACTGTTTCTCTATGCGAAAACCCCAAACTGATCAGGCGATGATGCAAATGGGATTTATCCGGAGCTGATATCGGTTTCTTATTGACAACCCTTCGGATAATGGCAAAGATTGTATCAAATAATGGAACACCCAATATCAATACCGGAACAACGAAACTGAAGAGTGTCACACTCTTATAAAGACCTAATAAAGATAATACAGCTATCATATAACCTAAAAATAATGAGCCTGTATCCCCCATGAAAATCTTGGCAGGATGAAAATTATAAAAGAGGAACCCTACAGCACTTGCGAGTACAATCAAGGCAAGTGTCAATATAAGGACTTTCCCATTCATAAATGCCATGAAGGCTATTGTGGCCAAACTTATGGATGATATCCCGGCTGCCAATCCATCGAGTCCATCAATCAGATTAATCGCATTGGTGATTCCAATCACCCATAAAATTGTCATAGGGATTGCCAGGAATCCAATATCGATGCGATCGAAAAATGGGATGTATAAAAACTCAATCGTTAATCCAGAATATACCACAATACCGGCTGCAAGCAGCTGACCCAGCAATTTGAGTTTTGGAGACAGTGCGAACTTGTCATCCAATAAACCAACAGCGACGATTACCAAAGCGCCTACTGTAATAGAAGCGATCGGTTCTTTATATAATCCGGACGCGAAATACCCGGCAAGGACTCCGATGAAGATGGCAAGTCCACCCATCCTCGGCATTGCCTTGGTGTGCACCTTCCGTTGGTCGGGCTGGTCAACCACGCCGATAAGCTTAGCAAGTTTTATAACCCATGGAGTGACAATAAGGACGGAGACAAAAGAAATTAGTACCGACAATAGTAGCGTAATGTCCATTATATTTACTCCTTTGATTTCTTGATTAATTCCTAAATCAGTTTAACACAAAATACATTCTTGGAAATGAAAATTTTTTTACAATTTCATTTCATATATACCCTGTCTGTCTTATTCTCTAACCTGAAAGTAAGTTTATTAGTGGTAATATTCACTAAGCAAGTTACTCTAGAGAAAAACATATAACGTAATCAGTCTTACTTCAATAGTTCATTCAATGCATTTTGTGTCATTATTTCGATTTTTTGATTATAAGAAGCTACATTCGTGTGGCCATAAGGGTCGAGGAACCAATTCCAATAGAATGTCCCAACTGAGAAAGCTTTGGTTCCATATGGTTTTTCCCACCAGGTAACATCAGCGACACTATTCTTTCCATAAAGGCTTATCGGTGATCTTGCAATCAATTCCACTCCGGGAATCTCTCCATCGTAATGATCAATCTCTCCGCCGATGATACCGGGTATTCTGTCACCATTTTTCAGACCTGTTCCTTGATAAATCCAATGAGATGCATCGGTGACTAACATTGGATAAGTTTTATCAGGAATACCTCTGTACATAGTTCCAAACAATTCATTTTCCGGTCTGTTAACCGGAGGATTCCTAAATAGAGTTGTCACTTTGCTTGGATCTATCTTCTGATAAGGATCCTGACTTGCTTTAGCTTTATAGCTCACAATGGTAGAAGCAGCATCTTCCAACCGAACTTGCCAATACCCCACATTAGCATTGAAGTTTGCAAGATTCATATTGTTCTTGGTCAACGTCTCGATACTGTCTCTGGTTTCTTTCGTCCAATATTCATCGTGCCCCGGTATGATAAGCAATTTTGGATTATCCTGTGCCAATTTCCCTTTAGCTATGTCAACATTTGAATAATAGTTTAATTTATAACCTTTCTTTTCAAGCCACCTGATTAGATTATATTCATAATGAAAGAATTGGCCCGCTCCATTCCCATCTTGATACGGGCGGTGATAAGATAATTTAATGGCTGGTTCTTTATTCGTGCTGTTATATCCGTAAAAACTTTTCCCGCCCCAATTGTTGTATGCCTGGTAAGTGTTTGTTGCCAGTACAATACCAACTTCATTCTTTACATTTGAATTCACGACAATCGGAATATAGGAAGTGTTCAATCTGCTATCTACAAGCTTGATTAGGTACATACCACTCTCCCAATCTTTCGGAATTGAAAAGTGAACATTCTTTACCCAGTTAGCATTTAAAGTAACAGGATTTCGTTTACTATTTGACTGGGTATATGCAGACATATAACCGAGTGATTTCTTCAGCACTGCACCTTCCCCATTGTAGTGGCCCATCCTGTAAATTTCTGCACCGTAACCATATTCACTAGAAATAT
This sequence comes from Rossellomorea oryzaecorticis, assembly GCF_038405515.1. GTDB lineage: Bacteria > Bacillota > Bacilli > Bacillales > Bacillaceae_B > Rossellomorea > Rossellomorea oryzaecorticis_A. The sequence goes on along the minus strand of NZ_JBBYAF010000001.1, from coordinate 95,826 downwards.
ATAGATTAACAGTATCACCAGGCAGATAGGAAGTCTTGTCCGAATAACCCTTAATGGAGGAAGTCTTTTTAGTAATCTCCCAGCTACCAAGTTTATATATGATACCCTCGTTAACTGAGGCAGGACCACCAAATATCGTTACTTTCTCAGGCTTGCGGCTGATCAAATAAGAATGTACAAGATCAGGTGTGTAAGTCGGTCTGGTCAGTAACACAGGGCCATTCGCTTTTGCAGCAACTGTCGACCCGCTTAATGCATCGGCAAAAGAGAGTCCGGTTGCCATAAAGGATTGTCTGGATCCCGGAAAAAATTCTTTCGCGATATTGGCAGATACCTCATATCTGTCTTTGCCCCCAATTCTCTTCTTTACAGGCAATAAATCTTCTACATCTTTACTTACACTCGCAATACCTCCAACAATGGTAACTTCGGATACCTTCTTATCCTTTATCAAGCTTAAAGTGGAGGAAGGCAGGCTGTTTGATCTTGTTAGTAAAATGGGAAGATTATTGATAGAAGCATACGGAGCAATGGATAATGCATCCGCGAAAACCAGACCATTGGCTAGAATGACGTGAGAGGAAGGAGGAAGTTGCTTAGCAATGTTTTCCGATACAGCAAACCGATCCTTTCCCGGAACTCGTGAAATATTTTGAAGTCTGGATATGTTGGCTTGATCAATTTCTTTGACAACCGAAGGGTTGATGCTGCCTTCTCCCCCTATCACTATGATCTCCCGTGGATTTAATCGTTTTAATTCATCGAGTGTGGTGCTTGTCAAACGATCATTTCTTGTAAGCAGTATGGGAGCATCTTTATAATAAGCAAAGGGCGATGCTGAAAGAGCATCTGCAAATGCTAAGTGGTTTGATAGGATAACCGTATCAGCACCATTTCCCCAATATTTCTTTGATATATTTACAGCTACTTCAAAACGATTTTGACCATCAATTCTTTCATTTACCGTTTCCGCTTCAGCAGTACCTGCAAAAAAGCTAATATACACTAAGATACCAGCAAAAAATAAAATAATTCTTTTCACGTATGTCTATCTCCTTGTAATTTTATAAAAAGACACCTGGAACAAGCATATTCCAGGTGCCTTTCCGATATTATTCCTTACTTTTATTATCTAAAGAAAGTAAGCACTCCATTAGAGATTGCAATTGCAGCTTGTTCTCTGTAATAATCACTTCTTAATTTCGCTGCGTCTTCTTCATTTGTTATGAAGGCCAGTTCAACTAGAACACTTGGCATCGTGGCTTCCTTGATAACCTTAAAGCCGACGTTTTTAACTCCTCTATCATTTGTATCTAACTTTTCTACTAATTCATTGTTAATATAAGTAGCCAATTCCTTACTTAACTGACCTGCGTACGTATCATCATAGAATGTTTCAGTGCCTTGTACATCAGAATTGGAATATGCGTTTGCGTGAATGCTAATAAACGCATCCGCACCTTGCTTATTTGCTAATGCTGCTCTTTCAGAAAGCGTAGGATAAGTATCTGTCTCACGAGTCATGACAGTATACGCACCATTTGAATCTAATTTTCCTTTTACTCTTTTTGAAACATCAAGGTTCACTTCTTTTTCAACAACACCATTCCCGGAAGCACCAGGATCACTTCCCCCATGCCCAGGATCTACGACTATCATCTCACCTGCCAAAGGACCTGCTACAGCCTTAACCACACTGTTTGAAACAGAAGCTGTGCCGCCTAAAACAACAAAATTCGTCATTCTCTTCTGACCTGTAATTTCTTTCGTCGCTTCAGGTAGAGAAGAATTTCTTGTTAATAAAACCGGAGCGTTTTTCTTGGCTGCTAAAACTGACCCAGTCAAAGCGTCAGCAAAAGTCTGCCCGGTAGCCAAGAATCCTGTTGAAGTTGATAGATTCAATTTTTTAATAATGTTAGCTGCAACTTCATATCGATCTGATCCGCCGATTCGAAGAGGGCTGTAAGCTGATAAATCGGCATAAACCCCATTGCTTACACTGGCAGTTCCACCCATTACAATGACTTGGCTTGGTTTTCTATTTAGTAAGCTTGAAACCGTTGGAGCTGGAAGCTCGTTATCACGTGTCAATAAAATTGGCATGCCGTTTCTTGAAGCATGAGGTGCAATTGCCAAAGCATCTGGAAAATTTAAACCATTTGCTACTACTGCTTTCGAAGAGCTTGGCATTCTTTTCGCAATTTCAGCTGATACTTCAAAACGATCTTTCCCACTAATACGTTCAACTGAAGAAATTCCTAAGCTTTTCACTTCATTAACGACATTATTTGAGATGCTGGCTGTACCACCTACAACAAAAACTTTTGAAGGCGATAATTCGCGCAGCTTATTTTTAGTTGTGTCACCTAAACTAGTTGGACGCGATAACAAAATCGGTGCATTCATTTTGTAAGCTAGAGGCGTAGCTGAAAGGGCATCAGCAAACGCATCATAGTTTGCAAGGAAAACTATATTTGCACCACTAGGCCACCCTTCCTTTGCTACATTCGCCGCTACTTCAAACCGATCCTTACCTGCTAAGCGTTTATGCTGTCCTTCAGCACTGGCTCCATGTGCTAAACCCAAAAAGACGATAGAAACAACCAGTGTCATTAATATTTTTTTCATTATTTCCTCCATTTTTATGAGATTTCTAGTTTATTAGTTTCCTAGTGTGGTATTAGGATAATAGAAGTTTAAAATTTGTTGGTACGTTTGACCATTATTCGCCCGGTTGTTGGCGCCTTGCTGGCTCATCCCAACACCGTGGCCGAAGCCTTTACCATAAACAAGGAAAAAGTCATCATTGTTATTATCAACATTTTCAATTAATGTACTACGTAAGTTAAGTGTTCCAAATAAATACCTTACTTTTTCATAATAGGGAACATTAGCGCCATGCTCTAATATATCTAATTTTTGCTCATAAAGTTTTATTGGACTACCAATCCCTTGGTCTCCAAAACCATCTTCATAATAATAATCTTTTGTGCCTTTTTCTCGCATATAAAATTGTACTGTTAGGTAACTTTTCTCGATTCTCTTCCCAGCATTTAATTGAGGGTCAATTTCATATTTTGAGATTTGTTTAACTTTTATATCTTTATTAACATAACCATGTTTACCAAGATATTTCTTAACATTGGTTACTAATTGACTTGATTTACTAGTGTAAATGTCCTGATTATCATTTTTATCGTCTAAGTAAACTGTGTGACTTTCATTTACATTATCAAACCACCAAGAAGGGCTTATTAAGGCTTTATCAATACTTATATTAGGGTATCCAGTTGTTTTTTTTGAAATTGATATAATATCTTGATCATCGAAAAGATTCTTGGGGACTTTTAACTTCCATTTATAATCATCAAAAGTGTCAGTTCCATTTGAGAGATAACTTAGCTTCTTTTCTCCCCCCCATTCATCAATATTGGTCGCTTTTTCCCCTCCATTACTAGATGAAAAGAAAGCTGTGATTGGCTCACCACCTGACCTCAATATCAATCCTTTTGTACCTTCAACAGCAGCGGAAGTTTCATCCTTCCAATCATACCCTCCGTATACCTGAAAGCTCTGATCATCAAGTACTGTTTGCCCTACTTTATGAATAGCATATGTCCGTGCAGCAACCGCTTGTGCTTTTAGTGCTTCCGCATGGTACCAATAAGGTGATTCTCTTGGAACCACGCTTTTTAAGTAGTCTTCATAAGGAATATTTAAATTGATTGGCCTTACATATCGATCTGACTCTGATGTGAATTTCATTTTCCCAAGATATTGTCTATTGGCATTCCCCTTAACTATTAGAGCATTTTCCTCTGAATAAATTAAAGGTTTCAACACAAAATCAGATTGACCAAAATCCGCAACCTTCGTACTGCCTTGATACATGGCTAATCTTCCCGATTCATTTTTCACGACATAATCCGTTCCAGCTTGCAGTTTAAATTCATTTGGCAGTTGATTAACGACTTTCTCTTCAACAGAAGCAGGACCGCCTAAGATGTTGAATACATTATAATCCTTATTATCTATTAAGCTGTTAATTACATCAGGTAGACTATCAGCTCTCGTCAATAATAACGGAGATCCATTTTTCGCAGCGAGCACTGAGCCTGTTAATGCATCAGCGAATGTTAAACCGTTTGACACGTATGCCATTGGTGAATTGATATTCAATTCATTTACGATATTTGCTGAAACTTCATAACGATCTTTACCATCAATTCGTTTAGTCGCTTTTGCACTATTATAAACATTATTATCAACACTTCCGGTACCGCCAATGACCGTTACATCAGATTTCCCCTTAATAGCTTCATAAGTTGGAGCCGGGATACTATCTTTCCTAGTAAGAAGGATAGGGATCTCATTCTTTGCAGCATAAGGTGCTATAGCTAAGGCATCCGAAAAGATCAATCCGTTGGTAAGAAACGCTTCACTTGACGCTCCAAGATTTTGTGCGATTTTTTTTGATACCTCGAAACGATCTTTCCCATCAATACGGGAGACATTAGCTGTAATGGACTTTAATTTATTTTCAACTGCCCCATTTACACTTCCAGTACCACCGACAATGATAATCTTATTCGGGCTAAGTGTTTTAATTTTATTGAACGTAGAATCAGGAATATCTCCTGCTCTCGTTAATAGGATAGGTGCATTATATTTGTAAGCAAGCGGAGACGCAGCAAGCGCATCAGCAAATGCTACTGAGTTTACCACAAACACTGTTTCAGCTGTATCCCAGCCGTTACTTGCAACATTTTCCGCAACCTCATAGCGATCACCACCAGAAAATCTCTTATTGTTATTTTCTAGTTTATAAGTACCTTGACTGTTTACTACAAGACTAGTTCTGTTGCCAATATAATTTTTTAATTTTACTGAGATAGTCGATGCGCTGGCTTCTGTAATAGGAGAATAAGCTAAAATCACACTGGCACTAACAACTGATACAACTGTTTTTCTTAAAAAACCCAATACTCTTTACCTCCATCATTTTTCATTTCATTATTTCTACTAATTCAATCTGGCCTTTTTCATTTTCTTTTACCTTCAACTGATATTCTTTTCCTTCTTCCATTTCTTCAATTTGATCAAGAATATCCGGGTTGAATTGGATTGACTTTATTTCTCCATCCATTTCTACTTCCATGGTGTGAGGGTCAGCTAATCCATTAAAAGTGACCATTTTAGTCTCTTCCTTATTATCGGTAACTTCACTACTTCCTGAAGTGCTAGTTTCTTCCACTTTTGTTTCTTGTGTTCCACATGCTGTAAGCAATAGGAAAGATGAGAGCAAGGATGCCGCAATCTTCTTTTTCATTTATTTATCACTCCATTAAATTTTTATTACATATTTTACAATGTTAATACTATCTAAGCTTACAAACATTGTAAATACAAAAATAGAATTTACTCGAAATTGTGTAATTAGTAGGGTTTTATGTCGAATAAAGGTAAAAATAAAAAAGTCACTCCTAAGAATGACTTTTTTCATTATGATTAAATATTTTTATACTTTTAAAAACTATGGTGCGATTATTATCAATGATTCTGCCGGGAGGATACGACCCTTAAGTTCACGAGACCCCCGGACAGGAAGGCCTTTGACAAAAATCAAGAGCGGTGTTTAACAAGCTTCATAAGTAAAATTAACTACATTCGTTATTCCAATACACCTTGAGACCCTCTTCCAGGGAATAATCAGGAGTATATCCAATAGCTTTTATTTTTTCAATACTGGTGTAGGAAAACTTAATGTCTCCAGATCTCTCTTCTTTTTCAATAATCGGAAGAGAAAGTCCTGTAACCCTTTCATATATTTCTATAAGTTGTTTTAAACTTGTAGAGATACCGGTTCCCAAGTTAAATATCTCCCCTACGGCCTCTTCTCTTTCCATGACCAATATAAGAGCTTTAACTACATCTTTTACATGAATGAAATCTCTTGTTTGATCTCCTTCTCCATATAATGTAAATGAATCTTCCTCATTATTTTGGATTTTTTTAAATTTATCCGTGAGAATAGACACAACTCCTGAGTATGGGGAGGAAGGGTTCTGCCTGTTACCAAAAACATTAAAGAACCTTAAAACCGTGGTAGGTAAATGATATAGCCTGTTATATGCAATAACATATTGTTCTGACCCATACTTATCAATGGCATATGGCGTGAGCGGTTTAATTATCGATTCTTCTGACTTCGGCAAGGTTGGTTCGTCTCCAAAAATCGCAGCTGAAGAAGCAAAAATAAAACGACCTACACCATATTTTTTTGCTGCTTCTAATAAAATTAAGGTTCCATCCATATTTGTTCTATGTGTTTCTGATGGGTTTTCTATAGAAGCAACTACACTTGCAACAGCTCCCAAATGAAAAATTGTATTGATATCATATTCACTGAATAACTTATTCACTAACTTGGAATCAGATAAATCCCCTTTAATAAAAGTAATATTATTATCATGGGGCAGGTTATTTTCATCTCCCATTGAAAGGTTATCAATTACTATAACCTTTTCGTTTCTCTCTAAAAGGGCGTCTACTAAGTGGGACCCTATAAATCCTGCGCCACCAGTTACTAAAATTGAACTCATGCATATACTCCTTTCATAAAGGTGTTTCTATAGATGTCAGCTTTATTTTACCCTAACCCCATAAAAATAAAAAATTATCATTCTGTTTCATTAATGTTACTCACTAAAGAAACTTCACTTATGAATTTTCGTAAACATTTGATTTTCTAAAGCATTAAACTGAGACATTACAGAATGATAGCCATTACCATACAAACCGTTCTCCGGTTCAAAAAGTTTGTACTCGTTAATTCCCTTTTTAATATATGGCTCATCTAAAGGATTACTTAATATAACCTTCACTTTTTCAAAAGGTATATTAATAGAAGAAAAACGATCAGTATACATTGAAACAAAGTAAGATGTTTGAAATGGATACAATTCATTTTTTTGTTCCATTTCTTCTAATGTCCTGCCAATCAAAGCATGTTGACTATGAGCGTCAAACTTGGACATTGTCTTAAAATCCGCACGTGGGTATTTGCCAATATATTCTTTGATAATCCCCTCTAAATTTTCGCTAGTGAATTCATTTTTTGAAAGAGCATGTGAAAAAATATTCTCTTCAGGGACCCCTAAAGCGCTCGTTGCTCTGAAGAAATCTTCTTCCCTTAATTCCCCAAAGGTTTCAACATCTAAATGTCCATGGAGGTAATTTTCTTCGATGGGGTCATGATACCTTTTATGCCAATGACAATATGTCCGCATACCTTGCATAGAAGATAAAATAAACTCTCCATCATAGAAACCATTTTGAATGCTTCTTGCAGAAGAATCTTCCCCTTGGGACATTAATACCAAGTAGGTTGGCTTTCCTTCCCTGATCATATTTCTTATATCCACAGCATACGATAGCACTTCATCATCTGCGTGCGGCACAAAATATACCACTGGAACAGTGGAAGAATTCCGGTGAAACAACTGATATTCAATTTCTTCTCCAACAGATCCTTGACCGCCCAGCAATAAAAAGCTGCTGACACTATTTCTTGTTATTGCTGCTAGAGATGACTCAGGCAGGCTGTTTGGTTTTGTTAATAATATTGCTGTATTTTCTTTCGCTGCAGGTACCGAACCTGTAAGGGCATCTGCAAACGTTAATCCCGTTGCAATAAAGGCAGCACTTTTATCAAAGTTAAATTGCTCAAATATTTTTGATGCAACTTCATAGCGATCTTTACCTCCTATTCTTGTAGGAGAAGGTAAATCTTTTTGAACTGCATTACTTATGCTCCCGGTTCCTCCGATAACATATGTATGGTGAATGTTATTTTTGACTATATAATTTTTTGTCTCTTCCCCTAACGTGTTTGGACGAGTCAATAAAATGGGGAGCCCATTTCGGGAAGCATAAGGGGAGATCGACAAAGCATCTGCGAACGCCTGACTATTTGTGAGGATGGCTGATTGAGGATCACTGAATTCCTTCGCAATATTTACTGCTACTTCATATCTATCTCTTCCGCCATACCTTGTTACGCTGATTCCCATCCTAACAAGTTCGTTCTCAATTTGTTCCGAAACACTCCCCTTACCCCCAGCAATTATTACTTTAGAAGGAGAAAGCCTGGTCAACTCTTCTTTTGTCGTTGAAGTAAGTTTGTCAGGATGAGTCAATAAAACAGGTGCATTATGTTTATATGCTAACGGACCTGCCGCCAGTGCATCTGCAAATGCATTATAATTGGATAAAACAACCACTTCAGATGACTTCGGCCAATATATTTTTGATGTATTCACAGCTACCTCAAATCTATTCAGACCCCCAATCCTCTCGTAGTTAAATTCCTCGGCTTTAACTCCCTTACTCCCCGTTCCAAAAAAAGATGCAGACAACACAACAATAATTAACCATTTTTTCACACATCAAATCTCCTATATAATTTCTATTAAGTTCCAAATACATGAGCTTTTTCAAATATTAATACATTTTACAAGGAAATGGAATAGGGATTACCAAACTACTTTTAAGGTATTTTATGGTATTTATAAGGCTTATGGATCCACCATCACAATTAGTTATTTTAGACTATTTTAATATATGTTTTTTATGGATTTAAACCCTTTTTTTATATTAATTGTGATAAAATAACAGTATATTTATCAATCTATGACAAAAAAGGAGAAGTAAATGTGAAAAAAATGTTGTTTACTGTAGCTACTACTGCAGTTATTTCTACTTCTTTCGCTGCCCACGCCTCTGCCAATACCCATAAAGTCGAAGCAGGCGACACGTTATGGTCTATATCTAAGAAATATGATGTAAGTATTTCTGAATTAAAGCAGATGAATAATCTTCAAAATGCAGTCATCTTTCCAAGACAACAGCTAGTCGTGACTAAGAACCCGACTTCTTCTGTGCCTACTAATTCAAATACAACTCCTCCATCAGTGGGTGAGGGCAGCAAGACTTATACTGTAAAGTCAGGAGACACACTGATAAGAATTGCTAACTCTCATTCTATCTCTTTAGCTGACCTGAAAAAGTGGAATCAAATTTCCTCTCATATTATTTATCCAGGTCAAAAATTAACTGTTGGAGCCTCTAATCCAGCACAAGTAAAAGAGCCAATAAAAAAAGAGGAAGATACCACTACAGCAGTAAAAGATAAGATCGAAAGTACGACCACACAACCTGTTTCTAATTCCGATAATGTTGTATACTCCGTTAACCCAGGCGATACACTGTACAAAATCAGCAGAGAGTTTTCTGTCTCAGTTCAGGATATTAAACAGTGGAATAGTCTTAAATCCGATGTCATTCACATAGGACAGAAGTTAGAGTTAGCCAAGCAGCAGGCTTCCAATTCACCAGACAGGGAGCAAGTGACAGTTGGACAGGATTCTAATAAGATTACTTCTGAAGCACTTGCTAACTTAGGAGCTCCTTATAAATGGGGAGGATCATCATCAAGCGGTTTTGATTGCAGCGGTTATATCTATCATGTATTTAATAAAGCAGGATCTGATATCAAGCGTCAATCTAGTGAAGGGTACTTTAATAGATCTTATTATGTGAACACACCTGAATTAGGGGACCTGGTCTTTTTTGAAAATACATATAAGAAGGGAATCTCTCATGTAGGTATTTATATTGGAGATCAACAATTCATTCATGCCGGGGATAATGGTGTTGAAATCAGCAGTTTAAACAATCCATACTGGAAATCTAAGTTTGATAGTTTTAAGAGGTTTTACTAACACTTTATACAATAGAAAAAAGGAGACGTCAGTCAATGCTGATGTCTCCTTTTTTATTAACTACATATTATCGGCACCTTCCTAACATCGTTGGAAACTCGCCTATATTAGCGTCATGAATTTGCAGTGAGTTCTTTAATTTTCCCTTTAATGAACTGGGTATATTTATCATCCTGCTGAAGTTCGAAGACAATTAGGGCTTTTTCCATATACGATTTGGCTTCCTCAGGTTTTTCTAATAATTCCAAGTTATATCCGATGTGATAGTGTAATTCTCCCAATAAATATAAGCTGTCTTTGTGAAGTGCCCACTTAATCGCATTTTTACAGTATTTATTCGAATCTTCTATTCTTTTAAGCCTTGTTAATGTCCTGGCCAGGTTATAATAAAGTCTCGTTTTAATGGAGTAGTTATTTAAATGAGGTAGAAGTTGTAAGTGATCCTCAATCTCTTCAAATACTTCCAAAGCTTTTTCCAAATCTTCGTAAAAATAAATTGCCCCAAGTGATAATAGGATTTCCACTTCCCTCTCTTGAAGAAGCTTCCCTTTTTCATTTGTAATGCTAATTGCCTCTCGAAGAGTTTTCACTGAAGCATCCAGATCTTTTTTTACTTCATATAAATATATGCCTTTATGCCATAATAAGAGTTGAAGGTTTTTATTGTTTTGTATGAATAAAGGGTTATCCTCCTCTGCTCTCACAATGTCCATCATTTCTTCAAATTTTAAATTCCTTCTGAGAATTTGCAGTTGATGAAAAACCTCTTGTACATAATCTAACCTTGGTGTGGTGCCAATATCAAAGAAATAATTTACATCCACCCCTAATTTTTGTGAGATTTGATATAATGTAGATGCGTAAGGAAAGACGTCCCCCTTTTCAATCTTGCTTATTTGTGCTTGAGTACAGACTCCTTCTGCAAGATCCTCTTGAGAAAGCCCACTATTTTTTCTAAGTTCCTTGATTTTTTTTCCAACCGCCGTGAAGTCCATTAACATCCTCCTCTAAATATGCCTAGAGTTATATTTTTTGATGAAAATAGGTGTAAAAACTATGTAAGATTAAAATAAATAGGTATTTTGGCATCACACTCTAAATTTATAAAGATTGAATATGTGTTTTAATTATAATAACATATATATCATCAATCTTATCGAATATTCATTTGAATAAGAAAGGGAGGAAAGACCCATGAAAAAACATTTTCTTGCCATTCTAACCGCTTCAATCCTTCTTCTGGGTGTTGCAGGATTTACAAGCAATACGACCGAAGAGGCAGGGGCAACCATTCAAAAGCTAGAACTTCCTGGCAGTGCTCATTAATCACTTAACTTAAAACTTCCCAATTGGGAAGTTTTTTTCTTTCGGATGTTTCTTTTTTCAGTCTCTTCACTTTGCACAAGTTTCTCATCTGCCACACAATTCCAATACTCATAGGTAATTACTTTACTGAAAATATTCATGTAGGAATATTCCTATAGTTATACAAAAGAAGGAAAACATTCTTTTCTGCACAAATTCCCTAAATATTCGCTTCCATACCGATAATGAGTCAAAATACACTTTAAAGTTTGATGTGATAGGATAAAAGTACAATAAAAGAAAGGGGGCTTCATGATGAAAGATATCAACATGAAAGTAAATCCTCTATATTCCGATGTAGATTTGTCGATTCAATTCCATTTTGAATTTACTCAAGGTGACACCAAAGTTGGGGAAGCATCAGTGTCCACCTACTCCATTGCAAACGACACCCATTCCCCCAGCCAAACAAAAAATGTTACGTATCTAAAAACTCAAAAATGTGCAGTCATCGATCGATTTGATGTGATTAATGAAACAGAAGAATTATGCATGAAAAAGATTCAGCATTTCCTTCACGTCATTGGCATGAAAGAAATTCATTCTGGTTATGACATTAAAGATGTACACATTTCTGGATTATAAAATGAGAACCTCTTCTGCAATTGTGGAAGAGGTTCTTTTTTATGATTGCTAATTCCTTAATGATAAGAAAAGCCCTGTTTTTCTTTTATATAAAATCCTTATAATGGAATAAGACACTTATAGAAAGTGAGGCATGACATTGAAAAGATTCATCTTAACGTTGATTGCAGTATTACTTATTGGGGGATGTGCCTCACCAGGCTACACTAATCATATTTATTTAATCCCTCAAGAGTATGAGGGATCTTTCACTGTATTCTTTAACATTCCAGGAGCCCCCGAATTGAAAAAAGAAGGAGAATTTGCTGTTATTCCCCTAGAAAAAACAAATATCGAAACCTTACATCAAACCAATTATTCTACCTATGGTTATGCCCTAACCTCAAGAAAGGAACCGTATCTTCCAAAAGCTGCTACATATCAATATAATAATAAATATTATTATATTGATAAAGCAGGAAAGCGAAAAGAAATTGATCCATATTGTGTGCATGAACGAGGTGTTGGAGGAAACACTGAGGCAAACGGGAAAGAAATTGGTTACGTTGATGTGCAAGTCACCCAATCCGAATGTGGTGAAGATTTTTATTTAAACGGTAAGAAAGAGTACACTACTCAGAGTAAGGAAGCCAAAAAGGAATTGTTAATAAACTTGCTTAGTGGTAAAAGCCCCTCCCCCTGAGCGTTAAAGCAGAGGGAAGAGCTTTTGTTTGGTAAAACCCTTAGTAATTACCAAGGTATTAAAGGCTTGAGGGGAATCTATTCTTCTCCAGCACTAATTTCGGTGTTTTTATTCAATAAGGTTTCCTCGAGCCATTTTCTACTTAGCTGTAGTGTGGTCAGTTTTGCATCAGAATCTACAAACACCACATCAAGATCTGCGTTTGTATCTCTCTGATTGAGTTCCACTTTTCCCTCCACCCTCATTGTCACTTGATAATTCCCATAAATGTATGCCATATAAACCCCATTTGTTGACATCGCATCATGATAGAAGTATGGGATACCCAAAGCATTCACCATTTGTTCCACTGTCAGGTTTGTGTTTATTCTTCTTTTAACTTCTACCCTATGAAGGATCCCTTCTCCTTTTTCGTCGAAGGTCAACAAATAGTCACTGCCTAAATTATGTTTATACCCTCCTTCCGCTCCACTCACAAACGGAAGATCGCCGTACTTTTCTGCTATACTTTCAAATGATTCACCAATGATTGTATTTGTTCCATGCAAAATACCTTGTGATGCTTCGGCTGTAAATGCTGCTGGATTTTGAAGAATATAAGAGAAATCGAAAGGCGGCACCTGGATGGTTGTTTCATTTGGCTTGGGTTCCTCTTTTTCAGGTTCTTCCTCTTCAGATGATGGAGCAGGATCGTTTATATTATCTTCTACAACAGGCTTTTGCTTTTTCCGGATCTCTTTCTTCTCCTCGTTTATTTCATCCTTCAGGTCATCTTCTGGTATGAACATGGAGTGCTGATCCGTCATTTCAGGGTTCTTTATTTCTTCCCCCGGGTCTTCTTCAGTTAATTCCTCGTTTGAAAGATAACTGCTGCCGAGTATGGAAAGCAGGCAAATAACGGCGGCAGTTACACCAATATTCAAGAATATATGCCAATTTATCTTCTTTTTAGTATGTTTATGATGGATCTTTGACATGATAAGCCTTTTCTGACTGGTAATTTCTATTTTATCGAATAATTCTTTGTCCAAATCCTCTTTGAGGGTGAATAAAGGGTCCTTTTCGTTATTCATCCTTATCCCTCCTTTGCAGCATTGTTTTCAGCTTCTGTCTTCCTCTTCCTAATCTGGTACGGACTGTAGAGGAGTTGATATTCAGCAGTTCGCTGATTTCCTGGGTTGTGAGTTCTTCATAATAATATAATAGGATGATTTCTCTATATTTAATTGGAAGGGTAAAGATAAGGGCGGACATACTGGTTTGTTCCTCTGATTGAAGCAGGACTTGTTCTGGGGTAGCAGCAATTTCTTTATTAAAGTATTTATGAAGCTTATCTACGACCGTATTTTTTCTGAAATAAGCTGATTTCCTGTAATCTTTACATTTATTGATCGTAATGCGGTAAATCCAAGTTTTATAGGACGACTGATGATTGAAGTGGTCGAGTACATCATATACTTTAATAAAGACCTCCTGGCAGATGTCCTGAGCTGTCGGCCAATCCCTGACATAAAAGTAAGCAAGCTTCGTTATTGGTGTTTCATATTCATCGATCAGTGACTCAATCAAGTGATTCTTATGTGTATCTTCCAAATGAAGGACCCCCCCTTTCACTTGATGATTTTAGAGTTTTTACAAGACACTCATTATATAAGGTGATTAAGTGTTCATATTCAGCCTTTTGGACTTCCATGCAGTAACCCATGTAATTGATTAACAAATCCTCTCCAGCTGCAATATCCTAATTATTTTCCTTTACATGTTAGACGATAAGCATGAATTAAATGGCTCATATTTTAAAATAAATTTAAAAAGTGTATCCCATGATAGCAGGATACACTTTTTGTTTATCTTACTTTACTAATGAATTGATTATGAGCAAGCTCGCAATCCGGCTGGTCATATCCCGGGTGTCAAGCGTCGGGTCGATTTCCACGATGTCCATGGTTTGGACCTTCGGGTGCTTGATGGCTTGCTGGACCGCTTCGGCAAGTGTGTCCGGATCCATTCCACCGGGGCCGATTGCCGGGCAGCCCGGGGCGTATGCCTGATCGAGGACGTCCATGTCGACGGATAGATAGATGGTGTCGACTTTGGATTCCAGTTGGGATAATGCTGACTGGATCAGTTCTGCGATTGCGCGTTGTCTGACGTCCTTCATCGTATATACGGTTACACCGTTTTCGATGGCATAGTCGTGATAGGCTTTGGCATTGGCGTAATTGCGGATGCCGATTTGGATCAGATGCTCGCCTTTGAGGTGCCCCTCTTCTATTAATCTTCTGAAGGGGGTTCCGTTAGTCGGGCCGCCGTCTTCGGTGTTGCGGAGGTCATGGTGAGCGTCGAGCTGGATGATGCCGACCGTGCCTTTTGTTTCTTTAATGGCTTTCACTGTTGAGGTGGTGATGGAGTGGTCACCGCCTAGAATGATGGTTAACGGTGCTGCTTGGGCTTGTGCGACTTCTTTGGTTGATTGATAGATTCTCTGGTGACAGTCTTCGATTGATGTTGGATGCATAGTGATGTCGCCGAAGTCTATGATTTTTCGGCTGCTGATGTCCGTTTCTTCTTCGATGTTATACGTAGTGAAGGAGTTTAGGCATCTTCTGATTACGTCTGGTGCAAAGCTTGCTCCCGAGTGGGAAATAGACGGCTTTGAAAGCGGGGCGCCTATGATGGCGACATCCCCCTTTGAGCCCTCTGTATACGGTGTTAACAGTTCGGCAGCTTTGGTTGTATGTCGGTCCTTGAACTGCGCTTTTCCTGCCGGCTTAATGTGTTGAAATGTGCTCATGAAGCTTCTCCTTGCGGTATATGATGCATCCGTTTTTCATGACAGTATGCGTGTGGTTCACGCCGTAATGATAAGGAACATAGTGATAGTTCGGTGCATCCCAGAGGACGATGTCGGCTTTGCGCCCTTTTATGAGCTTGCCTGCCAGCTCTCCTCTGTTGATTGCGTATGCAGAGTTGACGGTCACCGCGTTCCATATTTCTTCCGGTGTCATTTTCAGCTGCAGGGATGCCAGGTTCATGATGAATTGCAGGTTCTCTGTCGGCGAGCTCCCAGGATTGAAGTCGGTTGACAGCGCGACTGCCGCTCCCGCTTCGAGCATGCCTCTGGCGTTGGCACACTTTCCTTTGTTTAAGTAGAAGGATGTGCCTGGCAGGAGGACGGCGATGGTGTCGGTTGCTCCCAGTGCCTGGATTCCTTTTTCAGACGCGCCTACTAGATGGTCTCCGCTTGTCGCTCCGATTTCTGTTGCCATTTCTGTTCCGCCTAGTGGATCGATTTCATCGGCGTGAATTTTTACGGAGAAGCCTTTTTCTTTTGCTGCTTTTAAGAACTGGCGGGACTGATCGACTGTGAAGACTCCGGTTTCGCAGAAGATGTCGACGAATTCTGCGAGGTTTTCTTTTTCGATGTCTACGAGCATGTTAAGCATTTCTTGTAGGAATTCATCTGAGCGTTCTTTATATTCCGGCGGGATTGCATGTGCGCCTAAGAACGTTGATACTAGGTCGGCTGCGTGTTCTTCGTTTAATTTTTTCGTCACTCTTAGCTGCTTGAGCTCTGTATCTTTGTCTAATCCGTATCCGCTTTTTGCTTCGACTGTTGTGACTCCGTAGGAAATCATTCTGTCTAAGTGAAAACGGGCTTTTTTGAGAAGTTCTTCTTCTGATGCTTCGCGTGTAGCTCCTACTGTTGATAGGATTCCTCCGCCACGTTTCAGGATTTCTAAGTATGGGACCCCCTGCTGCTTCAACGCCATTTCATGTTCGCGGGAACCTCCGAATACAAGGTGGGTGTGCGGGTCTACGAGACCTGGTGTCACGAGTTTTCCTTCGGCGTCGATTCGCTCGGTTGCTTTGTGTGTTTGCGCGTCTTCTTGAGTGCCGACCCACTCGATGAGTCCGTCCTTGATCCCGATTGCGGCACCAGTTACGACCGGAAGCTCGTTCATTTTCTTCCCTTTAAGTGGACCGTCCCCATGGTCCATCGTCAGCAGCTGCCCTATGTTTTCAATGATTGTGTCGAATTGTTTTGTCATTAGATTATTCTCCTCCTTTTTTCATCGGGATTTGAATGTTGTGTTTTTCCGCTGTTTTTTCAGCGATGTCATAGCCTGCGTCGACGTGGCGGATGACGCCCATGCCCGGGTCAGTAGTCAGGACTCGTTCCAGTCTTTCTTGAGCCAAATCAGTACCATCCGCAACTACCACCATTCCAGCGTGCAGGGAGTAACCCATGCCTACTCCGCCTCCGTGGTGGAACGAGATCCAAGAACCACCGGCAGCAGTGTTGATCAGCGCGTTCAGGATCGCCCAGTCCCCTACAGCGTCACTTCCGTCCTTCATGCTTTCCGTTTCACGGTTCGGTGATGCAACCGATCCGCAGTCGAGGTGGTCACGGCCGATGACGATTGGTGCTTTCAGCTCTCCTTTTCTTACTAGCTCGTTGATGGCAAGCCCCATTTTCACACGTTCGCCGTAGCCAAGCCAGCAGATACGCGACGGCAGTCCTTGGAACGATACCTGCTCTTGCGCCATGTCGATCCAGCGGTTGAGTGCTTCGTTTTCTGGGAACAACTCTTTGATCAAGCGGTCAGTTCTGTAAATGTCCTCAGGGTCCCCTGAAAGTGCTGCCCAGCGGAACGGCCCTTTCCCTTCACAGAATAATGGACGGATGTAGGCAGGAACGAATCCAGGGAAATCGAAGGCATTTTCGACTCCTTCGTCTTTTGCAACCTGACGGATGTTGTTGCCGTAGTCGAATACGATGGAGCCTGTCTTTTGGAATTCAAGCATCGCTTCCACGTGCTTGGCCATGCTTTTTTGTGAAAGCTTGGTGTATTGGGATGGATTTTCTTTTCTTAGACGTGCCGCTTCTTCTAACGAGTACCCTTCTGGAACATAGCCGTTTAGTGGATCGTGAGCGGATGTCTGGTCGGTCACGATATCGATTTTCACGCCTCTTTTTAAAAATTCGTGGTGAACTTCCGCCGCATTTCCTAGTAATGCGATGGAAAGTGCTTTCCCTTGGTCTCTTGCTTCGTAAGCCATTGCAACTGCTTCTTCCAAGGAATCCGTCTTCACGTCACAGTATTTTGTATCCAGACGCTTCTGGATGCGCTCTGCATCGACGTCGACCGCAATGACGACACCGCCGTTCATCGTGACCGCCAATGGCTGCGCCCCGCCCATTCCGCCAAGACCGGCTGTTAGGGTGATGGTCCCTTTTAAGGAGTTATTGAAATGCTTTTTGGCCAATGCTGCAAACGTCTCGTATGTTCCTTGAAGGATTCCTTGCGTTCCGATGTAAATCCAGCTTCCCGCCGTCATTTGGCCGTACATCATGAGGCCTTTTTGATCAAGCTCATGGAAATGCTCCCAGTTCGCCCACTTTGGCACGAGTACTGAGTTGGAAAGAAGAACCCTTGGTGCCGCTTTATGCGTTTTAAATACGCCGACCGGCTTACCGGATTGGACAAGCATCGTTTCATCGTTTTCAAGATTGCGGAGTGTGTTGACGATTGCATCGAACGACTCCCAGTTACGCGCTGCTTTCCCGATTCCTCCGTAGACCACAAGCTCTTCCGGAATCTCTGCCACTTCAGGATCCAGATTGTTGTACAGCATGCGGAGAACCGCTTCCTGCTCCCATCCTTTACATTCGATTTCCGTCCCTTTTTTCACATTCACGATTCGTTTGTTTGCATTAACCATTTGTCGTTTCCTCCTTTGTTTTGGTAATGGATTTTAGTTGGAACTCTTTAAGCCAGCTGTTCACTTTCTCTATGTCTTTCGAGAAAATCCGGTCCTTAGTAATTGAAGGAACAACTTTTCTCGCTTCTTCGTAAAATTTGCGGGTCGTGCTTGCTAGAAAATCCGTACCGCGGTGTTCGACTGCCTGCAGGCTGCAGATCAGTTCGACCGCCAGGACCCGTCTTGTATTCTGTAAAATTTGATATGCATGTCGGGAGCCGATCGTTCCCATGCTCACATGGTCCTCCTGGTTTGCCGATGACGGGATCGAATCGACGCTTGCCGGATGGGCCAGTGTTTTGTTCTCTGACACGAGTGAGGCCGCGCAGTACTGCATGATCATCGCCCCGGATTGAAGCCCTGGCTGCGGACTCAGGAATGCGGGCAGGTCATTCAGCTGCGGATTGACGAGCCGTTCGATTCGACGTTCCGAGATGTTCGCCAGTTCCGCAACGGCGATTTTCATGAAATCCATCGCGAAGGCGATCGGCTGGCCGTGGAAGTTACCGCCGGAGATGACCTTTTCCCCGTTTTCGAAAATCAGCGGATTGTCCGTTGCTGCGTTCATTTCGATTTCGAGCTTTTCTTTTACATAATCGAGTGCCTGCCAAGAAGCACCATGTACTTGCGGGATGCATCTCAGAGAGTAGGCATCCTGCACGCGGATATCACCCTGTTTGGTTGTGAGCTTGCTGTCTTGCAGGTAGGTTCTGATTCTCTTTGCCGTTGCTACCTGTTGCGGATACCCTCTTACTAAATGTATATCTTCGTCAAACGCATCCATGATTCCTTGCAGGCCTTCCAAGGTCAGGCTCGCGATCATTTCACTTTGATATGCAAGCTCCTCTGCTTCCAGGTAGCCGATGACTCCCATCGCCGTCATGGCCTGTGTGCCGTTGATGAGGGCTAGACCCTCTTTCGCCTGAAGCTGGATTGGGAAGATATTTTCTTTAGAAAGTACCGGCAGTGTCTGATGGACCTCGCCTTGGTAATGAACTTCACCTTCGCCCATAAGAGCCAGTGCCAGATGGGAGAGCGGTGCGAGGTCGCCGCTCGCTCCAAGTGACCCTTGCTGCGGAATCACCGGATGAATTTCTTTATTCAAGAACTCTACTAATCTTTCAACAATGACCGGCCTGACACCGGAGTACCCCTTTAGGAGGGCATTGGCTCTGAGGAGAAGCATGGCCCGTGACACTG
Source organism: Rossellomorea oryzaecorticis (assembly GCF_038405515.1). GTDB lineage: Bacteria > Bacillota > Bacilli > Bacillales > Bacillaceae_B > Rossellomorea > Rossellomorea oryzaecorticis_A. Next base: position 76,446 of record NZ_JBBYAF010000001.1, on the reverse strand, counting down.
TTTCCGGAAAGGGGTCGCCGACTCCGCACGCATGGGAATGAATCAGATTGAGCTGCAGCTCCTCCACATCATCCGAATCAATCAGCACATCACTGAACTTTCCGAAGCCCGTCGTGATCCCGTACACCACGCGTTTCTCCTTCACGATCTTCTCAACCGCCTCCCTGCTCTTTTTCACACGTGCCATACTCTCCGGGGATAGAACAACCTCCTCCCCTTCATAAATGATCTTTCTCGCATCCTCTAAACTCAACGAACTTCCTGTTAACACAACCATCTATATCACCTCAACAAATTAATTTTTACTTTCACACTTTAAAGCACGCTGAGACGGGCTTTTAGCCAGGCAGCGCTTTAACGTGGTCTGGGACAGGACTTCAAAATCACTTAAATAAACAGAAAAGGAGGCTCGACCTCAAGACAGACTTCTGCCTTGGGTCGAGCCTCCTTTTGACTGGTTTCTATAGGCTCTTTTCTTATTTATATGTTAAATATGATTGATGCCTAAACCGATTGTTTCATGTTCCAATCCTTTAATGGGCGCGCCAATCGTTCCATACAGTGCGACCGCAATCCATTCACCTTCTTCTTCGTTAGCGTAAGGGGTCCCCCTTACGATGGAGAAGCGAAGGCCGACCGTTCGAAGGACTTCACCGATTTGGGTGTGTCCCCTGGTCACCCCGGTCAGAGCTTCCATGGTCGCATGGTACAGCGCATGCATTTCACGATAGAGATCTTCTCGTACAAGATCACTTCTTTTTGCTGCCGTTTCGATGGCAGCGACAATCTTTTGACTATCCATGGAGCCGATCTTGCCTGTGCAATAGCTCCAGTTCAGTTCATTGAAATGCCTGTTCCACTCTTCCTCTTCCTGATCGAGAAGCAAGAGCAGCATGGCGTTCTTTCCAATTTTGGTATGCTCCATTTTTTCCAAGCGGCATTCGCACCTTAACTAGAAAATTCTAAAAATACTAATAACTACTTTTATTGTATGGTGAACCATACGATAGGTCAACGGAAAATGTCGCGATTTTAGAAACTTAGAGAGGTAGTTTGGTAGCGTGGTAAAGGGTTTTGGGATGGTTTGGGAGAGTAGGTCACTCGAGGCAGCGAACTATATTAAAAATAGACGTCCCTAACGATCAGGTTCGCCTGGTGTCTTCGTATTATGAATCATCTTTTTTTCTGCCTTCTCCCCTATAAACGTCGGGATTTTCCAAAAACCTTCTGACACGTACGTCATCAGATGTATGCCTTAAATATGAAAGGATGTCTTCCCTGTCTTCATCTGACAAAGAATCATGTTTAGGAAATCTAGGAAGTATGATGATTTTTTCTTCTCCGTTTTTAGAGTCAAGTACGATTTTACAGTCCAGAGGTTTTCGATGCCTGTCATCAATTCGAATAAATTTAAACGGAATAGAACGTTTTGAATCAATTGGAACAGTAAATAGCGTTGTGTATCCCGTAGATCCATTGATTTTATCCGAAATCATAATACTTTCGAATGCATTTGAAAACCCTGGCGGACTGTTCACCACGACAAGTCGATTGGAGTATTGTTGTCCTTGAAATAGTATCAGGTGTTTCGCTTTTATTGCTAAAAACTTTTTTGACACAAGAAGATCTTCGAATACGAGTATAAATTCCTTGGTTAACCCTCTCGGCATTATTTCCTCCTCTTAATTCTCGATATTTATAGGTATAAACACCTATCTATATAATCATTCGACACTATTTTCCAATTTCCTGTAAAATATTATATTTTTCCTTATTTTCTTATTCATTTCCCTCTTCTTCAACTGATACTAAATCATTCCTTCAATCCTTTCTTTCCTGTATACACGATTCGTTCATTTTCTTTTATAAAACAAGTAAGTATATTGGTTCTATGTTGAGGGGGGAAATTATATAATTCTATAAAATATTTGTCTTCTTTAGTCTGAGAAATAAAGTTGACTCTCTTCTTACCATAAATACCTGCACGAAAACACCTTTTATTTTCTGCAGATAAATGAAAACTCATCCTGTTCAAGGAAAGATCTTTATTGGGCTGAAGAAAGTACCCTTTGCTTTCAATATTGTTTATTTTTGCTGGCCCCCCCGCTGCTTCGGTATTTACACCTTCCCAATTCCCATCCATTAACTTCCACCTTTCTCTCATATTTTACAACATATGACAATGTTATAGTTCTATTATACTATTAACTTGTGTTATTTTGTATATAATTCGTCATGTTTACTCCCCTAAAATAAAATATAATTTCTTGAATTATTCTTAGCTAAGTTCAGCTTTGTGGATACACTCTAATTCTTTTATATTATTTTCAACGATCAAAATATTCTCACAGCTATCTTCAAGTTTAAACGCATAAGATGCTTTCTTTAAGTAATTCAAGGCTTCTTGATTTTTCCCTTTTCTCTTTAGTACAGTGGCTATCAAGTGCAGGATCTCACCCAAACAATAGTTTAAATGATGAGCTTTAAGATAATATAATAGCTCGTACGCTATTTCGATCGCTTCATCCATAAATTCCAAATAATACAGAATATACGCATAGTTATAACCTACTCTTGGGAAAAGCGTTAAATCTTCCACCAAAGTTGGAATTTCTTTTAATTTCTCAAATGCATGCCGGGTGTAATGTCTTGCTTCTTCATACCTGTTCAAATCTAAATAAATCAGGCCGATTGAGTTAAGGATTCCAATATCTATTTCATTAATGGCATATTCAATATCTACTAATGACTCTAACAGCTCTATTGCTTCCAGGTATCTTTTGTGAACTTTATGAATAATGATTGCTTTATGCCAGTCTATAAATTTTTTTGTATCCCTGGCTGTATAAGAAATATCAAATTCAAATATTTTTTCTATTTCTTCTAGTGCCATTTCAAGAACTGCATAGTCCTCAAAATATGTAAGTTCACGACAAAGTTTTTTTAACCTGATTAAGTCCCTGTCATGTGGAAAAAGAAGAGTGTGCAGTGGAATGTCCAGTTTCTCCGCAATACCGTTTAAAATCTCCAACCTGGGCAGCTGCTTGGATTTTTCCAAACGGAATATGGTGGATTCATCACAAAGGTCCTCCGCCAGTTTTTTTCTTGTAAAACCTTTTCTTTCTCTATAAGCTTTTACTCTCTCCCCTAACCTGTTCATAAATACCTCCATATATGTAATATTTAGGTAACGACTTACTTATTCTATCATCTTTTTCGCTATTAAAGTAATGAAATGATAGGCTAGTAAAGCTGAACTAGTAAAGAGGAGAACACATTTCCCTTACAAACGTAAGAAATGGACCTTATTTATTTGATCATTTCTATTGAAACAGACAGCAAGTTGGTAATGCAGGTGTATAGGGACAAGTTCCAACATGAACTCATGAGTCAATTCCTTTAAAACCTTACTGCCTCTAACCACTGAAAAAGAATCGAGCGGTAAAGTTAATCCCTTGCCCACTGCCTTCATGTAGCTTTCTTTTAATGTCCAAATTTGGTAGAAATGCATAAGTTTCATTTTATCCGAAGATGTTTTCGTTATGTAATCATACTCTTCTTGAGTGAACATATTTCTGGCAATTTTCAAATTGATATTCCTGATTCTTTCAATATCTACTCCTATCCTGTACTCGCTGAATGCTGCAATAATGTAATTAGCTGAATGGCTTAGATTAAAATGTAACCCGCACCCTTCTTTCAATTGAGGTTTGCCGTGCTTATTCCGTTCCAATTTAATATCATACAGCCGCTTACCTGTCAGGTCCGATATCCCTTTTCTTATCAACACATCCCCTAAAAGCGACGCAGCCACGCCTTTTTTATTAGGATTTTCTCTATATTTCTCTTTTTTATACGGGCACGCAGGTTTTAGAACTCCCCTGTTATTCAGTTCATCCATTGAGATCCCCTCAGTATTAAAGTAATATAATTCTGCCATCTTTCCTCTCCTTTTTACAGAAATAAAACAACTTGCAGACATAAATGTTCTACAAGCTGTTTTCAACTGGATACTATGAAGCTTTTCTTGGGAGACGGGGCGATGGCTTCTTTCTAGCCAGTGGAAAGTACCAATTCCATTTTCCCAATAAATACATGGAAGATGGGACAAGAATCGTTCGTACAATCAACACGTCAATCAGAATAGCATAGGCCAAACTCGTCCCCAGTTCCCGGATGATTTGAAAATGGGCAAAAATAAACACTCCGAACACCACAATCATGATTGAGGCTGCCCCATTAATCATACCGGCTGTTTCTTTGAAACCTTTCATAATACTTTCTTTAAGCTGTCCTGTTTCAGCGTAATACTCTTTAATTCTTGAAATGATAATGACTTCATAATCGATGCTTAAGCCAAAAAGTAATGCAAACATAATAAGAGGAGTGTTCACGTTGATTGGCGCGGGATTCGTTCCCGGCAAGTTCCCTTGTTGGAACATAAATACAATGAAACCTACTGAACTGGCAGTGACCAGCGTATTCATAAGAATGGCTTTAATAGGAAGTACGATTGACCTGAAAGCAATCAACAATAAGACATAGGTTATTAGAATAATTAATCCAATGATGAGGGGCATGGAATCTGTGATTTTCTGATCAATGTCTAATCCATTTGCTGTCTCCCCCGTCACCATACCTTCTATCTCATCTTGATACTTTGGTAGAATTGTCTCCCTGATGGTTCTAACCAGTTCCCTGGATTCCTCGGTGTAAGGTGCTGTCTCTGGAATCACCTTGATCAAACTGTACTGATGCCCTTCACTCAGTAATGATGAAAGGTTTTCCTGCACCTCTGCCGGCAATTTTTCTATCATTTTATTTTCATACAACTGCTGATATTCATTAACAGATGAAAATTCCGGATTCCAGTTAGTGATACTGTAAACGCCCTCTATTCCTTCTAACGATCGCAATTCATTTGTCAGTCTATCAATCGATTGGACAGCATCCGAATGCGTCATTCTCGACTGATTTTCATCGTTCAGTAATATTTCTATAGGGAAGATATTTCCGATTCCTAATCGATCGGACAATACTTCCATCCCTTCTCTTGATTCGGTTCCTTCAGGCAGCTCTTGAAAGGCACCGACAGGGATATGCATAATCAGCTTGGAAGAGAACGGGATTAAAAAGGATACCAGTAATATCCCCCCAAGAAGATAAAGTACTGGCCGCTTAAAAATATTGTTCACTAACTTTTCCCATACAGAACTTTTGGATTCTCTTGTCTTTCCGATTTTCAAAAAGTTCACTTTATTCCCCAGCAGAAAAAGGATGACCGGCAGCAAACTGAGCGACAGTAAAACGGAAGTGATCACAACCGTAAATCCACCTATCGCTACTGAATTGGTAATCAGAGTGTCAGGTACAAAAAGTGAAAGCAGCGTCAAGGCGACAGTCAGTCCTGCATAAAACACTGACTTTCCTGAGGTTTGTACAGCTTTCTCGATTGCTGCTTCTTTTCCATTTCCATTTTCAAGTTCTGATTTAAACCTTCTTGTAATAAATAAGGCATAATCAATGGCAATTCCTAATCCGAGCATCGTCACCACATTGGTCAATAGAGGTGACAGGTCCATATACCTTGAAATGATGGACAATACAGCAGATGAGATTAGAATGGAAAAGATTCCGATGATAATTGGAAGCAGTGCCGAGGTCACAGACCTGAAAACAAACAAGAGAAGAAGAAAGACAATGGGCAGGCCGATCCTCTCGACAAGTTTTACATTATCTTTACTGACTTCCCCGATATCATATGATATCGCGGGACTGCCTGTAACAAGAATTTTCAACTCATCAAATTCTTTTGCTTTTTGTCTGAAGTCAGCAACGAAAGCGTTCCCGCCATCTGTTAAATGAACTTTTAATACAACCTGATCGTCTGTTTGTAACTCTTCGACAGCCTCTACGCTTTTGTAGGAGTTGATAACATCTTTCACCATGCTTATGTCTTTTTCTTCTACTGACGATAAAGAGGACAATAGAATGCTCACGCTATTTTCAGAACTGTTTGCAAATTCTTCATTTATCTTTTCTGATGCTTTATAGGATTCCGAATCCTTCACTTTCACTCCGCTGGATAATAGTTGTTCCTGAAGTGAAGAAGCTAGAGGCAAAGAACCAATAAGGATTAAAACCCATATTGCCAATACCACTCCGGGGAATCGAATGGTTAAATTACTAAAGAATTTAAACATTGAATACCTCCTTATGATTGGACAAGTTGTTTACTTGAAAGGGCTTTGAGTGCAGCTAAATATACATTGTTCATCAATACACCCAGCATGACAGGGCCTACTCCTCCCGGTACAGGAGCAATGTATTTTGCTGTTTCCTGAACCGATTCAACATTTACTCCCCCTTTTAAGATAGGGATGAACTGCCCCTCAATGGATGGATGAGGCTTAAATCCTGCAGGTATCGGATTAAAATCGATGACACATGCCCCTGGCTTGACCCATTCTTTTGTTACGATCTGAGGTTTTTGAGTCGAGATGACCAGCACATCAGCTTCTTTACAGTGAACGATGATATCTTCTGCCTCCATATTGATGATTTTTATACTCTTGGCTTCTTTAGGTGCCATTGTGACGGTGCCGATACGGGCTACCATATTCGCAATCACATTTGTTTCTTCCAGTTCTTTATCAATCGCCACCACATAATTAGCTTGTTTATATTGTTCTTCCAATGAATCAAGGACCTTATGTACTGCAGTGGGTACACACATCGGGTATTTAATCGATTGATTGCTAGTTGGAAAAAGGCGGGATGCATTTTCCGGGTGAAATCCTTCCAGTTCCTTATCCGGGTGAATAGCGTTGATTAAGTTTTGAATTGAGATGTTTTCCGGCAAAGGCAGCAGCACCAGAATCCCGTGGACTTGGTCATCTTCATTATATTGATTGATTACACTTACTACTTCTTCTTCAGAAGACCCTGCAGGTAATATACTTTCAAACACATTAAAATGAAGGGCTTCAGCCAGAGAGGTATGTAAACGGTAATTCACTTTTGCAAGAGGATCTTCACCATTTATCATGATTAATGCCAAGCCGGGAGTAACACCTTTTTCATTTTTCAATTTCACTACATTTCCCATCAACTCTGCCAAGATCTTTTCTTGAATCTTTTTTCCTTCAATAATTGTTGTCATGTTTCTTCCTCCTTAGTGGATCATTAATTTTGAAACAAGCAAAAATAATATGATAATAGGATTCATTGCTACAAGACTGATTGTCAGGTAGACAAGTATCTGCTTTTTTGTCAGTCTTTCGGATTTAAATAGGCCGTAAAAAATATAAGACAAAAAGGGTATCAATAAAAAGCATGCCGAAATTAAGCCTGGGACATATTGCTTAAAGATAAGGAATTGAACAAGGTGAACAATACCGTTCACCAGCAGTAAACACACACTTAACAAGGACAGGACATAGGTCACTCTATTTCTGAATTTGTACTCAAAATAAATCACGACACCAACTGTGATGGTAAGAAGTAGCATTGCGAGGGCAACACTTTCAAACGTGTATAGGTCACTTAGAAAAGGAACCTGTCGTTCATCAAAGACTTTATCAGCCCATTTTTCCATTTGCGGTAATTCTTCTACATTATGAATAGCGAAAATAATTGGGACTAACCAAAGAATCTTATAGGGGGAATCCCTTCTCATGAAAGGACTCCCGTCTCTATTACAAGGCTTTCGGCTGTTTCTTCTACTAATTCTGCCAACTTTTTAACATTTGCAGGGTCTCCGAACATAGAATAATGATCTCCGGGGGCTTTATAGATCTTTAGGTCACCTGATATATGGTTTTTCCAAACTTGTTTATTCACTCTTTTGATTTTCAAAAGCTCCAGTACTTCATCTGATTCTGTTTCTAGTGCCTCGATAAAAAGAATGTCTCCATTAAAAGCTCTTCGAGGGAAATACCCCTTCAGGGCATTATGGTTATGCTTCCATACCTTGAAAAAATCACTTAATTCTGAATGAGTCAGTTTTCTATCTTCTCTTTCAATAATGGATTCAATCACTTCATCAAGAGTTTGATCCCTATACGCCTCTAATTGTTGGACATTAACTTTTTTTCCATGCAAATACATATCCAGGACAAGAGGGAACGCATTTACAAAGTATTTATGTGTGATTGAATTTCCAAAGTATGCTTCTGGTGTATGGGAATCAAACAAGATCAGAGTCTCAACCTGTTTCCTATTTTTCTGCAGCTGCAAGGCCATCTCGAAAGCAACATTGCCACCGAATGAATATCCGCCTAGTTGATAAGGTCCCTCGGGTTGAACATCTTCGATTGCTTCTAGATAATAAGAAGAGATTTCCTCTAATGACTCGTTATTAAAAACTCCATTAGGATAGGAAATGACATAAATGTTTTTATTGAAATTCTTTATACACCTGTTCAATTGACTGTAACAAAGGTTGTTGCCCCCAGCCGGGTGAATAAGAAACAAGTTCTCGTCACACTCTGTGATCTCCCTTATTTTCTTGATGATAGGATGCTTCACCTTTACATTCTTCTGTTCTTCAATAAATGAGATGAGTTCCTCCGGGGTTTCCATTTCCGTAAATTGATCGATGGAGATTTTTACTTTCAGTAAATCTCTGAGCTCGCTTACAATCTCTACGGCAGCCAGTGAGTCTCCCCCTAAATCATAATAATTATCATCAATAAGGACAGAATCGACTTCCAGATATTTCTTCCACGTGTCTAAAACAGTTCGAATAATATCATTGTTATCTTCTAACCTTGCAGGTTGGTTGGTTTGAATGACTGTTTTTCTATCGATCCAGTAACGCTGTTTCTGAAAAGGATAGGTAGGAAGCGGAACTCTCTTATGGCTTCCCATACACTCCCATGCGAGTTCAAGCCCACACTTCCATAAAGAACCTACGATCTGTAAGAAGCGGTTATAAGGTTTTTTTATGGAGTCATGCTGTATTCCACTCAGAGTCATTCCGCTGAAGCATAGTAAGCTGTAACTCTTTGATACCCCAATACTTGCCTGGACATCCTCCGTGTCTGGGAGAGTCGTACTTTCTAAAATCTGATCTTTCCCTATTTTTTCGTAGTACTTTCCATCTGAACACAATAATGAGTATAAAGAATTTGCAGCATCATTTTTTGAAATGATGGGCTGTTTTGTAAGCAGGGAATAGAGTGCTTGTTCCAAGGTTATGACATCTCCCAAGACAAAAGAAACCAAGTCCTCTATTTTATTGTGAGATATTACTAGTTCGGGACTCACTCCAAGATTAATCAATTTGTTTGCCATAACTAAGTTATAGATAAAATGGTTAAGTTTTTTATATTTTGTCTCCGTTAACAAAGATATCTGAGTGACTTCCGGATCTATTTCACTGCATTCCTTTAATATTTGTGATATCTCATCCTGAAACAGCGATTGAGGTGTAAGTGCTTCCTCCCAAAGCTCACTGTTGTACCCTTGCTCAAATGATACATTTATGGTTTTTTCATCATTTGCAGTAATTTCCGAAGTTAATTGCTCAATTAGTTCTTCTTTAGAGCCAGCCACTGCAGCAAATCGAGTGCTGAATTCCGTTCTCCCGTTGGCCAGGGTATAAGCCACATCACCTAGAAATAGATGAGGATTCCTCTCTAACTCATTTCGAAGACGGTTTTTCATCTCGATTAGCGATTGATTATTCTTTGCCGATAAAGGAAAAACATAGGATTGATCTGCGGTTGATTTACTATTTTCTTGACTCCAATGCTGTAAAATGACGTGTGCATTGGTGCCTCCAATACCAAAGGAACTTACCGCTGCATAGTTGAGATTCTTTTGCTCAAGCCTATCAGCAATATAAAATGGTGTTTTATCCAGGAAGAGGTTTTTATTTTCATTTTCGAAATTCGGCGTTGGAACGACGGTTTGATGCTGCAGCGACATTGAAGCTTTCATTAACCCGATTATCCCCGCTGCGGCATCTGTATGTCCGATGTTAGCTTTGACGGACCCCAATGCGCACTGTTTTTGAACAGAGCCTCCGTACATTCTATTAAGTGCCTGGACCTCAATGGGATCCCCAAGGGAAGTACCCGTTCCGTGAGTTTCTATATATCCTACGTCAGAAGGGGAAATCCCCGCTTGGAATAATGCTTCTTCTATAACAGACTCTTGTCCTTGGACACTTGGTGCTGTAAAACCTATTTTGTCGGCCCCGTCATTGTTGATCGCAGTGCTTTTTATGACAGAATAGATGGTATCATTGTCTCTGATAGCTTCGGATAAGCTTTTAAGTACAACAACTCCGCATCCATTTCCTTTTACAGTACCGCTTGCCTTCTCATCAAACGGACGGCAGCGTCCGTCTCTTGATAAGATTCCTCCCTCTTTATAGAGGTATCCGGTTTTTTGAGGTACGCTAACGCTTACACCGCCAGCTAAGGCTATATCACTTTCCCCATTTAATATACTCTGGACAGCATAATGAATGGCAACAAGGGAACTGGAACACGCTGTTTGGACGGTGATGCTAGGACCTTTAAGGTTCAACTTATATGAAATGCGGGTGCTTAAAAAATCTTTGTCATTGCCAATGAGTACAGGATAATTCACCCCGTCTGCATTGACCTCTTCATTTGGAAGTATATTGTTTATTAGATATGAACTCATGCTTGTACTTCCAAAGAGGCCGATCCTCCCCGTATATTTACTTGGTGCATATCCGGAGTTTTCAATTGCTTCCCACACACTTTCTAAAAAGATTCGGTGTTGCGGGTCCGAGACCTTCGCTTCATAGGGAGTATAACCAAAGAAATCGGCATCAAACATTTCGATTTCTTCTAGTGGGATGCCTACTTTTTTATATTCGGGGTTATTGATTTGTTCTTCTGTTATCCCATTCGCAAGAAGTTGATGATCTTGAAAAGTTTGAGTGAAATCAGTTGCGTTCTTTAGATGTTCCCAGAATTCCCGGGGTGTATTTGCCCCTGGAAACCGCCCAGCCATTCCAATAATGGCTATATCAGTAGATTCAATGCTTGAGTTCACGGGTACGCCTCCTATTCATTCGTCTTCGTACGTGCATAGCAGGTTTTTGACTTACCTTCTTGTTCTTATTTGCAGGAGCCTTCATTTCATCTATATGGTTTGCCAATTTTCGAATCGTTGTATATTCAAATAAATCAGTTACTTGGATGTCTTCCAGTCCCAACTCTTCGGTCAACTTATAATAAATTTCAGTCACATGTAATGAGGTTCCGCCTACATCAAAAAAGTTATCGTCCACTTCAATATCACTATTTTTCAAAGTAACCATCCATATATTTCTGATAGTGTCTAATGTTTCTCCTTGTTGATATACAGCAGGGCTATTGTCAATTGGCAGTGGCAGTCCCTTAACATTGACTTTCCCATTTATCGTGAGTGGAATTTCGTCAACCACCATGAAATGCGAGGGAATCATATAAGCCGGCAGTTTATTCTTCAACTTGTCACGCATTTTCATAAGGTCAATCTGACCGTCCGTTACCAGGTAAGCAATTAACCTGTGATCATCTTCCGTAAATTTATGCACTGTTACCAGACAGTCCTTACAGACATTTAACGATTTTACTGCGAACTCAATTTCTTCAATTTCAATTCTGAATCCTCGCAATTGAACTTGATTATCTTTTCGATGTAAGTATTCAATCCTTCCATCCGGAAGGTACTTTGCTAAGTCTCCAGTTTTATAAAATACACCTTGTTTATGAGGCAGGTGTATAAACCTCTCCCTTGTCAGTGCTTCTTGTTTGAAATATCCTTTGCTGACTCCTTCGCCTCCTACCAACATCTCACCCTCTATACCAATGGGACATTGCTGCAGGTCTTCATTCACTATTAAAATGTCTAAGTCTTTGATAGCTGCCCCAATTATACTTCCACACCTACGATTGATATCGTCTCCGCTGATTTCGTAATAAGAAACGTGAACGGTCGTCTCCGTTATTCCATACATGTTAACGAGTTTTACTGACTGTCCATATTTGTCCCACCAAGGCTTTAATATGGAGAAATTCAGCTTTTCTCCTCCAAAAATGACATTTCTAAGACTCAAGGTATGATCAACTTCCCGCTCATCCACCTTAATCAATTGCCGGAAAGCCGATGGAGTCTGATTTAATATCGTGACCTTTTCCTCCTTAAGAAGCTCATAAAACTGAGTGGGTGACTTGGTTACTTCCTCAGGGACAATGATTAGTTTGCCTCCGTAAAACAACGCTCCAAATATTTCCCATATTGAAAAATCGAAAGCATATGAATGGAACAAAGTCCATGTGTCACGCTCTGAAAAGGAGAAAGAATCATTTGTAGATTCGAATAACCGTATGACGTTATGGTGAGTTACTTGAACACCTTTTGGTTTACCGGTGGATCCTGATGTAAAAATAATATACGCATCTTCATTGTCCTTGATCTGTATTTCTCTTCGTTCTTCAGTGGATCGAAACAACACCTCAGGATGTAGTAGTTGAGTGTCGGATACCGAATCAGTACGTTCTGTAATCATTGGTGCATCTCCAATTGATTCAAGGATATAGTTAACCCTTTCTACCGGGGCATCGGGATCAATTGGGACATACGTTTTTCCAGCTTTTAAAACTCCCAGGATCACGGCGATTAACTTCTCTGATCTTGGCAATGAAATAATGGTGTACTTTTGTTCTGCGCCTGTATTCTCCAGCAGATTGTAAGCAACCAGATCTGATAAGTGATTCAATTCCTTATAAGTCAACTCATTTGTGTTGTACTTTACCGCTACTTTGTCAGGGTACTGTTTTACAGATTTCTCAAAGGCAGTTTGTATTTTCTGTTGCCGGGCTGCTATCTTCAATTTGCTTTTATTGGGTTGAGTCGTTTCTTTTTGTTCGTTCAAGAGACTGATGCGGCTAATCAATACTTCAGGGTTTGCTTGGACCGTATTGAAGATAGTAAGGAATATATTTTCAAAGTCGACGTGATTAAAACGGGATGCATACTCGATATTAACAATTAAAGTACTACCAGCATCTTCTACGTTCATTGTGAAAGGAAATTTAATATAAGATAATTCAAGGGGAATTCTACATATTGAACAGTTGGTCAATTGAAAGTTCAATTCCTGTTTGTAATAAGTAAATGCATTATTCATCTCTAATCGACCATTCAAATGTTTTAGTTCTCCAGTATATTGAGAAAGATTACTATCCTGGTATCTGATTAAATGGCGGATATTTTTCGTTATTTGATTGCACAATTCTAAAAAGCTTTGATTAGAATCGCAATCAATTACAAGAGGCAACGTATTTACAAAGTAGCCAAATACACCTTTTCTTTCTTTCGATCTGCGATTCGGCAAAGGAATACCTACTGTAATTTTACGCTGGTTTGTAATTTTCTTCAGAAACAGAGTGTAACAACCAAGAAAAAAAGTGAATTCCGTCAGACTATGCTTCTTTAAGAATGTTCTAATATGATTAACGGCCTCTGAATCGACCTTAAAAGAGAGATTTTTTCCCTCTAAAAGGCCCGACGTACTCCTATTTTCATCTATTCCTTTTAAAGCTAAGTTTTCTACTTCTTTTAGATGATTTTGAAAGAAGATTTTTGCTTTATTTTCAGAACCACTATTTGGTTCTGTTTGAATGAGTTTAAAGAAGTCCCCCTGCTTTTCCGGAAGAATTCTCTCATTATAGATTTTTGATAGATGTTCAAGAAACGTATAGTAACTGAAGCCATCTGAAATAATATGAGAAATTCTAATGGATAGATAATATTTACTTTGAGGGGCTTTGTATAAGACAGCACCATATAAAGGCGGATTTAACAAATCAATTGGCCTATTGTTTTCCAAAACGGCACGGTCATAGATCTTTTGCTCATAATCAGGGTCATTTGTGTAATCCAACACTTCAATTTGGTGATGATAATCTTTTGCAGCCGTTTGTTTCGGCACCCCTTTTACTTCTAAAAAATACGTATTGAGGACGGGGGTATTTTGAATAAGATGATTGATCGAATCGATAAATCGGCTTACATCCAGACTACCCTCAATTTGATACAAGAATGCCAAATTATAAGATGGATCATTAGGATACATCTTTTGATGAAGATACAGTTTTTGTTGGTTCCATGACAAGTCAAATACGTCCATGACTAATTGATCCTCCTTTAATCGTATTCTTTTCTAAATACTCTTTAATGCTTACCGCCTATCAAGTCATCTTCTTCACTTAAACTTGGAATTCCAATGATGTCTTCGGTATTGGGAGCATTCACTTCATCGTAATATCCACTTGTTAAAGTCAAAGTTAAAGCACTAACGACAAATAAGATATTTAGGAACTTTTTCATATTTCCATCTCTCCTTAATAGGTCTTTTGTTTACTAAATTCACTATAAGTAGAAATTATATTAAAATAAATAGGATGTTTTGCCGATAAATGACACAATTTCCACTAGTATCATGAAACATGTAGGTATAAAGGGAAAAATTTGATTATTTAAATTTCAATAATCATTGTATTTTTTTACCTTATTTGTTATTTTTTAATAAAATATTGTTTTGGAGATGTGCTATGAAAATATTCTTACTCCCTTACGCCGGAGGTTCCGCTTCTATTTACTACAAATGGAAGAATTTTTTTGAAGAGAAAAGTCCAGCTTTGGAATGTATCCCAATTGAATTGGCCGGAAGAGGCCGGAAATTTAAAGAGGATCTTTATCAAGATTTTGAAGAAGCGATAGAGAAGTTGTCCTTAGAAATAATTAGACATATAGAAAACAACGATTCTTTTTCGATTTTTGGACACAGCCTCGGAAGTTATTTGGCGTTTGAAGTAGCGAGGAGATTGGAGACGACTAATGGTAACGGACCTAAGTGGCTCTTTGTATCTGGTTCCAACCCCCCCCATCTGATCAATACTAAAGCTGAGTCTTCCTTACCAGACTCCCAATTTTTAGAGCACGTAAAAAAACTGGGAGGCACTGCTCCCAGTTTTTTCGAATCAAAAGAATTGGTGGAGTTATATACTCCCATTCTTAAATCAGACTTTCATTTACTTGAAACCTATTCGATTGACCCTTATACCCCGCCATATGTAAATGCCAATATCATGGCTTTTGGCGGCGAGCAAGACCTTCTAAGCACCCATGTCCAAATTTGGGGAGACTACACGAAGGGCAATTTTAATCATTTAACTTTACCGGGAGACCATTTTTTCCTAAACCCCTGGTATAAAGAAATAATCCAAGCAATAACGGGACAGATTACCAATGACAAAAATTCTTTAACAGTATAATCTCTACATGCATGAAATTGCTAAAAAAAAGCACACTAAGTTTCCCGATAGGGTTCTTAGAGTGCTTTTTCGTTCTGGAATGTATATTCACTTTGAAGTTCTTGTTTTAGCCAATTTAACATTTTATTCGCATCCATGTTTCCCTGCTGTCCTTTGTCGAATGCTTTTTGCATGACAGAGAGAACGTGCTGGTCTTTACTTGTGCTCTTATTCAAAAAAGACAACCTCCTACAGTTTCAAACAGTTTATACTACTTTAATACACCAGTTGTCGAAAGTTCAAACCTCAATATATAGGTATATTACCATATTTATACACAAAGTGACATTATTTTTTTATGTGAATTTTTTCTTAGAAGTTACTATTTTCCTATAAACATTTCCATCCAATTGTCCGATAATATATTTTGGTAAACGTTTGAAAATGGCAAACTTATCAAAAGGTGACGGCGTAAAATTATAGGGGCTAAATCAGCCAGCCAGTTACCAAACCATGAACAAAGGGGGATATACAGTTGGCATTTCTTACACCTGAAGAAGCAATGAAAAAAAAGAAAACACAAAAAGTCATCATGTACATAAGCTTTTTTCTAATTACAATCCTGCTGATAGCAGGGACTACTTACCTAACATATCAAGTATAGTAAAAAAGCGTCTTTTGACGCTTTTTTTATGTTCTCTATAAATTCATTCTACAATTTATGGAAAAGTTCGATCATTTTCGATAGAATAAGAGAAGGAATCAAATCAAGCTGGAGGCCAACCATATATGCATAGAGAAGTCAGACTCTTCAAGGGTATAACACAACCATCCATCTTCTTTTATCAACTAACTGAAACAGAAAAACTTGAAAATTTTCGCAGAAAGATGTTTCTCTTATTCTTCTTTTCTTGTATAACTTTCGGGTTCATTGCTTTCTTTGGACTGGGAATGGATTCTTTATCAAAAGAACTAACGACAATATCTCCAATAACCTACGAATTAGAAAAATTTTTATTTTTCCTGGGGAGATTGCTGGCGGGATTGTTATATGCAGCCATTATATTATTTATCCCTTCACTGATTTTTTGGACGATTTCTGATAATGGTGAATATAAAAAACTTGTGATGACACAAGGAATCATTCTTATTATTTTATTATTGGAAAAACTGACCTACATACCTTTATCCTTGTTTTTATCGCTGGATTGGCATTCATCTCCGCTATCCTTGGGAGTACTTGCCCAGTACATCACATCAAATTCTTTGGTTATGTATTTTTTAGGCATCGCTAGCATATTTAAGGTTTGGATCTTCTACATTCAATACAAAGGATTGAAATCTCTCACACAGCAGAAAAATTGGCTCGTCTGGCTAGTTATTCTTCTAACAAATCTAATCTTTTGGGCTATTACAGCTTTACTTGCATATTTAAATATTTCCACCCTTATCTAACAAATTAAAGGCTGTGATAATCTTGAATAAAAAAAGGACATTTTACATTATTCTCATTTTGGTCATCCTCTTTACAGGTACCAACCTCTATTTTATTGAAAAGGCAAACAGCAAGGTTGAGCGTGAAGTCCGTCTGAATAATTGGGATTTTCTAAAAAAAGATGACTTACAAAAAGTTCTGCTTAAATCAGGCGTAGTGACTTCCGCTGAAGAAACCTACCTTTATTTCAACGATGAATTCGGCTCCTTCAAGAAGTTCCTTGTAAAAGAAGGCGACGAAGTGAAAGCAGGGACGCCTCTATTTGAATATGAAGTGACCGATTTCACCGGGCAGAAAGACGTCCTCGAATCAGAAGTCGACCAGCTTGAAGATGAGATCGACAGCATTGAAGACAATATCTCGGATTTAGAGCGCCTTGAGAACTCGCTCCCCTCCTCTTATGATGAAGAAGAGATGCCGCTTGAAGCAAGTGCCCTTGAAACAGAATATGATTTAAAGAAGGAAATTGCTTCCCGGGAACTTGAAATCGATCGCCTGGAAAACCAGGTTGACAGCCTCGAGAGTCAAATTTCCGACCTTGAATCGTATGAAACGACGCTGATAGTCGAAAGCAGCAGTGAGGGAATCGTCAAAGACCTTTCCCACTCAGTCCAGAATCCACTGATGACAATTGCTTCAAACGCGGTAATCGTCACCACGGACCTGACGGAAAAAGAGATCATGGACGTGGAAGAAAACATGAACGCCAAAGTCCAATCAGAGGTTGAAAAGAAAACCAAAAAGGGGCTTGTAACACACGTATCTTCACTTCCGAAAAGAGATCCGCATCTGCAAACGGACAGCATGTATCCGATAAAAATCCAGCTTCAGGATGAAGAGAACAAGCTGCTTCCAGGACACCACGTTCTTGTATCGGTTATCACCGATGAAGTGAAGAATGCATTGGTCGTACCGGTTACGGCAGTTGAAAAATCAGGCTCTAAAAAGCATATCTGGGTGCTCACTGATAAAGGTCTCGTCAAAAAGAGGACCGTTGAAACCGGACTTCAGGTTGACGGCCAAGTCCAGATCAAATCCGGGGTAAAAGCTGGAGAGTCTTATATCGTGAACCCTGATGAAGTCCCTGCACTGAGGAACGGCGCATCTTTCATCACAGCCCTTGAATGGGACAAGATCAAATTGAGAGATTTGAAAAAGATGGACCGTCCTGAAGTCCTTGAAAATCTGCTGTTGGGGATTTTAGAAAGAAAATAAATTTGTAGTGACCCGTTCTTACTGGAACGGGTCTTTTTATACATAGTCTCTTTATGAGTGTTGATACTAAGTGTATCCCACTCGATTTCATAAGGAGGCGAAACTATGAAAACCATCAAATCCGTACTCATTGTCACCATACTTCTTTCACTGCTTGCCTTCTCTCTGCCCGGCTCCTGCGGGTTCGCAGCCAGCCCCAAGAAAAATGTGATCTTCATGATCATGGACGGAACCAATTCCGATGTCGTCACCCTTTCACGCTGGTATAAGGGTTCTGGGCTTAATCTGGATAAGATCCTTGTCGGGGGCGTGCGCACGTATTCCGGAGAATCCGCGATCACCGATTCCGCTGCGGCTGGCACGGCAATGGCTACGGGAGTAAAGACCCGTGCTGACTACATAGGAATAAACGCAGAGGGTAAACCAGTCCTGTCCATTTTGGAGGCTGCCAAGCTGTCCGGTTATGCCACCGGAATCGTATCCACCTCCCCCGTTCAGCATGCCACCCCGGCAGCCTTCACTGCCCACGTCCTGAACCGCGATGAATTCGGTGACATCGGAGAGCAGCAGGTCTATCAATACCTCGACGTCATCCTCGGCGGCGGTGCAGCTTGGCTAAAACCAAAATCCAAAAACTCGGTCAAAAACGACGACGGCATGCTCAAAACCAAACAAATCTCCCGCGAAGACGGTGAAAACCTTGTTACCAAGATAAAATCCGACCCCCTTTACTCCTTCACCGCAACGAGGGACGGGCTTTCAAAAAGTCGCGGGGCCGATAAGCTGTGGGGGGCTTTTGCAGAGGAGGATTTGGCTTATGATGTTGACCGGAAGACGTTGAAGCCCGATGAACCGACGCTTGCTGAGATGACGAGATCCGCGATTGAACGCTTATCCAGTAAGGAGAAAGGTTTCTTCTTGATGGTGGAAGGAAGCAAGGTGGATTGGGCCGCACATAAGAATGACCCGGTCGGGATGGTCAGCGAAGTACTGAGCTTTGATCGGGCGGTCGGTGAAGCGCTGGAATTTGCGGAGCTTGACGGCAATACCATGGTCGTCGCAGTGACAGATCATGGAAACAGCGGCTTGACCCTCGGGAATGGCGATACAGATAAAACATATAAAAATCAGCCAATTGAAACATTCATAAAACCATTGAAAAAAGCTGAGTATACGGTAAAAGGCGCTACTTCTCAATTGAAGGATGACCGTTCGAATTTAAAAGAAGTGTTGAATTCCTACGGGCTTTCTGGTTTGAGCAGGAATGAATATTGTGCCATGGAAGAAGCCAATGATGCCGAGGACTTGGAGAATGAAATGGTCAAGCTGATGGCGAAGCGGGCGAACTTAGGGTTCTCCACTCACGGTCATACCGGTGAAGATGTTTTCTTATATGCGTATGGACCGGGGAAGCCAGCCGGGTTGATCGAAAATACAGAATTACCTGGGATCATGGCAGAATTTCTTGGGTATTCACTTGATTCCGGACCTTTTTCTGATTGGTATTTGGACGGAAAGAAATTTTTCAAAGACCGCGGTTATAAGGTTTTGATTGATAAACGGGATGTTGATAATCCTGAGTTGGTTGCGACGTTTGGTGATGAGGAGCTTCGTTTTCCGGAGAATAAGAACTATTATCTGAGGAACGGTGAGGCCGTAGGGTTGGAGAGTGTGAATGTTCACAGCGGCGGGACTTTTTATATTCATTGGGTGGAGTAGAGGTATTTGAGGTTGGGTGGTGGTGCTTGAGTGCGGGTGCCTGGCTCGAATTCGCTGTTTTGAGCCTGGCTCGATTGTGCCGATTTGAGCCTGGCTCAGAGTAGAGGTATTGAGCCTGGCTCAAATCACTCCGGCACGCCACGTTAAAGTGTACCTGGTACACTCCCCTACCAAATATCCCTCCCCACCTTTCGACATTTCCCGAGAAATATCTCCACAGCCATTCCCGAACTTCCGCACTTTTCCCCTCTCTTATTCCATTCCCCCCTCCTTTTACGTTATAATATAAGAATGCGATTTTATAGATGGGAGAGATTGTTGGATGGCGATTCGAATTGAAGAATTGAATGATAAATTGATTCCGATGAGTCGGTCGATACAGGGTGAGCTGAACCCCGGGACTGACGAAGGACGTAATATTGTCTCAAAAGGGCTTCTTTTGTTTCGTCAAAACCTGGTCTCGAATGTAAAGGTGCGCGAGGAGGAAGCAAGCGCCGATGTTCAGGACGTCACGCCTGTTTCGGTGCGCCTTGATTTACAATTTCCTCTGCTGAGTAAGTGCTCATGCCCATACTCAGGCTGGTGCCGGCATCAGATGGCCGTATTTTTCATGATTTACAACAAGGTGGCCCGTGTCAGTGAATGGATTCAGGACTGGCGCAGCCAGGAAAGCTCTCCCGCTTCGGTTACAGATGACAAATCTTCACTGGAAGATTTATTGAAGAAACACAGCAGCACTGGTGCCCTCCGGAAAGCCAGTGACTTATTGCAGGAACGAAAAACACGAGGTGATTCGCCTGACGAGTGGTGGGAGTTTTTCGAGACGCTTTTAAAAAATGACGATTTGCAGCTTCTCGAACGACAGCCTTATCTGATGGACGTCATTATGCAGAATATCTACAAGCGCTTTAGAAAAGAAGCACCATTTGAACGTGAATGGAAGCCTCTTTATCAGCTGTTCGCCACCTTCTTTCTCACGCTGAAAGTGGATTTATTTATACAAAATAGGGGCCTCGAATTGAATCGGGAGCAGTATGCCCTGTTCGATTATCTATTGGATGAAATGGAGGACGCGGTCGAGAAGCTTTCCGTACATGCGATGCCGTTCAGCTTCGACCCGTTCATTGCCTTCTTAAAAGAAAAGTCAGCAGGGATGACTGAGGACCCAGCACATAGTACTACGATCAAAGCCGAGGTGTACCGCTTCATTTGGTACTATCTGTTTAAACAAAAGGCTTGGCGGCGTGATGAAGTAAGTCGATTGGAGGCTTCTGATACGCTTGATGATCCATTCATCAAAATTGCCCTGCTTCATCAATATCTGTTGCTTGATGATTTGGAAAAAGCAGAGGAAATGGTTGAACGGATTGGAACGGAGCTTGTCGTTTATTCAGAGTTCTGGCTGGTGAAATTCGTGCTGTCGAAAAGATACGAAGCACTGCTGCTTTTGTTAAAGGCGATTTTAAAAAGGCTTCCGTCTTATATCGAAGAGCGTGAACATTATGAAGCGTCAAGCTTCGTCCGCTGGTTCGTCCGCAAGCTTCCGACAGAATGGCTGATGGAAAGGGACCCTGCATTTTTAAGGGAACTCCTGCTCTCGATGCTACCGTTCAGTTACTACAGCTACACAGAGTTTCTGCTTAACTCGAAATCCTATCGCGAATGGGTGGAGCTGCAGAAATACATGGGCTACTCAATCCCTGAAATGGAAAACATGGGCCTGCCTCAGGTGTACAAAGAGTCACCTGAGCTCGCACTGCCGCTCTACTATAATGGAGTGACTGATGCGATCGAGCAGAAAAACCGTGACAGCTACAAGTACGCTGTCCGCTATATGAAGAAGATTCGGACGATTTATAAGAAGCTGAAGCAAACGGATAAATGGGATGCTTATCTTGAGTATACCCTTGAAAAATACAAGCGATTACGTGCGTTTCAAGAAGAATGCAGAAAGGGAAAGTTGATTGATGCTTAAACTGTCTTCCGTGAAAATCAATGTAGACGCAACTAAATATGAAGACCGTTTCTATCTGACTGCGGAAAACGGTGATGGTGACCTGCTGCAGCCTTCAGAGTGGATGAGCCAACTGTTCCTTTGGCATGAAGACACTCACTACGGGACGCTGCTTAACGACACGATCGTAAGCGACGGGCTCGTTGTGTCTCAGTGGCAGCTTCTTACCCTGCTTGCACAGGAACATTTCAGCGGGATGGTCGATTGGGACTGGGACGAAACCGGCCAGGCCTGTAACGCCATTGCGCCCGTCATTTATGAAGCGATCGAAGCCGGACGCTGGCTCCCCCGCTTCCAGGAATGGCAGGAAAAAGGACTCCAGTTCCACATCCCCGATGAAGTCTGGGAAAACTTTAACGAAGAATTCTGGCAGGAGGACCTCCCTGAAGGCCCGTCCCTCGCCGCTTTAACGCAGCAGTGGTTTGAAGGGTCGCTGAATGAGGCGATGGCTGCCGGCGGATCCGATGCGATGAAGAGGATTCAGAAGCTGAAAGAAAGTACGCTCACTTCCGAGGAGCTTCATGCTTATTTTGATGAGAAGCGCTGGAGTGAGTGGATCCGCGGTGAAGAGGATGAGGAACTGCCGTTTTCGATCGGTCTACGGATCTCGGAGCCTCTCGATGAGGATGAAACGTGGCAGCTCGAGACGATTTTACGGGACCGCAAGAAGGCAAAGCGGGTTATTTCATTAGCGCAAGATACTGTGCCGCCTTCCTGGAAAGGTCATTTGCCTCAGGTGCGTGAAGAGCAGGAACGCTGGCTGAAGATGATGCCGATGCTCCGTGACAGCGACGGCAATTTGACCGATTCCCTCAGCGAGCATGATGCGTGGGATTTCCTATCGGTTTTGAGTGAAAAGCTGATCGACCTAGATATTGAAATCCTCCTCCCTTCCTGGTGGGAAGCGATGAAAGATGCACAGGTGTTGGTGAAGGCTAAGTTGAAAAATACGGACACCAGCTACCGGCCGTCGTTTGTCGGCTTGAATGCCATGCTCGATTTTGACTGGCGCCTGTCCATGAACGGGGTCAATTTATCAGAAGATGATTTTAATAAGCTGGTAGATGACCAGCGGAGGCTGGTGAAAATCCGCGGTCAGTGGATGAAGCTGGACCCGGCGATGATCCGGCGCATCCAGCAGATGATGACGAAAGCGAAACAGGAAGGCATCTCGATTCAGGATATGCTGGAGCAGGAACTGCTTCCGCGTGATGACGAGGATGATGCGGCAGAGGATGATGACGAGCACGATCCGTATAAGTACGCCCGGATTCAGCTTGAATTGAACCGTTCGTTAAAGAAGCTTGTCAGCCAGCTGACGAATGTATCATCGATTCCTTTAGTGGATACGCCTGAGGCATTCCACGGGGAGCTTCGACCGTATCAGCAGCTCGGTATGAGCTGGATGCTCTTTTTACGGAAATTCAGTTTCGGTGCCTGCCTTGCCGACGACATGGGGCTTGGTAAAACGGTTCAGCTGATCACATACTTACTTCATGTAAAGGCTGAGGAGAACCCTGAGACACCGGCTCTGATCATTGCTCCTACTTCCGTGCTTGGGAACTGGCAGCGTGAAATTGAGAAATTCGCTCCTGATTTGAAGGTTCATCTTCATTATGGATCTTCTCGTGCGAAAGAGGAGAAATTTTCTGAGCGGACCGCAGGTATGGATATCGTCCTGACCTCATACGGCTTGTCTCACATCGATTTTGATGAGCTGTCCCAAGTTGAATGGAGCTCGATCTCCCTGGATGAAGCACAGAACATCAAGAATGCGAATACAAAACAATCCCGTGCCATCCGCAAGCTGGAAGGAAAGCATCATATCGCGCTGACTGGAACGCCGATGGAAAATCGCCTCTCAGAGCTTTGGGCCATCTTTGATTTCCTGAACCATGGATACCTCGGTGGATTCACGCAGTATCAGAAAAACTATATTGCACCGATCGAAAAAGACGAGTCTCAGGAAAAGGTCCGAGAGCTTCAGGCAAAAATCAAGCCGTTCCTGCTGCGCAGAACGAAGAAGGATCCTGAAGTCGAGCTTAATCTTCCCGAGAAAATCGAGCAAAAGGAATACTGCAGCTTAACGGCTGAGCAAGCCGCACTCTATGAACAGCTCGTGCAGGAAACATTGACGAAGGTCGAGACGCTGAGCGGGTTCGAACGTAAGGGCCTGATTTTGCAAATGCTGAATCAGTTGAAGCAGCTCTGTAACCACCCTGCTCTCTACCTGAAAGAACCTGCGCCAAGGTCGATCCTGACCCGTTCCGAAAAAATGCAGAAGCTGAAGGATATCGTGGAAACCGCCCTGGAATCAGGCGAGGGTACCTTGATATTCACCCAGTATATTTCAATGGGTGAAATGATTCAGGAAGTCATGAAAAAGGAATTCAATGTCGATGTTCCATTCCTGAATGGAAGCATGCCCAAAGGAAAACGCGATCAACTCGTGGAACAATTCCAAAACGGTGAATTCCCGGTCTTCCTTCTTTCCCTGAAGGCCGGCGGAACCGGATTGAACCTGACAGCCGCCAACCACGTCGTCCACTACGACCGCTGGTGGAATCCCGCTGTGGAGAACCAGGCCACCGACCGTGCGTATCGGATTGGGCAGAAGCGATTCGTCCATGTCCATAAGCTGGTGTCATCAGGGACGCTTGAAGAGAAAATCGATGCGATGCTTGAGAAGAAACAGGCATTGAATGACGAAATTATCAGAAGCGACCAGTGGGTTACCGAATTGTCGGATCAGGATCTGGAGTCGTTGTTGGTGTTGGAATAGATTTAGTGGTAGACCCCCTTTCTTTTAATATCCCGTTCGGTTAAGGTGGAGAAAGCGATAATAAACCCCTGAATTAACAATCAAAATCACAATGAAAAAAGCCGTCGATTTCACACTAGAAATCACGGCTCTTTTCTTTGATTAAAACAGAGCTGTCTATAATAGAAAAATTGAAATGTGACTTATACAATCTTTTCCCTGTTAGTAGGACCAGCCACTTTGTAAACTAATCTTTAAAGATAGGCTCTTAAGCCTATCTCTTGCTGATTGCTTGCCAGCCGTTTCTCTTAGCGTTTCACAGGGTGATTAGGTTTATTAATATCAATTACACCATTGTCTACTGGATCAGTTTGATTCCCACTGACCCCAAGGTGGTATTCCCAACTCCCCCACACCGGAGTTCCTTCTCCCGTGTAACGCGGGTCAGTTTCATGAACAATAAGGTAGAAATACTTTTCACCCGTTTCCATGTTAGTGATGTGATTGATCATCCATCCACTGTCTAGATAAGGGTCTCCTCCAAAGTCACCACGATATTGAACGTTATAATGATAAACGCCATTCTCTTCAGTATACTTGCCTGTTACATCTCCCACTGGAATACTGCCATCATCTGTCTGGTGACCAGGAACGATGGTACTCTTAGCCGATACACCCGATACCAGTAAACTCATTGCAAAACCTATACCCAATGTAGCTGTTAATAATTTCTTCATGTTAAAAGTTCCTCCTTCAATAATAAATAGAAAATTCACTTATAGCTCTAATTATGTATGATTCATGATGATGGTCATAAGATTAGTTTACAAAGGGATGCACCAATACTACCACAAACAGAAAGAATATTTTGTCAATTTTTGTTGTATTTCACTTTTAAATTAGTAATAAAGGCTTACATGCTAATATTTCCTTTCTATTTGCATTTTAGATTGAGTAAGAATAGTTTTCATGGAAGTAGCTCACCTCCTTGTGAGAAAAGTCTGTTCCAGCAATTGATTGGAGTGCAAGGCGAAGACTCCTATTAGAGGGAATGGCTTTGTTCATAGGCAGGTTATAAGATGAATTGGCCACGAAGACGTTCTTTGCCTTCTTGGTCGATTTGGGTTATTCAATATGCCTCTATACCCCTCCAACTAAATTAGACAGTCCCCCCCTTGACCGAGGAGGCTCACTGGTCACCTACGTAAAGCGAAGTCTTGCACGAAAATCAACAGCGGTGATCAGCAGAACAAATCCACAAAACTGCTACTAAATTAGAATAATTCTTAAAAGATCATATATTTCTAAAATGGATCGTATTTTTCTCGAATGGATCATAAAATTTGAAAACGGATCATAAAATTTGAAAACGGATCATAAATTCCGGAAATGGATCATAAATCCCCAGAACGGATCATAAACTAGGGTTCCCCTCCGTTTGCCCTCTCTCCCACCCTATTAAACAACCGATTCTTAACGCAAAATTCCCCTTCTCCTCAAAAAAATCCACAAAAAAACAGCCGGCTCCCAAGGAAACCGACCCTACATGAAGACATATTGGGGAACTTACAAAACTACTTCACTACTTACTTACAATAATCTATTTCTAACGAGGTATGTTAGAGGGATGACGCGGTGACATGATGACAATTGGACTTTGAGACAAATGCTTATAGGTTGGACAGAAATTATAACGAATAGGGTGTACGTTTGAAGAATTCTAAGTTGGAGACATATGCGAAGGATTCCTTAAGATGTGGTTTGCAGGACAGCTTTCGGGTACTCGTAGCCTTGTTCTAGGGCGGTGACCCGTTGTGAAAGATAGAAATTCTCGACATTGGCCCTTGCTACTTTTTTGATCAAATCTTCATTCAATTTTTCCAGTCGATCGATTCGTTGTTCCAGGGATTCCAGCGTTGCCACTTGCTTCCCTCCCTTCTTTTAAAATGGCAGTTCAACCGGTTCTTTCTTCTCTTCCCTTTCAGCCGGCGGTTTCGTATCAAGGAACCGAATCGATTCCGCGACTACTTCCGTGACGTAGATCCGCTTTCCTTGATCATTTTCATAATTGCGGGTTTGAATCCGGCCCGTGATTCCGACAACCGAGCCTTTGCGGCAGTATTTCTCCGTGTTATCCGCAGCCTTATTCCAAATCTTACACAATACGAAATCTGCGTCGGTTTGTCCCTGCTGATTTTTAAACTGGCGGTTCACGGCAACCGTTACATTGAGGACCGATTTGCCTTCCGTCGTCTTCCTTGCTTCAGGATCTTTGGTCAGCCTGCCCACCAGGGTTACTTGATTGATCACCTTCGTTCAACACTCCCTTCTCTTTGGAATGATTTCATCTTACACCTCTCCTTTCAGGCTTGTAAAATGGCAAATTTCTTAAATTTGGAGCCCAAACTGCCTCAGATTAGGCAAATTCCCCTAGGGAGATTTCCTATTTTCACATTAAAAAAAGTTCAAATATTCGAAATTTAACTTTTTTGACACTTTTTCTTATTAGGGATTCTTTTCTCACTGTGATATAATTTTTTTAACTAAAACCTATTTATAGGAGATGTTCGTTCATGAAAACCTTTAAAGTGATTTCACTTCAGGTAGTTGATAATGATGAACTCCAGGATTTCGAAATTGAGGACGGTCTGATCATCAATAAAGAGGATGAGAAGAGTACCTGGCTCGTCGAAACATATATGCCGCAAGATCACATTGAGTTTTTCCAAAATGCCCAGCAGAAAAAAAGTGATTTGGAAATACAGGTCGTGATCTCCCATAAAGCCAATGATCCTGCTGCTTTCATGACATCCATACGCTGCATCAAGAAAATGGACGGCCGCATGAGTATTTTATTTGAAGGGAAATTAAAGAAGCAGCGTAACGAATATGCCGAGCTTTTATTGGATGACTTGCTGCAAAGAGGATATTCGGGTGACGAACTGATGAAAGAATTCCGGGAAAAAATGGTGTCTAAGCCGCGCATTCCGGCAACGTCAAAGCCGAGCGTCTAATTTCTAAGTGAATAAGCAAACTTCCTATAGAGTAGATGTTGACCTTTTGTTATAATAAGATTATCGAAACGATTTTATAGGCAGGTGTCCACCATGATCGGGGAAAGAGTGAAAAAATATAGACAGGAAAAAAGAATGTCTATGACAGAGCTGGCTGAAAAAGCTGGGGTTGCTAAGTCATATCTAAGCTCCATTGAGCGCAATATTCAACAAAACCCATCCATTCAGTTTTTAGAAAAAGTCTCTGCCGCTTTGGGTATTCCGATGGACGCTTTATTACATGATGAATCCGCGGAAACTGCAGTCGATCGCGAGTGGATCAAGATTGCAGAGGAAGCGATGGATTCAGGTATAACGAAGGAACAATTTCGTGAATTTATCGAATTTAATAAATGGAAATTAGGTAATAAATAAAGTCTTGCAAGCGGGTTGCAAGACTTTTTAAATTTACACGATTTTATATTCGTTAGCTGCTTTTTGGCTATGACTTTGTAAATATTCTCTAATATCTTTTTTTGAAATTCCTGCATCCAATGCTTGTTTGACTAGTTCAATCCATTCTAAATCCAGTTCACGCTTATCCAATTACATTCCTCCCAAAATACAAATATGTATTTCAGGCAATCCAGCCATCTTAGTCGTCCAATGTGCACTTTTTCTATGTAGGTTCCCTAATCGCACGCATTTTCTTACCTTAGATCTGTGACTTTGCGTCCCTACCTTTCAATAGGTTTGCCTTTGTCTGACTAATCACTTGGAACTATTCCCATTATACTAATGAAAAACTTTAAAAACTGTAGTTTTTTGTCTTTTCTGACAATTAATTATACACTTTTTTCCTACATAATTAGTTATGTTTTGACAGGAGTATACTTTATTACTCAAGATTATCTCCTTAAAAGAAAGAACAGAGGAAACTCGTGTCGAATTACCACGAATATTTATTACTATATTGATTGCGATAAGCCTCTAATTTCTTTTTTAAAGGAAGGACTTTGTCATTAATATTCTGGAAGGTATTGGAGTCATAAAAAGATTGATCAGTCAGGTCATGTCCGCATGATGGGCAAATCCATTGACCAGTTTCGGTACTGCTAAAGGAAGATCTTGTGCACCGTGTACATACTTTTTTATACATAATTATTTCACTTCCTTGTAAACTTTTAGAATATCGCTTCTTCTTTTTTTACTGTAGAAATAGAGAGTTACTCCACTTGTAAAAACAGCTACCCCCAATAGCAGGATCTTATAGTACTCCGTTCCGGTAACAGGAAGTTTTGGGCCATCTACGGGGAGTACCCCGCCTAAGGTACCTTCTACAAATACTTTAAATTGAAATTCGCTGTTAAGTCCTTGAAAATCGTTACCAAGCTCGAATGGTACCTCGACAGTGAAAATGAGGATTTCTGAAGAAGATGTTTTTAATTCACGCGACTCCAGCTTATGAAAATCTTTTAATTTACCCTTAAACAGACTACCCTTATTATCGCTCACTTCTAAACGCAGCTCGTTATAAAATTTTCCTGAGCCAGTAATAAATTTATTAGTGAAAAGGTAGGTGAAATCCTGAGTTCCTTTATTTAGCACAGTCAATTGTTTCGTGATCTTGTCGCCGGGTTTTAAATTACTAATATTAAAGAAGATTTTATGAGGGCTGGTTGAGATATCTAACTCTTTCTGTTCAATATAATGATCTTGCTCAGCTTGATATATATTTGGAGAGAAGATGAGGAAGGCTATGAAGAGAATGATTACTTTTCCAAAAAAATGTTTCATAGTAATTCTCCTTTTTTTAAAGAGAAGTAAGGAGAGGTGTTCTCCTTACTCCCTGATAAATAATTAGTTTGTTTGTGAGTTTGCTTTTTTGTTAGTCTCTACAACACCATTTTTCATATCGCTGTCCTTTACATTAAGACCTCCCCATTGACGTGCTTCGAATTGGAATGTAATGTCTGCAGAGTCACCTTGGAAGATATTTTGATCATGTGTCCCATCTGAATTTGTATCATCATTACTTTCTACAAATTCAATTTTTATTTGTAGATTATCATCATCCCCAGGAATAACTGGTAAACCAGTCCATTTATCCGGATTGATGGTAGATACATTTAGTCGGTCTGAATTATCATCTATATAAACTTGGTTAATACTGTTATAAACAAGAGTTTTGGCTGCACTAATCATAGCGTTGGTAGCACCATTATCAATTTTATGTTGATCTCCTGCAACTGAATCGGATGCTAAATAAAAATCAGCTAAGGTTACGTTTGCTGTACTCGGAATGATATCTAATGGAAAACCACCCGCTCCACCTTCAGCTCCAACTTTAATTACCGATACTTTGAATTGCTGTAGATATTCAATTGCAGTATTATCTCCCCATGTGTCAGTATCACCATATCCTGCATCTTCTACTGTATCAGGAGCATAGTTTTCAAATTCAACCCCTTCTATTGACATAAGAACATCCTTAATCGCTAGGCTTCCAATATTGTCTAACTTGATTGTTCTTGTCATATGGTCGCCTGGCTTTAAATTAGAAATCTTAAAATCAATTGGACCATTACCAAGCTGCTTAAGATCCAAGTTTAACTCCCCTGCTCCAACTTTCGCTTGCACAGACTCAATATCATTAAAAGCAGCCCAAGTACCAGTACCAATTAATGATAGTCCCATTACAGCGGACATTGCTCCTAAACCTAATCTCTTTTTAATACTCATTTATATTCTCCTCCTATTGTTTGATTAATAAAATATCAGGCTATTTATTCAGAAATGTTATTAGAACGATCTTGGCCAGGCATTTGTGTAGCTTCAAATACGAATTTCAGGTTTGAGCTTTCGCCTTGGAATTTGTTTTGTTGGTGTAAGCGGCTACCCGAAAATGGAGTTGAATCCTCCACAAACTCTACCTTAACCTCATATGTTTTTTGAGAATTAGGCCCCGCTGCTAGACCAATTTCTTGATCGGTTGAATCTGTTAGTTCACCCACACCGGTTCCACTTACCAATTCCTCTAATGTTCCATCATAGACTGACTCTGTTTCTCCTTGAGGTGTAATTGTAATTTTAAATTGGGATAAGAAATCTTCTTGTGAATTTGTTGTATCCACTCCTGGGAACTTAGAGGCCAAATCTAATTCATCCTTATCTTCCCACTTATTCGGTCCTTCTTCCATTGTTGCATGTACGTTAATCTGGTTAATATCTAATGAACCATTATTGCTCAATACAAGTTCTTTTGTAAAATAATCCCCTGGCTTTAAATTTTTCACTACGAAGTCCATTGTAGTTGCTTCACCGACAACAAGATCCAACGTCCCTGCAGCAAACGTATTGGAAGTTTCCTCCACGTCATTAAACGCTGCCCAAGTTCCTCCACCAATCAATGACACACCAAGTGCTCCAGCCATGATGCCTAAGCCCATTTTCTTTTTAATACTCATCTAAAATTCCTCCCTAATAGTTTTCACCCTTGAATTGGGTATGTATGTGAACCCTTGAAAAAGGGACTCAACCTAAGAAACGATTTTTTCTGCGTCTTCTGGCTTTGCTGCTTCTTTCATTTTGGTTTCAAGTTCTTTAATCGCTTGGCGAATGGTCCAGCCTGCGTAACCAAGAAGAAGCACGCCTGGAACAATCAATAAGATGCCTGTTCCCAATGGAGAACTTGCCCATTGTAAGAAGTAGCCGATTAATGGAATGGTGAAGCCGCTGTATTTCGCTACGATGTTTTGCGATAGGACCGGGTTGGTGTCAGCATCCTGATTGTTATCTCCTTGTGTTCGATAAAAAGTATTGTCACCTTGCTTAAGAACTTCTATGATTCTATGAGTAACTACATTGGCTTCATCCTGCTGAAAGGTGATTACATCACCTTTCTTGAGATTTGTAGGGTTTTCTAACTTTTCTACAAGAATAAGAGATCCAGTTTTAAATGTCGGCTCCATTGATCCGGATAAAACTGTTTTTAGTTGATAACCAAACAATTCGGGTTCTCCTCCTGATGCCCTTGAAGACATCACAATGATGATCATTGTTAGTAAGAAAATAAACATTACGCCGTAGAGAATATTCGAAGTCCATTTCCACCATTTTGTTTTTGTCATTTTACTCTTCCTTTCCTCCATCTTTTGTACTTGGTTCTGTTGGTGATGTGCTACTCGTTTGTTCCTCTTCTGTTTCAGGGTCAGGTTCGACAGGTGGCTCTACTTCCTCATCCTTTTTATCATCATCTGCATTATCCTGACCCTCTGACTCTACTTCACTAGAAGGAGGCTCTTGGGCTGGTGCTTCTTGTTCTTCGGTTGTTTCTGTATCAGGAGTAATAGGGATCCTTTCTTCTTTTGTTTCTGTTTCACTAGGTGAAATTGTTTCATCCTTATTGTTTGATGTATCTTCAGAGGATTCTTGTTTTCGTTCTTCTTTTGGTGTTGCAAGTGGTTCTACACAATCTTTAACTTCGATAACCCCTTCATTCCACATATAAGAATATCCTTGTTCATCCGGTTGATTGTCCCCGGGGTGCCCGAGTGGTCTTTTTACTCTAAATTGATACTTACCATTTTCAGTTATTTTCTCTGAAACGAGTCTAGCAGTTCGATCTGATTGATTTATCTCATTTTTTGAAATGACCCCTGAATCGATTGCCTCCCCTATTGGTGTTTTACTTTTGGATACTTTAAATACTTCATACACCCATGTAGAGAAAATAATTTTATTTTCCCCTCTTGAAATATCAGCGAAAATCTTTCCGCATTGACCGCCTTTTTGCATTCCATCGAAACTTAAAGAACTTTTATCCCAGTCATCTATGTACCAACTTACATGGAGTGAGGCATCCTGTTCTTCAACATCATTGAATGCTGCATTTGTAAACGAATTAAGCTGTAGTGCAGATATCATCATGAAGTACCAGATCGTCAATATTTGGAATGCAACAAGAAAAGATCTATACCTACTCTTAAACTTTTTCAATCTAGTCACCCGCATGTTATCCCCTCTTCTTTAATGGATAATTATCTGGCATTGTTTTTTGCAAAGTACTTTTTGTTCTTTTTAAAGAACTCATAAGGCAAGTATATGGGATTTAAATACAGGAAAAAAGTCTCAAATTACTCCAAATGTTCTATAAAACAGTATGAATACGTTCTTTATTTCGAAATATCTCTGTATTTCTCACTATTTTGTTTTTTATAAAATACGAAATGTTCTATATAATGAATAAAAGGAACAAGGAAGGAATGAGTGAATTGGTAGGTGAATTATTAAAGCATTATCGAGAAGATCGAGGGATGACAATCAATGAACTTTCTCAACAAGCAGATATCTCTAAATCTTATATAAGCTCCATAGAAAGAGGATTACAAAAGAATCCCAGCATTCAAATACTACAAAAGCTGGCTGATAGTCTTAATATTTCACTTAATCAATTATTGCCAAAAAACTATGATAAAGAATTCTTCATTGATGATGAATGGCTGCAATTAGTTAAATTGGCAATTGATGAAGGATTAACAAAACAAGAATTTCTAGAATATATTCAATTTGTTCAATTTAAAAGGAGAAATTCAAATTGAAGTTTAACTTTTTCAAACTCATGAGTTTTTTCTTATTATTTGGAGGGTTAATATTACTGGGATACTCGGGCTATCATTTAATGAATCAGAAAATCCAAGAAGATAAAGCGTTGCAAGAGGCTAAAGAAGTTGTTAATACTTCTAGAAAAAAAAGTAATCTCGAAACAACTAATGCAGTTTCATATCATTATTCTAAAGGTGATGTAGTAGGAATTCTCACAATCCCTAAACTAAAAAAAGAACTGCCGATAATTGAAGGAACGGAAGAAGAAGAATTGGAAAAAGGAGTCGGTCATTATTCTGAAACCAACTTACCCGGTCAAAAGAATCGAATTTTTCTAGCAGGTCATAGAGACACAGTCTTCAAAAGCATGGGGGAAATTGAAAAAGGAGACACACTCAGTATTCAGATGGAATCTGGGACTCATCAATATGAAGTATTTGAAACGTTTATTGTCAAAGAAACCGACCTTTCAGTGTTACAGCCGACTTCTCCTGAAGAAATACTCACTTTATCTACCTGCTATCCCTTCGAATACTTATCAAGCACAGAAGAAAGATACATAATCAACGCCCGTAGAATTAATTAAGCGTAGAAGCACTTTGCCTCTACGCTACTTTTATTACTCGTCCTTATTATCCGCATCCTGCATATCGATGTCGTCTTCTACTGCATCTTCTTCAGGCGTGTTTGGATCTTTTGCTGGATCTTTGTCATTTGGAGTGTTTTTATCTTCTTCTGCAGGCTCTGTGTTATCGTTCATGCCGTTGTCTTCTTCCATGTCCATGTCGCCATTTTCTTCAACACCATTATCCTCCGGAGGCGGCTCCTGATCGTTCATGTTACACCCAACAAGAAGCATTGCTGCCATTGCTGACCCACTTAGGATCGATACTAACTTTTTGCTCATGATGTATAACTCCTTTCTACACTTGGATTGTTTGATGCAAGACCGTTATTTATGGTCTTTCGTGGTTAGCATTCCCTGAAAATTAATTTACTTGCATGGTTGTGATTAGTTTTTGAATTTTTGTTGGTAAAAGTATTCCCCTAAAACACCGCGTTATTTTACCTTTGAATGCCGCTTTTGATTTCCGTGCAAGACTTCGCTTTCCGCGGGCGGTTGGTGAGCCTCCTCGTCGCCGCGCTCCTGTGGGGTCTCACCTAACACGCTTTTCCCGCAGGAGTCTTCGTCTTGCACTCCAATCAAAAGCTGGAACCAGTTAACACCAACAAACAGTACAAACAAAAAAACCGGCCCCTCAGTGACCAAAACGTCACCTCGAAACCAGTTTCCCAAAAATCCTATTCTTCTTTCTCACCAAGTGCAAACATCATTTCCAGCTCACACGCCACTTCTCCGTCAACCGTTGCGATGCCTTTTCCTTTGCCGATTACGCCTTTGAAACGAATCATTTCGACCTCAAGCTTCAACTGATCTCCAGGCTTTACCTGACGTTTGAAGCGGCATTTATCGATACCGGTAAAGAAAGCCAAGCGGCCGCGGTTTTCTTCTTTCTTCAACATCGCCACTGCACCAACCTGGGCCAATGCTTCAACAATCAGGACACCCGGCATTACAGGGTAGTCAGGAAAGTGTCCGTTAAAGAACTCTTCATTTGCGGTTACATTTTTGATTCCAACCGCTTTCTTGCCTTCTTCGACTTCTAAAATTCGATCCACCAGCAAAAACGGATAGCGATGTGGAATGATTTCTTTGATTTCATTAATATCAAGCATCTTTTATGTACCTCCTGTAATATCTAGCCTTCCTTCATTGTACATAAATCCCGGGAAGATTGGAATAGCAGACAAAGGCCCGCCCTTTAGTGCATTAACACACTGAGGGACGGGCCTTCATAACTTATTTCTTCATCACTATATCAACTATATGCTGCCAGGTTTCTTTTTTGAAAACATCAGCCGGGTTGCCGTCCCCGATGACGCCGTAGCCAATCATGGCTCCGAGAGCAAGACTGGCCGCAAGAAAGAGAATAACCAGGAGGATTCTGAGCCAGATCGGAAGCATCCGTACGCGTACCCAGCGTTTGGGTGCTGCTTCTTTTTTCGGCTTGTCCTTCTTCTCAGCTTTCATTGATTCTCTTGTTTTCGCTTCTTGTACCAGTTCTTTTTCACTCATAGCTTAAGACTCCTTTTAGCGTATACCATTCACGAGGCCCATCATTTGATCTGCAAGCGATATTGAACGCGACTGAAACTGATAGGATCGTTGAACATTCAGCATATCTGTCATTTCTTTTCCGATATCGACGTTTGAGGATTCAAGTGAATTCTGTACCATTGAGATGCCGGTTCTGGCGCCGCCGGTCAAGTTGGTCAGCACTTCATCCTCACCGACTCCCAGCTGGTCAAAATTCTCAGGAAGACCTACTAGGTTACTTCCATATTGACTTAAGAATTGAGGTTTTTCAATGGAAACTATTCCTAAATCCACTTGTGATTCTTCACCATTCGGCGCTGAAATCGTGAGCACCCCGTTGTCCCCCAATTCAAAATTGGAGGCTTCCTCAGAAAACGTGATGAAATTATCATTCTCATCGAGGACAGGATGGCCGTTTCCATTCACAAGCATCGACTCGCCGTTCCCCATCGGGCTTACAAAGAACGCACCATCCCTGGTGTACCGGACAGCATTCGTATCTCCATCCTGAGAAAGGACCTTAAAGAACTGCCTGTCACTGGTCAATGCCAAGTCAAGCGACCGTCCTGTGGATTTCAGCGAACCTTGAGATAAGATCAACTGAGCCTGGGAAAGCTTCGCCCCCGTGCCCGCTCTTATTCCAAGTGGTGTAAGTCTGCCGATTTCCATGTCAGTCCTTCCCTGATTACGGACGTTTTGCACCATTAATTCAGAGAAAGTCGCCTCTCTCCGTTTGTAGCCGGACGTTTCCGCATTTGACAGGTTCTGGCCGATCATATCCATTTGTTTCTGCAATTGGCCCAGCGTATTCGTCGCTGTTATCATTGTCCGGTTCATGTCAATTCCCCTTTATTATAAGGTATTTCACGTTGGATGACTATCCGTTTACCCGCCCGATCTCATTTGCAGCTTTCTCCATGCTGCGGTCGTAGGCTTGAAGCACTTTCTGGTTTGCCTCAAATGCTCGGTATGCTGTCATCATGTCTGTCATTGTGCGGGAAGCGTCAACATTAGAGCGCTCAAGAAATCCCTGCTTTGTTGAAAAAACGACACCGTCTGCTTCATAAGCACTCTGAAGCGGTTCATTTCCTTCTGTTGCAAACAAGCCGTCTCCCTGCTTGACCATAAGGTTCGGATTCTCTGAAAAACCGATTCCAAGCCTTGCCGCAACCGCATCTTCCACAAGTATTTCTCCCGTATCTCCGACCTCAAAATCGTCGGTTTCCAACTGGATCCGCTCGCCATTCTCATCCAGCACATAATATCCGCTATTCGTTGTCAAAAAGCCGTTTCCGTTCACTGTCAGATTCCCGTTCCGAGTGTATCTGGGTCCATCCGGGCCTTCCACTGTCAAAAATACCGAGCCCGCCGCACCGGTTTCTTCATCCAATGGCATATTCCCATTCAGTAGTGCGATATCGGCCTTTCTGCCCGTTTCCTGCAAATCGCCCTGTAAAAAGTTCGGTGTGGTTTCCTGCATATATACGCCGGTATTTATTGGACCGACTTTTTGATTAAAAGGAATGGAAAGCTTCTTTTCAGTCGGGACCTGAGCCGAGTCCAACCGCTCTAAAAGCATTTCTGGAAAAGCACGCATCGATGCCTGGTCAGCCTTATATCCAGGAGTATTTGCATTCGCCATATTATTGGTCAGCATTTCTGTTTTACGCTGCTGCGCAATCATTCCGGTTGCCACTGTATAAAAACCACGAAACATACTTCCACCTCTTTACGAATTTGCTCTTCCATCCTACTATCGGACGAATTGGACTGCTTTTTATAAAAACCTCTATTATTCCAAAAAGTTCCTGTGACGTTAACCGATTTTTCTGCGTGCAATTCGATCAATGTTTTCAAGCATCAACCCTGTACCGATTGCCACACAGTCCATTGGGTTTTCCGCTTTAAAGACAGGGACTCTCAATTCTTCTGCAAGAAGCTGATCCATGCCGTGTAATAGAGCGCCTCCGCCAGTAATGATTACTCCCCGGTCGATGATGTCTGCTGAAAGCTCAGGAGGGGTTTTCTCAAGGACATTTTTAGCTGCTTGAACAATGACGGCAACTGATTCTTTGAGTGCTCCCTCAATTTCCTTAGAAGTCACTGTAATCGTACGAGGCAGCCCCGATACCATATCACGTCCGCGGATGTTCATTTCGTTCGTAAACTCTTCTTCACCTTCACGTTTGCTTGAGAACACTGTCCCGATATTGATCTTGATATCTTCCGCCGTCCGTTCACCGATCAGAAGCTTGTACTCTTTTTTGATGTAGTTCAGGATTTCCTGGTCAAATTTATCCCCGGCCATCTTGATGGACTGGGCCGTCACGATATCCCCCATCGAAAGGACTGCAACATCCGTTGTTCCGCCGCCGATATCGACAACCATATTCCCTGTCGGATTGAAAATATCCATTCCGGCACCGATTGCAGCGACTTTAGGTTCTTCTTCAAGATAAATTTTCTTTCCGCCGCTCTTTTCAGCTGCTTCCCTGATCGCTTTCTGCTCAACACTTGTAATGTTTGTCGGACAGCAGATCAAGATTCTAGGCTTCGATAAGAAACCCTTTACATTCAATTTATTGATAAAATGCTTCAGCATCGCTTCGGTTACATCGAAGTCTGCAATAACGCCATCCTTCAGAGGGCGGATTGCAACGATATTTCCAGGAGTACGCCCCACCATGCGGCGAGCCTCTTCACCGACTGCCAAGACCTTATTTGTATTTTTATCGAGAGCCACCACCGATGGCTCATTTAAAACGATCCCTTTTCCTTTTACGTGGATCAGGACATTCGCTGTCCCCAGGTCAATACCAATATCTTTCGCAAACATTTCGTGTTACTCCCTTCTTCAATACCACATCATTTATATGTCAGTTATTTATCGGTTTGTCATTACGTAAATACGATAAGGCAAAACTTTCACCTAATATATTATTTTACCACAAATGTGTCGAAAGAACGTATTCTTTGTCAAAAAAATGTATTATTATTGTTATTTATTTGAAAATATATTTTGTGTTGATGTTTTTTGTTACAGGGGCATTAATTTGTATGGCCATTGATTGACGCTGTTGATTTCCGTGGAAGACTTCGCTTTCCGCGGGCGGTTGGTGAGCCTCCTCGTCGCTGCGCTCCTGCGGGCAGAAAAGCGGAAGGGCTTTGTTCAGAGGCGGGTGGCATAAGGCGAATCGGCCACGAAGGCGTTCTTTGCCTTCTTGGACAAGTTGACTTATGACATATGCCTCTAAGCCCCGCAGCTAGACAGGTCTCACATTAGTCGCTTTTCCCGCAGGAGTCTTCGTCTTCCACTCCAATCAACTGCTGGAGAGGGTTAATATAATTATTAACTACTATCACTACCTTTGTTGACTGAGCGCTCGGTCAAACAATATTCTACTTAAAGAACGGTGCCTGGCACAAAACAGGCGATTTGTGCCTGGCACCGCTTTTCAATTGTACATCCTTTATAACTTTTCACCCCACAAAAATAAAAATACACCAAGCGCAACAATGCGTAGCTTGGCGTATTTTGATCAGCTGTGGAGCTCTTCTTTTTTGTATTTTTGCTTTGTGGCTTCTCCACCTCGTAGATGACGAATTGATTTATGATAATCAAGTATCGTTTTCACTTCATTTGCAAGCTCTGGATTAATTTCTGGCAGTCGTTCTGTTAGATCCTTATGAACAGTACTTTTGGACACGCCAAACTCCTTCGCAATGACACGAACAGTTTTCTTCGTCTCCACGATATACTTGCCAATCTTGATTGTTCTCTCTTTGATGTAATCGTGCACACCACTCGACCTCCCTAAATTGGATGTGAGAAGTGTGAAATGAGACTCGCTATATCATCAATGAAATAGTACAGACCGCTCATAGCGGCAGAAAGCTTATTTAATGCCACGGCTTCCTGATCTTACAACGTATGAACAGATTCTTCGGCTTTATGAAGTAGTAAAATGACGATTCCTCACCTCAAACACTCTCTATTTTGATAGGTTTGTATCATTTTATTAGCCGAGGTCCCCATATATGCACAAAAAAGACAATAAGGACAAGGTTTGGAGTGAATTTTCTGAAAATAAATCAGGCATATGCTTATTTACAGTGCCACACTCAATCCAGTCTGATCGAGCCTGGCTCAGATTCCACATTTTGAGCCTGGCTCAATAACAGAACATTGAGCCAGGCACCATCTCTCTCGGGGCAAAAAGCGGGTCAAGGTATCTGTCCCCTCGCCCCCGCCATCAATTCCGCCCCCTGCTTACCCGCAGCAGTTCCCCCCACGTATCAACCTTGCGATCACGGAGAAGCTCCAGCAGTTCCACAAACAAATAAGCTGTCGTCAGGGCGTCATTGACGGCACGATGCCGCGGGTACATCCGGGTGCCGAAAACTTGAGCATATCGCTCCAAGTCGCGCATGTCATAGGAAGGCGCCAGGAATCCGATGAGGTTGAGTGTATCGATACTTTGAGCCATTTTCAGGTTGGATCCTATTCTTTTCAGTTCGCTCTTCAGAACGAGCTCGTCAAAGCTTACGTAGTGTCCCGCCAGGCAGTCCGCTTTATTTTCACGCAGGAAATCAAAGAAATTGCAGATAGCTTCTTTTGCTGGAGGGGCTTCTTCGACATCCTTCGACTGAATCCCTGTCAATTCGGATATTTCCTGAGAAATAAGTCGATTTGGGTTCGAAAATGTTTGAAAGGTCACTTTGTCTTTAACGCTATAACCCTCCACTTTTACAGCACCGATTTCGAGGAGTCTATCTTCTGCGTTGACCCGGAATCCCGTCGTTTCAGTGTCAAACACAACGAAGTTTATGTCTTCAATTTTCCGGTTCATCGGAATCGAATCATATTCCAAGGGACACGTCATTTTCTTTTTAGAAAAAATGAATGTATTCACTTCCCTTCTATGCCAAAGAATAATGTGCGAGCATCATATTTTGGAATTCCCTGATCGTCTTTACACTGTGGTAGAGGTTTTCTTTTTCCCTCGTCGATAAAGTGGAAAGCTGAACAGTGTCCCCCTGCTTATTTCTCTTTAGCTCCATATACAGTTTCATCATTTCCTCAAATGCTTCTCTCAGGTCATCACTAAATCCAGGAGAGATTGATCCTTTCACCACTAAGTACTCTATTTTCTCAAGTGTTGAACCGGTAGTATTACCGTGGGCAAGATTCAAGATTTGCATAGCATGATGAAAGGGGAAGAGGATTTCTTTTTTCATTGAAAATTCCTTTCGCTGCATCCCCAGCAGGGAGCGGATCGATGAATGCAGAACGGGTACAGGTTTTGTTTTTTCAACCTGAGCCATTCTTACCAACAGAATTTTCGAGCTTTTTAACTGACGGCGAATGGTATCGTTAAAAGCGTCATTCAATTCCTCATCCCCGTCCAGGAATCGGAATGAAAAGAAGTTTTGTGCCTTTAACAGCGTCTCCTCAGAAGAGCGAACAGACCACTGCCTTGCTCTTTCTTCCCATTTATGCAAACTGCCTCTCCACGACGGCTCCGAGGACATCATATTGCCATCACACCGTCTCAGTCCAGCTTCCTCAAGCTTCTCCACCACTTTTTCGGAAAATAGCCTGAAATACTCTTCCGACTGCTCTCCTTCTTTTTCATAAACAAGGAAATGATCCTGGTCGGTCAGCATGAATTGTTCTTTTCTGCCGGCAGATCCCATTACATAAAAGGAAAAGCTGCACGGCTTGACTTTCCCTTCCCTATCAAGCTCCTCTTCCGCTTCTCTAAGGACCCTTCGATATAACCGGTCCAAGAGCCCTGACATAAAGTCCAATATATGAAAGGCAGGGGCATGTGCTTTCCATAGATGATGAAAGACCGGCTCGATGGTTGGTTTTATTTTATCAAGCGGGAATCCGTG
Source organism: Rossellomorea oryzaecorticis (assembly GCF_038405515.1). Taxonomy (GTDB): domain Bacteria; phylum Bacillota; class Bacilli; order Bacillales; family Bacillaceae_B; genus Rossellomorea; species Rossellomorea oryzaecorticis_A. Next base: position 35,302 of record NZ_JBBYAF010000001.1, on the reverse strand, counting down.
ATCATCAAGTTTATGCGTACTCGTCAAGGCACCAGTATGATTTGCCTTCATCACATCGTACAGGGTGATGATTCCCGCTAGCTTCCCCCTATCTGTTACGGGCAGATGCTTGATCGAATGGTCCAGCATCTCTGCCAGGGCTTCGTACAGATACGCATCCTTGCCGATGACGACAGGGTGGGCTGTCATCCCTTCCTTTACCTCATTGGTGAGGGGGATGTCCCCGGCAATGTATCGCGAGACGATATCCCGTTCAGTAAGGATACCGGCAATCCCTTTATTATCAAGCACCACAACCGAGCTCACCCGATTCACACCCATGATACGCGCCGCTTCCTGAACTGAAGCTCCAATATTCACGGTAATCACGTTATCAATCATGATATCTTTCACTCTTTTTAAAATGGTCGAGCGCTCTTCAAGGCCATAGGATGCACCGACCTGCTTTGATAAAGAGTAATAGATATCCTGAAGCCGCTTGGACGTTTCGTTCAATAAAAACTGTTTCAAGTGAGGATCTTCCCAGAACCCTTTCAATCCGCTGTATGGGACGAGGCAGAGCATGCTTTTTTCTTTCGCCTTCACCTCTACAGAAGCATAGAGCCCATCCTCCATTTCTTCCTTCTCCATAAAAGAATAGAGGGATGACAGACCGACGATCCCCCCTTCGGAAATGACTTCAAGAACTTCTTCTTTTCCATCCATTTCTTTCGGGACGATGACCTCTACTTCCCCTTCGACGACAAGGTAGAGTCCGCTGCGATTTTCATAGCTTTTCAGAAGTGTCTGGTCTTTGACCGAGGTTACTTTTTTACATCGTGAAAAAAGGGAAAGAGCTGTACTACGCTCCATCCCCTTGAAAAAGGGATGAAGCAGTACAGCTTCTTGAAAGATATGATCAGGATTTGAAGTTGACATCATCGTCCACCCAAATTTCCCCGTTTTTGAATGTCATTTGCTCTGGATAGCGAAGATCCGTAACCTCATCCTGAAGCTTTTGATCAGGCGCCTTCGTCATCAAGGATACGACGATATTGGCAATAAATCCGGCTGCTGCCCCGAAGACCCCTGCCCCTGTATCAATGATTCCGAATACGTTGACTCCGGCTCTCGCCATGAAGATATAGGAAAGCGTCACCGCTAATCCGACCAAGAGACCTGCAATGACACCTTGTGCGTTCGAACGCTTCCACCAGACTCCGAGAATGAGTGCAGGGAAGAAGGTACCGGACGCAAGTGCGAATGCCCACGCAACGATCTGTGTGATAACTCCCGGAGGATTGAGTGCCACTATTCCCGCGGCAAGCGTTGCGAGTACGATTGTCCAGCGCGCTACGGCAAGACGGTTTTTCTCCGTCGCATTCGGTCTGAATACGCGGTAGTAAATGTCATGTGCGAATGAAGAGGAAATCGCGATCATCAGTCCGCCTGCAGTCGATAAAGCCGCAGCCATCGCACCGGCTGCAACGAGGCCGATGACAAACACGCCAAGATTTGCGATTTCAGGTGTTGCCATAACGACGATATCATTGGAAATGACAATTTCTTTCCATTGTAAAACGCCGTCCCCATTCGTATCCGCTACCTGCAGCTTTCCTGTATCCACCCAGGAAGCCGTCCAAGCCGGCAGCTCACTGATCTTACTTCCTGCAACCTTCGTCATCAGGATAAAACGTGAGAACGCTGCATAAGCCGGAGCCGACAGATAGAGAAGTCCGATGAAAAGAAGTGCCCATGCCCCTGACCAGCGAGCCGCTTTCATCGTTGATACCGTATAGAAACGGACGATAACGTGCGGAAGACCCGCTGTCCCGGCCATCAATGTAAACATAAGTGCAAGGAACTGCCACTTCGTCCCGTTCGTAAATGGCGCAAAATACTCCGATACCCCAAGTTCCCGGTCGAGTTCACCGATCTTCCCGACAAGTTCACCGTATGAAATCCATGGAGCCGGATTCCCCGTGATTTGCAGGGACATAAATATGATTGGAATCAAATAAGCAATGATAAGGACGATATACTGTGCAACCTGAGTCCAAGTGATTCCCTTCATACCGCCGAATGCGGAATAAAATGCGATCAGTACGACCCCGATGAGTGTTCCCACCTTGGCGTCGATTTCAAATAGACGTCCGATAACGACCCCGGACCCTGACAGCTGTCCGATGGAGTAGGTGAAACTGATAATGATCGTACAAAGCGCGGCAATGACGCGCGCCGTATGACTGTTATAACGGTCTCCGATGAACTCAGGAACCGTGTAGCGTCCATATTTACGCAGCTGCGGTGCCAGTAAGAAGGTCAGTAACAAGTAACCGCCTGTCCAACCCATTATGTAGGCAAGTCCGTCATACCCGAGAATCATGACCGTACCGGCCAGTCCAATGAAGGAAGCTGCACTCATCCAGTCGGCCCCGATGGCCATACCGTTGAAGACTGGCGGTACACCGCGTCCGGCAACGTAGAAGTCCGATGTCGCTTTCGCCTTGTTGTAAACCGCTATCCCGATATACAATGCAAATGTTGCAAGAATAATAGCTGTTGATACGATAAACTGTACATCCATTAACCGATTTCCCCCTTATATGCGCTTCTCTATTTCTGTTTCCTCTTAATATTAGAAATTAATGATCCAGCGTTTTCCCATAACTTATCTGTTCATTCTTGCTTTCATCTATTCCATATTTCCGGTCAATGCGATCAGACACGACGGCATTCACATAAAGCAGGATAATAAAGATCAGAATGGACCCTTGTGCTCCCATGAAATAATGGAACGGGAATCCATTGAATGTAATCGACGACAAACTTTCAGCGAAAAATACCATGACGAATGAACTGATGAACCAGATGACAAGGTATAAGGCCATAAAACGGTTTTTCTCTTTAAAATACTGATCCGCTTTTGCACGATCAATTTTCTTCATATATATCCCCCTTTTTATCTTAAACTGAAGATGAATTTCACTGTTTCAAAAAATGGCATCGGGACGAGAGCGATTTGAATGATAAAGTACACAAACATGGTTAAGAACGGCAAAACTAAAAATACAGCCCTTTTTTTCTTTATCGCGAAGACGATGCTGGCTCCCGTGATCAGAAGCAACGTGATGAAATAAACCAATCTTTCACCTCCTATTATGTAAACGTTGTCATCAATAAATATAAAATATTCTGAAATTTTATTCGTGACCTCATTATCATTTATGTGGAAAAGCTTTTTCAATAAAGAAATTCCGACAATGACTCTTTTTCACGCATGAAAATTCTTTATCTGTTTTACAAATATAAGAATTTTCAATAAATTATTACGTTATCATGTTATGAGGACTGATTAAATCATTCTACTGACATAATGTATGTATGTCGAAGTTAGTCGAAACTTTTCTCGTTAGGAGATTTTCCATTTGTACGTCTGCTTATTTTCAAATCGAGGTCACTGAGCCGCTGGACTCGTCCCAAAAGGCCCATAACGCAAAAAACTGACCGGCGTTGGCCGGTCAGTCCGTTTATTATTCTTGATCTTCTTTACTTGTATCAGCGTTTGATTCTGCATCTTTATCTTCTGCATCTGCATTAGACTCTTCGTCTTTTTGCTCAGCGTCAGATGGGTTTGCGTCCTGCTTTTCTTCGGCCGCTTCACCTTCAGCACCTTCTTCAGCTGCTGCGTCTTCTTTCGCTGCATCCTCTTGTGCCGCTTCTGGCTGATCGCCGGAAACCTTCTGCTCATCAAGCTTTGCTTCTTGAAGAGTGGCAAGAGACTTATTGAAATAATTGATTGGATTGACTGCTACATTGTCTTTGCGGATTTCAAAGTGTACGTGTACACCTGCATCTTCATTGAATAAAGATTTTCCGGCTTTTGCAATTTCTTGACCTTGATCCACGACATCCCCGACAGCTACTTCAAAATCTTTTACTGATTGGTAACGAGTGACAATACCCTTACTGTGTTCGATTTCGATTGTGTTGCCCAGTAATGAATCTTCTTGAACCTTTGTGACTGTTCCACTCATCGCAGCAAGTACTTTGAATTCTTTTCCAGCCTTCGAGATATCGATCCCTTGGTTTGGATAGTACATGTTGCCATAGACGACTAAAGCGGCTTCCTGTTCTTCGGCAGAAGTTTCAGCATCGTAGAAGTTTTTTTCGATGACTGTGTCTTCCGGACTTGAAACAGGCATTACGAAGTTTTCCAGTGAACGATTGACTTCTTCAGCAGGCTGATTGAACTCGTTATCAGTAGGAACATCATAGCTGTAATCCTCGGCATTCTCGTTCGCATCATTTCCTGCCTGGTACCACAGAATCCCTGTGATAATGATTGCTGCACTTGCTAGATAGATTGCTGGGTATGCCCAACGTCTTTTCAAAAATTTTGGAGAAGTGTATTTCTTTTCTTCCTCTCTCATTTTCATCACCTCAGCAATCATTCTGAACAGAATTCTGAAAATATATACACATGTCCAAAAAAATTTTTAATTCTTATCTTTCGACAAACATGAATGAAATATGTATATAAGGTCAAACTTTTTTCTCGAATCTTCATAGAACTGCAATATTTATGGGGTGGGTGAACCGTTTTCACGTGATACAATGAGTAAGTATTTTTCCTATTAATATGAATTGAAAGGACGATAGACTGTGAAAACATTGCTTAAATACGCCCTTACAGCTGCGCCTTTTCTATATATGATGCTGATCTGGATCCTCTCCAGCAACCCCGATGATGCGGTCATCCGCTTTCCTGATAGCTATTGGGATCGTTTTATAAAAGAGTCTCTCCACTTAATTGAGTTTGCGATACTTTATGGATTGTTTGTGCTGGCACTGCTGGCGAACGGCTTGCTCCGTTACTCATTTAATTTTACTGTGGCATTGATCGCGATCTTTTATGGATTTGTCGATGAGATCCACCAATCATTCGTTCCATACCGGTCGGCGACGATGATTGATGCAGCGAAGGATTTGATCGGGGTGACCGTTTTGTTCTGGGTAGTGAATCGGACATATTTCAGGAATCCGGATCATGTGGTGACTAGGTGTATGAAGAGAATTGAAGGGTTTTTCAATTAAAAAAAGATGGATTTCCCGAGTTGGCGGGAATCCATCTTTTTTTGCTTGGTTTAGTGGGCGGCTGCACCTGGTACAGAGGAGAGGATTTGTACCTGGTGGAAGAGCCTTGATTTGTACCTGGTACAAATCGGGCAGCGTGTGCCTGGCACAATCCGGGTTAATTGTGCCTGGTACAAACCAGACCATTTGTTCCTGGCACAAACCGGTCCCTTTGTTCCTGGCACAAAACCGCCTATCTGTGCCTGGCACCAGCCACCCAAGCAATCGGGCACCGGAGAATCCCAGCATCAATCCCTACCGCTGCGCCGTCACCTTCTGCAGCAGTTTATCAGAAGTCGTAATATCCACGCCTTTATAATAGTGGGTCACGATTTCTTTATAATCCTTCCCTTCCTTCGCCATCCCATTGGCGCCGTACTGGCTCATGCCGACTCCATGCCCGTAGCCTTTTGTTGCGATGACGATGTGATTGTCTTTTAGGTACCAGGAGAAGTCAGATGATTTAAGCCCCAGCATATCTCTTATTTCACGGCCTGTGAATGACTTCCCGTTTATATCGACATTTGCGACTCGTTTTCCTTCTGTCCGGGAGGTGATCGTGCCGACTGAGCCGTCCTTCGATAATTTAACACCCAGTTTTTTCTCAAATTCCGTTATAGGAATGATTTTTTGATCGGTGAACTTCGGCGAGTTCTCATCCCACGGGCTTTTCACACTCCGCAGGTATGGGATTTCATTTTGCCAGTAGGCTTCTGAGTTTTCCGTATATCCGTTACTGGTCGAGAAGAAGGCTGCTGTGATCGGTTTACCGTCGAATGTCAGGACCTGCCCCTTCGTTTCCAGTACAGCTTCTGTAATCTTTTCAAGCTTCCATTCAGCTTCTGGACCCCAGAGGACTGTTAACTCGGATGGATTCTTGAATACTTGATGTGATATCGTATCGGTGACGTCCGCTCCCTCTGGTATAGATGAATCTTTTGTCATCATTTTATTGACGATGAATGTCCGTGCTGCAAGCGCCTGTGCCTTTAATGCTTCTTTTTCAAAATCTGCAGGCATTTCACCAGCTACCACTCCTACTACATACTGCTCTAATGGCAGCTTCTCGATCACTTTCTTGCCTGACCGGTAGACAGCCACCTCAACTGAATCCGCGAGCTCCTCGATCCCGGGAGCGCCCTCCAGTTTCTCATTTAAGTTGGTTTTTTCTTTGTCCGATGAAAACGGAAGCACTAGCAGAGTGGGTACGATAAAGATGATGCAAATGAAGATTGAGAAGACGATCAGTACTGGTTTTAAATGCGTCATGTTCGCTGCCTCCAATGAAAGATTAAATAGGATAGTGCCTATGCACACTTCTCCATTCTTTTTCATATGTATGGTAGTGGACAAGCTTTTATGATTGAAATTTGTTTGGTTTTGACTGAGATTTTATTTGGTCTTTGTCTTCGATGCTGAGTTGAAAATAAAATGGTGAAAGTTGATGGTAAAGAGAGGAAAGTTGAAAATAAAACAGCTAAAGTTGATCGGAAAACGTGAAAAGTTGAAAATAAATCGTCCTAGTGTAAAGATTCCCAGTCTAGTCGATCAGTCAATCTCATTAAAATGTTGAACCCGATAGTTTAGAGAATACGTTTTTTAATGAAATTGAGTAAAAAAACGTTTATATTCCTAAAAAAATCTCTTTACTAATAAAAAATAGCAACCATTTATAAAATAGATACATCAACAGACACCAATAATCTCATTCTGGAGCAGGAAATTCAGATTTGAGCCGGTCACGTCTGTCCCTTGAACAGCTTTATTATCGATAATGAACATTTTATTATCGAAAACGTGAGATTTATTATCGAAAACCACTTTTTATTATCGAAACCGTTTTTCCCATTATCAAAATTCCAGGGTTATTAATGAAATTATCCGTTTCAAGTTGATTTTCAAACACTATTATCGATAAAGCAGGTTTATTATCGAAATTAAAATCAAAACCGAACATCAACCACCACCCAGGACCCAATCCACCACATACTCCCCACTAACACACAAAAAAGGCAAGCTTCCCAATAAAGAAAGCTTACCATTTTTCATTCTATATGTTATGCGTCTTTCAGCATGCTTTGATCTGAAACAGTTGTATCGGTTTCTTCCATTTCCTTTACGCGCTCGATGTCAGCACCGATGCCCGCAAGTTTCTGGTGGAAGTTTACATAGCCGCGGTCCAAGTGCTTGAGTTCGGTTACACGTGTGTATCCGTCAGCGACCAGGCCGGCGATGGACAACGCAGCTGCTGCGCGCAGGTCCGTTGCTGCTACTTCAGCACCTTGAAGCGCAGTTGGGCCTTGCATGATGACAGAACGGCCTTCAATCTTGATGTCGGCTCCCATGCGGCGGAATTCTTCCACGTGCATGAAGCGGTTTTCGAAGACTGTTTCTGTGAGTACACTTGTACCCTCTGCTGCTAGAAGAAGAGCCATCATTTGTGACTGCATATCCGTTGGGAAACCAGGATGAGGCATTGTTTTGATATCGACAGATTTCAGTTTATCTGGGCCGATGACACGCAGGCCTTCTCCTTCGTCAATGATAGTTACGCCCATTTCTTCCATTTTTGCTACTAAAGAAGATAAATGTTCCGGAATCGCACCTTTTACAAGGACGTTTCCTTTTGTGATGGCCGCAGCCACCATGAATGTTCCCGCTTCGACACGGTCAGGAATGATGCTGTGCTCTACACCGTAAAGTCGTTCAACACCCTCGATGCGGATCGTTCCAGTTCCTGCGCCTACTACGCTTCCACCCATTTTATTGATAAAGTTTGCTAAGTCGACGATTTCAGGTTCTTTTGCAACGTTTTCAAGGATTGTCGTCCCGTCGGCAAGGGCTGCTGCCATCATGATGTTCTCGGTGGCACCCACGCTTGGGAAATCGAGATAAACCTTTGCACCCTTCAATCTTCCGTCAATTTCTGCTTCGATGAATCCGTTACCGACCTTTACTTTGGCTCCCATTGCTTCGAAGCCTTTCAAGTGCTGGTCAATTGGTCTTGAACCGATGGCACATCCGCCTGGCAGTGCCACACGTGCTTTACCCGTACGGCCAAGAAGAGATCCCATTACAAGTACGGATGCACGCATTTTGCGAACATATTCGAATGGGGCTTCTACAAATAACTCCCTTGATGCATTAACGACAACTTCATCATTATGAAACTCAACATCTGTATTTAAATGACGTAATACTTCATTAATCGTATATACATCGGAGAGTGGTGGTACATTTGTAATTTTACTATTTCCTTCACTTGCTAATAATGTAGCAGCGAGAACAGGTAAAACGGCATTCTTTGCTCCTTCAACTTGCACAGTACCGCTTAAACGCTGACCGCCGCGGACGATAATTTTTTCCAAGAGTATTCCCCTCCGCGTCCAATTTCTCTATATTAATATTCAATCGTCAGGATGGGTGTGCCAAGAACAAAGGTTGTCTTGGTGCCCATTCCACTTTTCCGTAGACCTAGTTGTATGTTCATTTCGCTATTTTTTGTTGGTATTGACCGTGACATTTGCTTCGAGTAGGCGGAAACGGAATGGAAATCTTCTTCTTCCAGAGATTCCGTTTCGGTTGCGTCAAGAATCGACATCATTTCGACGGCCTGATTCGACAAAACTTCCTCAAGCGTATCATTGAATTCGCCTTTTATACAAGAGAAAATCAAAGGTTTAGTAGTAAAAATGATTTCCATGTTTGGGATAAACTGTTTCTTGAGATATCTTGATGTATTTTCTCCCATCGATTCCTGATTTCCACGGATCTCATACATAACGTACGAAACCGAATGTGCATTTCCGAGGGTATGTTGAAGCTTAATTGTTTCTTCCCCGTGAGAAGTCTTGCGAGTCCCCACAACAATTACCTCTTCACCCTTCTCTTCTGTCATCCAGTTGAAATCAGAAAAAGTTTCTTGCATATTCTTACTATATTGGGCAAATCCTTTATTCGTGAAGCTTTTTACATTTTCTCTTGCATATAGAGACCATTCAGTAACTTCACCGCTCGTTTGAGAAATGGCTTCATCAAGCTTTTCGATGTCTAATAATTGATTGGCTTCGATAGTGTTCTTCCCATTTATGACAGGCAGGAAACCTATTCCAACAAAAAAGATTAATAAAATGTAAAAATACCGTCCCATTTTGCATTCCTCCCCTTAGGTAAAAGTCTTTCCTTTACCAGAGAGAACATACTTATAAAATGTCGTCATCTTTTTACAATTTTTTGTTGTGGGACTACCCTTCATGCAATTGAAAACTGTTCTGCATCGAGTGAAGAATTTTTCAGATGGTCTTCTTTAAAAAGCAGCTTGATCCAATTCACAATTTTAGTGGAGATTACTTGTCAGAGGTAAAAAACAATATTCTTTAAACCTGCAGCTTAGTTATTCCGGTGAAAATGAAAGCGGATTCAGCTTGAAACTTTTTCACAAACATGCAAACACAAAATTAATATTACTCAAAACAGGCCTCAATGAACACATGCAGGAAGTCCTATTTTTTGTAAAAATTTTGTCTTGCATTTTTAATTTGTTATGTTCTATCCCATCTATCTTCATATATACATGGTCATTTCGGCTTCGCACTGCGAAAAAAGCCTCATTGAAAGAATGCCGGCAGCTGCTGTGACCATAGATAGTAATCGAGCAGGAATCGGCTGACGGCTGATCCGATCGCAATCGTCAACAGGATGAATAACAATCTCCCTTGAGCGACCCGATTTTTTTTCAGCAATTTATCAAGCTGAATTGCCTGCAGCGACCAGAATGTCACCGCGAATACAGATAAATGCACGAGCATACTGATCAATGCCTGTTGGCTGAAGCTTTCCACCATAACGTTTCTCTCCAATCAAAAAAATTCCGCGCACATAGCCCATTTTATCACACACATGCCGCTACGGGATAATGAAATCAGAACAAAAAGCGGAATATTTTGTTCCAATTACATCCACTCAAAAAAACACCCTTTCCCATGAAGGAAAGAGTGTTCTTTTTATTAGAAGTTACGTTCGGAAACGTTAATTCTGTTCATGGCACGCTTCAGGGCAAGTTCGGCACGACGGAAGTCGACGTCATCCTGCTGTGCCTGCATGCGGCTTTCAGCACGGCCTTTTGCTTCTTTCGCGCGTTGTACATCGATAGCTTCTGCCGTTTCGGCAGTCTGTGCTAGAATTGTCACTTGTTCAGGACGTACTTCTAAGAATCCGCCACTGACAGCTACAAGCTCAGTGTTACCGCCTTTTTTCAGGCGTACAGCACCGATTTGTAGTGGAGCAACCATCGGAATGTGTCCAGGTAAGATTCCAAGCTCACCGCTTTGAGCTTTCGTGCTCACCATTTCCACTTCTGAATCGTACACTGGGCCATCGGGAGTGACAATATTGACTTTTAATGTCTTCATTTTCTTCCCTCCTGGTCCCTAATTATACCTCTACGCCCATTTCTTTAGCTGCAGCTAATACGTCCTCGATCGGACCTACTAGACGGAATGCATCTTCTGGAATGTGGTCGTATTTACCGTCAAGAATATCTTTGAATCCTTTTACCGTGTCCTTCACTTGTACGTAAGAACCTTTTTGGCCTGTGAACTGTTCTGCAACGTGGAAGTTTTGAGATAAGAAGAATTGTACACGGCGTGCGCGTGCCACTGTCAGCTTATCATCATCAGAAAGCTCATCCATACCAAGGATGGCAATGATATCTTGTAATTCTCTATAGCGCTGTAATGTTTGTTGGACATTACGTGCAATTGTGTAGTGCTCTTCCCCTACAATTTCAGGAGAAAGTGCACGTGAAGTCGATGCAAGTGGATCCACCGCAGGGTAGATACCCATCTCAGAAAGCTTACGCTCAAGGTTTGTCGTTGCATCAAGGTGAGCGAATGTTGTTGCAGGAGCCGGATCCGTGTAGTCATCGGCTGGTACGTAGATCGCTTGGATCGATGTAACAGAACCAACGTTTGTAGACGTGATACGCTCTTGCAATTGACCCATTTCAGTCGCAAGTGTCGGCTGGTAACCAACGGCAGATGGCATACGGCCAAGTAGTGCCGATACCTCAGAACCTGCTTGCGTGAAACGGAAGATGTTATCGATGAACAGAAGTACGTCTTGACCTTGCTCATCACGGAAGTACTCAGCCATTGTAAGACCCGTCAAGGCAACACGCATACGTGCACCAGGCGGCTCGTTCATCTGTCCGAATACCATCGCTGTTTTCTTGATAACGCCAGAGTCGCTCATCTCGTGGTAAAGGTCATTACCTTCACGCGTACGCTCGCCGACACCTGCGAATACAGAGATACCGCCGTGCTCTTGAGCGATGTTGTTGATAAGCTCCTGGATTAATACAGTTTTACCAACACCGGCACCACCGAATAGACCGATTTTACCACCCTTGATGTATGGAGCAAGTAAGTCTACTACTTTGATACCTGTTTCAAGAATTTCTACTTCTGTAGAAAGTTGATCGAATGTAGGTGCTTGTCTGTGAATCGGATCGCGACGGATTCCTGCTGTCAGCGGCTCGTCTAAATCGATTGATTCACCAAGGACGTTGAATACACGACCTAACGTTACATCCCCTACTGGTACAGAGATTGGCGCTCCTGTATCGAGTACTTCAGCTCCACGTTGTAAACCGTCCGTAGAAGCCATCGCAATCGTACGTACAGAATCATCACCTAGGTGAAGGGCAACCTCTAATGTAAGTTCAGCTCTATCTGCAATTTGGACCTTTAATGAGTTGTAAATATCAGGAAGTTGGCCATTGGCGAACTTGACATCAACAACGGGACCCATTACTTGAAGAACGTGTCCTTTGTTCATCTCTTTCCCTCCTAACTAGCTTTGACGACAAAACTATGGTTTTACCGGAATTGACCGGTTACGTTTTCTATTCCAGTGCAGCTGCTCCGCCGACGATTTCCGTGATTTCTTGGGTAATCGCAGCTTGACGTGCACGGTTATATGAAAGTGTAAGGTTATTAATGATATCTTTTGCGTTATCGGTTGCGTTCTTCATCGCTGTCATACGAGCTGCGTGTTCACTCGCTTTACCATCAAGCAAAGCTCCGTAAATCAGGCTCTCGGCGTATTGTGGAAGCAACACTTCAAGAATTTCTTCAGCATTCGGTTCAAACTCATATGAAGTAAGACTGCTTGAAGAAGCTTCAGATTCAAGGTTTGTCAAAGGCAGAACCTTTTTCTCTGTTACATCTTGTTGAATCGCACTTACGTAGTGGTTGTAGTACATGTACAGCTCATCATACGCACCATCAGAGAACATGCTCACTGCTTTGTTCGCAATCTCCTTGATGTCTGCAAAGTTAGGCTGATCAGGTAAACCTACAACACCTTCTACGACGTTATAGCCGCGCTTTTGGAAAAAGTCCTTTCCGACACGACCAAGTGCAATAATCGCAAATTCGTCTTCTGAGCTGTGACGCTCTTTAATCGCATTACTTACAGCACGAATGACACTGCTGTTATAAGCCCCCGCCAAACCGCGGTCAGACGTTATGACCAAGTAGCCGGTTTTCTTTACGGGGCGGGAGACTAGCATCGGATGTGATGCATCCGTGCTGCCCAGGGAAATAGAAGCGACCACTTCCTGAATTTTCTCCATGTAAGGAACGAAAGACTTTGCGTTCGTTTCAGCACGGTTCAATTTCGCAGCAGATACCATTTCCATTGCTTTCGTAATTTGACTTGTTTTCTTCGTAGACGTAATACGAGTTTTAATGTCGCGTAACGATGCCACTGGTTCTCACCACCCTTTTATAATGTTAGCCATCAGATTGAACGATCATGGTTATCACTCATATAAGCCGGTGTCCTTTTTAAAAAGAAGCACCGACCTATAAGCGATTACTCAGACTTAGCAAATGTCTTCTTGAATTCTGTGATGGCTGCAGTCATGGCAGCATCTTCAGGAAGACCTTTTGTCGTACGGATAGTATCTAACAGTTCAGTGTGGTTGTGATCTAACCAGCTTAGGAATTCACCTTCGAAACGGCGAACGTCTGTAACTGGGATATCGTCTAAATGACCTTTCGTCAATGCGTAAAGGATCATGACTTGTTTTTCAACTTTAAGCGGTTTGTTAAGATCCTGCTTCAGTACTTCTACTGTACGCGCACCGCGATTCAGTTTCGCCTGCGTTGCTGCATCAAGATCTGATCCGAACTGAGCGAATGCTTCAAGCTCACGGTAAGCGGCTAAGTCAAGACGCAATGTACCGGATACCTTTTTCATCGCTTTGATTTGTGCGGATCCACCAACACGTGATACGGATAAACCTGCGTTGATCGCCGGACGAACACCGGAGAAGAACAGGTCAGATTGTAAGAAGATCTGTCCGTCAGTGATGGAGATAACGTTTGTCGGGATATAAGCGGAGATATCCCCTGCTTGTGTCTCAACGAATGGCAGTGCCGTGATCGAACCGCCGCCTTTTGCATCGCTTAATTTCGCTGCACGCTCAAGTAAACGGGAGTGCAAGTAGAATACGTCACCAGGGAATGCTTCACGACCTGGAGGACGGCGTAATAATAGGGAAAGCTCACGGTAAGCAGAAGCCTGCTTGGAAAGATCATCATAAACAACAAGAACGTGCTTGCCGCTGTGCATGAAGTCTTCACCCATTGTGATTCCCGCATAAGGTGCCAAGAATAGCATTGGAGCTGGTGAAGCAGCAGATGCTGTTACAACGATTGTGTAATCTAACGCACCGTGCTTACGTAATGTTTCTACCGCGTTACGTACAGTAGATTCTTTTTGACCGATCGCAACATAGATACAGACCATGTCCTGGTCTTTTTGGTTAAGGATCGCATCGATCGCAACAGATGTTTTACCTGTTTGACGATCTCCGATGATTAACTCACGTTGACCACGGCCGATCGGCACTAGAGCGTCAATCGCTTTGATACCTGTTTGAAGCGGCTCGTGTACGGATTTACGATCCATAACACCAGGTGCTCCGCTTTCGATAGGACGTGTTTTTGTTGTTGCAATCGGACCTAGCCCGTCTACAGGTTGTCCAAGTGAGTTAACAACACGACCTACAAGTTCTTGTCCTACTGGTACTTCCATGATACGTCCAGTACGACGAACCTCATCGCCTTCACGAATGTCACTGAATGGTCCGAGAATGATGATACCTACGTTGTTTTCCTCTAAGTTTTGTGCCATACCCATGACACCGTTAGAAAATTCAACAAGCTCTCCAGCCATGACATTGTCGAGGCCATGAGCACGAGCGATACCGTCACCGATTTGGATAACTGTACCTACATCGCTTACTTTCATCTCAGACTGATAGTTTTCAATTTGCTTTTTTATCAGCGCGCTGATTTCTTCCGCCTTGATGCTCATGAATTTCACCCCTCATTTATACGAAAGTTAACGAACTAGTTCACGTTCAAGACGATGCAACTTCCCTGATAGGCTTCCGTCGAAAATACGGTTGCCGATTTGGACCTTAAGTCCGCCAAGTAAGTTTTCGTCTGTCACATTCTCAATTCTTAATGATTGTTTGCCTACTTTATTGGCAAAAGATGCGGAAACGGCTTCTCTCTCATCTTCTGTTAATGGACGCACTGAATAGACTGTTGCTTCTGCGATTCCTCTTTCTGCATTGGAAAGCTCGATGAACTCATTGGCAACGCCTTCCACCTGATTGATACGATGACGATCAGTCAGAAGTAAAAGGGTATTCAGGACTGGTAGAGAAGCGGATGAGAATGCTTCCTTTATAAGTCCCTTCTTTTTATCCAAAGAAAGCTTTGGATTGCTGAGAAGGATGTTAAGTTCTTTGTTTTGTGTAAAAACAGACTTCACTACGCGAAGCTCTTCTTCAATCGCTTCTAATTGGTTCTGTTCTTTGGCAATTTCGAAAAGAGCTAACGCATAGCGTTTTGCGACTGTAGAGTTGCTCATCGCTCTTCTCCTGCCTCTTTAATGTAGTCATTGATTAATTTCTGTTGATCAGCTGCTGACAGTTCCTTCTCGATCACTTTAGATGCGATCATGACGGATAATGAAGCAACTTGCTCACGCAGAGCAGTCATAGCCTGCTCTTTCTGAGTTTCGATTTCACGTTTAGCAGATTCTTTCAGGCGCTCACTTTCCTGACGAGCGGCAAGAATGATCTCTTCACGCTGCAGATCGCCCTGCTTCTTAGAGTTTTCAATCAGCGTTTGCGCTTCTTGACGAGCCTCTTTAAGAAGCTGACGTTGTTCTTCTAAGTGTTTGCTTGCTTCGGCACGGCTCATTTCAGCCGCTTCGATTTCGCCTGCAATATGATTCTCACGCTCTTGCATAATGCCCATCAAAGGACCCCATGCATACTTCTTTAGTAGCGCAAGCAGAACCAAAAACATGACAAGCTGGAAAAGGATATCTCCACCGTTGAAGCCACCAGCTCCAAGGACAAATGCGTTTGTAAGCACGCGATTTCACTCCCTTCAAGAGTCAATACTTTCATTAGAAAAGCATGTAAACTAACGGCAAGTTATTGCCAGGACATTCAAGATCAGTCGTCCATTGGACATGGACATAAAAGGAATGGCGAAGGTTCTTTTGGAAGGACTTCGCCATTTTGAACTCAAGACTTGCTATTATTGACCCATTACGATGAATGCGATAACTACCGCGATGATAGGAATCGCCTCTACTAGTGCAACCCCGATGAACATTGTTGTTTGAAGCATACCACGTGCTTCCGGTTGACGAGCGATACCTTCAACTGTACGAGATACAATAAGACCGTTACCAATACCTGCACCAAGTGCTGCTAAACCAATTGCTATTGCTGCTGCTAAAAGACCCATTCTAAATTTCCTCCTTTAAATGTATGAAAAATGTTAGTAGTTTTGTTCAATTTTGAACAGGGTATATATTAATGGTCGTGGCTGACTTTATGAGCCATATAAACCATCGTTAACATAACGAAAATAAATGATTGGATCGCGCCGACAAAGATTGAGAATGCCTGCCAAACGATCGTCGGGATGATTGCTCCCAATAGTCCGGCTGCCCCGGCGTGCGCCAAGCTCCCCACCAGTAATGCAAGCAGGATTTCCCCGGCATAGATGTTTCCGTAAAGACGAAGACCAAGTGTCAAAGTGTTCGCAAGCTCTTCAATAATCTTCAGCGGGAATAAGAACGACATAGGTCTGAAGAAATCTTTACCGTATTCACCGAAGCCTTTCATCTTGATACCATAGTAATGCGTTAACGCGACAACCATGACTGCCAGTGTCATCGTGATAACAGGATCAGCTGTTGGTGATTTCCACCATAGCTCGTGGTCAATGACTACCGAAAACGGAAGCCCAAGCATGTTTGAAACAAAAATGTACATAAGCAAAGTAAGTCCAAGGATATGGAAACGACCACCTGTCTTCCAATCCATATTACTCTTCACAATGTTTTTGACGAAGTCCATGACCCACTCCATGAAGTTCTGCACTCCGGTTGGTTTCATGGCCAGTCTCCGAGTCGACAGAACGGCTATCAGGAAAACAACGGCACTTGCCACCGTGATCATCAATACGTTCGCCAGGTTGAATGTCAACCCCAAAAACTCGGCTGTAGGATTTTCATGATGCAATGAAATTCACCTCTCTTCCCCGCTAATTATGAGATTTAAGCTGCTGGGTAAAATAATCTATCATAATGACAATATAAATTGTCATTAATCCAATAATGACGCTCAGGAGATGAAGATGTTCAGGATATTCCATTGCAACGATCACTGCAAAGGCGGCCCCCGCCATCCGTGAAAATGTCCCCAAAGACCGAACCTTCTGTCCAGCTGCGACTGCATCACCAAATCGTACGGTCCTCCTCATGATTAACCAATGGCTAAACAAGCTGATACTTGTCCCCAGAATAAGCCCAAGAAATATAGACTGATAGGAAGTGAAACCCCAACCGAGGACGTAAAAGGAAAGGAGGAAAAATATGTACTTACGATGCCGGTTAAACACTTGCTGAAGTTCTGGCATTTACATTAATCTCCCGAATTGAAATGTTGGACTGTTTGGAGCATGGTGTAGATTCCTGTTGAAAGCCCAAGGAGTAGTCCAATGATTAAGAAAAGTGGTGTGGTACCCCATATTCCATCAAGCCATCTTCCGCCGAAGATCCCCATTAATATAGATCCGACCAGCTGAGAAAGAATAGCAGAATATAAGACCATCGCTTGATACGGGCGTCGTTTATCCTGACGCATTTGGCATCCCCACACATATTATTTAGTGGAAAAACACAGTGATGGGTTAAATGAAAGAAAACCGTTTTCACAAGTGTTCAAGGGTTGTGAAAACCTTATCATTTTATACCCTTTGTAAGCATACAATAGGGTCATTTCCATGTCAATGCGTTCAAGTTAAAAAGTTCACAACCTTGCCACGCGTTCCCGAAACGTTCACATTTTCATCATAATTTGCAGAAAATTGGTGAATATTGCACTTTTCATCCGAAAAAATCAAGGACCCATCCCTCATTATAAAGAAGTTCCTTTTTACTAGAAACCCTTCAATTTAATGTAAATATATCCAGTTCATTTAGAACTTCTGCAAATTAAAAACCTGAGTCATATGAAAATGGCCCAGGTTTTTTTCAATTATTTTGTTCCAAACAAACGGTCGCCGGCGTCCCCTAATCCAGGAACGATGTAGCCTTTTTCATTCAGCTTTTCATCAAGTGCCGCAATGTAGATGTCTACATCAGGGTGCTCTGCCTGAATCGCTTCTACCCCTTCAGGACATGCCACTAAACACATGAATGTGATGTTTTTCGCACCGCGTTTTTTCAGGGAGTTGATCGCTTCAACTGCTGAACCGCCTGTTGCAAGCATCGGATCTACCAGGATGAAATCACGCTCTTCCACATCACTTGGAAGCTTTACGTAGTATTCGATTGGTTTTAGAGTTTCCGGGTCACGATATAAGCCGACATGTCCTACCTTTGCTGCCGGAATCAATTTAAGGATGCCGTCGACCATGCCAAGACCTGCACGCAGAATAGGAACGATCCCTAATTTTTTCCCTGTAAGTGTTTTTGCATTCGCTTTGCTTACCGGTGTGTCGACTTCGATGTCTTCAAGCGGAAGTTCACGCGTGATTTCGAATGCCATCAGCGTTGATACTTCATCGACCAGCTCGCGGAATTCCTTTGTACCTGTGTTTTTATCACGGATGAAGGTTAATTTATGCTGGATTAATGGATGATCAAATACATATACTTTGCCCATTCGACTCTCTCCTTTTGGTTTTGATTTATGTAAAAATTGATAGATACTGTTTTACATCTTTGACTATTGTACATAAAAGAGGTTTTAAGAGCAATAAAAGTTGGGAGGTGTAATGAAATCGTTATGTTTATGGTTAGTTTTTTTAAAAGCGGCTGGGTGTGGACCTCTTAATGCCGCTTTTGATTTCCGTGGAAGACTTCGCTTTCCGCGGGTGACCCGTGAGCCTCCTCGTCGCTGGCGCTCCTGCGGGGTCTCACATTAGTCACTTTTCCCGCAGGAGTCTTCGTCTTCCACTCCAATCAACGCTGGATTCAGCTCAAAAATTCTAGTATTGCATTCTATTTAGTTTTGTAACCAACTTTACCCGTTACATTTAAATAGGCAATCAACCTATCTTATTAATTACAACCAAAGTTATTTGCTATTCCTCTCAATCTATTACCTCTATAAAAAACCTCCCCAAAAGATCGAGTCTTCTGAGGAGGTTTCTTCTATTTATTATCTTTCTGGATATAGGGCAAATCTGCTTGTTAGGTTTGTTACGCGTTTGCGTGCTTCTTCGAGCTTGGTTTCGTCTTCGTGGTTTTTTAGGGTAAGGGCCATGATGGACGCGATTTCGTCCATTTCTTCCTTAGCAAAACCGCGGGACGTGACAGCCGCTGTTCCGATACGGACTCCGCTTGTGACGAACGGGCTTTCCGGATCGAATGGGATTGTGTTTTTATTGACCGTGATACCGATATCATCAAGTACTTTTTCAGCAATTTTACCAGTTAACCCTAGTGAACGAAGGTCGATCAACAGCAGGTGGTTATCGGAACCGCCTGAAACGAGGTCGATGCCTTCTTTTCCTAAGCTTTCACCGAGACGGGCTGCGTTGTCGATGATGTTCTGTGCGTATTCTTTAAAAGAATCCTGCAGAGCTTCACCGAATGAAACAGCTTTTGCAGAAATGACGTGCATCAACGGACCGCCTTGAAGTCCAGGGAAAATAGACTTGTCTATCTTCTTGCCGAACTCTTCCTTACAAAGGATCATTCCTCCGCGTGGACCGCGTAATGTTTTGTGAGTCGTTGTCGTCACGAAATCCGCGAAAGGAACCGGATTCTGGTGAAGGCCGGCAGCCACAAGACCTGCGATGTGAGCCATATCCACCATCAAGTAAGCTCCCACTTCATCGGCGATTTCACGGAATTTTGCGAAATCGATATGTCTAGGATATGCACTTGCACCCGCTACAATCAGCTTCGGCTTGTTTTCCAATGCTTTCTGACGAACATCTTCGTAATTGATTAAGTGGCTTTCTTTATCGACTCCGTACTCGACGAAGTTATATTGAATTCCACTGAAGTTTACCGGACTTCCGTGTGTCAAGTGTCCGCCGTGGGATAAGTTCATCCCGAGAACTGTGTCCCCCTGCTCAAGGATTGTGAAGTAGACTGCCATATTGGCTTGCGCTCCTGAGTGAGGCTGCACGTTCACATGCTCTGCTCCGAACAACTTTTTCGCACGATCACGAGCTAAGTTCTCCGCTACATCGACATGCTCACACCCGCCATAATAGCGACGACCTGGGTACCCTTCTGCATACTTGTTGGTGAGAACCGAACCTTGTGCTTCCATAACGGCTTCACTGACAAAATTCTCAGATGCAATTAACTCGATTTTCGTACGTTGACGCTCTAATTCATCTTGAATCGCTGCATAAATTTCCGGATCTTGCTTGGCAATCTTACTCATACATATCCCCCTTTTATTCATCGGCCCATTCTAAGCTGCGCCATCTTGATTCATTCAATTTCATTCTATCATGATTATGGAGAACGCGAAATAATAACGTGTGGGTAAATTGGAATGTTCGTGTTTTGGGGTGAATCAGGGGTCTAAACGCTGACGCGGGGTGGATTGTGTACCTGGTACACAAGGCTTCGAGTGTACCTGGTACAAACGGTAAAAATTGTACCTGGTACAATCCGTTCCAAATGTACCTGGTACACAATCAAAGGCCCGCCCCTCGATGCGTTAAAGCATCAAAGAACGGACCTTGCCTCAAACCTATCCTGTTCTTTATTCATACACGGCCCGCACGCCGCCAATCAGCTTCGGCCGGGTCATTGCAAGCGTAACATGCGCCCCGCCGAGACTCTTCTGAGACACTCTCACCGGGACCGCCACATGCTTCAGCTGCATGCCGATGAATGTGTCGCCGATATCGATACCGGCATCCGCTTTTATGAACTCCACCATGACGGGATCCTTAAACGAGCGGTAAGCATGGGTCGCCATGGCACCGCCGGCGGACCGTGCAGGAATTACCGTCACTTCATCCAGGTTCTTTCGTTCAGCCGTTTCCCGCTCCAGGACGATCGCCCGGTTCAAATGCTCACAGCATTGAAAGGCAAGTGATACCCCGGCAGAATCAGCAAACTCTTTTAACTCACTGTAAATCATCTCAGCCACTTCAAATGTTCCGGCTGTCCCGATTCGTTCACCGACGACTTCCGAGGTCGAACATCCTACCACAAAAACCTGTCCTTTTTTCAATGAAACTTTTTCCTTGAACTCCGTCAGTATACTGCGAAGCTGTTCCTGTAATTGAGTGATTTCCATGAAATCCACTTCCTATTATTTGTCTTCGTATGCCGTGATTTTTCCAACTCGATTTGCGTGGCGTCCGCCTTCGAATTCCGTTCCCAGCCAAGTTTTTGCGATTTCGCGGGCGAGCCCTGGTCCGATGACGCGTTCACCCATCGCCAGGATATTGCTGTCATTATGTTCACGTGTCGCTTTCGCACTGAATACATCATGGACAAGCGCACAGCGAATACCTTTCACCTTATTGGCAGAAATGCTCATGCCGATGCCTGTACCGCAGATTAAAATGCCGCGGTCAAACTCACCGCCCGCTACCTTCTCAGCCACTGGTACGGCATAATCCGGATAATCCACTGAAGTTCCGCATTCACAGCCAAAATCCTCATATTCCAAGCCTAATTCTTCTAGTAATGATTTGATTTCTTCACGAATATTTACCCCGCCGTGATCTGAAGCAATTGCGATTTTCATCCATCGTCACTCCTATTTTTGACTAGTGTTTGTTTCTTTTATTTTGACATACCCATTAAAATAGATAAAGTTTTTCAGCTTAGGAAAAAAGTCGTCTTTCACATGAGCCCACCCACGATTTGAAGGCCCGTCCCTCGGTCCTTTAACGCGGTACCGCACGATGGGACGGGCTTTCATCTGCTCAATCTAAAATAGCACGGACCCTGGGCCCATGCTATTCGAAAATGAGTTTATAAATGAAAACGGGTGATGGTTCCTTTCAGCGATTCGGCCTGCTTCTTCAGGTTCAACGCCAATTCCTCGACATCCACCATAACACCAGCCTGTTCGCGCGTCGCTTCCGATACTTCTTCCGCACCTGCGGAGGTTTCCTCTGCGATTGCCGCCACTTCCTGGGATTGCTGGGATGTAAGGCGGATGCTCTCCATTTGTTTGTCGACAAGACCGGAAATTTTTTGGACCGAATCTGCCACTTCATGTATGGTGTTCGTCATCGTTTCGAAGACTTCATTTGTTTTTGAGCCTTTTTCAGCTTCTTTGTTGGCTGTTGTTACCTGGTTTGTAATCTGCCCGACCACGTTTCCGACTTCCGTTTGAATATTTTTAATCAAATCAGAAATGCCCTGAACCGCTTTGCCGCTTTCATCCGCAAGTTTACGGACTTCCTCGGCTACGACGGCAAATCCTTTTCCGTGTTCACCCGCCCGTGCCGCTTCAATAGAAGCATTCAGTGCGAGTAGGTTCGTCTGATTGGCAATATCCCCGACCAATTGAATGATCTGCTCCACTTTTTTCGCGTTATCTTCCAAGCGGCGGACAACGACAAGTGAATCCTCATTTCCTTTCGCGAGCGTCGTGATCCCTTCCACTAACGAATGAATAACCTCTTTGCTGCCCTGAAGCTCGGTGACCATGTTTTTAGAAAGCTGTTCGGAAGACTTTGAGTGATTCTGGACTTCCTGGGCGATTTGAATGACGTCCTCTACCGATTCAGCGGTTGTCTGGATCGCCATCGCCGAGCTTTCGGCACCGGCCGATATTTCGCTGATCGTTCTTGAAATTGAATCCGCTTGCTGTGAAGCGATTTCAGATGCCTTCGATAAATCCACTACATTTGAATTTGTTTTTGTGAAATTCTCCTCGATGCTCGACACCATATCCCGGAGATTATGAAGCATGCGATTGAACGCGAGTCCGAGCGCACGGATTTCATCATCCGACTTCGGCACTTCCACTTCCACCGCGATATCTCCTTCAGCCGCCTTAAGCGCAGCCTGTTCGAGACGCTGAAGCGGTTTGACGATGAATCCCGCCGCAAAAAAGGCCAGCACACCCGACCAAAACACACCCATGCCAAGCGTCACACTCGTAAATAATAGCTCATTCACATCCGGCGCAAAGGTCGGCTTGATAAAATAAATAAAAAATGCCGAAGTTGAATACGTGACCAATGCCAAAATCGTAATAAAGAATACCAGTTTCTTTCTAAGACCGGACTTATACCCTCTCTCTTTCCCCATCCCTTTTCTCTCCTCAAAATATCAATCTTTTTCTAGCTTGTTGATCAATTGCTCAATCAGCGTGTCCAGCTCCCTATATGTATGTCTGTAGATGTCGACACTTCCTCCAAAGGGATCGGAAACGTCCATGTCTTCAGGATTCTCAAGCACATATTCCTTTAAAGTGAACACTTTATCGGAAGCCTCAGGATACTGATCCATGATCGCCCATTTATGATGAGCGGTCATCGTAAACACATAGTCCGCCCAGTCAATGTCCTTTTTTCGAAGCGTGCTGGATTGGTGCTCATGTTTTATATCGTTCTCTTCCAGAACTTCTTTAGTCTGAAATGAAGCATCACTTCCATCCATCGCAAAAACGCCCGACGATTTCACCTCAAACCGCTCAGCACCTCTATGGCTCAACACCGCCTCCGCCATCGGACTGCGGCACGTATTACCCGTACAAACAAACAAGATCTTCATCATCTCATCCTCCTTACAACCTATTATAAAATAATTTCCAATTCCCTTATAGGGCATTCACAAAGAATACAAAAAGAAATGTGGAATGGCTTTGCTCAGAGGCGGGTGGCATAAGACGAATCGGCCACGAAGGCGCTCTTTGCCTTCTTGGACCATTTAGCTTATGTCTCGATCCTCTAGCCGCCGGAGCTGGACAAAAAGAAATGTGGAATGGCTTGCAAAAACACAAAAAAGCCCCACCACATTAAAGCAGTGAGGGACGGGCTTTTAGCGCTTTAAAGCAGTCTGGGACGGGCCTTGAACTTCTTCAAATTCTTATTCTATCAATCTACAAAGGCAGCAAAAGCTTGATTCCGAAGGCGAAGAGGATGCTGCCTCCGAGGGCTTCGCTGTAGGTGCCGAGGACGCCTTGAAATTTTCTTCCGAGCAACAGGCCGATCCACGTCAGGAGGGTGGCCGCCACTCCGAAGCAAACGAGCGCCGCAGCTGTCCGTGCACCAAATATACCCAGGGTCAAGCCGACCGAAAAACTATCTAAGCTTACACTCAGCGCAAAAAGCAGGAGTCCGAAACCTACCGGAGAAATCAGTGTCGTTTCTTCCTCTTTAAAACTGGACATGAACATCTGAATGCCAAGGACAATCAGGAGGATGCCTCCTGCGTACGTGGCAAACGATCCGAAGGCGTCAGACAGAAATTTTCCCGTCATCATCCCCAACAGAGGCATCCACACGTGAAAAAGCCCGACCGTCAATCCTATGTAAAAAATCTGTTTTAAACGAAGCTGAAACATTCCCATCCCGATTCCGATCGAAAAGGCATCCATTCCAAGAGCAAATGCCATTAACATTAAGGTAATCATTTCTCCGATAAGTGTCGTCATTTCTTTTCCTCCTATGGACGTGCCTTCAAGAAAAACTTATGCACGTCCAAAGAGAAATAGAATGAGAAAAAATTGATTCAACGAGCACATCAACGAAGAAACCCCTGCAATTCGCCTTCAACACGAATCAGCAGAGGTCCTGGTTTTCACAATCCATCTATAGGAATACCCTTACTTCTTACATTGATCAACTCTTAATCACCCGGTACCCCGCCGCTTTATGAAGCCGGTTCATGATCGCAAGACCGACTCCTTCTTCAGGGAACATCTCGGCAAAAATGATATCCACATCACGGTCGTTGAATGCCCGCAGTGTGTCGTACAGTCCATGGGCGACCGTATTTAAATCGTCCCTCCTGCCAACGGAAAGCACGACATCTGCACGATAGTCATCCACAAATTCATCGGTGGTCAGCACACCGGCTTTTAATCCCTCGCTCTTTTTCTCATCTACGAGCTTTTGCACGTCACCCCTCGTTCCATCGACCAGATAAACGGGAGCGTCGGGAGCATAATGCGTATATTTCATCCCGGGGGATTTCGGCGCGCCCTTTCCTTCTTTTAAAGAAGGATCGACGCCGACTTCTCCGACCACTTCCTGGAGCTGCTCTTTCGTCACCCCGCCTGGCCGCAAGATGACGGGGACAGATCCAGTGCAATCGACCACAGTGGATTCCACGCCTACTCCTGTTTCCCCGCCATCTACGACCCCGATGATCCGGTCCTCAAGGTCATCGATCACGTGCTGGGCCGTCGTCGGACTCGGCTTTCCTGAACGATTCGCACTTGGCGCTGCGATCGGAAGCCCCGACTCTTCAATAATCGCAAGTGCGACGGGGTGGTCCGGCATCCGGATTGCGACCGTATCGAGCCCGGCCGTCACCTTTTCAGAAAACACTCCATCTTTTTTATGAAAAATAAGGGTCAACGGTCCCGGCCAGTATGCAGAAATCAATTTTTCCGCCGCTGCCGGGATTTCTTCCACCAATTCTTTTAATTGAGTTTTATTTGAGATGTGGACAATCAGTGGATTATCGGAAGGTCTGCCTTTTGCTTTGAAAATTTTATCCACGGCCACATCACTTTTTGCATTTGCTCCAAGTCCATATACCGTCTCTGTCGGAAATGCAACGACTTCGTTTTCGCGCAAAATCCGAGCTGCATCCACAATTTGTGGATAACTTTCTTTATTATCCACATCATTTTCCACAATCCAACGTTTTATCATGTCATTCGTCCACCTTTTTTCATCAAGCATACATCTATTCACATTCATGTGGATAAACATTGAATTATCAAGTGTTCCACAATCATACCCTTTTGAAAGTATAAAAGAAACCTAGTGAATTCTCAAGTATTGTCCACAAAACGTGCATAAGCTGTTCACTACTGTGGATAACCCTGTGGACGAGTGTGAATAATTCTGAAAAAAGAGACATTTATACCAGTACGCGGGTTCAGAACGTTTTTTGTCGAATCCACACACAAGAAATCCGGATCTTTTTGTAGAAAAATGATCCGGCTCATGGAATGAACATCCCTTATTCATATACTCGCAGGTTTGTCGAAATTTCTGCGATACACCTACAATTGAAGGCTCATCGTCAGCAGGTTATCCACTGTGGATAACTGTTTGGCATGAACGAAATCTTTCAGTTCATACACAAACGACTTCGGTTCCTGTTGAAAACCTAATACTTCAAAGAAATTCAGTGAAGCTCTGCGATTTGTAATCAAGTACAGTTGTGCTAAATCTTTTTCTTTTGCCAGTTTGAAAATCTCCTGGAAGAGGCTAAAGATTTCTTCGCTGTCAAATGCAGGAGTGACGACCAGCGAACGAAGCAGACCGGTTCTGCCTCTCATCTCGATTCCCAGTGTCCCGATCAGATTCTTTTCCTCATCCTCCACAACCAGAAAGCAGTCGATCGTGCTTTTTACTCCTTCCGTGCTCAATCCCGCTTTAACAAGAAATCCAATCACTTTATAGATATCCTCATGTGTTGCCTGCCTGATGATTTTCGTCATTTTTTCTTCCTCCCTTTTTTCTAGCATCTTTACTCTTAATTTATGAGAGGGAGGAAGGATTAGAACTAGTTTTTAGTAGATTTGTTTTTTTTAGTAGAAGGTGTCTGCCCTAATTGTTCCGTATGTTAAAAGAAGCAACTCTTTTGAACACCGCTTTTGATTTCCGTGGAAGACTTCGCTTTCCGCGGGTAGCCCGTGAGCCTCCTCGGTCGTGCCTCCCTGTGGGGTCTCACATTAGCTACTTTTCCCGCAGGAGTCTTAGTCTTCCACTCCAATCAACCGCTGGAACGGGTTAGAAGCAACGACAAGCTATTTTAGAACAAAAAAATAAGGATCCACCTTAAAGATGAAACCTCACGTTTTAATTAAATAACCCTTTTACTAAGTCGACTACGAAGAATCTGACCTCTACTTCTTCTTGGTCGCCTTCTTCTATGAAGACCTGTTCGTTTACCGGCTGTTGTTTCTCTGTCACTTCTTCATTTGAATGAAAGTCTTCGATTAGTTTGTTCTCTTTAGCTAGGGAAGCTTTTGATTTTTCTGTTTCAAGGGCTTCTTCCACAACTTCTGTTTCTTCTGATGCATCCTGTGCAATTTCCACTGTGTCTTCCTCAACTTCGGTCAACATTTCTTCGGAAGAGATCTCTGTTGCCAGTTCGTCTTCCGGATCCACTTCTGTCACTACTTCTCCGCTTGCTTCGACCGTGGTTTCAAAGCCGGGGCTTCTTACTGCGTTTCCTGTTGAGAAGTCCAGGAAGCATAGCGGCGGATAGAGGACGCACCACCAGTTTGCCCCTTCACCTTTTCCGAGTGTGATCAGGACCGCTTCGTACTCACCTGCCGGATAGAGATATTGTCCGTACAGTTTTGTCGGGAACTGAACTTTGCCGAAATCGATTTCTACGGTTTGATTTAGCCCCTCAGCCGCCACCACTTCTTCTGCAATTTTCTGAAGCTCCGGCAGTCCCGCTTTGATGATGTTCTTGGCTTCTTCCTGTGATGTGAGACTGCCGACCCATTCTGTAATCTCTTTATTTACCTCGTCACGCACTAACCGCTTCACGTTTTGGTCTTTCTCTAAATCACTATTTGCCAGGATGCGGAGGCGAATCGCTTCCTGAGGAATGACCATCGGCTCCTGTGCTGTGATTTCCTGTTTCGGAATATATAAACTTAAGATTGTGCCTAAAGTAAGAATTAGAATATAAGATAATACCGCGTGTTTTGTTTTCATTTTCTCTCCACCTTCCCCTCAGTAAAATAGTCTGGACAAGGCGGGGAAATCTTAAACTAGTAAATTGATATTTTTTTGGGAAGTTTGAAGTAACTTTTAGAAAAACCCATATAGTGCTGATAATGCCGCTTTTGATTTCCGTGCAAGACTTCGCTTTCCGCTGGCGGTTGGTAAGCCTCCTCGTCGCTCTGCTTCTGCGGGGTCTTACCTAACTCGCTTTTCCCGCAGGAGTCTTCCTCTTGCACTCCAATCAACGCTGGATAGGTCCTAGAATGTAAAGACACTTTCTTTCTCAAAAAAATTCAAAGTCAATGCACCGTACTTCTTATCTAGTATTCTATGAAAAACTTAATCGGACAACTAAACCATAATGTGTTGTTTTTATAGCATTAAAGCCCTTCAGCAAAACCATATCTGGCAATTCTTAATATTAATCAACGCCCATGGTTTTGCTTTTCAATTAATTCATTCCATAAATCATCCCATGAACGATTAAATTCTTTCCATTGACCGTTCTTTAATATTTCTACTACTTCACCTTTTCCTGATATAAATTCAATGGTTCTATCATCGTCTTTGTATGTGATGATTGGCAGTTCAATTTTGATTGAATTAATTTGAGGGTGCTTCTTTAGAAATATTTCGTAATCAGAAGCATCATCAGCGCCTTTTCTTACTTCATCGCCTATTAATGAATAGCTTGTCGAACCCTCTAATTCTACTGCCAAATTCCTTTGTTGATACAAAGTCTCAAATATTTCGTCAAATGTAATGACTTTTGTTTCGGTTGTCTCTTTTTTATTGTTGTGGAATGAATACAGTTTAGCATGAGCCACTATATCCGATATATTCGCCAAAATGATGATTAGAATGACCACACCCAGTATGAGACTCATTTTTTTCATAGATTTGTCCCCCATTTTATCGGGATTTCTGCATCTCTCCCTAATATCTCAATTCGCTATCCCGCTCCGGTTGTTAGGTTTATTTTACCATATAATGTTATAAATCCTTGTGCTTTATCTAATAGACTAAGAATTCACGTCAAATATCAAATAAAAAAGCACCCTGATTCACACGATGACAAATCCCGCTGTCAGGTTGTGATTCAGAGTGCTTCTTCATTCTATTTCCTCCAGCAAAACACCATCCGGTCCTTGCCATTAATATCAAACACAATTTCCGTCTCTCCCTCAGGAAACGTCCCGCGCAGTAAGTCTGCAACGGTCTCACCCTGGCCGGCACCGACTTCAAATCCGATCAGAAATGTGTCGTTCATGACGGCCGGCAGCTCATCCATGAAACGCCGGTACAGATCATAACCGTCTTCGCCCCCAAATAAAGCGAGCTGCGGTTCATGGTCGACGACAACTTCCGACATCGTTTCACGGTCACCTAAAGGAATGTATGGCGGATTCGACAACATGATGTCGAGCTTCAACCCCTTATTCACCAACGGCTTCAGAAGATCTCCCTGGTAAAAAGTGATTTCCGCCCCCAGCCGCTGACTGTTTTCCTTTGCCACAGCCAGTGCTTCCTCTGAAATATCCACGGCCATCACATCAAGCGGCCAATCCGTACTTTCAAGCTTCAGCGTTGCCCCAATCGCCCCGCTTCCGGTGCCGATATCGGCGGCACACAGCGAACTACCGCGACTGAACAGCCGTTTCATTTTTTCAAGACCATAATAGATCAACTCTTCCGTTTCTGGCCTTGGAATCAGCACATGCTCATTCACCTTGAATGACCGGCCGTAAAACTCTTCAAATCCAATGATATGCTGAATCGGCACACCTTCTGCATGATTCCGTATCCCCTCCTGGAATTCTTCCCATTTTTCCGGGGGGACCGGACTCCGCTGTTCGGCAAGCAGTGATGAACGGGATAAGCCGAGCAGGTGACGCAAATAAATTTCTCCGGCATTTTCATCACGATTATGTTCACTTAAAAAAGAAGAAGCCCACTTCAGGGCTTCAAAAACGGTCACGTTCATTTTACACTTCTTCCATTCTTTCAAGAAGCTTGGATTGGTCTTCGATGATCAGTGCATCGATGACGTCATCCATCTTCCCTTCAAGAATCTGGTCAAGCTTTTGGATCGTCAGACCGATACGGTGGTCGGTTACACGATTTTGCGGGAAGTTGTACGTCCGGATACGTTCAGAGCGGTCACCGGTCCCAACGGCAGACTTACGGTTTGCATCGTATTCAGCCTGTACTTCACGTTGGAATTTATCATATACGCGGGCACGCAATACTTTCATTGCCTTCTCTTTGTTCTTGATCTGCGATTTTTCATCCTGACACGAAACCACTACCCCTGTTGGCATGTGAGTCAGACGGACAGCAGACATCGTCGTATTGACAGACTGTCCCCCTGGTCCGCTTGACGCGAAAGTATCCACGCGGATATCTTTATCATGGATATCGACTTCGACTTCTTCCGCTTCCGGTAGACATGCCACTGTTGCGGTCGACGTATGGATACGGCCGCCGGACTCGGTTTCAGGAACACGCTGTACGCGGTGTGCCCCGTTTTCGTATTTCATTTTTGAATACGCGCCGTTACCGGTGATCATGAAGATAATCTCTTTATAACCGCCAACACCTGTCGAATTCGCTTCCATCACTTCGATTTTCCAGCCCTGGGCCTCCGCAAAGCGGCTGTACATGCGGTATAAGTCACCCGCGAATAGAGCGGCCTCGTCTCCACCGGCTGCTCCGCGAACCTCCATGATTACGTTCTTGTCATCATTCGGGTCTTTCGGAATCAATAATATTTTCAAACGCTCTTCCAGTGCATCAATCTGCTCTTCAAGCTCGGATACTTCTTCTTTTACCATCTCTCGCATATCAGCATCAAGCTTCTCATCCAGCATCGCTTTCGCCTCTTTATACTGCTGGCTGATGTCTTTATATTCGCGGTAGGCCTCTACCGTCGCTTGAATATCTGATTGCTCTTTAGAATATTCTCTTAGCTTCTTTGGGTCATTCACAATTTCCGGATCACTCAACAGTTCATTTAACTTGTCATAGCGATCTTCCACTGCTTGTAAACGATCGAACACAGCTATTCACCTCAATTTTAATCCATAACAGTCTAATTATATTATATGGCGTGGGTAAAAACAAGAAAGTTCGGATTGGGGCTGTCCTGCATTATGTAAAATTAAAAATACTCTTTAAACACCGCAGTTGATTTCCGTGGAAGACTTCGCTTTCCGCGGGTAGCCCGTGAGACTCCTCGTCACTGCGTTCCTGCGGGGTCTCACATTAGCTAATTTTCCCGCAGGAGTCTTCGTCTTCCACTCCAATCAACTGCTGGAACCATTTCATATCTTCAATCGTTACTTTAAATTTAATCAACAAATAAAAAGGCAAGCAGAAACCATCTTTCTACTCGCCTGCTTTATTTCTATTATCTCTCCGTAATTTTCACATTCACATTAAAACGAGGCAGGGCTTTCTGTAGCTTTTTCTTTAATTTTGCTTCCTCTTTGCCTGTTTCTTCTGCTGTCATTTCTTCTTTTGTATGTGCAGTGACCCACATTTGTTCACCGTTGATCCAGACTTCATCCGCTTTAAAACGGGAGTACTCATTCACAACTTCCCGCGCTTTGTCTTCATTGACGCCGATCGTTGTAGATGTGTTTTCCATATTGTTTGTAAGGTTCGGGACGTTGGGGTTCTGATTCATACTTTCCCCGTCATTCACATTTTTCGGGTCATTGTCCATATGAGGCTTGCGGGTATCAATAAATTGCGTACCTCCGCCATCATTATGTCTTCCGTACTCCGACTCTTTGTTCACACTGCCGCAAGCCGTGGCAATTATGAAAATCACCGTAAAGAACAGAGCAAGCATTATCCTTTTCATCATGCCAAAAACACCTCCTGATATTACGTTTTCCTCCAGGAGAATCGTTATACGAGGTGAATTTTGGCTTTTCATCCTGATTTGAATGCTTCAGAGATAGGATCTGATTACGATTTGAAAACCAGAAAGAGTATTCTTGCCGAATTTCACGTTAATCTTGCCGAAATCCTACTTTTACTTTCCGGTTTGAGTAATATTCTTGCCGATTTAACACATATTTTTGCAAAAACGCATTTATTTTTGCCGAATAACATAAATTACCATTCGAACCTTCTCATTTCCGAAAAATTCTCTCGCAAAAAAGCCGCCATCCCATCAGGATAGCGGCTTTTCAATCATCAAATCAACTATTACATTCCCTTCACCATATCAGGCGACACACTAAGCCCCTTTGGAACTTCATGATGATGGCGGCATCTTGGTTCGTAGGCTTCCGATGCACCGACGAGGATGACCGGGTCGTCGTAGCCGGCCGGTTCCCCATTGATGAGGCGCTGTGTCCGGCTTGCTGGAGAGCCGCAGACGGCACATACCGCTTGAAGCTTGGTCACTTGTTCTGCAATGGACATGAGTTTCGGCATCGGTCCGAATGGTTCGCCGCGGAAATCCTGATCGAGTCCGGCAAGGATCACGCGGTACCCGCTGTTCGCAAGCTTCTGCACGACTTCCACAATGCCTTCGTCGAAAAATTGAACCTCGTCAATAGCGACTACATCCACCTGGGGATTCAAGTCCTCAAGGATGACAGCCGATCCCTCGACTGCCTTTGCAATGACCGAGGTACCATTATGAGATACGACGGATTCATCGCTATAGCGATTATCTAATTTTGGCTTATACACAGCAATTTCCTGCTTTGCAAATTGAGTTCGTCTAACCCGGCGAATAAGCTCTTCTGATTTACCAGAAAACATGCTGCCGCAAATGACTTCTACCCAACCGGTTTGTTTCATGACATACACGAAAGCGCCTCTCCTTTCTAACCCCTTATTATGAAAAAGCGGCCTTCAACGCATCCTTATTTGCTTTCAAAAAGGACACCTGCCGCTGATTATCTATTATAGTAAGCATTCCTTTATGTACGGAAAAAATGCTCCAAAATCGCGAATTTGACAGAAAAAAAGAGGCACAGTTCTTATCAAAAAAACCGCCTCAATTTTTGTCTTTACTGAGAAAAGCGCAAGCGCCTTGTTCAGCCCCGACAAGCGTTGGAGGGCCGACCAGTGAAGTCGTTTTTTGACTTCAGTGGGCGGACCGAAACGTCTCGAGGGGCTAGGCGCTGAAGCTAGCCATTTCTCAAATATAAGAAACACTATCTTATATTACAATAAAAAACAGGCAAGCAGAATTTCCTTGCCTGTTTTTATGCAGTGAAGAGAAGGTTCAAAGAGTCCGACTCTTCCTGTTCATATGCTAGGCACACAAACCGAAAGGACGGAAGACTCTTTGATCTTCTGATTCTTCATTATTGTTGTTGATTTTTAAGACCGTATTTTTTGTTGAAACGGTCAACACGTCCACCTGCATCAGCGAATTTCTGACGGCCTGTGTAGAATGGATGGCATTCAGAACATACCTCAACGCGCATTTCTTCTGCTACAGAACCAGTTTCGAATTCGTTACCGCATGCACAACTAACTTTGATCGTGTTGTACTTAGGATGAATTGCTGATTTCATTACTTTCATCTCCTTCCGCCCTGAATCATCTGAAACAGAGTAATTTAT
This sequence comes from Rossellomorea oryzaecorticis, assembly GCF_038405515.1. Taxonomy (GTDB): domain Bacteria; phylum Bacillota; class Bacilli; order Bacillales; family Bacillaceae_B; genus Rossellomorea; species Rossellomorea oryzaecorticis_A. The sequence goes on along the minus strand of NZ_JBBYAF010000001.1, from coordinate 2,118 downwards.
TACGAAGATATATGCGATATGAGCATAAGCATGGTAGTAATAGCCAGCCCCTTACCGCATCCAATTTTAAAAACACATTGATATCATTATAACAAGGACATGCCGGTTTTGCAACCTAATAAATTGGAAAACGGCACCTCAAAAATTCGTTACGAAGAATAGATTAACGCTTCTTCGCTTCCTCTGTCAACACTTCGAAAAACTCATGATTCGTTTTTGACTGTTTCAGCTTGCGCATAAGTTTTTCAGCGAAGTCATGCTGATCGGACATGGCTTTACGGATTGCCCACAACTTATCAAGGTGATCCTGCTCGATAAGAAGTTCTTCCTTACGCGTACCGGAACGGCGGATGTCGATCGCCGGGAAGATACGTCTTTCAGCAAGAGAACGATCAAGATGGAGTTCCATATTCCCTGTTCCTTTGAATTCTTCATAAATGACATCATCCATACGGGAACCTGTGTCCACCAATGCCGTCGCAAGGACCGTCAAGCTTCCGCCTTCTTCAATGTTACGCGCAGCACCGAAGAAACGCTTCGGTCGGTGGAATGCAGCCGGATCGATACCACCTGACAATGTCCGTCCGCTTGGCGGGATCACGAGGTTATATGCACGAGCCAGACGCGTGATGCTATCCATCAGGATGACAACGTCGCGCTTATGCTCAACCAGACGCATCGCACGTTCAAGAACAAGCTCGGCCACTTTAATGTGGTTTTCAGGAACCTCGTCAAAGGTAGAGGAAACGACTTCCGCATCCACTGAACGTTCGATGTCGGTCACTTCTTCAGGACGTTCGTCGATCAGAAGGATAATCAATTCCGCTTCGGGGTTATTTGTTGTGATCGAATTCGCGATTTCTTTCAGAAGCATCGTTTTGCCGGCCTTAGGCGGTGCCACGATCAGACCGCGCTGACCGAAACCGACTGGTGCCATCAGGTCCATGATACGTGTTGAAATTCTGTTCGGTGTTGTTTCCAATGTGATTTGACGGTCAGGATATAAAGGAGTCAAAGCAGGGAAGTGAACGCGTTCCTTCGCTGATTCCGGCTCTTCACCGTTGACCATTTCCACATGCAGAAGTCCGAAGTAACGTTCGTTTTCTTTCGGAGGACGCACCTTACCGGACACTTTATCCCCGTTACGAAGATCGAAGCGGCGGATCTGTGACGCAGAAATATAGATATCCTCCGAGCTTGGAGAATAGTTGATCGGTCTTAAGAAACCGAAGCCTTCTGATTGGATGATTTCAAGGACACCTTCCATGAAAAAGAAGCCTTCCTGCTCAGCTCTCACTTTCAAAATGGCAAAAATCAGTTCTTTTTTTGTTAATTTACTATAATAAGAAACTTTGTATCGTTTAGCCAGCTCATATAGCTCTTTCAGCTTCATATTTTCTAAGCTGGAAATTGTTAACTCTTCCATTATGACACCACGCTTTATTAATTTGGTTGCTGCTTTGAATAAGTGAATTGAATTCAGGCGATTTGCACGTTGTCTTGTATACCCTCCCAAGGGACAAAACAATCTATGTAAAATTACCCTGTAAATAAAATGAAGAAATGTTAGTTGAAGCATTAAAAAGAGAAAGCTGATAAGAAATGCGCAAGCGCCTTGATCAGCCCCGACAAGCGTTGGAGCTTCGATTGGTGAAGTCGTTTTTTGACTTCAGCGGGCGGAGCGAAACGTCTCGAGGGGCTAGGCGCTGGAGCTGGACATTACTCAAATTCAAGTAATGTTTTCTTACAATTCGTAAAAACCTTATCTATTTTAACCATACTTATCGAAAAAGCGCAAGGTACCCTTTTCAACTGTTGATAACTATTCATTACTTTTTCGTTTTTTTGTAATTTTTTTATGTGAGAAAAACAGGAAGGTATTTATCACCTGTGAAGGGTAGATGTGGGTGATAAGATGTTGAAGGAGAAAGGCTTGCCCTTCCCCTTCGCTATCTTTATGAAGATTTCTCTTTTTTTATTATTTATATTCTTTGTTATGAGACTAGGCTTTGTTACACCGCTTTTGATTTCCGTGCAAGACTTCGCTTTCCGCGGGTAGCCCGTGAGCCTCCTCGTCGCGTTCGCTCCTGCGGGGTCTCACATTAGCTACTTTTCCCG